>JAFGDE010000021.1 GCA_016932255.1 Candidatus Saganbacteria bacterium
CGATAACGTCAAGTCACAGGCAGAACTGCAGGAAAATATCCGGACCCTGTCGGTCGTTTCCGCCAGCTTGAAGGCGCTCAATGTTGTGGTCAGCCTGATCGGCATAGTGGCGCAGGGCATGGACTCTGATCAAAGCGAGGCCTCAGAAAGAGATCAATACGGTACGCATAGTCTATCCGCAAAGCCTACCAAGGGTGACAAGGATCCCAAGGAAGCGTCCAGGGAAAGTTCGCACGGCGATATTTTCAGTTCTATTGAAAGCATGGAAGCTGATATCTTCAATTCCGAGTTCATCACCATGGATATACATAATTATTCGCAGGCCTCTGTCCAGGTCGCCATGCGTCATGAACAGATGATGAACCAGATTATGGACCTGCTCGTTTCAGTGCCGGATTTTGCTACAGCACTGCATGATCCCGAAGATGGCGGGGTCTATTCGAATGAACAGGTCCAGTCAGAGGTCCAAATGATGGCCCGTTCCGGCAACGTGTCCACGACAGCTCAGCATATCGTTGATATGAACGATCCGGTCAGACAGGACATGGCCATCTGCGGCCTTGAGGCCATGACCTCAAGCGAGGTCGAGGCTCAACAGGCGACCAATGTCCTGGAACAAGTGGCCCAGCTGGCTGAGACCGCGAATAATCAGGAGCTGCTGGAGCGGGCTGAAGCCGGTCTAGCCTCTATCCAGGCGGCCATGGACGCGCAGCGCGCTGAAACTCCGACAGTTACGCCGGCTGAACAGCAGCCGCAGACCAGCCGCATGAGAAGCGAAGCGCTCAACGCTCTGGCCGATCAGATCGAAGCCCAGGTGCTGAGCGAATCAGCCGAGGCCAGCCAGCAGATCGCTGATCTTGACCAGGAAATCGCCCAGGCCCAGCAGATGATCGAAGAGGTCAACGGCATGCAGGTCACGGATGCCGAGGTCCATGCCATGACCTCTGCCGTGCCTGATCCGGAACAGGCTCCGGTCGATCCCCAGGAGCTGCTGCAGCGGCTGGAGCAGCATCTGGAAGCGCTCAGGGCTGAGCGCAGCCAGCTGGTCGAAACAAAGAACGCCTTAGAAACAGAACTGGCCCAGGCCAGGGAAATGGCCCAGGTCCTGGCTGACGGCGCCGCAGAGACCGAGGTCAGGGAATTGCTGGCCCGCCATGGCATGGATTCCACGCTCGATCTGGAGAACCTGTCCCGAGTCTATCAGGACGATGCTGATGAGCGTGTCAGCGCTCTGGAGCGCCAGATCGAAGCGACCAGCGCCAGGATGCAGGAAATACGAGGCGAACTGTCAGCCTGCCAGCGCAATATCACTTCTTTGCGCAACCAGATCGAGGTCCAGCGGTCTTCAGCCGCCGGGCATGATCCCGCCTCTGAAGGATCTGCTGAAAGCGAGGAAAGCGCCGCACTGCTTACTGACCAGCCGGCAGCTGCCCGGGTCGGCCAGGGCGGCGGCGGTCTGATCAGCAGGCTGTTCAATTCATGGCGCCGCACCTCTGACGACCAGGAGCGCATTGAGGAAGCTTCGGCCGAGCAGGCCGGTGTCTCATCCAGGAGCGATGAGGACATGCTCCTGGCGATCAGCCGTCTGGGCTGTGATTCAAGGTCGCCGAACCAACGCTGGCGTGAAATGGCAGAAGGGGCCGAATATGCCAGCAGCCACGGTGTTTCCGCCGTTGAAAGCACGGTAATGGGATAACAGCGATGAACATTATGAACATTATGCCTAACCAGAATATCGAATTACTGAACGTCAAGCCGGCGGCCAGGTCGGCCGCGGATATAAATTATAACGGGCCTAGTTTTGCTCAGAGCCTGGGCGAGATCGCCCGCTCGGCAAATATCCAGGTAGCGCAGGGAGCGACGGCCTCAGAGCTGCAATTCTTGCGCCAGAAGGAAGGATTTGACAAACCCTTTGATTTTGAGGATGCGGAAGAAGAGATGCTGGACAATTATATCTCCCGTATCAAGAAGATGGTTGAGGAGATGAAGAAATAAACCAGGGAACGGATCGTAACCTGCGGCTGAACCTGCCGGCAGGCAGCCGCCGCGGTTCCTCCGATCCCAGAACCCAGAACCTAGAATCCAGAGACTAATTGATGCAAGTTTTTCGGTCCTAAACACGATATATATAGTGGAATGCACACCAGAGCCTGACTGGTAATTAGATCGAGATTCGGTTTAGTTAACGGTCGGGTTTTTTTGTGAGGTAAATATGAGCATTGTCGGTTCACTTAATTCAGGTCAGATCGGGGGCAGCCGGGAGTCAATGGGCTCCGGTTCCCTTGGTTCGCTGGATGATAGCAGCGCTCTTTTAGCCAGGCTTGAGGACCAGGTCAATTCTGCCCTTGGGTTTAAAGATGAAGTGGCGGGCATCGCCGGGGCTGAGACGGTTAACCCGGTCAATCCGCAGGAAGTTGTCAGCTATATGGCGGATCTGTCCGACCAGCACCAGCAGGGCCCGATCGCGGGCATGCAGCTGAGCAATGTGGTCTGAGACCGATGCAAGTTTTTGGTCACTTATAACGATAATATAGGTGACTGGTGAAAATAAGGTAAAAGGAGGTGAAAAGGTATGGTAACTGCTTATGAAGGTAAAGTCGTCGATACGCTGAAAACTAACGTTGATGACGCTAACTTGGAAGTCCTCGATGTCATCATTGAGGCAGCGAATGAATGTGCGGATCTGTCTGAAGCGACCGATGCGGTCTGTGATGGCGATCCTCATACAACTGATGAAGAAGGCGCTATCCGCTTAGGCGGTAAAGAGGCGATGATGGGCAGTGTTGCTTCGGTTGCTTTGATCGAATTCGTTAAGGAAGGGATCAGCACCCAGGCTTCAACTATTTCCGGTGTCGGAATTCAGCCCAGCAAGTGTCAGAAGGTCGCGCAGCAGAAATTCAGTGCGCTTGGCTAATGGAGCAGGCCCCCTTAACCGGGGGCCTATCCTTTTTACGGACAGCTTGTCCGGAAAAAGGATAGCGATGTCCAAGATTGAAAAGGAGGCGGATGTTTAAATGGTTCTTTCAGCAATAACTGGCTTTAATGAGATCAATATTTCGAGCGGCAGCAGTCGTGATAAGGTGCTAGATTTCTACGGTGATTTCAGGAACGAACTGCTCGGCCTGCTGGACGTGCTGACCGATGATGAGGCTGACCTTGAGCTTGACGGCATCAAGATCGACGCCGACATGAAGAACGGCGCGGCCGGGACCTATTTGATCAATTCCTGGATGTCCGAGCAGGAATTCATCTTTGCTCAGCTGATGGACGCGCTCAAATTCGAGAGCACACTGGATAAGACCATTAACTCTGTCGCGGCCAACAGCGCCTGATCATAGGCGCTACCCCAGGCCAGAGAGGTAATCGATGTTCGGAAACAAGTATGCCCATGTACAGAGCCTGAACCTGCTCAAAGCGATGAAGCCGAGAAAGGCTTTGTCGCCTGAGTCCCCTGACCTGTACAATTTTTACACCTCCAGTATCAATCTTAACCGCCTGGCAAATTTCGGCTTGGAAATGATGAAGTTCCTGCCCAAGCTGGAACAGCTGGATTACGCCTGCAAAAAGTTCGCTGCTGACGACGATGAAGCAGCCCGGGCCATTGACCATAGAGGAGGCCCGACCAATGTGACCGAGGAATGGTATGACGCTTTTACCGAGTACGGTGTTTCCCTTAGCGATGCCGCGGCGCTCCAGGACCTGCGCGACCTGTTCGCCAGCTTTGACCTGAACAATGACGATTCCGTGAACAGCGAGGACCAGTCCCTGGCCAATGCCCTGACCGATAACGACGGTGACGGCCGGGTGACCAACTATGACACTATTGCCTGGGTCCAGGACAATGGCATAGAATACGACGGTTTTGAGACCTGGCGCGATGATGATGTCTGGGTCCATGGCATGCAGCACCGCACCGGCGCATTCGACGATGCGTCGCGCCTGGCCGGTTCCGGTTACGGCGCGTATTTTTCCAATATCGACTTTGTGGCCGAGGCTTCGGAGTGGAACCATATCGGCATTAAAGGAAAGCCCGATACCAAACAGACCGGCATCATTGATGCTACTGTTAACCAGGCTTATTTTATCGGCGGGATGCTTGCAGCGACCGGCCATGATTGGGAAGATGTAACGACTTTACTTTCGACCAATCCCTACCTGGCGGGCAAGAGCTATTACCAGATCGTCATGGATGGCTCATACCAGCATCTGAACGAAGAACAGCTGGCCCTGCTGGTGATGGCCATGTATGAGTCCCGTGAGCGCGCCTGGTCAATGATGACCGAGGTCTTCGGCCCGGTGACCAGCACCTGGGACGATGAGGCAATGATGCCTTACATAGGCGACTTTATAATGCAATCCAATCCTTATGTCAACCATCATGCCCTGGCCATGTTCCCGTTCTTCCTCGAGATCCAGCACTCGGTCCAGAACCGGATGACTGCGTTCTTTGAGGAAGGCGAATCCCACGGCTGGGAAGCCGCGGGCATGGACCGGGAGCGTTTCTGGGAGTTCTCCCAGTACACCGGCAGGGTGTCCTATGATGACGCCTATAACGACACCGAAGGGTATCTTGACTCTGATGAAAGCGAGGACGCTACGGGCGGTCTGTATAATTACCGCAACGATCTCGGCAGCTCCGGAGATTCAGCCTATAACGCCATGGAAACATTGATCGATCAATGGTTCGGCGCGACCAAGCCTGAGCGCGGCAGGCCGATCTGGGAATCTTATGCCAGTGACGCTGAAAAGTATTCGGATGCGACGGATGGCGTTACCGGAGAATGGGTGACCATTCCTGGAATTTCCGTTTATTCTAACGCAGGCGGCAGCTGGCATTGGCATGATGCGACAAAAGCGTTTGTTTCTGATATCGACCACCCCGCTTATGCCTGGGACAAGAAATGGACCAGCCATCTTTATGTCAAGGATGGCGGCGAGATAGGCGAGGTGTCCACGCGCTACGGCTGGGCTGATGTGATGTATGAGTTGTGGCGTCAAGGCAAGATAAGCTCCCATATCAACGAATCGCAGTATGACATGCCCCACCCGCAGTATGTGGTCGGCCAGTTCCACAACCTCAGCTACAACAGCAGGATGCAAGGAGAGATCTTTGCCAACAACTGGGGCGTATACGCCTACGGCCTGCTCTCGAAATGGGGCCTCGGGCTTGACCTGGTCGGCGTGATGGAGCGCTGCTCAGCCAACCGCGTGGCTACGGCTAATTATAAACAGGACAAGGAAAGTTACGAGGAACGCACGGATGACCTGGAATATGAGGAAATGGAAGAAGAAAGACTGGCTATGAAACAGATCTCCAAGGCTCAAGGCCAGAGAAAAGCGATAATGAAACGGCTGGAAAAACAGGGCCACGCAGACAAAAGATCAGAAATGCGTGAAATGGAGAGGTCTGCCAAGGAATCCGCTGCCGAGCTCCGGAAAGAGGCTCAGCAGTCGAATCGGGAACACAGACAGCTGGCGATCAGCCGCTCAAGCAAGAACAAGAAGTCGGCCCAGAAACAAAAGGCTTAAAAACCCCGTAAGATCAGCATATTTCACTAGCATAAACGCTTAAAATCATGCAAGATTTACCCCTGTTGACCCGATATATATATAGAGGGGAACTATGACCAATTTATCACTGAATGTTGGTGTAAATAACTCGGCAAAAGAGTATGCTGTGCGCCAGGCCCAGCAGCACCAGCCTAAACCGCAGCAGGAAGCCGTTAAGTTAAGTGAAGGCATGCGTGAGTCAGGTTTTGAATGGGTCCGTTCGGACAAGAACGAAATGAGCCTGGCCAGCCGCGTTGATGATGCCAAGATGCTGCTGACCACGTCTGCCACCGACACCTCAGCCAAGGTCGCCCGGTCAGGCAACGCTTCCCAGGAATTGCTCAGCGAATTAAAGAACCGCTTTAAAAAGACGTTTGTTTCCGCCTACAGCAATGTCTTTTCCCATAATAGGCTGCTGGCCAAGGTTTCAGAATGGCTGGTGGGCAATGTGATGGAGAAGCTGGCCCTGATGGGCATTTCGCCGCAGGAGCTGGAAGCGCTCAAGGGCCAGGTCAGGACCGACCTTATTTGCCAGAACCGCACAGCCATGGAACAGGTGGTCTATGATGAGACCATGTTGGAGATAGTCGGATGAGGAACCGCAAGAGCTCACAAAAAAAGCTTGTCAACGAATTAAAGAACCAACTGATGATACAGGCGGAACGCCTGGGCATAAAGGATGATTACACCCCGCTGTATTTTGAAGAGGTCAAGCTTGATTCGGTCAAGAAGATTCTGACCGAGTTCTACATGGAGCGGGCTAATCTTGAGTATGAGATCCAGATGCTCGAATCCGATAAAAAGGAATTGCTGATCAAGCTGGAGAGGCTGCATGCTTATATCCGCAAGGCAATCGGCCTGCATGAGCGCCATGTCCAGAAGTATGAGGATATAATCGAGAAGGCGACCGGCGACCAGAAATTGACCCGGCTGGCCCTGAAAAAACATCAGGACCCGGTCAAGGTCAGCGCGGCTGCCTGAGGAGCGATGATGAAACTTTCGGTCTGCATGATAGTCAAGAACGAGGCAAAGATGCTGGAAAAGACCTTGCCCAGCCTGAGCCAGGCTGCGGCCGAGATCATCGTGCTTGACACCGGCTCAAGCGATGATACCGCTGCCGTTGCCAGGAAGTACGGCGCCAGGGTCTCTGATTTTACCTGGATCGATGATTTTTCCGCAGCGCGCAACGAGTCGCTTAAGCAGGCCACAGGGGATTGGATCCTCTGGGCGGACGCTGATGAGTATTATAAGCCTGAGGACCTGGACGCTCTGAAGCAGCAGCTGGCAGAAGCCGCCGATCCGGTCTACGAATTGACCATCTATGAGTCAAAGCCTGGCCGCTGCGACAAGAATACCGGGTTCCAGCGGGCCAAGGTCTTCCGCAACGGCCAGGGCTTCCATTTTATCAGGCCGATCAACGAACAGCTGGTGGATGCAAAAGGCCGTGTGGCCAAGGGAGAGTTGCTGCCGGTATCCGTTTATCACTGGGGCAGGAACCTGGCCGGTGAGGCCATGAACGAGAAACGGCGCCGCTATATTGAACTCTATTCCCGGGCCCTGGAACAGAACGGGAACGATCCTTATCTGCATTACATGCTGGCGACCAACTTGAACGAACTGAAGCGTTTGGATGAGGCTTTGGCCCATTTTGACCGGACGCTCGGCCTTGTGCCTGACAAGGCCATCGGCAGGCAGGCCCTGGAAAAGAAAGCTGATATCCTGCTGCGGCAGAAAAAACTGCCTGAAGCGGCTCAGGCCGCTCAATTGCTCCTGAACCTGGATAAGGATAACGTGCCGGCGCGGAACGTGCTGGCTGCCATCTACCTCTACGCCGGCAAGATCGACCTGGCCATTGAAGTGCTTGAAGAGGCGCTGCGCCTCAAGGTCGAGGGCCGCGTGGAGAACAAATATGTCAACAAAGCCATGCCTAATTTCCTGTTAAGCAAGGCTTATGCGCTCAAAGGTGACCAGGCCAAAGCGGCCGACCACCTGGCGGAATACAAAAGGATAATGGGGTAAGCGATTATGGGGCTTGATCAAGTAAGTCAACAGGGAGCAATGCTGGCCAACATCTCTTCAGCCCAGGGGCTGGATCAGGTGATCCGCTCTGAGATGGAGCGGGAGATCGACGCCGACAACTCATCCAAGGTCCACCAGGAAAGCGCGGTCAAGAAGGCCATTAACGGCCAGGGCGCCCAGGTAGGCACGCAGATCCTGGCCAGCCTGGCCTCGAAGCTGGCCAATAAAGTGACCTCAGCTAAATTGCTCGGCGATCTTCAGGAACAGTACGGCTTCGCGCTTGAAGGCCAGGCCGAGTCCGCTTCCGACATGATCGATATCCGGCACCAGGTCAGCCGCACTTCCCTGGGCAATAAGCAGGGCCAGCAGAACCAGGAAGCTCAGGAAGGCAAGACCGAAGAAGCCTCGCCTGAACGGACAGCCGGCGACATCAAGGAATATATCGGCGCTTATTCGCAGTCCCTGGTGAGTGGCGGGGCTGAGACCAAGCGCAAGCTCGAACAGATCGAGGACCGCCTGCTCAAGGAGGACGGCGTCAGCCTGAAGGATATTAAGTCGCTCAAGGTCCAGGTGGCCAATTCTATGCGCGGCGAGATCGCCCGCCAGGTCAAGGACGCTTATCTGAAACAGGTCCTGGCCAAGAGCAAGTCCATGGAATTCCTCGTTGCCAAGAGGGAGACCCAGGGCACGCTGCATTTTGCCGAACGCCAGGCCAACCTGGGCGGCTTCGGTTTTGGCGGTTACAAAGGCGGGCTCCAGGGCACGGTCAATGAGGCTAAGAATGAGGTCGGCGAGCTGCTGCGTGATTTTGTCGATGACGCCCTGCGCGGCGAAGTGGTCAAGAAAGCCGTCAGTAATGAGGCGGGGCAGACAGAAAAAGAGATCGCCGAGATGCTCAAGCTCGGCCAGAAGGTCGGTTTTGACCTTGAACAGTTCGCCAGCAACCTGCCAAAACTGCGCGAGGACCTGGGGCTTAACCAGGTGATCAGTTTTGAGTTCGCCGGCGCCGGACAGGAAGCCGGCTCCGATCAGCAGCGCCAGCACCAGTACCAGTACACGGTCGAGGAAGAAAAGGAGATCCTGACCGATAAGCTGCGCGCCCTCTATATGCAGCGGGCGGTCTTTGGCGATGTGCGCACGGTACTTGAAACACAGTTCAAGATGATCAAGACCAAGAACGGGCTGATCAAACTGGGCGTTAAGAACTTTGACCAGGTGGAAAAGGAAGCTTCGGCCTGCGCCAAGATCAAGCTGATGGATATGCTCTGCGAAGCCTTTGAGGAACGCGCCACCTATGCTAAACTTAAAGGTGAGGCCTGGAAGATGACCGAGCGCAAGATCAAAACAGTACTGAGGAACCTGGAGAAGCTTGGCCTTGAGCTGTCTCAGACAGAGCTCGATCAGGTCCGCGACAAGGCCAACGAGAAGTTATTCCGCGAGGCCGAACACGAATATTCGCTGATCCAGGCGGCCATTGAAGCCAATGGAGAGATCGCTTATTATACCGCCAAGCGCAAGAAGGTGGCCGGCATACTGGAGCGCCTGGCGCAGGAATCTGGTTTCCAGGCCCCGGGGCATGAACTAGAGCTTTCGATCAGAGAAGCTTGTTAAAGGTCCGGTTTGAAGGAGGTAGGTAATCATGACCAGCATAGACGGTGTCGGAGGCATAGAGAATCAACTCAGTTCACTGGCCAGCCAATTAGGGGAGAGCAGCCAAATTGTCCGCCAGATGTTCGCTGATCTGGACAAGTTCAAGACGGAAACAGATCAGAACATCAGGCAGGAAACGATGCAGAGGATCGCCCAGCGGTTGGAGCGTCTGCGCAATCTGCTGAACAATATCAGCGGCGGCCAGATAACCACGACCGTAGGCAGCCAGCTTTCCGCGCTGATGGACAGGATCGATTCTTTCAGGACCGATGGCACGATCACGCCCGGGGATGCGGCCCAGGTGACCCAGATCCAGCAGGCGATACTTAACCTTCAGGACCAGCTGGCGGGAATAGGCTAGGCAGGGTCAGCCAGTATCTTTTGATATCTTGCCCGGATCAGTTTGTTTAATCTTTCGGGGTAATTCAATCTATCCAGGGTGTCTTTCCAGAAATGCGCTGCTATTTGATGGAAAAGATGCACAGCCAATGAGCGCGGCACTGATCTGAGTTCCTCCCATTCAGGCCCTTGGCCTTCGAGCAACTGCTCAATTTGTTTATTGCTCCACCATTCCCCGCTATAATCATAGAATATCCGCCATAAAGGACTGTTCTCGCTGTGCTCAGCGATGAAGTCAAGAGAACGCAGCTCAGGCGCAAGGTTTTTTGGTCTGAAATCATATGGGGCATTCTTGTGCACATTCACGCCTTTCTGCTGGTTGGTTTGATAACCAATACCGAACATACGGGCCAGATCAAGAGCAGCAGATATCTTTGTTGGGATCACTTTTGAGTTTGGCCGCGTTTTGCTTTTCAGCGCTTGATTAAGCTGTTCTATATAGGCTGATATTTCACCGGCCAAAAAATCCTTGAGCGCGACAGGGCCTGACCGGGTCGGTACGAAAAAAGCGGTCCGATGGGTCTGCTTGACACCGTATTTATTGCGGTACAACCCGTAACATAGGGCTGTTACCGCAGGGTGCATGCTGAGATAAAGAAAGGCTAGGATGTTCAAGCGGTAAAGAGACACGTCTTTGACATTTTTACCGTCAGGATAGGACCAGTGGTCCCGGAGGTGTTTGACCTGATCGGACTTGTTCGTTGAGGGCCCGAATATCTCCATCAAGGCTGCCTGCATCAAGCTGGCCACCTGGAATATCCTGAGGCAGAAGTTCAGGGTCCTGATCGTGGTGTCTGGCAGGCCGATGCCATCGATGGAAAAGCCGTTCAGAAGCAGGGTCCCGGGCAATGAGGCGCCGGTGAAGAACTTGGACGTGAAATACTTTTTATGCTCGGGAGCGGGGCAGGGATAAGCCTGGTCTTGCAGGTATCGATCATCCTGCAGAAAGGTGCCATTGCAGCTTTCCATGAAATAATTATGGTCTAGAGAAAAGACCAGCGGAAAGGTCTCCTGCCAGTTGGAAATGAAATTCAACGGTGCGTACCAGATATATTGATAGGTTTCCAGAGTGAAATGATGTGAGGCGATGTTCTTGTTGCCCATGGGATATCCTGTGAGCCTGTTGCCGTAGGCCAAAAAGCTGTTGGCATGAACGTGATGCTTTTCGCCGAAATATAGCGGCTCTGCTTTATAGCCGGGAAGCTGTTTCAGATAATGGGACGCATGTATATCGGTCCTGCTTTGCGGTTCAACGCCTGTGCCCAGGTATTCATAATTGAATTTGAAGTTCTCAAACAGGGCCAGAGTGATTGAACGCCAGTGCCTGTAGCTGCTGCCGGTCTCTTTTTTAGAAAAAAGGGCAGGGAAAGCCGCCATTATTTTATGCCTTTGAACCCGCCGAAACCGACAAAGTGATAGCGCTTCCAGAAGACCTCGATCTGGTCGAACTTGGCGGCTTTGAGCCATTGCAGCTGGTCTTCCAGGGTGGCCGGGATATCCTCTTTCTGGTATTTTTCACGGTAGCAATTCTCGATGTGCCCGTCGTCATAACCGTTATCACGCAGGTTCTGGCGCCACAGGTCCATGTAGATCTTGGTGATCCTGGGGTAGGCGGATTTGGTCAGGTCGCCGATCAATAGCGCGCCCGGTTTGTTCAGGTTCTTATGGATCAGCTTGATCATTGAGGCTTTATCCGGGTCTTCCAGGTGATGAAGCGACAGGATCATTATTACCAGGTCGAATTTACCGGGAGGCAGGTTGTTGTCAAAATCTTCATTGAGCAACTCGATCCTGTCGCTGAACTCCGCTAACCTGGAGCGGCACATGGCGATCATCTTGTCAGAGAAGTCAACTGCCGTCAGGCGGGCCTTCGGATATTTTTCCAGTATCTGTTTGGCTAAACGACCGGAGCCGATACCCAGGTCAAGGACCTTAAAAGCCTGATCCGGTTTGAACGGGATCATGTTCATTATCGAAAGGTGAAGATCAAGATAGCCGTTAACGTGCTTGATGATCCTTTCCTCATATGCCTTGGCATCAGCGTCGAACCTCTTCTGTGTCTCTTCTTTTCTTGGATTCATTTTTTGTTCGCCCTCCAGTGTCCTCGAGCTTCTTTGGCTAGATGTTCGCTGAAAAGGTCTTTTTGGTCAAGTCCGGTGAGCAGCGGCAGCCAGTGTTTGGCGTAAGCCACGGACTGGCGCTTTGGGTCAAGGAAAAATGCCAGCGATCTGAGGCCAAAGAGGACAAAGAGAGGGTCCTTAGCCTGTTCCGGGAGGTTCAATGCCTGGCAATAGGCTGCGATCGACTCTGTAAATGTCCTTAGCAGAATAGCGAACCTCTGCTGCTGCTCTGTTTGAGGCCGCTGTTTAGCTGACTGACTTTCACCTGCGATAAGAATGCGCATGCAGATCAAAAAATAATTATACAAATCAAGCAGAGGCAGGCCATCACTGACGGCATCTTCCCAGTCAAGGGCGATCAGCTGGCCGCCAGGCTGCTGCAATATGTTCCAGGGGTTGAACTCTTCATGTGAACAGACGCCTGGGATATCGGTCTTTTCGTTGCCTAACTTTTGCAGGTAGAGCTCAAGTTGTTTTTCCAGGGCAGCCGCTTTTTCAGGTAGGTGCTGCCGCACCAAGGGCAGGGTCTTGGCTGCCTGATCGCTGATAAGCTTGCTATCCAGTGTTCTCTCGGGCTTTTTTGTGGCCAGATGCAGGCTTTGCGCCAGGTCGGCTCCGGACCTGATAAGTCGTGCCAGTTTGTCAGGGACTGTTTCAGTATCGAGCAGCGTGTGCAGCATCGTGCCGGAACAAGCCTTGACCAGTAAAATAGGACAATCATCGATCAAAAGGTCTTTCAGCAGAATCGGGATATGAGCTTTCAGAGGCTCGATCAATAAAAGTTCTTTCAAGAGCAGAGCTTCATGCTTAAGCCCTTCTATCGCGATAGAGGCACTGATGAAGCGTGGTCCGCGCACGACCAGGACAGGGGCATCAGCACTGCTGATCATAAAGTTCAGCAGAGAATGTGGGCCTGAACGCCTGAAAGGCAAGACTTTAAAGCCAAGTTTTGTCTGATCGGTTTCAGGTAGTCCCAGTTTCTGCCAGTTCTGCAGAACATACCTGATGATCTTTTTGTAATCAACCGGTTTAAGTTGGTCTGCCATAGTTCGATTGTATCCGAGAGCTCTGCGCCTGTCAATTTGAACCGGCCGATAATATCATCTATACTAAGGCCCGATGACAGACCTGCCGGCCTGGTTGAGCGGTATTTTAAGCCGTGCCGACCATCGTTTGATCGATGGCCGGTATCCGAGTTTTTCTTCCGGCCGCTGCGTTTGGGATCAGCTCTCGGACGATCAATATCGGGAACTGTTCGAGGCGGCCAAGCATCTGCCCTGGGATCAAGCCTTGCGCCAGGTCATGCTCAAGCACTGGAGTAAATACCTGGCCGACTACAATACCAGTCCCGCGCGTTATGCTTTTATTGACCCTTTGCTGCCTAAAGCTTCCGACCTGACCGCGCTTGATATAGGCTGCGGGCTGGGCAATATCAGCCAGGCTCTGGCCCGGCGCTATGAACGGGTGGTCGCGGTCGACCTGCCTGATAATATTATCCGCTGGCTGAACCTGCTCAAACAGAACGCTGCGCTCGACGGACTGGAGGCGGTCGGAATAGAGAATCTCGATCTGTCCAGCCTGCCTTTTAAAGATAATTCTTTTGATCTGGTCGTCCTGGGCATGACGCTGCAATGGATCGGTTCATTTGACCTGTCGCATTCGCCTGACAAAGTTCAGAAAAAGGTGTTAAGTGATATTTTCAGGGTCATTAAACCTGGCGGCCGCTTGGTCTTTTTTGACCGGAATCGCTACATGTATAATTATTTCCTTGGTGAGCCGGACGGCAGCGCGGTCAAATATGCCAGCCTGCTGCCGCGCTGGCTGGCTGATCTTAAAACATGGTTTGAACGCACATTCAGCAGGAGCGGCCGGAAATATTATCAGTATGTTGCTGAGGCTTCGCTAAAACACAAGCGGTACCGCAATTACAAGCATACATATACATATCTGATGCGGCTGTTTTGGGAACTTGGTTTTAAGAACAGTTCCGCTTATATTGCCGTGCCCAACGTTAAGTTCCAGAAGATATTTATTTCCCTGGCGGACGAAGTCGAGGCTGAGCGATTGTTCGGCCAGGGATTTCTCAAGACGGTGTTGCGCTCGGTCAAAGGACATTGGCTGGGCAAAAGACTGCTTCAACTATTGATCTTGCTGCGCCTGAGCCGTTTTTTGGCCGATGGTTACATTATCATCGCGGAGAAATGAGGCCTTAAAGGATTTCTTCCAGCCTGATCTTGCCTTCGTAAAGGGCCTTGCCGACGATACAGCCTTCGGCTCCGGTCTGTCTGAGATTATCAATGTCGTCTTTGGTCGAAACGCCGCCTGAGGCGATGACCGGGACGTGGATCTCCCTGATGAACTTCTTAATGCCGGAGACATTAGGGCCGCTCATCATCCCGTCACGGCTGATATCCGTATAGATGAAACGCTTGACTCCCAGGCTGACCGCTTCTTTAGCCAGGGTCAGGGTGTCTTTTTTGGATATCTTGGTCCAGCCGTCGGTCGCTGCCTTGCCGTTCTTGGCGTCTATCGCGACAGCGATATGATCATCGAACTCCTGGCAGAATTTTTCCAGGGTGTTGGGATTGTTGACCGCCGTTGTCCCGAGGATGACGCGATCAACGCCGAATTTGATCAGGCCCTTGATCAGGTCGAAATTCCTGATGCCGCCGCCGGCCTCTACCGGGATGTCCAGGGCCTTAGCGATCGCCTTGATGATCTCAACATTTTTGGGAATGCCTGTCCTGGCGCCGTCCAGATCGATAATGTGCAGTCTCTTGGCGCCGGCCGCCTGCCATCTTTTAGCCATCTCCAGAGGGTCATCGGAATAGACCGTCTCGGCATCGTAACGGCCCTGTTTCAGCCGGACGCATTTGCTGTCCAAAAGATCTATCGCTGGTATTATTTCAAACATTGTTAAAATGCCTAATGCCTAATGATAAATGCCTAACTAATGTAATATTCTGAATGATAATACCACAGTTAGGCATTAGGCATTCATAATTAGGCATTTATTTGCACAGCCTACCAAAGTTCTCCACGATCTTCAGCCCAACGGGCCCGCTCTTCTCCGGATGGAACTGGATGCCGTAGAGATTATTTTTCCAGATAGCTGAGACAAAGTCAATGCCGTAATCCGTGGTCGAGGCGATAATGGCCCCGTCCTCAGGTTCCACATAATATGAATGGGCGAAGTAGACCATATCACCGGAGCTGATGCCTGCCAGTAGCGGAGACTGATGTTTGAGTAGCAGCCGGTTCCAGCCCATGTGCGGTACGCTAAGTTTCTCGGCCTTATCGAAGTTGAATTTTTTGATACAACCTTTCAAAATGCCCAGGCCTCTTTCTTTGCCTTCCTCGGATGTCTCGAACAAGTGCTGCAGCCCCAGGCAAATGCCCAGGAACGGCTTATTCAAGGCAATGGCTTCTTCAATGACCGCTTCCAGCCCGTGCTGGCGCAGTTCTCTGATCGCTGCGTCGAACGAACCGACACCTGGCAGGACCAGGCCTTTGGCCGCGCGGATGGTGCTCTTGTCCCTGGAGATCTCGGCGGAGAAACCGAACTTCTGGAAAGCTTTCTGCACGCTGCGCAGGTTGCCCGCGCCGTAATCGATAATGACTATAGACATAGAGCAGCTGCCCCGAGCATTCCGGCGTTGGACTTGAGCTTGGCACGGACGATCCTGACCGATTTAGCCGGCAGGGTCAGGGAATACCGCCTGAACTCTTTTTTAGCCGGCACGATCAGGTCCTGCCACATATTGGATAGACCGCCGCCCACGATGATCAATTCAGGGTTGAAAATGTTTGTCAGATTGGCCAGACCGATGGCCAGGTAGTGAGCGGCGTCCTTCAAAGCCGCCCGGGCGGCCTTGTCTCCCTGATGCGCGGCCAGGTGTGCGCCGATGGCGTCCAGACCGGTCACCCGTTTGATCGCCGTGCCTGAGGCCAGCGCTTCCAGATGCCCGTTACTGCCGCAGTTGCATCTGGGGCCCTGCGGATCAATGGTCATATGGCCGAACTCGCCTGCTGAACCGGTAATGCCGCGATAGAGCTTCTTGTCAATTATTATCCCGCCGCCAATGCCGGTCGAGACCGTAATATATATGAAATGTTTGGCGAACTTGCCCGCGCCGAACCAGGCCTCAGCCAAGGCGGCGCAGTTAGCGTCGTTATCGACAAAGACCGGGACGCGGAATGCCTTTTCCAGGATCCTCTTCAAGTTAACGTTGTGCCAGCCGGGCAGGTTGGGGGCCTCGACCACAATACCTTTTTCATAAAGGATAGGGCCGGGCGCGCCGATACCGATAGCCTTGAGCTTGACCTTCTTGCTCTCTTTCAGGGTGTGGATGGCCTTCTTGATGTTATCAATAACATGTTTCTTGCCTTTATTCGCTTCGGTGGGGATCTGGACGTCCATCAGGACCTTGCCTGAAGGGGTGGTCAATACGCCGGCGATCTTGGTTCCGCCAAGGTCGATACCGATGATCATAATGGCAGAGTATAACATATTATTAATAATTGCTCCATTAATTATCTTACGTGTCTAAATCGCATAAGAAATATTATGTTAAGCTCTGGCCTGTTATGAAAAGTTGCGGCTGGGGGATGAAGGCGCCGGGTGTCTCAGCGCATGGCCCTGAGAGGACCAGAAATGCTGGTCTCATCAACTTGACCAGCCAGGGGCAGCGCCCCGGTGTCGAGACTGCCCATTAAATAAACATAGTATTACTTATATGAAAAATCGATTTTACCTATAATTTCCTTGACGCTTTGCTGAGCGCATAGTAAAATATCCATACCGTGGCGGAATATAACATTGATCCTAATCAGGAGCGAAACGATTTTCCAGGCAGTGCGCCGCAGCCGTCAAGGCGGCCGGAGCCTGTTGAGGAATCGAAGATCATGCACGACATCCCGCAGGAGAACCACGCTCTGATCCTTATCAGGAACATCGTCATTCTGATCATTCTTATCGCTATCATCCTGATCAGCTTCTGGCTTAGTTTTAATCTGGGCAAGAAACTTCTTATGCCGGTCAAAAAGAAACCGATCGAGAGGATCGAAGTGACCATTCCTGAGCCGCCGCCATCGATCGCGGCAATGCAGGCGGATCTGGCGACTCAGGAAGCGATTGATGTTGAAGAAGAGAGGACTCCCGTTACCATCAAGCCAAGGCGGGGTAAGGTCGTCAAGACGTACACTGCTGCTGTCAGCGGCCGCTACTGGAAGGTCCAGGCAGGTCTGTTCAGCAATAAATCCGATGCCCTGGCCCTGGAACGCCGGCTTAAAGCGGCTGGATTTGATACTTATGTTGTTAAGAAAATCGATTCCGGCAAGTGGCGGGTCCAGATCGGCGCGTATGAGAGCAAGCAATGGGCCGAGAAACTCCGGCGCTCATTGACAGCCAAGGGTTTTGATTCCACGCTTGTCTACGAGTGACGCCTCACAGAGCCTGACAAGCAGGAGCTATATTTAGGGAGGTAAATAAAATGGGTGTGTATGATATGGTGTTCGGTCATTTTTCCCGCGACCTGGGCATCGACCTGGGTACTGCCACAACGCTGGTCTTTGCCAGGGGTGAGGGGATCATTCTTTGCGAGCCGTCGGTCGTGGCGATCGATAAAGACAGCGGAAAATCCCTGGCCATCGGCAATGAGGCCAAGGGCATGTTGGGCCGTACCCCGGCCAACATTGTGGCAGTCCGGCCGATGCGCGACGGTGTGATCGCTGACTTTGAGATCACCGAGACAATGCTGCGCCATTTTATTAACAAGAGCCACAACCGCTCGGCTTTTGTCCGGCCGCGTATTGTTGTCGGCGTTCCTTCAGGCATTACCGGAGTGGAAAAGCGCGCCGTGCTTGACGCCGCGCTCCACGCGGGGGCGCGCGAAGCCTATCTGGTCGAGGAACCGATGGCCGCGGCCATCGGCGCCAATTTGCCGGTCTCTGAAGCGCAGGGCAGCATGATCGTCGATATCGGCGGCGGCACCACTGAGGTCGCTGTGCTGGCCCTGGGCGGCATCGTTGTTTCTAAATCGATCCGCGTGGCCGGCGACGAGATGGACGAGGCGATCGTTTCCCACTGCCGCAAAAATTATAACCTGCTGATCGGCGAACGGACAGCCGAACAGATCAAGATCGACATCGGCTCCGCTTATCCGCTGTCAGAGGAGCGCACCATCGAAGTGCGCGGCCGCGACCTGGTCACCGGCCTGCCCAAGACCCTGACCCTGACCTCATCGGAGATCCGCGACGCATTGTCGGATCCTGTTTCAACAGTGGTCGATGCCGTGCGCATGACCCTGGAAAAGACCCCGCCGGAGCTGGCGGCTGACATCATGGACCGCGGCATCGTGATGGCCGGAGGCGGATCGCTGCTGCGCGGCCTTGATAAGTACCTGGCTCAGGAAACCGATATGTCGGTTTATGTTGTTGACGATCCGATATCCTGCGTGGCTTATGGCACGGGCAAGATCCTTGAGGAGATCGATACTCTGAAGAAGGTCCTGATCATGCCCAAACGCACGGCGCAGTGATCCGTTTCAGGCCCTACCGCAAAAAAAGATCGTACGCGCTGACCGTTATTGTCATTATTCTGGCGCTGGCGTTGTCCTTTACTGCTTTACGCGGCCTGTTCGGCCTGCGCTCCGCTCTACAGTCTCTCATTTATCCTTTTCAATATACCGGCCTTTTTGTCTGGCGCGGCTTCACTTCAATTCCCGCAGCGATCTATGATATTCGGGACCTAGCCCAGAAGAATAAAATGCTCAAAGAGCGGGTGGCTGAACTTGAAGCTGATCTGCTGACCCATGAGGAATTAACCAAAGAGAACGAACGTTTGCGCGATCGTCTGGGTTTTGAACAGAACAATCCTTACCGTTTCCGTCTTTTACCGGCCCAGGTGCTCGGCCGTGCGCCATCCCCCTGGTTCTCGCTGCTCCAGATAAACCAGGGGAGTTTAGCCGGCGTCAAGACCGGACAGGCCGTGGTCGCGTCTGACGGGTTGGCTGGACAGATCATTGAAGTTTCGCAGTTAACTTCTAAAATGCTGCTGCTGACGGACTCGGACAGCGCTATCGCTGCGGTTGATGCGCGCAGCCGTGACCTGGGCGTATTATGCGGCAGCCCGTCGGGTCGCTTGGTCCTGAAGTTCGTAGCGGCAGGCGGGGATGTCAGGGTCGGCGACCAGATAGTAACTTCCCATATCTCGTCGATCTTTCCGCCTGGCATACCGCTTGGGATCGTGGTGGAAGCGCGTAAGGGGGAGCATGATCTGTTCTATCATATCGAGGTCCAGCCGGCGGTCGGCTTATCCCGGCTTGAAGAGGTCTTTGTCGTTAAATAATGCGCTGGATAAAATTCCTTTTGTTGCTGCTGCTTGTAATTGTCCTGCAGACGGTCGTTTTCAGCCGGCTGCCGTTCTTTAATGTAACCCCGGACATCATGCTTGTTCTCGTCGTTTGTTATGCTGTTGTCGAGCAAACGGAAATGGCTTTTGCGGCCGCAGCGCTGGTCGGGCTGGTCCAGGATATTATGGGGAGCGGGATATATCTTAATACTGTTTCCAAACTGCTGGCTGCCAGTGTTGTCAGTACGGTCAGGGAGAGTTTTTTGGGCGAAGAATTCTCCTTATCCGCTTTGATGGTCGCTGTGCTCACGCCGTCAATATTATTGGTCGAAGCCGTTCTGCTCTATTCTGTAGCCGACCGGTCCATTGACTGGATGATTTTAGCAGGCAGGATAGCATTGACAACGGTCTACAATCTATTGTTCGTGCCGCTGTTGCTGCCCTTGGTCGATCGGGCGTTCAAAGAACAAAGATCATGAAAAAACTCCATATTATTGTAGCGGTCTTTTTGGCCCTGTTCCTGTTGCTGTTCATGCGTCTGGTCCAGCTGCAGATGATCGGTCACGGGAAACTTGCCTTGCTGGCTTTGGAGAACGCGGCCAAGACCGTGCCCGAGCCGGCGCCGCGCGGCGTGATATATGACCGTTATGACAGGGTGCTGGTTGAGAGCCGGCCGATCTTTGCAGTGCGAGTCCTGCCTTATGTTCTGGCTGGCGAGACCTCCGAAAAGCGCAAGGATGTGCTTGAGGAATTGGGCCGGATGCTCAATGAAAAGATCGAGCTTAAAGTCAAGGCGAGCGAACCGCTCTTGGTCAAGGAGAATATATCACTGGAGACGGCTGTTCGTATTGCCGAGAAGGCCAGGGACCTGCCGGGTGTCGTTGTTACCAGTCAACCGGTAAGGCTTTACCCGCATGGCGATCTTGCGGCCCATCTGCTGGGTTATGTCGGAGAGATAGAAGCCAAGGAACTTGATGAACTGCGCGGACAAGGCTACCGGCTGGGCGATATCATTGGCAAGGACGGCGTGGAAAAGACCTATGATAAATTGGTCCGCGGCGTCGATGGCGGAAAAAAGGTCGAGGTAGATGTTTATGGCACTCCGCTGCGCATTTTAGAATCGCTTGAGCCAAGACCAGGGCCGGATATGACCCTGACGATCGACCTGGGCCTGCAGCAGGAAGCAGAGAAGTTGCTCGCTCAAAGGGAGGGCGCTGTTATCGTCATGAGCGCCAGGACCGGCGAGATCCTGGCCATGGCCAGCTATCCCAATTATGATCCCAACATCTTCAGTGACCCGTTGCTTAATTACAAATGGCAGGACTATAAGAAGCAGAAGCATCCTTTTATGAACCGGGCCTTGGCCCATTATCCGCCCGGATCGATCTTTAAGATTATTACGTTGGCTGCGGCGCTGGAAGAAGGCAAGGCCTCCTGGGACGAAATAATCGACTGCCGCGGTTATTACCGGGTCAACAACAGGATCGCAAAATGCTGGCTTGAGGGAGGGCATGGCCCGATCAGTGTGCGTGAAGGTCTGGTCTGGTCCTGTGATGTGGTCTTCTACGAACTGGGCAAACGTCTGGGTCCGGACTTGATCGCGAAGTATGCTGAGAAATTCGGTTTGGGCAGGCGTTCAGGCATCGATCTACCCCAGGAGAAACGCGGCAATGTGCCCGATGCGAAATGGAAAAAGCGCAATCTGGGCGAAGAATGGTATGACGGCGATTCGATAAATTACGGTATTGGCCAGGGCTGGGTCCAGGTCACGCCCCTGCAGATGACGGTGGCTTATACCGCGGTCGCTACCGGCAATATTTTCCGCCCGTATGTTGTCAAAGAGATCAAGGACTCTGCCGGAGAGATCATTTATCAGGGTAAGGCCAAAATAGTGAACAAGCTCGATCTGTCGCCGGAAACCATCGAGCTGATACGCGGCGCTCTGCATGACGTCGTTGACCGCGCCACAGGGGTATCGGTACGCTTCTCCGGAGTAACGGCTGCAGGCAAGACAGGGACGGCCGAAAATCCGGGCAAGGCGCACGCTTGGTTCATTTGCTATGCGCCATATGAGCATCCTGAGGTTGTCATTGCGGCATTTGTGGCGCACGGTGAACATGGGGATACTGCTTCAGCGCATCTGGCCAGGGACATGTTGAAGTGGTATAAAGAGAACCGCCTGACCGGGGAATACGAAGTGCCGCCGTATGCCGGTCAGTATATTCTCCAAAAGGAGAAATTTAAAGTGCCGTACGGCAGGAAAAAAGAACAGGAGCAAAAGCCTCAAGAGACAACGCCTGCGCCGGAACAGACAGAAATGCCTCTTGAATTCCTCTGATAAATATGATAAAATATTTTGTTCAAAAAAGGAGTTCAGCATCAGATGACTACCAAAACAAAAGTTGAGATCAAGGCTGATACGCGGGAAATTTTAGGCAAAAATAGCCAGAAAGTCAGGCGGCAGGGCCTGA
Organism: Candidatus Saganbacteria bacterium; assembly: GCA_016932255.1. Taxonomy (GTDB): domain Bacteria; phylum Margulisbacteria; class WOR-1; order O2-12-FULL-45-9; family O2-12-FULL-45-9; genus JAFGDE01. Next base: position 21,561 of record JAFGDE010000021.1, read on the forward strand.
TCCCGGCCGTGGTCTACGGCCGCAAGTTCAAGGCTACAGCCGTTTCCCTGGACGCCAAGGAATTCACTAAAAAAGTGCTCAGATCAGGAGCCGGGCGCAACCTGATCTTTTCCCTGAAGATGAGCGATGCCGGCAAGGGCAAAAGCGTGCCGGTGATCACACACGCTATCCAGCGTGACCCGCTTGATGATTCGATTATCCATCTTGACCTCATGCATATCATTATGGACGAAAAGATCAAGACCAGGGTCAGGATCGAGCTGCTGGGTACACCGATCGGGGTCAAAGAGGAAGGCGGTGTCCTGGTACATGGCTTGCGAGAGGTTGAGGTCAAATGTCTGCCGGGTGAGATCCCGGATAAGTTCGAGATCGATGTCTCCGCTCTTAAGATCAATGCTTCACTGCATATTTCCGACCTTAAGCCGAGCGGCAAGGTTGAGATCCTTTCTCACGGCGAAGAGATGATCGCCCAGGTCTCACCGCCGACCAAGGAAGAGGAAGTTGCGCCGGTTGTCGCTGTGCCTGAAGGCGCGGTGGTGCCTGAGGGTGAGGAAGGCGCGGCGGCTGTGGCTGAAGCTGCGGTCAAGGAAAAGGCGGCTCCGGGCGCGGCTCCAGCTGAAAAGGGCGCAGAAAAACCGGCTAAAAAGGAAAAAGAATAACCCCTTTTAGCCCTTGCAAAGTACAAGTTTTTCTTTTAAAATCACGATATATATTATAGAGGGATTCGTGTATCCAGTCATCTGCTGATCCCTTGTTCCAACAAAGACAGCTGTGGCTGTCTTTGATCTTTTCAGGAGGTTTTAATGGCTTTTCAGGCTGAAGGCGGAGGTGTTCATCCGGGTAAGCCTATTATCTGGCCGACCGGTAAATCATCGTCCACGCCGGTAACGTCGTCACAGCAAACACAAACGACCGGCGCGACCAGGAACGTGCCGACACAGACAGCGCCGGCCAGCAGCACCAGCCAGACAGCGCCGGCCCAGGCAGCGCAGAGCAGCCAGGCGGCCCAGGCAGCGACACCGCAGGCTGCGGCAAATGTTGCCCGGGCGTTAACGGTGGCGGACGTTCGCTCCCATTTGCTGAGCGTTCAGGTCGAACCAAATGATTTCAATGTCAGTTTGGCTTCATTGATGCTGCGCAATGGCGTTGAACTTTCCCGGACTAATTTCGTCAAGCTCATGACCATGATGCAGGGGACCGATAAATCTCAGGCCATGCAGGAAGCCTCGGTGCTGCTGTTGATGAAGGGGATTGATTCCCCGCAGGCAGCCAAGGTGCTGGGGCAGTTCTTTTCCAGTAATCCAGGCCTGGCTTCGCAGTTCGGCGCACTGCAGGAAGCCATCGGCAACCTGACCTCGGCCTTGGGCATGGGTAAAGGCCTGCTTGACGCCAATCTCGTTTCCCAGCTTTCTGCGCTGCTGTCCCAGTTCGACGAGACCTTCCGCAATCTTTCGCAAAAAGCCGCTTCAGGTAAAGGCGGCGTGACCCGCGAGGCAATGATGAACGATGTGCGCGCCCTTAAGGCTTTGCTGTCCGGTGTCCAGGGCAAAACACCGCCGCAAGGCAGCCCTGAAACACAAGCCCTGTCACAGTCCCTGATGGAGTTCCAGGGCAAGCTGGACGGCGTGATGCAGAACATGCTGGCGCAGGCCCTGTTATCCCAGTCAGGACGCGAAGAGGTTAACTATATCTATCACCAGATACCTAACGCCATGACCAATCCGCCAAAGGACCTGGAGATCGTGGTAAAGCGCGAGGGAGAGGGCAAGGGCGCGCCAGTCGATCCGCGTAACACACAGATCGTTATGTCAATGGAAACGACCAATATGGGGAAAATGGTCATTTCCATGTACGTTAAAGACAACAAAGTCTATGTTGTCTTTGTTTTTTCTGAAAAGAATTATGGCGAGAACGGCCGCGCTGCTATCGCGCGGGATTTTGGTGATTTTCAGCAGAAGCTGGCCGACAAAAATTTCATGATCACCGGTTATCAGGTCAAGGTCGATCCGGCCATGTGCCATATCAAGCCTTATCTGATACCTATGCTGCCCAGCCTGGAAAGCGTACTGAAAAAGATCGATATCGAGGCATGAGATAAATGGCGGAAGTCAACGAACAGATCAAGGGTCCGGGAGAAGAGGATCTGCCGACCGAAGAGGCGGCGGCCCAGGAACAACGCAAGCAGGCGATCGCTTTGCGTTATGACGTGGACAAGGACAAAGCGCCTCTGGTCATTGCTTCCGGCCGTGGTGCGGTGGCTGATGAGATCCTGCGCATCGCCGAAGACAACAGGATCCCCTTGTATGAGGACCCTGAACTGGCCCAGCTTCTGACCAAGCTTGAGCTCGACACAGAGATACCCCCAGAGCTTTATACGCTGGTAGCCGAAGTGCTTTTCTTCGTATATAAGCTTGACCGCATGACTGAAAAGCGCGAGCAAATGGTCGAGCGCCTGCGTGAGGACAAGAAGCAGGAAAAACGTCCTTGATCTGACGGTATTTTTGCAGCTGGGAACCCGCCCGTTACATTATATTTCCGTTTGACATTCCCGCCGGGACATCTTATAATTTTCTCAACATGACCGACCGCATTTTTGAGATCGGAAGCGCAGGCCTGGAGAGCTCTGATCAACGCGTCAGGAAGCTCATGGACAATATGGTCAACGCTGAGGTCCCCGGCTATAAAAAGTCAGAGGCGGTCGTGCGTGGTTTCCCTCTTGAACTTGAAGCTGCTTCCAGACGCATTGCCGGCATGAAACCCCAGGTCGACGGCACGTTCTACAGTAATATCCAGGGCGCTCTGGTCAAGACCAATAATGTCCTGGATGTCGCATTGGGTTCAGACGGCTATTTTGTCCTCTCGGGCCCTTGGGGGGAAGGCTACACGCGTGATGGGCGGTTCCGCCTGGATAAGGAAGGCCGGCTGCTCAGCGTGGCCGGCAATAATCCTGTAATGGGCGCTCATGGCCAGATCTTCGTGCCGGCAGGAGCCAGCATAGAGATAGATCAGTACGGCCAGGTGCTGGCTGACGGCGAGGCGATCGACCGTTTACTTGTGGTCAGACCTGAAGGCAACATTGATCTTGAATCGCTTAACGGCAGCATTTTTAAAAAGACCAATCCCTATTCGGTGATGCAGGAGGTAGAAGCTCCCAGGGTGATCCAAGGCTATGTTGAGGCATCCAATGTCAATATCGTTGATTCGATGATGGAAATGATATATTTAGAGCGGATGTACAACATCAATTCAAAATTGATCCAAACGCGTGATGAGAACCTGGCCCGTGCCATGGAACTTGGCCGGGCGACCCAATAACCTGGAGGTGAGTTGAATGTTCCAGCCTCTTTATGTCGCAGCGACCGGACTTTCAGCTATGCAGGATGAGATCCTCAATATCACTGATAACTTGGCGAATGCGAAGACGATTGCTTTTAAAAAGAGCCGTACGGAAATGGAAAGCCTGTCCTATATTGAGAAGAATTTCAAGGACATGCTTTACGAGGCCATGTCAGGGGAGGAGACTCCGCCGGTCAGCGTTGAATACGGCACCGGGGTGCGGGTAGCTTCAACACCTAAAGATTTTACGCAAGGCACTATCGAGGTAACGAACAATCCGCTGGATATTGCGGTCCAAGGCGAAGGGTTCTTTCAGGTCAGACTGGCCGATGGCACCCAGGCCTACACCAGAGCCGGTAATTTCCATATTGACAATGACGGCAATCTGACCGATCCCAACGGCCATATCGTAGAACCGGCCCTGATTTTTCCGCAAGGAACGACCGCCGTGGTCATCCAGAACGATGGTACGGTGCTGGTCTCGATCGATAACTCGACCCAGTACTCGCAGATTGGCCAGATCAATCTGGCCAGATTCACTAATCCTGCTGGTCTGAAAAGCCTGGGCCAGAACATTTATCAAGCCACGGAAGCTTCGGGTCAAGCGACACTGGGTGTAGCCGGAGAGAACGGCTACGGCACTATCAACCAGTACTCCCTGGAACAATCCAATGTCGATGTTATCTCGGAAATGATGCGCATGGTCATGGTCCAGCGGGTCTTTGACACAGTGACCAAAGCTGTCCAGTCATATGAAGCCATGCTGACCAGCATCGATGGAATGAAACGCTGATGAAAAGAGCCTTTGGCTTATTATTATTACTGGCCTGTTTGATCAACAGTGCACACGCTTTAAGCGAACCGCAAAAAAAGCTTGATGCGCTGATCAGGGATTTTGTTGTCGTGGCGCATCCTGAATGGCAGGGCCTGGATATCAGGATAACATACAAGTTTTCCGGCAGGCTGGCTGAACAGCTCAAGGATGTGAGCGATAATGCGAATCTGGAGATAGTCGACGTGTATCATGATCTGCGTCCGGTCGGCAACGTGATCTTTCCTGTTCAGATAAATGACAAAGACCGTGATCAGCGTATTTTTGTGCGTGCCCAGGTGGAAGTTTTTAAGACGGTGGTGATAGCGACCCGCATGGTCAAGCGCGGTGAGACGATCGGAGAAGGGGATCTCGCGCTTGAAGCTAGGGACATTGCTATGTTGCCGGATGAATATTATGAAGACAAGGTCATGGTCGTCGAGACAGAAGCTAAAACAACTATACCAAAGAACGGCACGATCTTTCAATGGATGATCAAGGAGATACCGGTGGTGCGCCGGGGGGACGACATCACCCTGATCGTCAAAGGGCCCAACCTCCTGGTCAGGACCGCAGGTGAAGCCCTGATGGACGGCTATCTTGGCAGAAAGATCCGTGTCAGAAAGAAAGGCGTCACCGATCCCAAGAAAATATTAGAAGGCGTGTTGATCTCTCCCAAAGAGGTTGAGGTGGTGATAAGATGAAAAGGACTGTGGCAGGGGCAACAGTGTTGATCATGATGGTCTTGGCCGGTTCGCCGGCCATGGCTGATTCAGTTTGGGATGAAAAGAACAGTTCTTCGCCATACAGTACGGAAAAAGCCCATAGAGTTGGGGATATCATCAACATTGTTATTTTAGAAAGCACTTCAGCTGTCAACCAGGCCGGGACTGATACCGATGTCTCCGATGACCTGAGCGCGAAATTCACTCATACAATCGACCAACTGGCGCCGGTCATTGGCCCTGACAACCAGTTGACCGGCCAAGCGGCGAATAAGTATACAGGCACGGGCAAAACAACCAGGGCCAGCAATGTCACGGCCAGAATCGCTGCCTGGGTGACCGAAGTGAAGCCTAACGGCAATCTTGCGATCGAAGGCAAACACAGGGTCCAGGTCAATGATGAGATACAGGAGATCACTATTACCGGCACGGTAAGGCCAAAAGACATCAGCGGAGGCAATTCGGTCTATTCTTATCAGGTAGCCAATGCCGATCTGACAGTGCGCGGCACAGGGGTCGTAGCAGAAAGTGAATCGCCCGGCTGGTTCACGCGGATCTTGAACTGGCTTTTCTAGGAGAAAAAATGAGAAATAAAAACCGAAATCATAAATTCGAGATCCGAACAATGATCTTAGTGTTGATCACCTTACTAGGGATCGGTATCATCTCGTTCGGTCCTGGCGCGGAGGCGGCTTCGCCTTCCGTGCGGATCAAGGATATTGCTCATGTGCTTGAGGCAAGGGAGAACCAGTTAATGGGCTTCGGTCTGGTGGTCGGTCTGCGTAATACCGGTGACAGGAGCCAGACCGGTTTTACCCAACAGGCTTTGACCAATCTGCTTTCCCGCATGGGTGTTGCACCTAAGGAGAATGATTTTCGGGCGCGTAACGTTGCTGCTGTTATGGTTACCGCAGTGCTGCCCCCTTTCGTCAGGCAGGGGCAGAAACTGGATGTAACGGTCTCATCCATGGGCGATGCGACCTCTCTTCAGGGCGGTACGTTATTGATCACTCCGCTGCAAGGGGTTGACGGCAATATTTACGCTGTTGCGCAGGGGAGTTTGCTGGTCGGCGTGACTTCAGGCACGCCTTCAGTGCCTTATATCAAACAGCGCCAAACGACGGTCGGGCGCATTCCGGGCGGCGCGCTTGTTGAAAAAGAAGTGCCGGTCTCAATGGGCAGCCGGGGCGTGCTGACAATCGTGCTGGACCATCCGGATTTTACGACCGCTAACCGGGTTGCCCAGACGATCACTCAGGCAGGTATCGGCGCCAGTGCCATGGATGCCGGTACGATAACTGTTTCGGCCCAAACGGAAGAGAATTTGGTCTCTCTTCTCTCGCGCATCGAGAATATGACGGTGGTGCCTGATGCGGTGGCCAAGATAGTGGTCAATGAACGCACCGGTACTGTCGTGATCGGCGAAAGCGTCAAGATCGCGCCTGTGGCTGTTTCCTACGCCGGCATCGATGTTGTAATCGGCGATGTTTCACTTTTCTCCGAAGGCTCAGCGGCTGAATCAGCTCAGGAAGAATCGCGCTATCGGGCCAGGTCAATGGCCAAACTGCAGCGGACCGAAGGCAACCTGACGCTGGTGCCGGCAGGGGCGACCCTGGCCAACCTGGTACGGGCGCTGAACGAGATCGGCGCTTCGCCGCAGGACCTGATCTCGATCCTTCAGGCGATGAAAAAGACCGGAGCGATCAAGGCTGATCTTGAGGTTATATGATGATCGATTTTATCTCGAACTATCGGATTTCGGGCGGAAGCGTGTATCAGCCTCTCCCGGTGCAGTCCGCTGCGGCCGGCGATAAGGTCAAAGAGGAGTTTATGGCGATCTTTTACAAGGAATTGTTGAAGCAATCGATCAAAGCGCCCAGCTTCGGGGTCGAAGAGGGCGGCAACACGTTCACCAAGACCTTTACCAATGATCTGATGGTCGAACAATTGGCCTTGGAACTGGCCAAAAGCAAGTCTTTATCGGCCGGGATATTGCCGGCAGACATAGAAAGGAACATGTAAGCGCCGATGGCGAAGTCCAAGGGGACAAAAAGCAAAAAAAAGAACATGCCCAAGTCTGTTGAGGCCTATATGCCTCTGGTGCATTCGATCGCAGCCATGGTCTCGGGCAAAGGCCTGCCGCCAAATGTTGAATATGATGATCTCGTCTCGGACGGCACGGTCGGCTTGATGAAAGCCTGGGAGAACTTTGACCCTGACCGCGGGGTTAAGTTCGAGACCTACGCTTCCTACCGGGTGCGCGGTGAGATGCTGGACGGGCTCAAGAACTATAACCCTGTGCCTTACCGTGTCCAGGTAATGGTGCGGGACCTGGCCAAGAAAGGGGTTAATGCGGTCCTGGATAAGGAGGAAGAGGCGGAGGAAAAGGCTCTGGAAAAAACAGAGCTGAGCGAAGACGAGTTCAGGCAGGCGGTCAAGCGTATCAAGAAGATCGTTTCCGCTTCCGCTTTGATGTATCTCTTATCGATCGAGGAAATGTCGGCCATCGGCGTGGAAGCGCCTGTGCCGGGAGACACGACCCCCGCGGCAGAGCTCGAGTTCAAGGAAATGAAGATGCGTATCCGCAAGATCGTTGATGAACTGCCCGAACTGCAGCGCAAGGTCGTGCTGCTTTTCTATCATAAAGGCGTGAACCAGAAGACAATAGCCAAACAGCTCAAACTGTCGCGGCCCAAGGTCTGCCGCCTGCTGGCCAAGGCGGTCAAAACGATCCAGCAGAGGTTGAAGCATGGCTGAGATATTTGACGCACAATTTGGCAATCTGGAAAGGGCGATGGAGATAGCTGCCCGGCGGCAGGAGGTTATCAGCCATAATCTGTCCAATGCCAACACGCCGGGTTTTGAGCCGATGGACTTTGATGAGGAATTGATGCGGGCCGTCAAACGGCAGGACAGCCGCTCCGTTAATATCGAAGAGGAAATGGCGGCCATGACCGAGAACTCGATCAAATATTCGGCTTATGTTAAATTGCTTTCATCAAAGATCAATATCTTGCGGACCGTGGCGACACAAGGCAGGAGGTAATAAGCTATGGGATTGGACCGGGCGCTTGATATCAGTGTTTCCGGGCTTCAGGCTCAGCGCATTACCCAGGAATTGATCGCTTCGAATCTGGCCAATATCGGCACTACCAGGACGGTCTATGGCGGGCCGTATCGCCGGCGCATAGCCGTGCTCGGGGAAAAGCCGATCTCGTTCGCTGATGAGCTTTCCCGGGCTGAGGCCAGCCTTGGCGGAGGTGTTGAGGTGACGGAAGTGGTTGAGGATTCGTCTCCTTTCCAAAAGGTATATAATCCGGGCCATCCTGATGCTGACGCGGATGGTTTTGTGGAACTGCCCAACGTGAATTACTCGACCGAGATGGTCGACATGATGTACGCTTCAAGATTATATGAGGCCAACATCACGGCTTTTAATTCGACGAAAAAGATGATGCAGGATACATTGCAGTTGCCGTAATTGCTATTGACGAATTACTGATTGCGAATTAAGGAGTTATTAATTTATGGCTGAACAAATAAATCCGATAGGCAGGGGGGTCAATATAGCGCAGATACTTGGTGAGGATTTCCTGGCTCAGGCGACCCCTGGGGTCAGCGGCCAGGCATCGGCCGTGCCTGGCGGTCAGATGGAGCTGCCCAGGAATATGTTCGAAGATGTTCTGGCTAAGGCGATCGATGCGCTGGAGGGCGTCAGCCGGCAGGAAATGTATGCCAATGAACTGATCCAGAAGTATGTCCGCGGTGAGGTGGAGATGCATGAAGTGATGCTGGCCCAATCCAAGGCCAGTATCATGGTCCAGCTCGCGGTCACAACGATTAATGCGGCCGTGACAAGTTTCAAAGAAGTCACACAAATGCAGGTGTAGTTAGGAGGCTAACTAATGGCTGAACCGGCAGCGGTTCCGGCAGGCGGTGGCGGGTTCGATATCAGACGGATCCTGCTCCTGGCAGGTGTCGGCCTGGTCATAACTATTGCGGTCTTTTTCTTCATGTTCAGGGGTTGCGGCGGTGGTGGCAGCGGGAAGAGCAATGATTATACCGTTATCTATTCCAATCTTGATCTCAAGGATGCGGCCAATGTCATTGCGCGTTTAAAAGAGATCAATATTGAATATGAGATAGGAGAGAACGGTACTTCTGTGGCCGTGCCAAAGTCTAAAGCTGATCAAGCCAGGCTGGGATTGGCCGAAGATAATCTGCCGGCCGGCGGGGTCGTTGGCTGGGAGATATTTGATGAATCCAAGCTGGGCGCGACCGATTTTGACCGGCGCATTCAGCTGATCCGCGCCATATCAGGAGAGCTTTCCCGCACCATCCGAAGGATCCAGGCAATCGAGGATGCTCGCGTCCAGATCGTCATGCCGGAAACAAGGCTGTTCGCTGAATCGGTAGCTCCGGTCACGGCTTCGGTCATGTTGCGCCTGAAACCGGGCGCAGTCCTGTCGCCGGAAAAGGTCAATGGGATCATTCATCTGGTCTCCAGCAGTGTCGAGAACCTCCAGACAGAGAACGTTACTGTTGTTGACAGTACGGGCCGTATCTTGACGGCCAAGCCGCTCAGGCGCGATCAGCAGGTTGTTAGCGCGCCGGTGGAACAGGCACTGTTGCCTCCGCCGCTCCCGGCCAAAGAAGTCAGCCCGGAAGCAAAGGCTGACGCAAAGATCAATCTGCTGGAGCCTGTGAAGCAGGAAGAGAAAAAAGAAGAGCCAAAGGCGGAAGAGAAGAAGGAAGAAAAGAAGCCGGAGAAAAAGGAAGAGGCCAAGAAAGAACCGGTACAGGAGGTCAAGATCGAACCGCCGCGCCAGTTGACCCGCGAAGAGAAGATATTGCTCATGGTCCAGGCAAAACGCGAACTGGAGCAGGATCTGGCCGGCAAGGCGCAAGAGATACTAAATCGTTTTTATCCGCCCAACAGCGCGATAGTCAAAGTAAATGTTGATATCAAGAACGGCAATACAGGGACAAAGTTTACCAAGGACGAGCTGAACATCCAAAAGATAACCGCCATTATTTTGGTTGATAACCGGGTCGATATCGGCAAGGACCTGAAATCCGCTACGTTCAAAGCGGTGGCAGCGGCTATCGGGTACAACAGGACTCGCGGAGACCGCATAGTTATGCAAAAGGTGCCGTTCCATCTGGCAACGCCGCCGCCGGAGGTCATCAAAGGAGAAGTGGAAAAGGTCTTGCCGCCCAAGCAAGAAAAACGCGGTCTGTTGCTGCCCGGGCTGCCAGCCGTTTGGATCAGGAATATGCTCTGGCTGGCTGGTGTCCTGTTGCTTCTGTTTACCATTGTATTGATTTTCCGTTTATTCAGGAAAGAGAAAAATGCTCCGCAAACAAAAATAATGGCTGAGCCGCATCAGTCGCAATCCAAGACGCAGCCGGTAAGCAAAGAGAAGGCTTCAGCCATAGAGAGCATCAAGAAAGCTGTCGATGGTAATCCTGAAAAGATAGCTGCGATGTTAAAGGATTGGTTAACAGAGTAATGGTATTGTCCGGCCGGGAAAAAGCTACGATATTTCTCTCGATCCTTGGGGCGGAAACCTCAGCCAGGGTGCTGCGTTATCTGCCAGATGAAATAGCTGATCTGATCGCTTCAGGTATCAATAATCTTCCATCGCCGTCGCCGCAGGCGCTGACAGAGGTCCTGGCTGATTTCAAGAGTTTTATGGCTTTGCCGGAATCCCCTGAATCTGCTCCGAGGCCGCAACTGGAGCATAAGGTCAGATCAGCAGCGCCGGCCGAGCCGCCCAGGCCGAAACGGCAGTATAATGTTTTGATGTATGAGCGGCCGCAGGTTGCGGCTTTTCTTGTGGCTCAGTTGCCTGAAGAGGAGAGGGAAGATGCGTTCAAGGCCATGCCCAGGGAAAAGGGCATGGTCATGGAATTAATGAACGGATTGAGACGGACGCCATTTTCTGATAAGCTGGCGCTTAAGCTCAAAGAGAAATTTAAGGAAAAGGTGTTCTCATAAAACATGGCATTGATCAAACGGGATCAGCTTGAAGATAAAGGCACGGTCTTGATCGAAAAACAGGTCTCGGCCTTTATCCAAAAACCCAAGGCCAGGCCGAAGATACATAAACCGGCAGATCAGCAGAAACCGGTCGGGCAGAAACCTGCTCAAAGCCTGGGTGTTCCACCTCCTCTGGCGCCGAAAATGCAGGCCGATGATATCCCCAAAGCTAAGAGCGAAGCGCAGAAGATCATTGACAATGCGCTGAATGAAGCTGATTCTATCAGGGAACAGGCTAGAGAAGAAGGCCGGGAAGAGGGCAAAGGAGAGGCTTCAGCCAGGATAGAGGAAGCCTTGGAGACGCTTAATCAGGCAGTCAAAGAACGCAAGGAAATGATCAAAGACTCGGAACAGGAGATCCTTAGACTGGCTATCAAGGTCGCTGAACAGATCATCCGCTCAGAGGTTTCTTTGCATCGCGACGTTTGTCTGAACATAGTTGCCGAGGCCATTGCCCGGGTCTCGGACCGCGAGCAGATCATTGTCCGGGTAAATCGAGATGACAGCGAATATTTGAAGCGTTACAAGGACCGCCTGACCGGCATGCTTGATGGCGTGAAGAGCTTCTCAATTATCGAAGATGCTAATGTTGAGGCTGGCGGTTGTGTGATTGAGACGAACCTGGGCTTTATTGACGCTAAGATCTCCACTAAATTGAAGTCCATCGAAGAAGCCCTCAAGAAGGTCTCTGAAGAAGAAGGCCAATGACCGCGCTTAAGATCGATTACGATAAATATGTCCAGGCGATCGAACGCGCTGATCTGGTCAAGGTTATTGGCAAGGTTGTGCAGGTTGTTGGTTTGATCATAGAGGCACAGGTCGGCGGGGTTTCCGTCGGCGATCTTTGCTCCATCCGTTTGGAAAAGGACAACCGCAGTGCCTTTGCCGAAGTGGTCGGTTTTCGCGAAAACAGAGTGCTCCTGATGCCTCTTGGTTCGACCGCAGGCATTTCTCCGGGTTCGCAGGTCGTGGCCGCCGGCCGGCCGTTGATGGTCAGGGTTGGTCAGGATATCCTCGGCAGGGTGTTGAACGGCCTGGGCCAGCCGGTCGACGGCAAAGGCCCGATAATAGGCGATACTGATTGTCCGCTCGACGCTGACCCGCCGGATCCAGTCAAGCGTCCCAGGATCACCGAGGTCATGAAGGTCGGCGTTCGCGCGATCGACGGAATGCTGACCGTGGGTCGCGGCCAGCGTATTGGTATCTTTGCCGGATCGGGCGTCGGTAAATCAACAGCCATGGGCATGATAGCCCGCAATGCTGAAGCACAGGTCAACGTTATTGCGCTGGTCGGGGAGCGTGGTCGCGAGGTGCGCGATTTTATCGAGGAATCGCTGGGCGAGGAAGGCTTGAAAAAATCAGTTGTCGTAGCTGCGACATCAGACCAGCCGCCGCTGATCCGCCTGAAAGCGGCTTTTGTCGCTACAGCGATAGGCGAATATTTCCGCAACCAGGGCAAGCGTGTCATTATGATGATGGACTCGACCACTCGTTTTGCCATGGCCCAGCGTGAGATCGGCCTGGCGGCGGGTGAGCCGCCGACCACAAAAGGGTACACGCCCTCGGTCTTTGCGCTGCTGCCCCGTTTAATGGAACGATCCGGCACATCAGAAAAAGGCTCGATAACCGCTTTTTATACGATCTTGGTGGAAGGCGATGATATGAACGAACCTATCGCTGACCATTCGCGTTCAATCCTAGACGGGCATATTATGCTGTCGCGCGATCTGGCCGCGCGCAATCATTATCCCGCGATCGATGTGCCGCACAGTGTTTCGCGTTTGATGACCAACCTTGTAACAGATGAACACAAAAAAGCGGCCGGCAAGCTGCGCGAGGTGCTGGCGCGCTATACTGAAGCTGAGGACCTGATCAATATCGGCGCCTATGTCAAGGGCAGCAACCCAAAGATCGATTACGCCCTGACCAAGATCGATCAGGTCAACGCCTTTTTAAAACAGGGCACGTTTGAAAAGGTGAAATACGAAGAAACGGTTAAAAAACTGATCGCTATCTTTGCAAAATAACGGAGGAAAAACGTGGCCAAGCCGAAACCGGGCAAGAAATTTAAATACGATCTTGAGTCGGTGCTTAAGGTAAGGGCGATCAGGGAAAAGCAGGAACAGGAAAAGTTCGCTGAAGAACAGCGTAACTACATGACAGAAAAAGAGAGGGAAGAGCAGATAGAGAAGAAAAAGCTTAGCAAAGAGGATGAATTGCGCGGCGTTTTTAAAAAGGGGCCGATCAGCGATTTCAGCCGCGTGCTCCAGCGCAAGGCCCATCTAGAAGTGCTTAAGGACGATCTGGACAAGCAGGTCGAGAAAGTGATCGAGGCTAGCAAACAGCTTGAGGAGCAGAGGGCTAAACTGATCTCTTCCATGAAGGACAAGAAGATCATGGAAAAGCACAAGGAAAAGAAGCTAAAAGAATACGATAAGATGATGCTCGACTTGGAAACTAAATTCCTCGATGAGATAGCTACCGAGAGGTTCAAGCACCAGAACTGATCAGATAGCTTTTCTGACCTTGCCGGCCTTCAGGCACTTAGTGCAGACGTATTCCTTGCTCTTCTTGCCGGCGATAAAAATGTTGACCTTCTGAAGATTTGGCTTGAATAAGCGCTTGCTTGCGCGGTTGCTGTGCGAACGCTTATTGCCGCTCAATGATTTTTTGCCGCAAACGACACATTTTCTGCTCATAGTGATTTATAGTATATCATATCTGTGTTAAAATGACAATCTACACTAATTATGGCACTCAATACCACTAGCGCACGTTCAGGATTGAAAATGCTGGCCCAGTATCTCAAGGGGGTCGGCCCAAAAGTAGCCAAGCTGTTGCGCAAACTTGGCATTGAAACGGTCGAAGACCTGGTCTATTTCTTTCCCAGGGATTATGAGGACCGCTCCAACCCGACCGGCATTGCCGACCTGCAGCTGGGCCGAACGGCTGTTGTCCGGGCAAGGATAGACGATCTTGACCACAAACTGACCAGGAACAGGTTCTCCGTGCTCAAGGCTGACCTGGCCGACAGGACCGGTTCTATCCAGGCGGTCTGGTTCAATCAGCCGTTCCTGGCGCGGATGCTGAGACGCGGCATGAAGGTCATTGTTTCCGGCAAGGTTGAGTTCTCTGAATTTGACGAAGTCAAGCAGTTAACGGTCAAGGATTATGAGATCGACACGGGGCAGAACCAGGGGATCGTGCCTTTTTATTCGCTGACCGAAGGGCTTTATCTCAAGAAGGTCAGGTCCATAGTCAGAGCAGCGCTGGAGCAGGGCCTGCCGGAGGTCATTGATTGGCTGCCGGAAGCTTTGGGCAAAAAGCATAAGCTAATCGCGTTGCGGGACGCGCTCCTCGGATTGCATCAGCCAAAGAAAATGTCGGAGATCGAACCGGCTCGCCGCCGCCTGGCGTTCGATGATCTGTTCCTTTTCCAGCTGGGCCTGGCACTGCGACGTAAAAAGGTCAAGACCGCCCAGGGCAACGCTTTGGATATCGATCTTTCTGTGCTGGATGAGTTCCGGGCCTCTCTGTCCTTCAAGTTCACTGCCGCTCAGGACAGGGTCCTAAGTGATATTCTGGCAGACATGCGCTCGGCAGCTCCCATGAACCGTCTGGTCCAGGGAGATGTCGGTTCCGGTAAGACGATCGTGGCCGCGGCCGCCGCTTTGCTGGCGATCAAGGCCGGCTATCAAGCTGCGCTTATGGCCCCGACCGAAATACTGGCGCAGCAACACTTTGAAAAGATGATCAGATTACCAGGGTATCAGAACATCAGGGTTGAGCTATTGACTGGCAACACAGCTAGAATACGGAAGACCAAAGACCAAAGACCGAAGACTGATCTGTTAATTGGCACGCACGCTCTCATCCAGAAGACGGTCGAATTTAGCCGGCTTGGCCTGGTCATCATTGATGAACAACACCGGTTCGGCGTGCTGCAGCGGGCTGATCTGGTCAAAAAAGGCAGCAATCCGGACGTCCTGGTCATGACCGCGACCCCGATCCCCAGGTCGCTGGCCTTGACCGTCTATGGCGATCTGGACCGTTCCGTGATCAATGAAATGCCTCCCGGCCGCACACCGGTCAAAACATATTTCGTGCCTGAGGACAAGCGCGGTAGCGCTTATGAGTTCATACGCAATGAGGTCAAAGCCGGACGCCAGGCCTATGTTGTCTGTCCGCTGGTCGAGGAATCGGAAAAGATCGATCTGCGCGCTGCCATGGACGAGGCTGACCGTCTTAAGCGCGATATTTTCCCTGAGTACAGCGTCGGTTTGATGCACGGCCGGCTGAAAAGCGAGGACAAGGACCGGATCATGGCTGAATTCAAGTCCGGCGGGCTCGATATCCTGGTCTCGACCACGGTCATTGAAGTGGGGATCGATGTGCCTAACGCTTCTGTCATGATCATCGAGCATGCCGAACGTTTCGGCTTGTCCCAGCTGCATCAACTCCGCGGCAGGATCGGCAGGGGAGCCCAGCAATCATATTGTTTTCTGCTGGCTGAGGCAAAGTCCAAAGAGGCCAAATTGCGGCTCAAGGCCATGATCGACTCGACCGACGGTTTTCATATAGCGGAGGTCGATCTCCGATTGAGGGGGCCTGGCGATTACTGCGGCACCCGGCAGAGCGGTTTGCCAAACTTTCGGGTTGCTGATATAATTAGGGACGAAAAAATCCTGAAAGAAGCCAGAAAAGCGGCTTTCGATCTGGTCGAAGAAGATATAAACAGTGCGCGTAATATCTGGAAAAGCCAGGGGCAAAAAGCTGAAAAGCCCGCCTCGGGCGCGACCTTTAACTGACAGGGCCAAAGAAGCCTTGTTCAATATATTGCAGGGGAGGATCGAGGGGATACGGTTCCTTGATCTCTTTGCCGGGTCCGGCGCTGTGGGGATCGAGGCTTTGTCGCGGGGGGCTGCGCAGGTTGTGTTCGTTGAGCAAAACCGTCAGGCTGTCCGGGTGATCAAGCAGAATCTTGAGAATACGGGATTGGGCCAGGCATCTGGTATCATGCCTCAGGAAGTAGGCAAGGCTCTCAAGCTCCTGAGGACGCAAGGCAAACGCTTTGATATCATCTTTCTGGGCGCGCCTTATGACAGCCCTGACCTCGAGCAAGCCCTTGAGTTTTTGGGGGAAGACGGACTGATCAAAGAGGCTGGCCTGGTCATTGCCGAGCACCGGCGCCAGCATAAGATCGCGGCAGAGTACGGGCGGTTGAATTCTGTTCGGGAAACAAGGTACGGTGAGACCGTGCTGACATTCTATCGAATGACGGAACCTGCGAGTGAACCCTGCCTGCCGGCAGGTACGGCTCGCGCTTCCTTGGAATAGGAGAAAGGAACCGAGGCGTTCAGCCTCAGGTTCCCTAAACAATGAAGACAGCGATATACCCGGGTAGTTTTGATCCGGTGACCAACGGTCATATTGATGTGATAGAAAGAGCGGCGAAGCTCTTCACTAAGGTCATAGTCGCTGTTATACGTAATCCTGAAAAAAAATCGCGTTTCACGCTGGAACAAAGGGTTGAAATGCTGAAAGAATGTCTTTCCGGAGACAAGAACGTTATTGTAGAAAGCTTTGATGGCCTGCTGGTCGATTATGCCAGGAAGAAAAAGGCCAATATCATTGTGAGAGGCTTGCGGGCTGTCTCTGATTTCGATTATGAGTTCCAGATGGCCCTGACCAACCGAAAAATGGCGCCGGATATCGAAACTCTGTTCTTCATGACTGATTATAAATATTCCTATCTCTCCTCAAGTTTCGTTAAACAGATCGCTCATTTTGGCGGCGACGTCAGTGAGCTGGTGCCGAAAGCTGTTGCGCAAAAGTTAAAGGAGGCTTGATCATGGAAATCCTGGGTTTACTGGACACGCTGGAGTCAATGATCCTTGACGGCAGTAAGATACCGTTGACAAAAAAGGTGATCGTTAACGAAGATAAAATCCTCGGGATAATCGATAAAATGCGCCTGGTCCTGCAGAGCGGCAAAAAGGGCTTTGCCAAGGAAGCGATCGCTTCCAAGCAGGGGAAGGCACAGGCTCAGGAACAGGCCCAGGTCAGGGCACAAGCCCAGACACAGGTTGAGGGACAGGAACAGGAGCAGGGACAGGCACAGGGATCGACACAAGAAGAGGCCAAGGCTGTGGAGGTCCTGCAGCAGGCCTATCAGATGGCTCGCGAGATCCGTGAAGGCGCTGACCGATATGCTGATGAGGTCCTGGCCAATCTGGAAGCCACTTCATCGCGCATCCTGCGCACGATCAAGGCCGGCCGGCAAAGACTTGATAAGGGCACAGGAGCCTCGCAGGAAAAGGTAGGAGAGAACCAGTGAAACGGCCTGACGGCAGGGCCGCGACCCAGCTGCGCCAGATCAAGATTACCCGGCGATATCTGAAGCACCCTGAAGGTTCGGTCCTCATTGAAATGGGGGATACCAAGGTCATTTGCACGGCTTGCGTTGCCGAGAGCGTGCCTCATCATCGCAAAGGCAGCGGTCTTGGCTGGGTCACAGCTGAGTATGCGATGCTGCCTGCTGCAACAGAACAGCGTTCAATGCGTGAGCATATGCATGGCAAAACGCGAGGTCGCACCCAGGAGATCCAGCGTCTGATCGGCCGGTCTCTGCGCGCGGTCGTTGATATGGGCAAGCTGGGCGAGCGCACGATCTATATCGATACCGACGTCATTCAGGCAGACGGCGGCACCAGGACCGCGTCGATCACCGGGGCTTTTGTAGCATTGTATGACGCGGTGGCGCATTTGCGCAAAACGCGCTTGATCGAAGAGGACCCGATCATTGAATTCCTGGCCGCGACCAGCGTGGGGATCTTTGACGGTAAACCTGTCCTTGACCTGCCTTATGCTGAAGATCTGAAGGCAGAGGTCGATATGAACGTGGTCATGACGGAATCTGGCAAGTTCATTGAGGTGCAGGGAACAGCCGAAGGCCAGCCTTTCAGCCAGAAGGAATTGAACGACATGCTCGATCTGGCGGCTTCAGGCATTGCCAAACTTATAAAGAAGCAGAAGGAAGTATTACGTAAATAATCACGCTGAAACCTGAGGCTGAACGACTCGGTTCCAGCTGCTCGATCAACCGCGACGTTCAGTCGCAGGTTGATCGAAAGGAGAGATCTAATGAAGGGAATAATTCTAGCTGGCGGAACGGGATCTCGCTTGTTCCCGTTAACTAAGGTTACAAATAAGCACTTGCTGCCGGTCGGCCGCAAGCCCATGATCTATCATCCGATCGAAAAAATGACCTCAGCCGGGATAGAAGAGATCCTGATAGTGACTGGCGTGGATCATATGGGCGATGTGGTCGCTCTTTTGGGCAGCGGCAAGGATTTCGGCTGCCGTTTCACTTATAAGGTCCAGGACGAGGCCGGCGGCATTGCTCAGGCCCTGGGGCTGGCTGAGAACTTTGTCGGCGACGATCAAATGGTCGTTATCCTTGGGGATAATATCTTTCAGGATGACTTGGCTCCGGTTGTGGAAGCTTTTAAGAAACAGAAGACAGGGGCTAGGGTCCTAGTCCAGAAAGTGCCAGACCCGCACCGTTTCGGCGTGGTCGAGATCAAAAATGACAAGATAGTTTCCATTGAGGAAAAGCCGAAAAAACCAAAGAGCGATCTAGTCATTGCCGGCATATATCTTTATGATCCCGAAGTGTTCAAGATAGTCAGGACGTTAAAACCTTCAAAACGGGGTGAATTAGAGATCTCTGATGTCAATCGCGCTTATATGGCCAAGAGCAAGCTAAGATATGATATCCTAAAAGGCTGGTGGACCGATGCCGGGACGTTCGAATCACTGGAAAAGGCAACTTTACTGTCGGAGGGCAGGATTAAGCTGTGAAAATATTAGTAACCGGCGGCGCTGGTTTTATCGGCAGTAATTTTGTCCATTATATTCTGGCCAATTATCCTGATGACCAGGTCATCAATTTTGATAAGCTGACCTATGCCGGCAATTTAGACAATCTCAAGGATGTCGAGAAGGACCGGCGCTATAAGTTCTTTAAGGGAGATATCTGCGATGCTGAGGCGGTTGCCAAAGCCTTGACCCTGGTAGATAAGGTCGATGCGATCGTCAACTTTGCCGCTGAAAGCCACGTTGACCGCTCGATCCTGGCCGGCGGAGAGTTCGTCCAGACGGATGTTTTCGGCACTTATGTTCTGCTGGAAACAGTTAAGAAGCACAGAATAGGCCGTTACGTTCACATCTCGACCGATGAGGTCTATGGCAGCATTGAGCAGGGCTCCTTTACCGAGGAATCCCCCATAAAACCTAATTCGCCGTATTCGGCTTCCAAGGCGGGCGGCGACCTTCAGGTCAGGGCTTATTACAAGACCCACAACCTGCCTGTGATCATTACCAGGGCTTCAAACAATTACGGGCCATATCATTTTCCGGAAAAGATCATTCCCTTGTTCATTACCAATGCGATCCAAGACAAGCCGGTCCCTTTGTATGGCGACGGCAGGAACGTGCGCGATTGGCTGTATGTTGAGGACCATTGTTCCGGTATTGACACTGTCCTGCGGCAGGGTAAGGTCGGGGAGATATACAATATCGGCGGCGAAAGCGAGGTCTCCAATATCGAATTGACCAAGCTGATCCTGAAGAAACTGGGCAAACCTGAAAGCCTGATCAAACCTGTGGCCGATAGACCGGGACATGACCGGCGCTATTCTCTGGAGTGCTCGAAATTGAAAGAACTTGGCTGGAACCAGAAGACATCCTTTGAAGCAGGGATCGATAAGACCATCAGCTGGTTCCAGGAAAACGAAGCCTGGTGGCGCAAGATCATCGAAAAACATCATGAGCACCAGAAATTCCAGCAGGCCTGGTATGGCAGGTAATAAATGCATGTACTGATCGATGCCAGGATGGTCTCAAAACAGAATTTTGGTATCAGTCGATATGTCTACGGTTTGATCAGTGCGCTTATCCAGATCGATAAAAAGAATAGATATTCCCTGCTGGTAAAAGATGATTTTCTTGCCCCTCTCATTAAGGAGCACGACAATTTTTCGCTCGTCAGGGCCAGAGCTAAATGGCTTAGCCTGGCTGAACAATTTGAACTGCCCTGGCTGATAAAAAAGCTTAAGCCTGATCTGTTCAATTGTACTATTTCCGTACCGTTTATTTTGCCTTGTCCGACTCTGGTAACAATCCATGATCTGATACATTTAAAATACCCCGAACATTATTCACTGCGGCATAAGATCTATTATAGAATATTCTTTCGTTCTATAATAAAAAAATTAAAGGGAATAATCACGGTTTCTGAAGCATCTCGGAAAGACATTGCTTATTATTATGCTGTTCCTGAAACGGAGATCGATATTGCCCGACCTGCGGTCGGGGCAGAATTTCATAAAATAATGGATAAAACAGAGGTTGATAGATTCAAGAAAGAGCGAGGTTTGCCTGAAAAGTTCATGTTGTATGTAGGGAACCGCAAAAAGCATAAGAACGTGGCCGGGCTGGTCAAGGCCTATGCTCTTTTGCCTGACCGGATCAAGGAGCAATACGCGTTGGTCCTGTCCGGAGCGAGCGACCCGGCGCTGGAAGATCTGGCCCGCGGCCAGAAGGTCGCTGACAGGATCCGCTATCTCGGCAATATCCTTGATGAGGAATTGCCTCTGGCCTACAATGCTGCCGAGCTTTTTGTCTTTCCGACGCTTTACGAAGGTTTCGGCATGCCGCCCCTGGAGGCCATGGCTTGCGGCGTTCCTGTGGTCACGTCGAACGTTGCCTCGATCCCCGAGGTCGTTGGTGATGCCGCGGTGCTTGTCGATCCGAAGAATACCCGAGAGCTGGCTGAGGCCATGGCCCGTGTGCTGGAAAATGGCGATCTGAAAGCGCAGCTTCGGAGCAGGGCGCTTGAACAAGCCAGGCGCTTTACCTGGGAAGAATGTGCACAGAACACGTTAAGAACCTATCAGGAGGCATTAACGTGAAGAAAAAGATACTGGTTTTCCATTATGCGAGAAGTTATGGCGGCGGAGATGTTTTTCTGGAAAGCTTATTGCCTGAGCTGGCGCCAAAATATGATCTTGTCCTGGCGACGGTCTATCCCGAGCACATATCCGCTAAATTGCGCGACCGCAATATTGTCATTCCTGTCTATCGTATCCCGCTGAAGAACCCGTTGCTGCTATTCGGCATTTTCTCTTTTTGGTCACTCCTCAGTAAGGAGAAGATCGATCTTGTTTTTGTCCAGGACATTGCCCTGAGCCTCTATGTCAGGTTCTTTCAGCTGTTTGACCGGTCTTTGCAACAGGTCCTTGAGATAACGGCGAACTTCCGCCACTTCAAATATAAGTTACCGCTGGCCAGGACCCTGGTCTCGTTCTTCAACAGGATATCGCAGCGGCAAGTGGCGAAATTTGTTTGCGTTTCCGATTATCTGGTCGCTGCTTTAAAAATAGAAGGCGTCGCGCCGTCCCTGATAGAGTTGATCTATAACGGCGTGCCTGTCTGTGATGCCTTGTCCAGGCCGCCCGGCCAAAAATTCCGGGTAGGGTTCATCGGCCGGTTATCTTATGAAAAAGGTATCGATATCTATCTGGAAATAGCGCAGAAATATCAGGACAGGCAAGACCTTGCCGAGTTCCATGTTTTTGGTGACGGGCCGATGGCCGGCCTGGTCAGGCAGGCCGAGCAGCAGTTTCCCGGGCTGGTCATCTACCACGGCTTTGTTAAGGATGTCCTCAGGCAGCACGATCTTGACCTGGTGATCATGCCATCGCGCGACGAGGGCCTGCCGTATACCGCCCTGGAATGCATGGCTTACGGGATTCCTTTGCTGGCCGCCTCTGCCGGTGGATTGCCGGACCTGATCAAGGATGGCGAGAACGGCCTGCTTTGCCGGATCGGCGATGTTGACGGTTTTGCGTGCTCGCTCGATCGTTTGGCTGCTGAGCCTGGCCTAAGGTTGGCCCTGGCTGAGCGGGCCGGCGAGTCTGTCTGCAACAAGTTTAGCCTGGAAAAAATGTTGTCGAGTTATGAGCGGCTCTTCAAAGATCTTCTGTCGTTGTCTCAGCTGTCCTGAGGGCCTCGACCGCAAGTTTTCCAGCCGCTGACATGTTCTGTCCGAGAGAAACAAAACCATGGTCCTTGAGGATGAAGAGGTCGTGCTCCAGGGCGAGGGGCAGGGCCGCCTCGACCAGTGCCAGGCTGCCGTAAGGCTCTTCACGTTCCGTGGCCGGAATGTCCATTCTTTTTCCGCTGCTCAGGATCTCTTTGCTGTGTCCGTGAAAAATAGCGTTAATGTCCGGTCTGCGGCTGTAGATCATGGAATGAAGCAGGCTTTCCGATGAAGGCGGCCTTTTGCCGTTAGCCTTGACCACCATGTTCTTCAGATCGACATCGATGACCTCGACGAAACGATCGTCCGGCAGATCTTCCTTGAGGGCCAGGGCCGAGGCCGTGATAATGAACTGGTCCGAACCTGCCGCAGGTCTGAAGCTTAGGTTGCCGTAGGAGCCGCCGGGATAGAGCGGGGCGAGGTCCAGCCGATGGAATTCCGAACACCAGTGCTTCAGTTCCTGGAGCAGGGGGTCGTTCGGCGCCTCGCGCTTAAGGAATTCGATCTTGAACTTGGGGGCGACCTTTTGGCCGTTTTCTGTCATTGGAGCAGTTCCCTGATAGCTTGTGCGTCGGCTTTGACAATGCCTTTTTCTGTGATAATGCCGGTGATATATTTGGCCGGCGTTACGTCAAAGGCTGGGTTCAGAGCTGTTGCGCCAGGCGCGCAGACAAGGACAGTCTGGAGCTTGCCGTCCTTGGCGGGTCCGGTCTGGTACAGAACCTCATCGGCCGAACGTTCTTCTATGGGGATCTCACTGCCGCTTTTGCAGTTAAGGTCAAAGGTCGAACTAGGGGCCGCGATATAGAACGGGATGCCGAATTCCTTGGCCGCGATCGCTTTTTCCAGCGTGCCGATCTTGTTGGCTGTGTCGCCG
>JAFGDE010000022.1 GCA_016932255.1 Candidatus Saganbacteria bacterium
AAACGGTCAAGGCCGCAAAAAAATACAAGTGCAGGACCATTGCCCTGGGCGGCGGTGTGGCCGCCAATTCTTTGCTCAGGCAGGCGATGGCAGCTTCGGCCGGAGCTGAAATGATCGAAACGCTCCTGCCGCCGCGAAATCTCTGCACGGATAACGCGGCCATGGTCGGCGCCTGCGCCTATTTTCAGGCCCGGACAAAAAGATTATCGAGCCTTTCGCTCCAGGCTGTTGCCAGCCTCAAACTCGTGTAATATAATCAGGCTAAATGGACCAAGCGACATATATTACTGAAGATCAGCAACGGGTTCTCTGGTACGTCAAACTGCGCTGGGGCGCGCTCCTGCTTATAACCACTGTCTGTCTTTACCTGAAATTTGTGGGCCGTTTCAGGTTCCCGCTGCTGCCCTGTCTTATCGTTACCGCGGCCGCGTCACTTTACAATCTCATTTATCCGTTTCTAACCCGCCGTTTCCCGGGCTTCAGCGAGAACAGGACCCTGAGCGACATCAGGACTATCGCTGACCTGATCGTTATTACCCTGCTGATCCATTTTACCGGAGGCATTGAGAGCCCCTTTATCATGCTGTATCTACTGGAATTGGTCGCGCTGTCCATGTTCCGCTTTACCTGGTCTGCCTATTATCTGGCCGCGCTGGCCACGACCTTCTATCTCTCCGCCTGCTTTCTGGAAGCCTATTTTATCCTGCCGCATTACCGGCTCAGCCATATTTCCGGAACTCTGTTCGTCAGCCCTAATTATATCCTTGCCATTGGCTTTGCTTTGTTCATTTGCTGCATCCTGCTGATCTACATGACCTCGTTCTTGTCGGAACGGTTTGCTGAACGCCAGCACAAAATCGAGGAACTGTCCAATGCCAAGCTCGATTTTATGAACCAGGTCATGCACGAGACTAAAAGCCCGCTGACCTCGATCATCGGCTATACCGACATCCTGCTGCGCGGCAATTTCGGCGAGCTGAACAAGGAGCAGCTTCCGCCGATGGGCGTGATCCAGCGACAGTCGCAAAGGATCCTGGACATGGTCAACAATCTGCTCGACATCGCCCGCCTGGAATCCGGCAAGACCAAGCTGGAAACAAAAAATTTATCTTTGTCGGAGCTGATCGGCCACGCGATCGAAGAGATGACCCCCCAGCTCTCGAGCAAGAAACTGGAACTGATCCAGGAGCTTGCTTCAGACCTGCCGCTGCTCAAGCTGGACGAGACCAAGGTCCTTGAAGTACTGATCAATCTGATCTCCAACGCGGTCAAGTTTTCTAATCCTCAGGGCAAGATATTCATCTCGACCCAGAAGACCGGTAGCGAGGTCCAGGTCGCGGTGCGTGATGAAGGTCTGGGTATCGAGGCTGAGGACCTGCCTAACATTTTCGAGAAGTTCCACCGGGCCAGCAAGGAAGCGGCCCAGGTGCGCGGCACCGGGCTCGGCCTGGCCCTGTCAAAAAGCATTGTCGAGGCGCATGGCGGCCGCATGTGGGCCGTGTCCAGCGGCCGCAACAAGGGCGCTGTCTTTTACTTCACTCTTCCACTCTCTCCATCAGCTTGATATAATGGTCGCCTATGAAGATAGACGTTGACCATGTAGCCAAACTGGCCCGTCTGGGGCTCGGTCCGGAAGAAAAAAAGCTCTTCGGGCAGCAGCTTTCAGCCATCCTTGAGTACGCCGAGGTCCTGCAAAAGCTCGACACCGACAAGGTAGCCCCGACCTCTCACGCCATCCCTATGAGCAATGTTCTGCGCGAGGACAAGGTCTCGCCTTGCGATAATGTGGACGATATCTTAGCCAACGGACCGGAACAGGAAGAGCACATGTTCAGAGTGCCCCGAATTCTGGAATGACCATGCAGCACAAGACCGCGCATGAACTTCACAGCCTTTTATCAGCCAAAAAGCTCAGCTCGCTTGAGCTGACCGAAGCTGTCCTCAGCCGCATTGACCGAACCGAGCCAAAGGTCCAGGCTTACGTCACCCTGACCAAAGAGTCGGCGATCAAACAGGCCAAGGCCGCGGACGAGCGCTTAAAGAACAACGACAATGTCACTCCCCTGACCGGCGTTCCTGTGGCGGTCAAGGACAATATGTGCACCCAGGGGGTGCTGACCACCTGCTCGTCCAAGATCCTGGCCAACTACCTGCCGCCCTATGACGCGACCGTGGTGGAAAAGCTAAGAGCTGCAGGCGCGGTCATCATCGGCAAGACCAATCTGGATGAGTTCGCCATGGGCTCCTCAACTGAGAATTCCGGCCTGCATCCCACCTGCAACCCATGGGACACAAAAAAAGTGCCGGGAGGGTCATCCGGCGGTTCGGCCGCCGCTGTTGCCGCCGATGAATGCATCCTGGCCCTGGGCTCGGACACCGGAGGCTCGATCAGGCAGCCGGCCGCTTTTTGCGGTGTGGTCGGCCTGAAACCGACCTACGGCCGGGTCTCGCGCTTCGGCCTGGTGGCTTTCGCCTCCTCCCTTGACCAGATCGGTCCCTTGACCAAGGACGTGCGGGACGCGGCCCTGCTGCTCAATTACCTGGCTGGCCACGATCCCAAAGATTCGACATCGGTGGACTACCCGGTGCCGGACTACCAGCAGGCCCTGATCAACGACGTTAAAAAGATGCGCATAGGCTATATCAAGGAGCTGCTGGGCAAAGGCGTGACAAGGCCGGTCAGATCGGCCGTGGAAAAAGCCATGAAAAAGTACCAGGAGCTCGGCGCGGAACTGATCGAACTCTCCCTGCCCAGCTTTGAATACGCCGTCGCCACCTACTATCTGATCGCCCCTGCCGAAGCCAGTTCCAACCTGGCCCGCTATGACGGCGTTAAGTTCGGCCGCCGCAGCAACAGATCGCCCGATCTGCTGACTATGTACTATAACACCCGGGCTGAAGGTTTCGGCAGCGAGGTCAAACGCCGCATCATGCTGGGGACCTACGCCCTGTCCGCCGGTTACTATGACGCCTATTACCTCAAGGCGCTCAAGGTCAGGACATTGATCAAGAACGATTTTGACCGGGCTTTCAGCAAGTGCGATGTCCTGCTCTCCCCGACCGCTCCGACAACAGCTTTTGGCCTGGGCGAAAAGACCGCTGATCCGCTGAGCATGTACCTGTCCGACATCGCCACGATCCCGGTCAACCTGGCCGGACTGCCGGCCATCTCAGTGCCCTGCGGCCTGGACAAGGGCCTGCCTATCGGCCTCCAGCTTATCGGCCGGGCCTTTGCTGAAGAGACGATCCTGCGCGCAGCTTACGCCTATGAGCAAAACACTGATTGGCATAAGCAAAAACCCAAGCTATAATAGTAACACCTTGAATAAAAAGCTCTGCCTATTTCTGGCGGTGTTGACCTTCCTGTCGGCCGGCCCGGCGCTTGGCCAGGTTAGCGGCTATGACCAGCAGCTTGAACAGCAATACGGGCCGGAATATTTTTTTGCTATCCAGGGCGAGGTCATGGGCCAGGCCGCGCCCGGCGTGCAATCGGTCAAGATCAACGGCGAGGCGGTGGCCGTGGACAAGGACCTGAATTTCAAGGCCAGGGTCACTCTGGCCGACGGCCAAAAATATCTCTCAATCGAGACCACCTATAAAGGCCTGCGCTTCACCAAGAAATACCTGGTCATCCGGCATCCCAAAGCGCCTAAGACCTTTAAAATCTCCATCCCGCGCAGTGAATTCCAGAAAATAGTCACCAGAAAACAGCCGGCCAGGCGGACGACCAGTTACGCTGCGCCGAAACCCAAACCAAAACCCGCCATTTCTTTCGGCTTCAAGGGCGCTGAATTCGAGAACAGCAGGTATGATATTAAAAAACTTGCCCAGGCGGTCGAAGCTGATAATTACAGCCTTGCCTTGAAATCAAAACCAGGCACCCTGGCCTGGCTCAATGAGCTGCTGCGCACGCCGAACTTCTATGATATCTGGAAAAAGAAGCACCCGGACGTTTTTCTGAGCGAGGACGCCAAACGCCTGATCAAGGAAACCGCCGGCTATCGCAACAAACCCTGGAATAAATTGACCCGGGAACAGCAGCTCAAGATCATCCGGCTCAACCGGCTGCTGCTTGAGGCGACCTATCCCCTGCTCTGTCCGAAAAGCCAGCCTGAGGGCGAGACCGCGGAAGAGAACTGGCTGGGTTTTGACTTCGTGGCGGAAATCGAACCAGGCCTGCTTTTAGTCGTCAGGCATGTTGACGGCAAGTATTTCGCCGCTATCTACGATCTGCCCAAGACCCTCTGGCTGCCGCTGCATGACCTCTCTTCCGATGAGCTGGCCGACCTGCTGGAAAAAGGCAAGGTGCCAGTCCTCTTCCTGCCTGTCGACGATTAAGCCCAAATCAGCTATAATGCTGGCCATGAGCAAGTATGAGACCGTCATCGGTCTGGAGATCCACGCCCAGCTGCTGACTGAGAGCAAGATATTCTGCGGCTGTTCCACTAAATTCGGGGCCAAGCCCAATACCAACATCTGTCCGGTCTGCACGGGACAACCCGGCGTGCTGCCAGTGCTCAACAAGAAGGTCGTTCTGCTGGCGATCAAGACCGCCATCACCCTGAACTGCAAGGTCGAACCCCGCTCGGTCTTTGCTAGGAAGAACTATTTTTATCCCGACCTGCCCAAGGATTACCAGATCTCCCAGTACGAACTGCCTTTGGCCACTGGCGGCTATCTTGAGATCGAGGTCGAAGGGAACAAGAAAAGGATCGGCATTACCCGGATCCACCTGGAAGAGGACGCGGGCAAATTGGTCCACCAGGGCGCGGAACGCATCATGGGTTCTGAAGCTTCTTTGGTCGACTATAACCGGACCGGCGTGCCGCTGATGGAGATCGTGTCCGAGCCGGACATCCGCTCGCCCCAGGAAGCCAAGGCTTTCATGGAAACGCTCCAGCACCTGCTCCAATTCATCAAGGTCTGCGACGCCAAGATGGAAGAAGGCAGCCTGCGCTGTGACGCCAACATCAGCCTGCGGCCCAAAGGCCAGGCTAAGTTCGGCACCAAGACCGAGGTCAAGAACATGAACTCATTCCGCGGTGTTCAGCAAGCACTCGAAACTGAACAAAAAAGACAGGCTGAGCTCCTGGATTCTGGTGGTAAAGTTATCCAGGAGACCCGCTACTTTGACGACCAGACCAAACAGACCAAAAGCATGCGCAGCAAGGAAGAAGCTCACGACTACCGCTATTTTCCGGAACCAGATCTGGTCCCGGTCGAGCCAAGCCAAGAATGGATCGAAGAGATACGTAAGACGATCGGCGAGCTGCCGGAGCATAAAAAGAACAAATACGAACAGGACTATGGTCTGCCGCCGGCGGATATCGAGGTCCTGCTCTCTTCCCCGGCCCTGGCCGCGTTCTTTGAAGAAAGCCTCAAACTTTACGATAAGCCCAAGGTCCTGGCCAACTGGCTGATGGGTGATATCTCGGCTTATTTGAACGAACACAAGAAAGGCATCGAGGAGCTTAACTTTCAGCCGGCCAAACTGGTCGAGATGCTCCAGCTGATCGACAAGGGCACCATCTCCGGCAAGATCGCCAAGACCGTTCTGGTCGAGGTGCTCGATTCAGGCAAGTCGGTCCAGGATGTGATCAAGGAAAAAGGCCTGACCCAGGTCAGTGACGCAGGCGAACTGCTCAAGATCATCAAGGAAGTTATCAAGAGCAATCCTGCTCAAGTGGAACAGTACAGGAGCGGGAAAAAAGCCGTGATCGGCTTTCTGGTCGGACAGGTAATGAAGGCATCCAAAGGCCGGGCCAATCCTAAACTGGCTAATGAACTGCTGGCCAAAGAGCTGGGCTCATAAAGCAATAGCGGGGCCATACTCAGCCGTCTTGCTCCGATAAAAAACCCTCAGGGCCGCCTGTCTCTCGCCTTTTTTCCAGTCCCTGGCGCGGTTGATAAAATCGAATTCGATGCGCAGCAGCAGCCGGGCAGCCTTGATGTTGAGTCCGGCCAATGACCCTGTCACTTTTTCTTCCAGCTTCTCGATCTCTCCCTCAAGCACCCGAAGTTGGAACCGCTGCTCTGCGCCGGGCCTTGCGATCCTCAGCATAGCTAGACGCTGTTGGTTTGCCCGCTCGAGTTCATGCATCGCTTTCACCGCGCCGGACATTAAGCGCAGGACGCCGGTAATATGCGAACGCGCCTGTCTCATCCATGGCTGCCTCAGGTCGTCCTTCTTGGGTCCAAGCAGCGTTCCCAGATATTTCCCCAGGCGTTTCTTTATCAGATCAAGCCTTTTCAGGTCCCTTAAATTGCGGTTGGGCTGAGCAAAGTACCCGGCCCAGCGGTTCGCCAGACTTTTCAGGACATCGCCCAGTAATTCTTCGGTCTGCACCCTCAAACCGGTCAATCTGGCGACCTGAGCGTCCAGGACCTGATTGCGGCGCTCCAGATCGCGCACCGCCAGCTTGACCAGCTGGCCGGCTAATCCATGCGACTGTTCCCCGGGTATGCTGAGCAGGGACCTGGCACCTGTAAGTTCGACCAGGGCCTTGCGTTTACCGGTATCCCTGACCTGTGCCAGCAGTAAATTAGCTTCTAACAGCTTGTCAAACCAGGCCAGCGGCTCATCAGCGATCGATTTCAGTTCCTCGATCAGGGCCGTGTTCTTTTCTTTTTCATTGCCAGCGCTCTCTATCTCGTGATCGATCATGCTCAGGATCTTACGGCTGGTGACATTATGATCGATCATTTCCTTGCCCAGTATGCCCGCCGCGCTCTTCTTGTAGCCCGAGCCGGTAATGACGCAATCGCCCCGCCAGCTGTCAATGATCCGCACTTTACCATTGGCAACATGCAGGCCGGCACGGTCTTGTTTGCTCAGAGCATTACGAAAGCGCGCTGCCTCGGCCCGCTCCAGGTCTTCCAGGATCCTGGCAGATAAGGTGACCAGGATATTGTCCACAACAGGATTATTAAGCTTTTCCAGCCAGAGCGAGGCATTGAGCAGATCATCCCTGACCTTTTGACTGTTATCAATATTGTCAAAGGGGAATCTTTCACAAAATTCTCTGAGCAATGCAGCGTAGTCACGCACCTTGCCGCAGGCATATGCATATTTATCCTGATAACCGCTTCTCCTGGCCGCGCTCTTGGCTTCACCCAGGTTATAGACCTCTATCCTGGCCGCCATCAAACTGCGGAACAGGAAAAGATTGGCCAGGACCGCGCCCCGGGCCAGTTCAGTGACCGCCTGCGGTTGTCTTAGTGTCGCGATCTCATCTCCAAGCGAAGGTTCATTAATATTAGGCACGCGGTCGATATAACCAAGTTTACGTTTTATCCCCTGTTTGCTGAGGTCCAAGACCTCTCCCTCTGTCATCATCTCCTGAATTTGCTCGAGATCGGCCAGGCGGACAAGCAAGGCCCTGTTAGTGCTGGCATAAAGGCCGTCAGGCACTATGATCTTCTGGGGCGCCCGCCCCGCCTGATCAAGGCTCAACAGGTTCTTCAAGAAAGCCCGGGTCTGATTAGGCATAACGCCGGCCAGGAAAGAAAGCCTCCGCTCCGAGCTCAAAGTGATCACACGGCGGCGGCGGCCCCGGCCCAGCTGGTTCATCACGCGGATGACCGCGTTCATCTGTTTTGGATTGATCGCATATACCATACACAGGTTTTTCGGCAGGCTTATGCTATAATTTCAGATATATGCAAGATATTACTTATCAAGTCGGCAATTCGCTTTATATCAACCTGACCAACCGCTGCACCAATGAGTGCGTTTTCTGCATCCGCAACCTGGCCCAGCGGTTCAACAAACGCTACGCGCTCTGGCTGGAGAACGAACCGAGCGTTAATGAGGTCCTGGCAGCGATCGGCGATGCCTCCAGGTATGAGCAGGTCGTCTTTTGCGGCTACGGTGAGCCATTGATCAGGCTGGAGGCGGTCAAAAGCATTGCCCGGGCCCTGAAACAGAAGAACAAAAAGACCCGGCTCCGCCTCGACACCAACGGCCAGGCGAATCTTTTCTGGGGCAGGAACGTTCTGCTGGAGCTCAAAGGTTTGATCGACAAGATCTCGATCTCGCTGGACGCCGATAAAGATCAGAAATATCAGGAGATCTGCCGGCCGAATTTCGGCGCCCAGGCATACCCTGCTGTCTTGGAGTTCATCAAGCAAAGCAAACAATATATTCCTGAGGTCGAAGCCTCGATCGTTGACCTGCCGGGGATCAACCAGGCCGCTTGCGCCAAGATCGCGTCCGATCTTGGCGTCACTTTCCGTGTCAGGCCATATTACGAAGAGACCTATGTCAGTTAATTACCACACACCGGTCATGCTCAAAGAAACTATCGACTTGCTGAACGTTCGTTACGGCAAGACATATGTTGATTGCACTCTGGGCGGTGGCGGACATGCTAAAGCGATCTTACAGGTCCTGGGTTCTGGGGGTTGGGTTCTAGGCATCGATCAGGACGAGAGCGCTATTGAAGCAGCCAGGATCAGATTATCAGAACATCAGAATATCAGATGCGTTAAGGACAATTTTCGTAATTTAAAAAAGATCCTGAGCGGTCCGGTGGACGGCATCCTGCTCGACCTAGGCGTTTCCTCACACCAGATAGATGCAGCTGAGCGAGGCTTTTCGATCAGAGAAGACGGACCGCTGGACATGAGGATGGACTGCTCGCTGCCCCTAACCGCTGAGACGATCGTCGATCATTATGATCAGGAAGAACTGGCCAGGATCTTCAGGGAATACGGTGAAGAACGGTTCGCCGGACGCGTGGCCAAAGGGATCATCCTGGCACGGGGAACGGGGGATATAAAAACGACACTTCAATTAAAAACAATTATTGAAAAGGCGATCCCGACCTGGAAAAAACGCGAATCAGTTACACGTATCTTCCAGGCATTGCGCATCGCGGTCAATGAGGAGTTGCGCAGCCTGGAGACCATTCTCAAGGATGCTGTTGATCTTTTAAGGCCCGGCGGCCGGCTGGTAGTGATCTCTTATCATTCTTTGGAAGACCGCCTGGTCAAACACTCTCTCCGGCAAGCCAAAGAGGAAAAGAAGCTCAAGGTCCTGACTAAGAAACCGTTGACTCCCTCCGAGGCGGAGATCGCTTCCAATGCGCGCGCCAGAAGTGCTAAACTAAGGGCCGGAGAACGCTTATGAAGTTCAATTTCAAGCAGGCGGTACTGATCCTGCTGGTCATGGTCGCATTGGCCGGCCTCCACCTTTACATAAACACGCAGAACATCGGCCTGCAATATCAGGTCACGGAACTACGCTCAGAACTGGACGAGCTGCGCAGTGCCAACCGCCTGCTGGGCAGCCAGGCTGCAGCAAAAGAGAGGCTGGACCTCATCGAAACAAAGGCCCTTGAAAAACTCGGCATGATCTACCCGGAAAAGATCAATTATGTCCCGGCAACAGATGAGGCAAAGCCTTAAACCCCAGGCTCTCCACCATTCCTTCGCTGAAAGAGAAGAAATAGCTCGGCTCATGATAGAAGACCAGGCGCGGCTCGCCGATTATCTTGGCCTCAGAGACCGCCAGGTCCACCGCGTCGGAAAAGCCGCCCAGCTCATCGACCAGGCCCAGTTCTTTGGCCTGACTGCCGGTGAACAGCTGGCCTTCGGCAGCGGCCCGGACCTCGGCGGTCGGCATGCCCCGGCCGTCCGCGACCGCTTGAATGAACTCGTCATAACCCTCTTTCTGCAACCGCTCGACGGCAAAGACCTCGACCGTGGTCAGGTCGCGCAGGCCGGAGAACATATCGGAGTGCTCGCCTTCCTTGATCACATCGGCGCGCGAATCCAGTTTCTTAAGCAATTCTTTATAAACCGGCATATAACCGATCACGCCGATACTGCCGGTAATGCTGGCCGGATCAGCCACGATTTTATCAGCCGCGGCCGCAATGTAATAGCCGCCTGAAGCGCCCATGCTGCCGATGGAAGCAATGACCTTCTTGTCCTTTTCCTTGGCATATTTGATCGCTTCATAGATCTCGCCGGAAGCGATCGCGTCCCCGCCCGGACTGTCAATACGCAGGACGATAGCTTTGATAAAGACGTCATCGCTGGCCTTACGGATATAGGCGGCGATCTTTTCCGAGCCGACGTAGCGTCCGCCGAAGATGATATTCTCTCCGCCACTGCCGGAAACGATCTCGCCGTCGATCTCGATCACCGCAATGCCGAAGACACGGGCCAGGAAAGCCTCTTCAGGCTGGACCAGGTTCGGCTGGACTATTTTAGCTTCTTCTCCCTCAGCTCCGTACAGGGCCGCCGCGCTGACGCGGGCATCCTTGGTATAGCCGATCTCATCGATCAGGCCCATCTGATACGCCAGCTTGGCCGGAAAGATCATGCCGTCGCCGATCTCTTTCATCTTGGGCAGGGGAATATTGCGGTCAGCCGCGATATCGGTCAGCATCTGGCGGTAAAGATCGGCCACCAGGCCCTCGAACAACTGTTTTTGCTCAGGCGTGAACTCATCACGGTAAGGATCAAGAGAATCCTTGTAAGCTCCCTGTTTAAAGACCTGCCATTCGATGCCGATCTTCTCATAAGCCCCGCCGATGCGCAGGATCTCAAAGCTCTTGCCAAAACCGCCGATGGCCGAGCCGGGAGGCGCGATGATCTTATCCGCGACCGCGGCCAGATAATATTCTTCACCGACCGCGCTGCCCTCGACATAAGCAATAATCTTCTTGCCTTTGGCCTTGGCCCGTTTAAGCTCGGCCCTGATCTCCTGGACAATGGCCATACTGCCGAAGCCGCTGCCAAAGCCGCCGATGCGCAGCATGATGCCGTCGATACTGCTGTCCTTGGCCGCCCGCCTGATCTGCTGAATGATCGAATCAACGCCCGGCCGGTAACCGCCGAGGAAGCTGTACTCATCGCGGCCGCCTTTGAGCGCGCCGCTGACGTCGATCAAGGCGAATTCCTTGGGTTTGATGAGCGAGAAAGGCCTGGCCCTGGACGGCAGGACCTTAAGCCCCATCTCAAAACAATTGGTCGATTGTCCTGCCTCATTAAAGCGGGCCGCGTACTCAAAAGAGAACAAGGCCAGGTCAAGAGTCAGTCCGGCCGTGGGCTCGCCGCGGTCAACGCCGCCGCGAAAGGTCAGGCCCTGGGTCACGATCGCTTCAACGCCCAGATGGCCGAAGCTCTGGCCCGAGCGGTTCAGCTCAACATCGCCAGCGAACAGCAGGCGGTCGCCGATCGGCCTGAAGGCGATCCCCAGCCGGCCAGCCGCGGGCACGAGCGATTCCTTGCTGGTAAAGAGGTCCTGGCCGAGCAGGCCGACTTCCAGCTGCGGCGTGACCCTCATCAAAAAACCGATGTCAGTTGCCCAGCCGCTGGCCGGGACACCCGACAGGTTCCAGCTCATATCTTTATAGGTCATGCCCCAATTGAGCCAGCCGCTGCGGTTGCCGAAACCAATGGCAGTTGTCTTGATCTCGTCGCCGGTCGTTTCCTGCATTTTCCAGGCGCCGTAGCCAATATAGCCCAGTTTGAGCAGTTCCATCGAGCCATTGACCCCGCGCTGTTCAGCGTCAGGATCGCCGACCATATAGCAAAAACCCGGCTCTGCCAGGTTGGCTGGATTGTAAAAGACCGCGCTGCCGTCGTCCGCCACCGCGGTGCCAACACCGCCCATGCCGGCCGAGCGCGTGCCGATGCCGCGGCGCATGGCGCGGTCGGTCAGGTCCTGGGAATAGGCGATAGTCGAAAATAGACAATAAAAAATCGAAAATAGGAGAACTATTTTATAGTTTAGTCGTGTCATGTTAGAATAGTATATCATGATAAGAGTAAGGTTTGCACCTAGCCCCACCGGCGCGCTGCATATCGGCGGCGCCAGGACCGCCCTGTTCAACTGGCTCTATGCCCGCAACCAGGGCGGCCAGTTCATCCTGCGCATTGAGGACACTGACCGCGAGCGCTCGACCGTTGAAGCTAACCGGGCGATCTTTGACGGCCTGGAATGGCTGGGCCTGGACTGGGACGAAGGCCCCAACGTTGACGGACCATTTGGCCCCTATTTCCAGACCGAACGGCTCAAGATCCATCAGGACCATGTTGAACAGCTGGTAAAAGAAGGCAAGGCCTACTATTGTTTCTGCACGCCCGATGAGCTGGACAAAAAGAGGAAGGAAGCGGCCGAGCGCAAGGAAGCTCCCCGCTACGACGGCAAATGCCGCAAGCTTTCAGAAGCCGAGATCAAGGCCAGGCTGGATAGCGGCATGCCCAAAGTCGTCCGTTTCATGCTGCCGCCAATGGGCGAAACGATCGTGGACGACAAGATCAGGGGCAAGGTCGTGTTCCAGAACGAACTGCTGGACGATTTTGTCATCCTCAAGTCAGACGGTTTTCCGACCTATAACTTCGCCTGCGTGGTCGATGACCATTTGATGGAGATCAGTCATGTTATCCGCGGGGACGACCATTTATCCAACACTCCTCGCCAGATACTTTTATACCTGGCGTTCGGCTGGAAGCCGCCCAAGTTCGCCCACATCCCGATGATCCTGGGCAAGGACAAGGCCAGGATGTCCAAGCGCCACGGAGCCACCTCGGTCATCTCATATAAAGATATGGGCTATCTGCCCGAAGCCATGCTCAACTACATTGCCAAACTGGGCTGGGGTTTTGGCGACGAGGAACTATTCTTGCGCGAGGACCTGATCAAGAAGTTCTCGCTCAAGGGCGTTAAGAAAAGCCCGGCGGTCTTTGACATGGACAAGCTCAACTGGCTGAACGGCAAATATATCCGGCAGATACTGCCCGAACGTTTGGTCGACCTGTGCGAGCCGCTGTTGATCGAGGCTTACGGCAACCATGATGTTGAATATCTCAAGAAAGTTGTCATGGCTTTCCATGATCGGTTGGTGCTGATCCCTGACATTGTGCCGCTTTCGAGCTACTTCTTTAAGGATGAGTTCGACTATGACAAGAAAGGCGTGGAAAAGCATTTCAAGACGCCTAATGCCAAAAAGATATTGACCGCGCTCAAGGAGCGGCTGGCTGAAGTTGAGCCGTTCACCAAGGACAAGATCGAACCTGTGTTCAAGGCCCTGGCTGAGGAGCTCGGCTTAAAGCTCGGCCAGGTCATCCACCCTTGCCGCCTGGCCTTGACCGGCACGCTTGAGTCCCCGCCCATGTACGACCTGGTGGAGATATTGGGCAAGAAGAAGGTTGAAGAGCGGTTGAGTCGAGCCATTAAATTTAGCTGAGAGTGTTCACATAGATGAACAAAAAATCAAAAAGATTCATTATTTTGGCTGGCGCGAACGGCACCGGAAAAACTACTATTGCTACAGAATTATTGAAAGAATATTCTGTTGAATTTCTAAATGCTGATATCCTAGCTGATAAAGCCAAGGGAAGAATAAGCGCAGGGAAAGCTTTTTTTAGCCTTCTAAACAAAACAATTAAACGGAAAGCTTCTGTTGCCCTGGAATCCACATTATCAGGCAATTACCTAATAAAAGTGATTAAGAAAGTGAAACGTTTGGGCTATCGCCTCTCCATATTTTATATATTTGTTGACACGCCTGAGGTTGCCTTAGAGCGAATTAAAGCGAGGGTCGAAGGCGGCGGACACGATGTACCAAAGGCTGATGTGATCAGAAGATTCCATCGCAGTAAAGTGAATTTTTGGGAACAATATAAAGATATTGTAGATGAATGGACTATCATATATAATGGCATGGAAAAGCTTATTCCCGTTGCCACCGGAGACAGATCAAGTTTTGAGATAATTGACGAAGGTTTATTTAAGTTATATCAAAAAGGCAAATAAAATGACCAATAAAACTTTTGAATTTTTCTTAGAAATGCTTCGTATCGGCAACCGAGCCGTTAAAAAAGCTCAAGAAAAGAATCGCAAAAAAGGCATTGCCAATGTCTACGTAAAGAACAAGAAGATCTATTTTGAACTGCCGAATGGAAAATTAACGACCTCTAGTCCTTTTTAGCTCCCTGCCGCCTGGCTTTGACTGGCACGCTTGAGTCCCTGCCTGCCGGCAGGCAGGCCCGCCCATGTACGACCTGGTGGAGCTATTGGGCAAGAAGAAAGTTGAGGAGCGGTTGGGCCGGGCTATTGCTTCTTTGAACTAATATACCCCATCACCTTATGAACCAACCTTGCGGCGGTGAAGTCAGAGACAATGTCGCCCTTCTTTGGGGATAGTTCAACAACGTCAAAGCCAACCACGTTCTTGGTCGCGCACACGCCCTTTAGAATATCCAGGACCTCGTACCACAGCATGCCGCCCGGTTCAGGCGTTCCGGTCGAAGGAATGATCGACGGATCAAAAACATCAACGTCGATCGTAATATAAACGTTCTGGGACAGCTGGGCCTCGATCTTATCCACCGGCTCGATCTTTCTGGCTAAGTGCATCTTCTTGAGCTGGCCGCTCTTCTCTGCCCAGTCATATTCCTCTTTGGAAATACTGCGAATCCCCACCTGGACCGCCGGACAAATCTCCAAGACCCGACGTATAGCGCAGGCATGGCTGTCCTTCCTGCCTTGATACTTATCGCGCAGGTCCGCGTGGGCATCAAACTGCAGAACTGAAAGGTTTTTGAACTTTTGGGCGCAGGTCTTGACCGCGGCTGAAGTTATTGAATGCTCACCGCCAAGCATTACGGGTATCGTGTTTGAGCTTAAAAGAGATGCGTAACGCGCAACGAGTGACGCGAGCGATGCTGGTTTTGCTATCGTATATTCTTTGCCGGGCCTGATCTCAAGCTTAAGCTCTTCGTCGAACTCCTCGACCTGCTTGAGCGCCTTGAGAATAGCGGCCGGGCCGTTCCTGGTCCCTTTGCCGTAAGAGGTGGTCGCTTCGTGCGGTACAGGTAAGATAGTAAACATTAATGGAAAGTGCGGTGGCTGCCGGCCAGGGCCATTTTTGGGTCAGCCAGCATTTCCGGCACATGGGCCATGCCCCGGCTGTGGACCGAAGCCTCATGCCGCTTAGCCCCTAGGGCCTCGATCAGCATGCGGCTGGCCGCATCAGTGTCAAAATCACGGCTTGAGAATATATCGACGAAAGCGTGCTGCTTCTCAGGGAAAGTGTGGATCGAAATATGCGATTCCGCGATCAGCACAACACCGGAAACGCCCCACTCCTTCTCGTTCTTGCCTTTATAGCGGAAGACATACGGCTGGGATATCTTGGTCGTGCCGATCCTGGCCGGAAAAGTATCTAGCAGATCAAAAATAAAGCCGACGTCCGCCAGCTTGTCGCCGGGACAATCGTAAAGATCGAGCAGTAAATGGGGGCCAAAACCGTATTTATTGTCAGCTACCATTATATCCATTTTGAAGTCAAAGACACAATTTGTCAAGAGCCGCAGCATCAGCTAAGATATGCCTGTATGGACCATGACCGGCTGAGAAAAAATATGGTCC
This sequence comes from Candidatus Saganbacteria bacterium, assembly GCA_016932255.1. Classification (GTDB taxonomy): domain Bacteria; phylum Margulisbacteria; class WOR-1; order O2-12-FULL-45-9; family O2-12-FULL-45-9; genus JAFGDE01. The sequence goes on from JAFGDE010000022.1 coordinate 15,389, forward strand.
GCTTCCAGCTGCTGCCGCGCGGGATCGAAGACCCTCGCGTGATCAAGGCTTTTGAGACCGTAGCGCGCCATGCTTTTGTGCCTAAAGACCTTGAGCCTTCAGCCTATGAGGACTGCGCCCTGCCCATCGGCAATGACCAGACCATTTCACAGCCGTATATCGTCGCCAGGATGACGGAATTATTGGAGCTGACAGGCAAAGAGACCGTGCTGGAGATCGGCACAGGCTCAGGCTATCAGGCCGCCATCCTCTCGCAGCTGTGCAACAAGGTCCATACTGTCGAACAAGTGCCTGAACTTTCGGCCAGAGCGCAAAAGACCTGCGACACTCTTGGCTATAAGAACATTGCTTTTCATACCGGCGACGGCAGCCTCGGCTGGCCGGACAGCGCGCCCTATGACGCCATCCTGGTGACCGCGGCTGCGCCCGACACTCCCCCGCCCCTGCTCGATCAATTAAAAGACAACGGCCGCCTCGTCATCCCATTGGGCGAGCGGCGCCTGCAGATCATGACCCGGATCAGGAAAAATAATGGGATTTTCAGGACCGACCGCGGCGAGGCCTGCGTTTTTGTCCCTCTGCTGGGAAAATACGGCTGGCAATAGGGCGCTCTCATTGACCCTGCAAGGCTTCTATGTTATTCTTATCAGGTTGCGCGCGCCGAAGTCACAACCGCTGTAGACACAGGCGCACAGGAGGTTTTACCATGGCAGAAGAATACCTGGGTACGAGCATTGAAAAAGGCAAGGGGTCCGATGAGTTCATGGAGGTCGAAGCGCTGATACAGGAAACCCTGGCAGAAACAAAACGCCAGGCCAAAGCAGTTGAGACAGCACCCCCGGTTGCAGAAGCAAAACCCGAACCAGCCCCCAAGAAAGAAGCATCGATGAAAGCCACTACCATGGAACCTAAAAGCAAGCCAAAACCGGCCGCGCCGGCAGACAAGGCTGAAACGCCGCCGGCCCAGCCGACGACTTATGAATCGACCTTCAAGGAATACAAGCCCGGCGATATCGTCAAAGGCACGGTCATGAAAGTCGAGCCCGGAGCCGTGCTGGTCGACATCAAATACAAAGCCGACGGGATCATCCTGCCGGAAGAATTGAGCGACAGAAGCTCCAATTCGCCTGAAGAGATCGTTAAAGTCGGCGATGTCATCAACGTGTTCATTGAGAATCTGGAGAACAAGGAAGGCTACGTTGTCCTGTCCAAGACGCGTGCTGACCATGAAAAGCGCTGGCACGTGGCCTTTGACGCCAAGAAGAACCGCACCCTGCTGGAAGGCAAGGTCGTTCAGGTGGTCAAAGGCGGCCTGGTCGTGGAATGCGACGGCGTGCGCGGTTTCGTCCCGGCCTCTCAGGTCATGAAGCGCGGCCAGGAATCCTTGGACGCTTTCAAGGATCAGACCATCCCTGTCAAGGTCATCGAGGTCAACCGCCGTCAGGGCAAGATCATCATGTCGCACCGCCTCGGTGCGGGCGAAAAGGTCAAACAGGAATCATCCAAGATATTTGACGAGATCGAGGTCGGCCAGACCAGGAAGGGCACGGTCTCCAGCCTCAAGAACTTCGGCGCCTTTGTCAATCTGGGCGGGGTCGAAGGCCTGATCCATCTCTCGGAGCTCTCCTGGAAGCGGGTCAAGCACCCGTCCGAAGTGCTCAAGGTCGGCCAGGAATTGGACGTGTTCGTCCTGGGCGTTGACCGGGTCAACAAGAAGATCGCCTTAGGCCTCAAGGAGCTTCAGCCTGATCCCTGGGAAAGAGCCACTCAACTCTTCAAGCCCGGCCAGGTCATTAAGGTTAAGGTCCTGCGCTTCTGCAAGTTCGGCGCTTTTGCCGACCTGGGCAATGACCTGGAAGGCCTGATCCATATCTCGGAAATGTCCAAGGAACCGATCGAAAAGCCTGAGGACGCCGGCGTTAAGATCGGCGACGAGGTCGAAGTCAAGGTCCTGCGCGTCCTGCCTGAGGAACAGAAGATCGGCCTGTCGATCAAGGCCGCCAAAAAACAGCGGGAAAAACAGGAGATCAGAGAGACTTTAACGCAGGAACAGGAAAAACAGAAGGTCACCATCGGCGACATAATCGCGCAAAAGGAAAAGGAACGGGCCGAGCGCGAAGCTGAAGAGGTCGAGGACGAGGAAGAAGCCCAGGTCGAGCCGGGTGAAGCGCCGGCGGAAGGGCCCGGACAGGAAAACCCAGCTTGAAGTTCCTGGACAAGTTAGACAAGGCGGTCAAACAGAACAACAGTCTGGTCTGTGTCGGCCTGGACGTTGATCTGCAGAAAGTCCCCCAGACCGTGCTGAACCAGGAAGACCCCATCTTTGTTTTCAACCGCGAGATCGTTAATGCCACCAAGGACCTGGTCTGCGCCTACAAGCCCAACATCGCTTTTTACGAGCGTTACGGCGTTTACGGCCTGGCCTCGCTGATCAAGACGATCGAGCTGATCCAGCAGACCGGCATCCCGGTCATCCTGGACGCCAAGCGCGGCGACATCGGCACCTCATCCGCCGCTTACGCCGAAGCAGCATTTAACATCTACAAAGCCGACGCGGTCACGGTCAGCCCGTACATGGGCAAAGACTCGCTGGAACCGTTCCTGGAATACCGCGACAAGGGCGTGATCGTGCTCTGCCTGACCAGCAACCCGGGCTCAAAGGATTTTCAGCGTGACATTTTCATCAACGTGGCTTTCCAGGTCAAGGACTGGAACAAGCATGGCAACCTCGGCCTGGTGGTCGGCGCGACTAAACCTGAGGACCTGGCTGAGATCAGGAAGATCGTAGGCGAGATGCCGATATTGATCCCGGGAGTCGGCGCCCAGGGCGCAGACTTGGCTGCCGCGGTCAAGGCCGGCGTTGACAAGCACGGCAACAGAGCGGTCATCAACTCTTCCCGCGGCATTATTTATGCTTCCAAAGGCGAGGACTTTGCTCAGGCAGCAGCCGGCGCCGCCAGGAAGCTACGGGACGAGATCAATAAATATAGGGAAAAATAATATTAAGATGGCCCGAGGCTAAACGCCTCGGTTCCATCAAACAGTAAGGAACCGCGACGTTTAGTCGCTGGTTCCTTAGAAAAGTGATCGATGAACATCGAAACGGTTGAAAATAAATATCCGAAGAGGGACTATAACGTTCACATCGAGTTCCCGGAGTTCACCTGTGTCTGCCCCAAGACCGGACTGCCGGATTTTGCCACCATCACCATCGACTACACGCCGGACAAACTGCTGGTGGAGTTGAAGTCGCTGAAGTTATACTTTGTTTCTTACCGGAATGAAGGTTCTTTCCACGAAACGGTCATCAACAAGATATTGGATGACTTTGTGGCTGCTTGTAAGCCGCGTAAAATGAAGATCGTGGGCGAGTTCAATGTCAGAGGCGGGATCAGGACAACGGTCAGCGCGGAGCATTCGAACTAGGCCAGATCTCTTTGATATAGAGAGAATCTATCCAGGTTCCGGAAAATCCTGAATTCGATAGTTTCTTTGGTCAGATCAAGCTCTCTGAATCCGGCGCTTTTCATAGCCCTGGTCAGCATAGTTTCGCCGTTCTTTTCCTGCGAAACCACCATTCGTGCTCCCAGCTCATCCCTGGCCTCTGAACAAAAAGTTTCGATAAAAGCAGTGAATTCGGGCTCGGTCACCAGGTCGCGGTCCACGACCGCCTTGACCAGCTTGACCACACCCATTTCAGCCTCCCTGCCCCGTTCATAGACCTTGAACATGATCAGGCCGACCAGTCTGCCTTCGTGTTCCAGCAACCGTATATTGCCGCTGTTCAAGACCTGTTTGAACAGATCGATCTGCGTGCCGCGGTTCGTGCCGATATATTCACGGTTCTGTCTGACCAGTTGAGCGAACCGTTCGGTCACCGACCGGGCGTATTCCCCGCGCTGTTCCTGGGTCATTTCTTGGGGAAGAAAAGGCCTGACATAGCGCTGTCTTGCTCCGGACAACTGGCTCATTGATCCGTGAAGCCGGAAATTGGGCTGCAAGCGGGCTGGCTTGCCGTTCGGTCCTAAACCGTTGATTCTTGTCATCTTGCATCAGCTCCTTATACGCTCACTTTCAACCGCGCGAGCAATTTCTTGAAATAATAGACCAGCATATGGGTGCAGATCGTTGTCTGGACCCCCCTGATAAATCTTGTTTCCCTGATCAAGCCTAAGGCGCGCAATTTCTGTTCAGGTATCGCCTGGAGGCTGCTGTAACCGGCGAATAGCTCTTGATAATCGGTCCATTTGATCGGCAGCAGGCGATGGGACCTTTCGATCAAAGCAGCGATCATTTTGCTCTTTTCTTCTGCTGAAAAATCGCCGTTGCTACTCAAGAGCAGATCAAGATCAGCAAAGAATCCCTCATTTTCAGCTCGTGACTCCGCCAGTCGCCGCAAGGCCGATACCTTTTCTTCGATCTCAGCGATCAATTCCGGCCTTGATAAGCTGTCCAGGTCGTTCCGATAGACGATCCCATGGAGGGGGCCTACTGATCTTTCGAGAATTGGATCGGAGAATTTCAACAAGTCGATACTTTTAAGATCAACAACTTTTGGTTCTCCAGGAGCCAACGGAGCCTCAAGGGGCCGATCAGAAGCATCAACGTCCTTTTCCGATCCCGCGAACTGGAAATGCTGCCAGGCCACCTCAGGATTCAATGGCCTGGCTTTGCGTGCCAGCAGCAGCTGGGCTCTGGAGCCAGTTTTATCCTTGATGCTCTTGGCGATCTCTTCGCCGTACTGTGCCCGCAAAGCCCCATATGTTAAGTCGTCGATCTCTGCTTTTCCACGGCTGACCACATCAAAACCAAGTTCCTGGATCCCCTGAACAAAATCATCGCCGATCTCCCGGTCTGTCGTAGTAATAGCTAGGTAACCGTTATCCTTGAGAACGCGGTGAGCCTCAGCCAGTGTTCTGGCACGCTGGTGCTGGGGGACCAGAGATAAAGAGGCGTTGTCAACCATATCAAATTTTCCGTCACCAAAAGGCGGTCTCACCATGTTGCCGACGACCCGATTAGCTGAAACGCCCAACCTGATCATGTTGTGGCTGAGATCAAGATCAGTGCCCACAGGCATTGGCAAGCCCAGGCGGGCCAAGACCGGCGCCAGTTCCTGCCAGGCCCGCATGCTGATCGATGGCCCGGAACCAGCAAACATGATCGTGGACGGGAATTCTATCCTGTTATCAAGGGATAATCGCACCAGGTGCCGGTTCTTCAACCAGTGGATCCAGTAAGGAGCCAAATTCTTCAGCTCGCTGGCATAGAGCTCAGCCGCGGTATCCCAGCCGTAATTAAGCGCCAAGAGGAACGCCTGCTGCGCCTTGGTCTGGGCCGGCGCAGCTGCCGCAGCCTTTGGCAGATACCCGTTCTCCGCTCTAACCCTGAATTTCTCGAATATCTGGGCTTCCAGCCGGGCCAGTTCCTCCCTGATCTCCGGCGTGATCAGTCCGTCGATAATAATGTCGGAAATAATGCGCTTCTTCAGCAGCAGGTTCTCGATCGCCAGATCGATCGAGCGCTCGCCGCCCAGGATCAGGCTGACGACCTCGATATTCTCGCGGCCGGCATTGCGCTGTTCGTCGATCCGGTGGATCCGGTCAATGGCCTGGTCAACGGTCGACGGTTTGAGCGGTTTGTTGAAAAAGACGACCGTGGCCGCCGCGGTCAGGGAAATACTCTGCCCGCCGGTGCCTATCGTGGCCACAAAGACCTTTTTATCCTCGCCGTTCTGGAATTGATCGATCTCGGCCAAACGGTCCGATTTGCCCACCTCGCCGTCCATGTAAGCAACGCCATAGCTTTCATATCTGGCCTTTAATCTTTGGGTGATCTCGCTGTAGGGTGAGAAAACGACCACTTTTTCGCCTCGGCCGGTTTTTTCTTCAATGATCCTGTCCAGGGCCAGATATTTCAACGAACCTGTGCCATCAAAGCCAATTATCCCAGGATCGCAGGCTGCTTGCTGCAGCCGGGTTATTTTTGTTGAGGAAGTGACGTTATCAACTTCCCTGCCCAGGCTGGTCTGATAATCAAGTTCCCATTCAATATAATGATCGAGGACCTGCTCATAAGCCTGGCGCTGGGCAGCAGCCACGGCAGCATCCAGTTGAATGGTCTGTCCTTCCCAGAACATTTCGCCCGAGCCCGGATCGATCATCACGTCTTGATATACTTTGTCAGGCAGTCCGCTCAATACCTGGTCTTTTTTCCTTCTGATCATTACCTGTTTAACGATCTGGTGAAGCTCGCCCATCTTGGCCAGGTCATCCCCGCCATACTGGGCCTCAAATTGACGCCTATCGTGAAAAGTAGCCGGCATTAAAAAGCTTAAATAGGCGTAAAGGTCCTCGGCCCGGTTCTCCAGCGGTGTCCCTGTGACCAGGACCTTGCGGGCCGCCTGAATGGATCTCACCTGCCGTGACCGCTCTGATCCGGTATTCTTGATGCCGTGGGCTTCGTCCACGATCAAGAAGTCCGGCTCGATACTGTTCATAAGCTGGGTCCGGCTGGCAGTACTGCCTCTGTTATTGCGTTCGATCAGGTTCTCATAATTAATGATAACAAAGTGCGGCTGGCCATTAGCCAGAGATCCTGGATCGGACAGAAACGCGTCGATCTCCCTTCCTCCGGCTATGGCGGTGAATTCAATATCGGCGCGTTTTTCGGCATCGCGCAGCCGGGCCGGCACCACCTCGCTAATATTATTATAGTGGTGGGAGCCCAACATGCTGATCCTAATAGGGCCGTCAATAAAGCGGTAAAGGTCTCTCACCCAGGCTTGTTTGGCTTCTTCCGGACAAACAATGAATATCGTCCGGGCGCCCGAGTTGACCGCGGCGACCAATGTTTGCACTGTTTTGCCAGAGCCCATTTCATCGGCCAGGATCGCCTGGCCCTGTTTCAGGATCTGCCGCACAGCTTCGACCTGGAAAGGCCAGAGGTTCACGCCAGGCCGCAGGCCGCTAAGACCTGCCGCATAGGTCACCAGATCCCTGTAATATTGACGGGCCAGTTTCAATGCCGCTTTCCTGATCTGGCCTTCTTCCTTTCTGATATCCCGGGAAAGACATCTCAAACAAGCTTGGTCGTTCTCACAAAAAGCCTGATAATAATTTTGTCTTAACAACAGAAAGGCCAAATTGACCGCTTTCTCATAAACAGTGGCCTTAGTGCTGCGTTCCAAGCGTTTATCTAGGATATTCTGCAACTTCTGGATGATCTCGTCTCGCCTTTCCCTGACCGCTTGAGCATTCTTGTTTGGCATATCAAAGGTCGTTGGTTTGACCAGATCGCGCAACTCCAATGCTTTGAGCGCTTTGGTCACCATGATCCTTTTGACCATTAACTGGTCACAAACTTCCGGGCAAAGGTTCCAGATAACTTCAGCAAGTTCTTCATAATGCTCGATGAACTCGGGAAGATATTCATCGGGCAAGAGTTTGTTTATCTCCAGAGCAACTTGCTCATATTTCTCATTATAAAAAGAGGCTTCCTGCATCTCTTTAATAAATATTTTCTTACATTTATCCCAATATCCATGATAAACCAGCTCTGCCCCCCTCCATACCAGAAGCCACCTTTCCCCAGCCCTTTCCTCAGCCACAAGCCTGATCTCTTCTCCAATTATCGTCTTTAATGAGAGCCTTCTATATGAACCCTGGCAACTAAACAAATGAATGGCTCCACTAGCCGGGACTTTCATTTCGATCGCTTGTGGAACAACATCTGATTCGCCTAAATAATATTTTTTAGCCTCATCTTGAAAAATCGCAATTACGTCAGAGGGTGCAACGAATTTTTTATCCTGCTTATCCCAATACCACTTATTAACCAGCTCCTGACCATCATGCACCAGAATCCATCTTTTGCCTTCTTTCTCCTCAGCTCCCAGCCTTACCTTCTTGCCGCCATACGATCTCATATAAATTTGCTTGGCTGCTCTTTTATAAACAAATATTCGCAATGCGCCATAAGCAGGAACAACCAGCTCGACTTCTGGAGGAGCTATGTTTTGTTTTTCTAGATAGTAATCCTTCGCCGTTTCTCTATAGATCGATATTGGGTCAATCGTCACTGCAGAAAACTTATTGCCTTCTTTATGCCAATATCCTTTATAAATGAGCTCATCTCCGCAATAGGCCAAGATCCATCGCTTGCCATCCTTTTCCTCTGCTGTTATTTTCACAGTTTCTCCCATGAACCTTGTCATGGTCAGATTTATCGCAGATCCCAGAAAATAGAATAAATATATCCTCCCGTCATTCGCAACAACCATGTCAACATCTCTGGGGGCTTCATCCGTCTCGCCTGAATAATACTTCTTAGCTTGATCTTTGAATATTGAGACCGGATCCGGAGGCACAACAAATTCCTCCAGCTGTTCATTCCAATAACCTTGATAGACGAGCCCGTCACCGCTGTATCCCAGCAGCCATTTCTTGCCATCTGCCTCCTTAATAACCAGCCTGACAGTGCCCACTTTAGACCTATGAACAAATATTTTGATCTGCTTGCGATTTACGCTAAAGAGATTGATGCATCCATCTCTCGCGGTCAGCTCTATCTCTTCTGGCATTTTATCAGTGGCCCCACAAAAATAGTCTCTGGCCGCTTCCCGGTAACTCGATAATGGATTAATAAAACGCTTTTCTTCCTGGCACCAATAATATCGCTGAATGAGCTTGTTACCTCCATACATCACCAACCATCTTTTACCGTTCTTTTCCTTGGCAACTAATCTGATTTTTTTACCTTTATATCGTAGATAGCGAACGTGACAAGCCTTCCCTTCATACCGGAAAATAGACACTTGTCCCGAAATATTTCGATCTATCTCGATCTCTTCAGGCAACTGATCCGTTTCCCCCAAATAGTATCTTTTGGCCGCTTCCTTATAGCGCGAGATGGGATCAAGTTCCTCTGTAACGAATCTTTCCGTTTCATTATCCCAATATCCCTGATAAACAAGTTCCTCTCCGCGATAGGCCAAAAACCACTTCTTACCATCTTTCTCCTCGGCCACCAGCCTCACCTCATACTCTTGCCCAAAGTCGAAAGATGCCATGATTTTTCTTCCTTTATAGTGATAAAGATAGACTCCCTTTATTTGTTTTTTAGTCGTTATTTCTTTTGGGGGTGTTTCAGCGATTCCAGCATAATAATTTCTGGCCTCTTCTCTAAAGATGGACAATGAATCGATCGCGCCCGCATAGAATCCTTCCCTTTCCTTATCCCAATATCCCTGATAAACAAGTTCTTCTCCGCGATAGGCCGATATCCACCTCTTGCCATCCCTATCTTCTGCTGTCAGCCGCAATTTATCCCCTTTCATTGTCTGTAGGCTTACAGATTTCCCAGATCCGTTATTTGAAAACACATGAATAACTCCAGAGGTGGGAACTTCTAGTTCAATTTCAACAGGAGGCTGGTCGGTTTTTTCTAAATAATATTCGCTGGCTTCTTTCCTGAAGATGAACATTGGATCAACAAAGCTAGCTTTATCCACATCCCAATATGCCTTATTAACAAGTTTGGAGCCCTTATAAGCGAACAGCCATTTCTTGCCGTCTTGCTCTTCTGCAACCACCCTCACCTTCTCGCCTTTACACTGGCCGAAATGTAAAACTACGCCGCGTGAATCCAACGTGAAAATATGGAATTGTCCATGATCTGCTACTTCTATTTCAATCTCTCCTGGAGATATATCGCTTCTCCCTAAGAAATATTCCCTAGCTTGCATCCGATAGAGGGCAATAGCATCTGTAAATTTATTATATGAACTTTCCCAATATTTTTCATAAACCAACTTATTGTCTTTATATATCATTATCCATCTTTTACCGTCTCTTTCAGCAGATGCGATCCTGACTTTCTCTCCCCTGCATTTTTTAGCTGTAATTAGAATGTTTGTTCGATTAACACTAAAAAGCGCCAATCGGCCATTGACCGGAATATTAATCTCTCGAGTTTCCGGCATTTCATCGCTCTGGCCGGTATAGAATTTTTTATTGCTGTCTCTCCACTCGGTCAAACTGTCGCGCCCAGCCCCCTCCTTATCGACGCTCATCATAAAAGTATTTGAGCGAACTGCGCTACTGTCATAACTTACGCTTAATAAATCGCCTTCTGGAGTAATTGCTTGTGGAACAAAATAATCTGCGAACCAGCCCAACATTTGGTTAAATATCGACAATGCCTCAAGATCTTTTATTCGATAGTTCTCATTTATTCTCACAACCTCTAGCTTGGCCTTGCGGAGCATTCTGTTGATTCCGGCCAAACCATTTGCCTCAATAGCCCGGCTCAAACGTGGTAAAAAGAGAGGGTTACTTAACGAGGATTCTTTAATTATCTTTATAAGAAGATTTTTGCGAAGAGGCACCAAGTCCAATCCCAGTCGAAAGCGGAGATTGAGGCGGTCAACTAACTGCTCTGGCCGCAGGGTTGGTAAGGCCCTGTGCTGGATGGAAATCGGGTTTCTCGTTCGAGAAAAAATAGGCATGGTTAATCTAGGATATATATCGACCGATTTAGCTGTAAATTTCAAATATTAGAAGGCAAAAACGGGCTTTCAGTAAGTACTATCCGCTTCCTGAAGTATCTTCAACTCAACAGGGTCGTCCGGTCCGAATGGCTCAACGCGGGGATCGTGCTTTTTGATGATAGAGAGTATCTCAGCCGAGACCCCGATCCTGCGCAGCAGCTCCGCTCCGACAGAACCGTGATGCTTGTGGATATAGTAGCGCCGCCAGCGCGGATTTGTCCGGCCTTTTTCCGCCAGTTCCTCGTACAATTTAGGCGTAAAATAACGGATAATGACCAGCATTGACTTGGTGATCAGGGAATTCTTTTCCACGACCTTGCCGATATCATGCAGTAGGCCGAGCCTGGCCAGCTTCCTTTGATCAAGGTGCGGATAGTCGTCATGGGCGATATCTATCATTTTACGCGCGACCACGGCCGCGTGCTTCTTGTCAAAGCCCGGCAATTGGTTAAAGATCGCCTGTTCTTCCAGGTTCAGATAACTGCGCACAAAAGCCACGTCTGCCTTGGTATAGCGGGAGAACATGCCGAACCAGAACTGCTTGAAGCGATAGATGATCTTAGCCAGCATCAATCGCTTGCCTCAAAGACGCAACGAACTTGGGCACGGCCTTAAGTCTCTTCTTAGCGATCAGATCGACAATGGCCGAGCCGACGATCACGCCGTCGGCCAGCCTGGCCATCTCAGCCGCCTGCTTCGGGCCGGAGATGCCAAAGCCTATGGCTATTGGCAGTTTGGAACGGCGCCGGATCTTTTTGACCAGCGACTTCAGGTCTTCAGCAAAAGACTTGCGCTTGCCGGTAATGCCAGTGGAGGAAACAAGATAAATAAAACCGCTCGAGGCTTTAGCCGCCAGTTCAATCCGCTCCTCCGTTGACGTCGGCGCAACCAAGAAGATAGTATCAATTCCGGATCCTTCCTTAATTCTGCATTTTGCATTCTGCATTCTGCATTCTTCCGGCGGCAGATCCGGTATGATCACTCCGTCAAGCCCTACCCTGGCCGCTTCTTTGTAAAACTTGTCGACCCCGTATTGATAGACCAGATTATATGACAGCATGAAGCAAAGCGGAACAGATATCTTCTTGCGCAGCCGAGCGACCAGCTTGAAGCCGTCGGCCAGCGAAGCGTTCTTCTTCAGGGCGCGCTGGTGCGACGCCTGGATCACCGGCCCGTCAGCCAGCGGATCGGAAAAAGGAATGCCAAGCTCAATGATGTCCGCGCCGGCCCTGACCAGGTCCAGCACCAGCTTTTCCGTGGCAGACAGCGAGGGGTCGCCCAAAGTTATGTATGTTATAAGGGCTTTGCCCTTAGTAAAGGCCTTTGACAGATTCGACATCCTTGTCCCCTCTCCCGGACAAACAAACAATGACCGTCTGGTCGTGCAGCATTTTCTTGGCCAGTTTTTCCAGATAAGCGATGGCGTGGGCTGATTCCAGAGCAGGAATAATGCCTTCGGTCTCTGACAGCAACTTAAAGCCTTTGAGCGTTTCCTTATCATTGGCCATGACGTATTCGATCCTGCCGCGCTCTTTGAGATAACTATGTTCCGGACCGACCCCGGAATAGTCAAGGCCGGCAGAGATGGAATGTGTGTTCTCGATCTGGCCGGTCTTTGTTTGCAGCAAGTAGCTCTTGGAACCGTGCAGCACGCCGATCCGGCCCTTGTTCAGCGGCGCTGCCCCGGCCGCTTCTACCCCGATTATTTTAACCTTGGGGTCGTCCAGAAAAGGATAGAACAGGCCGATCGAGTTGCTGCCGCCGCCGACACAGGCAAGCAGGCAGTCCGGGGCGCGGTTTTCCAGCCTAAAATGCTGTTCCCTAGCCTCGCGGCCGATCACGGACTGGAAATCCCTGACCATCATGGGATAGGGATGCGGCCCGACGCAGGAGCCAAGGCAATAGAAAGTGTCCTCCGGGTGCGCCATCCAGTCGCGCATGGTCTCATTGATCGCGTCTTTCAGGGTCCTGGTGCCTGAGCTGACCGGAATGACCTCCGCGCTAAGCAGTTTCATGCGGAAAACATTGAGCGCCTGTCTTTTGATATCCTCTTCGCCCATATAAACATGGCAGTCAAGCCCGAACAGGGCGCAGGCTGTAGCCGTGGCCACGCCGTGCTGGCCTGCCCCGGTCTCGGCAATGACACGCTGTTTGCCCATGCGCTTGGCCAGCAGTATCTGGCCGATAGTGTTATTGATCTTATGCGCGCCGGTATGGGCCAGGTCTTCCCGTTTGAGGTAGATCTTCGGCCCGTCCAGCCTTTCGCTCAGCCTCTCTGCGTGATACAAGGGGGTCGGCCGGCCGACATAATTCTCTAGATAATAAGCCAGTTCATTGAGGAATTGCTGGTCCTGCCTGACCTCAAGATAAGCTTTGGTCAATTCTTCAAGCGGCGGCACCAGCGTTTCAGGGACAAAACGGCCGCCGAATTGGCCGAAATGGCCGGTCTTATCTGGCAGTTCGGAAAACGACATCGTGAGGCTATTATAAGCTAATAATCACAGCGCTTCAAGCAGCCGGCAGATTAAGTTCGTGGACCAGCAGTTCGCCGCCGGCCTGGCGCATTATTTCGGCCACCTGTCGCATGTTCGCCGGGCGGCGGTCAAAGGCCGGATGGAACAGACTGACGATGTATCTGCCCAGTGTTGTTTCTTTCAGGGCGGCCGGCATATTAAGCCGCTGGAGTAATTCCTCCGCCGACTTATTACTGAAGCCCCTCAACGCGCGATAATAATCAGCAAAGACCTTATTCTGGCCGATGAACAGATACTCTACTCTTGTCAGCTTGAACGGGTCCAATTTCAAGCCGAAATTGATCCCCATTTCACCGGTGAGCAGCGTAAAACAAGTTGCGCCGTAGCCGTAGATATCTGTACGCACATCTTCACGCGTTAACCCGCTGGCTTGCAGTTCAGGCGGATAAAAACCAAAGGTCCCGGTATCCTGCCTGGCTTCGGCCGTCAGCCAGTTGGCCCGGCCAAAATCCAGGAGGATAAGCGCGCCGGTCTTTTCATTGAACAAGGCATTATTCGGTTTGACATCGCGATGCACTATCCCCTTGTCATGCAGATCGGCCAGATGCTCGGCCATTTGCGGCATGATCCCGACCCCCAGTTGAGCCACTTCTTCACGCCGGGGCAAGCGGCCTTCTCTCCAGTCTTTAAGCTCAAAAGATTCGAGCGATTTTCCTTCATAGAAAGGCATGACCAAAAAAGGCGACTCCCGCGTAATAGTATAATATTCATAGGTGCTGTGCTCAGCCAGCGCCTGGCCCGAATAGGCGACCGAAGGAAAGCCGGGGTGGCCGTCAAGGCTTTCCAGGAAGACCTTCTCCCCCTGGAGTTGCTGGTCAAGCTCAGGATCGGTCGAGAATTTAACCACCACCCTATCCAGGTCCCGCCTCAACAACTGTGTTTCCATTGCGCTTTCCGGTACAAGCCAACCGGGAAAAAGAGCGTTAGACGTGTTCTGGAACCTGGCCCAGGCATCGACCGCAACCTGGCGGCCGTCCCTGACCCGGCCAATGACCTTGAGCCGGACATCCAAGCCGGTGTTCCTGGCCATCTTGACCGGCAATGAAGGTGTAAGTATATTGAATTTCATTCTCAATATCCTTATCGCCGGCAAATTCACAATATTTCAGTCTGAATGATATAATAGGCCTGATGCGAAAATACGGCGCAGCCATTCTCTGTTTCATCCTGCTGGCAGCAACTGCCTGGGCGGCCGCTTTGCCCGAACCGGAACAGGTGATAGAGCGCTTTGACCGGCAGTTTTCCAGGTTCCAGGATGCCTTTGGCGATATCACGCTGGACGCAGCCCTGCACTTGTTCGGCTGTTCCGGGAACCAGCGTTTCGCAGGCAAGGCTTATTTCAAGGCGCCCGATAAGATCCGGGCCGAGCTCAATGGCACCACCTATTTTGCCAGGGCCAATGATATCCGCAAGATCGAAAGCAACGGCAAGCGTTGGTACGTCAAGCTGATCAATGCTTTGGACTTTCACCCCGGCTTTAATCCCAGGCTCATTCCTTTCAATTTTAAGCTCAAGACCATCAGCGCCTCATCAGAGGAAGTGGTCATCGCGGGCTGGCCCAAACCAAGCGTGCTTAAGAACGTCAAGCAGGTCAATTTCCATTTCGATAAGCAGCGCGACCTTCTGACCAAACTGGACATTATCCTGGTCAACGAGCGCTTGAACGGTGTGATCGATATCGATTATGAATTAATAGATGGGGTTTGGACCCCGACCGGCTTCAAAGGGCGGTCAGCCATTGAACTCCGGCCGGGGATACTTGTCGGTCTTGATATCAGCCTGAAAGGCAGCAATATCGTCCTGAACCAGGGGATATCGGACGAGGTCTTCAACCCGGGCTTTTGATCACATCGCCCTAAGCTTGGCCAATCTCTCCTCGATCGGCGGATGGGTCATGAACATACCGGCGAACCAGCCGCGGCTGGTCCCCTCATATTCCTTGAGCGGATTGATGATATACATATGAGCCGTAGCTTTGTTGGCCACTTCCAGCGGTTCTTTATCGGCTGTCAGCTTCTCTAAAGCCAGGGCCAGTCCTTCGGGATCGCGCGTGATCATGGCCCCGCCAGCGTCAGCCAGGAATTCCCGCTTGCGTGAGATGGCCAGCTTGATCACCTGGGCGACTAACGGCGAGAGAACGGCCAGCGCAACGGCGACGATGAACAGGATCAATTGAGCCTGGCCCCCGCCCCTGCTGTCACTGCGGCTGCGGCCACGCCCACCGAACCAGGTCCAGCGCAGGAAAAGATCGGACATCAGCACAACTGTACCGGCCAGGATAGCCACAATGGTCATTAACCTGATATCGTAGTTGCCTACGTGGGTCAGTTCATGCGCGATCACGCCGGACAACTCCCGTTTGTTCAGTTTGTCCAGTAAGCCGGTGGTAACAGCTACGACCGCGTGCTGGGGATCGCGGCCTGTGGCAAAAGCGTTGGGCGCGCTGTCATTGATAATGAAGATCTTTGGCTGCGGCAGGCCCGCGCCGATACAAAGGTTGTCGACCAGATTGTAGAGGTCCGGGTCGTCCTGTTTCTTGATCTCTTTGGCGCCGGAAAGCCCCAGGACCATCTTGTCGCTGTAATAATAGCTGGTCACGGCCGAAACAGCGGCAATGAGAAAGGCGATGGCCGGGAAGAGATAGGGCTCATTTAGCGCCAGGCCGATAATCCAGCCGAGAAGAACGATGAACAGGACAAAACCCAGGATAAAAAAGAAGGTCTTTCTCCGGTTGGAATCGATCTGGTCGTAAATATTTATGCGCGCGAGCTCAGCCATTGACTAGAACTGGACCTTGGGCACCTCGCGCTGTGCTGCTTCAGCGATCTCGAACATGTCCTTTTTCTTGAAACCGAACATGCTGGCGATGATGTTAGTCGGGATAATCTGGGTCTTGATATTATAGTCGCGCACGTTGGTATTGTAGAAGCGGCGCGAATACTGGATCTTGTCCTCTGTATCCGTCAGCTCTTTCTGCAGCTGCATGAAGTTCTCGTTGGCTTTAAGCTGGGGATAGTTCTCAGCCACGGCAAAGAGTGACTTAAGGGTCGAGGACAGAGCGTTCTCAGCCTGGGCCTTTTCCGCCATGCCGGTCGCGCCCATGGCCGACGCCCTGGCCTGGGTCACTTTCTCAAAGACCTGGCTTTCGTGGCTGGCATAGCCTTTGACCGTATTGACCAGGTTGGGAATAAGATTATAGCGCCGCTTCAGCTGGACCTCGATATCCGCCCAGGCCTCTTCTGCGCGCGTCCGCAGAACGACCAGACGATTAAAGGACATGATCACCCATAGAACGAGCACAACAACGATTGCCAGAAAGATCCAAAGCCACATATATTACCACTCCTTGATCAAAAGATACCCGAATTATAGCATAGAGAGGCCGCCAAGGCGAGATTTTTCAAACCTTGACAAATTTAATGATAAGGTTTATAATGGCAACTTAGTTAAGGTTTTCCATAAGGAGGGTCGGATGATGTTCCGCTGGCTTCACGACAGCCAAAAACCAGTCTACACCATCAGCGTGGCAGCAGAACTGCTGGGCTGTCACCCCAGGACCCTGCGCATCTATGAAGAGGCAGGCATTATCCAGCCTAAACGGACTAGTAAAAAGTATCGCCTCTACTCCCAGCATGATCTGACCCAGATCAAACAGGTCTGCGCTCTGATGGATGAAATGAGCCTGAACCTCTCCGGGGTTAAAGCCCTGCTTAAAATGGCCGATCGCTTCCATATCGAGGTTGAAAGAATGCTGGACGAGATGCTAAAATAGATCTTTGTTGGCAAAGGAGAAGCAACATGGCAGAAAGCGGTAAGGTTTTTAAATGCGAGGTCTGCGGCCTGCCGGCCACGGTCCATATCACCAAAATAGTCAACGGCAAGAAGATCACCCGCCATCTTTGCACCAAGCACGCGGCGGAGGAAGGTCTTCTGCCGACCAGCGGCGCTTTAGGCGGATTTGATGAGCTGGGCATTCCCGGCTTTTTTGAGTTCCCGGATATCTTTGCCTCCCTGTTCAAGCGCCGGCCGTCCGAGCGTTTTTACGACTATTTCTCTGATGAAGCGCAACGGCTGCTCTCGCTTGCCTCAGAAGAAGCTAAACGACTGGGGCATGACCACGTGCGCACCGAACATCTGCTCCTGGGCCTGATCAAGGAAGAAGGCCTAACACTAAAGGTCCTGCAAAAGCTCGGGGCCGACCCCGTCAACCTTTTCTCTGACATTGAATCGCTCATCGGCCGGGGCGAAGGCTCCCCGGAAAAGATCGTTCTCTCCCCCAGGGCCAAGAAGGTCCTGGAACTGGCCTATAATGCGGCCAGGGAACTGGGTTTTAATTACGTCGGGCCGGAACATATCCTGCTGGGCATCATCCGTGAAGGCGAGAGCCTGGCTGCCCAGGCCCTGCATAAACGCAAGATAACTTTTGACAAGGCCGCCAAAGAGATCATCGCTGAAGCGGAAAAAGGCCTGGGCGCTGCCGGCGGCGGAGAAGAGGAAGAGTTCCCGGGTGAAGAGGACTTCCCAGAAGAGGCCTTCGGCCAGCCGGGTGGTGGCATGTTTGGCTTTCCAGGCATGGCGCTGGGTGCCCCGCCCCGCAAGACCAAGCCGGCCCTGGCCAGTTTCGGCCGTGACCTGACCGCCATGGCCAAAGAGAACAAACTTGACCCGGTCATTAACCGCCAGAAAGAGATCGACCGCGTCATGCGCATCCTCTCGCGCCGGACCAAAAACAATCCGGTCCTGCTGGGCGACCCCGGCGTCGGCAAGACCGCTATCGTGGAAGGCCTGGCCGAACGTATTATTAAAGGCGAAGTCCCCGACGTCCTGCGCGATAAACAGATCATCGCCCTTGATCTCGGCGGCATGGTGGCCGGGACCAAATATCGCGGTGAATTCGAATCCCGGGTCAAGAAGATGCTGGACGAGATACTGGCTAAAAAACGCCAGATCATCCTGTTCATCGATGAATTACATACCCTGGTGGGTGCTGGCGGCGCGGAAGGCGCCATTGACGCGGCCAATATGCTTAAGCCAGCCCTGGCCAGAGGCGAACTGCAGGTCATTGGCGCCACCACAGTGGACGAATACCGCAAGAACGTGGAAAAGGACGCAGCACTCGAGCGCCGCTTCCAGCCCGTCCTGGTGCCGGAACCAACGACCGAACTGACCATCGATATCCTCAAAGGGATCCGCGACCGCTACGAAGCGCATCACAATGTCAAGATCCCGGATGCCGCCTTGATCGCCGCAGCTTCGCTCTCCCACCGCTATATTTCCGACCGGTTCTTGCCGGACAAAGCCATTGACGTCATGGATGAGGCCGCGGCCAAGGTCAGACTGCGCCTGCTCTCGCCGGTCAAGAACATCCAGGCGCTCAAGCGCGCCCTGGAAAAGGCTTATCGTGAAAAAGAATCGGCCTTAAACAAACAAAAATATGAAGAAGCCGCCCAGCTGCGCGACAAGATCAGTGAGGCCGAGAAAAAGCTAAAACAACTGGAGGAATCGCACAAAGCTGAGGTTGAACAGGGCGAAGCCATGGTCACGGAAGAGGATATCGCTGAGATCGTTTCCGACTGGACGGGTATTCCGGTGGTTAAGCTGACCGCGGCTGAAACAGAGAAGCTCATCCGCATGGAAGAGGAACTGCACCAGCGCATTATCGGCCAGGACGACGCGGTCCACGCCATTTCCCAGGCGATCCGCCGCGGGCGGGCAGGCCTAAAGCCGCCGCAACGGCCGGTCGGCTCATTTATTTTCGCCGGCCCGACCGGCGTGGGCAAGACCGAGGTCGCCCGACGCCTGTCCGAGTTCATGTTCGGCACCCAGGAAGCGCTCATCCGCATCGACATGTCCGAATTCATGGAAAAGCAT
>JAFGDE010000023.1 GCA_016932255.1 Candidatus Saganbacteria bacterium
CTTGTCTCAGCCGCAGATATCACCCGCAATTGGAACGATCCCGGCCAAAGCACAGCATTGGGCCGGACGATCAATGATACAGGCGGCAGTGCGCGGCTTAGCGGGACTATGTCCATCCCCTCTCCATCCGGCGGCAGCCTGGCGACTTGGGGCAACATCAGCACCAGCACATATATTTATCTGCAGAGCTTTGACGCTAGCGGCCACGCGCTCTGGCCTGAGCCGGTCAAGCTCTCGACAGGCTATGCCTCGTCACAAAGTATGGCGGTCGACGCTAGCGGCAACATCTTTGTAGCTTGGAACGACATTCGTTCAGGCGACAAGGACAATACGGATATATACATACAGAAGATCAGCTCCAGCGGCGTAAAGCAATGGACCGATGGCGGCTTGGGGGTCTGCGCCTTGACCTCGAACCAGACCAACGTCAAAGTCGTCGCGGACGGTTCTGGTGGGGCTATTGTTGCCTGGTCTGACAATCGCAGCACCACCTATACCGAACTTTACGCGCAAAGGGTCAAATCTTCCGGCAGCAATCTTTGGACCAACAATGGCGTTGCTGTCGTCACTTCAAATAATGCTATCGATGTCCAGATATTAAGCGATGGCGCAAGCGGTGCGTTCATGGCCTGGAGCATGTACACCGACGCTAACAGCGCTTACGACATTTACGCTATTCGCGTCAATGCGGCTGACGGCTCGCCCGCGACCGGCTGGCAGGCGGGTGGCACTCGGATCACCGCGATACCCCAGAACCAGGAAAGGCCGCAGATCATCTCTGACGGCGGCACCGGTTGTTTTATCGCCTGGCTGGACTACCGCAGCGCTTCATATAATGAGGTCTATATTCAAAGATTGAATTCTGACGGCACTGTTTATGGCCAGTGGGCCGCCGGTGGAGAGAAAGTGGCCAATAGCGACATTACTGCTTATGAATTTACCCTGGCTGAAAGCGAGAGCAACAACTGTTTGGTCCTCTGGCCCAGAGAGGACCAGCAGAACTGGCAGTATGACATTTACGCGCAAAAGGTCAACGGTCTCGGCACCAGTCAGTGGCCCTCATCTGTTATTTCCGCCAGCCTGAACAATGAACAGATATCAAGCATTGTCACGGACGGCGCAGGCGGCGCCATCTTGACCTACTTGCAGACGGACCCCAATACCGGTTTAAACACTATTTATGCTCAAAGGCTTAATAGCAGCGGTTCCGGCCAGTGGGGCTCAGGCGGCAAGATAATGTCGGTTCCTGCAACAGGAATCAACCAGAGCAATGCCGTCCTGTCCGTTGACAATATCGGCGGCGCTTTTGTCGCCTGGACAGAACGAGCCGGCAGTAAAGGTTCAGAAACTTACGATATACTGTCCAACCACCTCGATAGCAATGGCAATTTGACTTTAACCACTCAGACAGTGGACAATGGGGAAGTCCCTGTTGCCAAGAAAAGACCCGTCTGCGTCAATTCCGAGGATCCGGCCACAGCCTCTAACATGAAATTTGGCGTTGTGTGGGAAGATTATCGTACTTTTGATTCAAAAAGCGGTTCTTCTTATGCCGGTCTTTATGGCCAGGTGGTCAATATGCTGGGGAAATTGCAGTGGGATACCGCCGGCCTGGGCACTAGCGGATCAGCAGATCAACAATATTTTATGCCGTCTGGCTGCCGCACTTCTGACGACAATTTCCTGGAAGCTATTGCCGTCCTCGACTCAAACAATGCCCAGCAAGTGATCGTTTCTCAAAAAGTCTCTTTCGCTGGCGTTCCTTATTGGTCCAAGCCTATCAATGTTGTCGCCAACGGCCTGTATCATTATTCCCCCGCTGTTTGCTCCGCTGGCGACGGCGGCGCTATATATGTTTGGTTTACCGTCGACAATACTTTTGGTTATTTGCAGGTCTTTTCCAAGGCCTGTGACAGTGACGGCCTGCTCAAGGATGGCCAAACTGCGGCTTCGCCTGGCCTGCTTCTTTCCGAAAACAATGATGCCTTCCCTTCTATCGCGTATATCGGCCCTGACTCGACCGGGACAAAGACCGGCTGGGTCGTCTGGGAGCATCAGGACTCCAATGGCATATCCAATTTGCGCGTTCAGCAGACCAGCGGCACCATCAGCTCTGCTAAATGGGGCTCCCCGTTTATTTTCTCGTCGGTAAACAATCAGCTCTGGCCTGACATCGATAAGAGCGGCGTCCGCGAGGCTGTTGTTGTCTGGTCGGAAAAAGACGGCAGCAACTATGTGATTAAGGCGCAAAAGATTGGTTATGCCGGCGCTTCAGGTGCGACACAGCCTACTGAAACAGCCCCTGTCAAACTTTGGGCTGATGACATTGCGGTTAGTCAAACAAATGTGGACGCTGTTTATCCTTCTGTATCTGTTCTACCTAATGGCGCTATCACTGTTTTTTGGCAGGCCGGCACAGCCAGTTGGGATAACGATAAAACAACCAACCGGCCCGTTCCTTCCATGGCCGAGAGCAAGGTCTATTTGCAAGTTCTTACTCCTGATGGTATGCGCATCTTCAGCAATGACATAGAGGTCTGCCCTACTGCCGGGGCCGAAACGCCCGTTTCCGTGCCGGCAGGAGAAGATTCTGTCGTCGTGACCTGGAACGAAGAGACGGTTGTTAAAGCGCAGTTATTTGGCAGTCTGCCTTTTACGACAACCACCACCACAACCACTACTCAGACAACTGCCAGCACAACGACGACTACAACTGTTCCCATCGGCGTGCTGCCCAGAGTTGACCGCGTTAGTAAAGATTTTGCTTTCAAGCCAAGCGTTGCGACAAGATCCAACAATACTATTGTCGGTCAGTATCTCCAGTCAGGTGGCTCCCTTTATTTTACCAATACAAGAACCGGCGCTCGTCTTGACGCAAGCAATGTTCAAGTTGCCGCTGACGGACTATCGGCAACATTTGCTCTTGATCTGAGCCCAGGCCAGGATATCGGCTATTATAATGCCACCTGGACCAACCCGGGCGGCGGTTTATATACAAAAAATAATGCCTTGCTTCTTGAGCTGTCCGAAGGCCTCTCTTTCTTTCCTACTCGCATGACCGAGAAGAACCTTTCAACCTCAGCTCCAGATGACCAGCCTCGCATTGCTTACACATTATCAGAAGATAAATCGATAGACATTTATATTTATGATGTCCGTAGTATGCGCGTTGTTTTCCACCGAAAGTTCACCGCAGGGGCGCCCGGCGGCAAACTCGGTTATAATGAGATCCTCTGGGACGGCAGTTCT
Source organism: Candidatus Saganbacteria bacterium (assembly GCA_016932255.1). GTDB lineage: Bacteria > Margulisbacteria > WOR-1 > O2-12-FULL-45-9 > O2-12-FULL-45-9 > JAFGDE01. The sequence goes on from JAFGDE010000023.1 coordinate 3,250, forward strand.
GATCTTGGCGGAAAGCTTCCCAATGGCTCCTATATTGTGCAGGCCTTTGCCAACGGCAAGATGTTCGGCCAGACTTATTTTGTCGTAACGAACTAGATTTTTCTCGACGATTAAACCCCCGGCGCCCGCGCCGGGGGCTTTTTATTAGTTAGCGGAAAGTTCTTCCTTAAGCCGGACAAAGATGCTATAATTTACGCTTGTTATGGCAGTCCCTTTTTTTGATATAACCAGACAGAATAGATCTTTCCAACCGCAGCTTGATCAGGTCATTAAAGCCTCGGTCGATTCCGGCCGCTATATCCTCGGCCAAACAGTAGCTGATTTTGAACAAGCTGCTGCTGGTTTTTGCGGCACTAAACATGCGATTGGCGTTGCCTCGGGCACAGACGCCCTGCACCTGGCTCTGCGCGCTTGCGGCATTGGGCCCGGCGACGAAGTCATTACAACGGCGTTTACCTTTGTTGCCACGATCGAAGCGATTATATATTGCGGCGCCAAGCCTGTTTTTGCCGATATAGAGCCTAAAACATTCAATATAGAGCCAAGATCAGTTACCTCAATTATTAACAAAAAGACCAAGGCCATTCTGCCGGTCTCTCTTTATGGCCAAACACCTGATATGCAAAATTTGCTTTCAATATGCGATAAACGTGGGCTGAGGTTGGTCGAGGACGCCTGCCAGGCCATTGGCGCCGAGCAGAATGGCACGAAATCCGGCGCGTTTGGGGATGCCGGCTGTTTTTCCTTTTTCCCAACCAAGAACCTAGGTTGCTTTGGCGATGGCGGCTTGATTACCACCAACAATGGCAACCTGGCTGATGAATGTCGGGTGCTTCGGGGCCATGGCAGCCGCGAAATGTATAAATATGAAATGATAGGCTACAATAGCCGGCTTGATGCTTTACAAGCCGCGATCTTACACGTGAAACTGCCTAAGCTCGACGATTTTTCGCATAATAGAAGGATAAATGCTGAGTTTTACCGCAAAAACCTGGTCAATATTGCTGAAATCTCATTGCCAACTGAGGCCAAAGGCTGCAAACATGTCTATAACCAGTTCACCCTCAGGGTCAAGGAGCGCGATAAGCTGGTCGCCCATCTTAGAAGCAAGAACATCGGCTCAATGGTCTACTACCCCCTTGCCCTGCACCTTCATCAGGCCTATTCTTATTTGGGCTTTAAGAAAGGTGATCTGCCTGAGACCGAAAAGGCACAAACAGAGGTTATGTCCCTGCCTATCTTCCCGGAGCTGACCGAGTCTGAACTGGCTGAGGTCGTTTCAGCTATCAAAGAGTTCTATAAAAAATGACAAAGGGCCGCGGCTTAAAACTTGGGGTGATCGGTGTTGGTTCCATGGGCCAGCATCATGCCAGGATCCTTTCAACTCTGCCTGGAGTAAAACTCTTTGGTGTTGCGGACCAGGATCAGGAAAGGGTCAAACAGATTGCGGTTCGTTTTGGCATCCAGCCATTTTTTGATTTTAAAGAACTGCTGCCGCAGATCGACGCCGCGGTCATTGCTGTGCCAACTTCTTTACATTTTGAGATCGCGGTTGAATGCTTGAACACCGGCAAACATCTTTTGATCGAAAAGCCTTTGGCCCACACTTTGGATCAAGCTCAGCGATTGGTCGATCTGGCCGCGCAAAAAAATCTTATCCTGGCAGCCGGCTTTGTTGAGCGCTTCAATCCTGCGTTCCAGGAGCTGCAAAAGCTCATCCGCAAAGAAAAGATCATTGGTGTCCATGTCCATCGTTTAAGTCCTTTCCCTGAGCGCATTGCTGACACCAATGTTATCCAGGACATGATGATACACGATCTCGACTTGGTCCTAACTCTTTTGCCCAAGGAAGAGATCGAGAGCTTGAAAGCGACCGGTGAAAAAGTTAAGACAAAAAAATTCGATAAAGTTACAGCTACGATCTTTTATCGATCAGGCCTGGTGACTAAGCTCGAGGCAGACCGTGTTTTTGGCATTAAATCAAGAAAAATAACAGTTACAACTGAACGCGGATTGATCGAATCTGATCTGCTGAACAAGCGCGTTTATCTGCGCGATCTGCAGCATCATGTGCCGAGCGTGCATTATACCAAGACAAAAGATCAGCTGACCGCCGAACTGTTTGACTTTGTTTCCGCGATCAAAAAAAATTCACGGCCAAAGGTTCCCGGACAGGAGGCCCTGGCCGCGCAAAAACTTGCTGAGGAGGTTGAACAGGCTTGCTCCTAACCATTATTTCATTCCTTTTTGTTTTTACGATCATCACTCTGGCGCATGAATTCGGCCACCTGGTTTTTGCTAAACGCGCGGGGATCGCGGTCCCTGAATTCGGCATTGGTTTTGGCCCAACGATCTTTTCTTTCAAAAAGAACGGCACCACCTATCATCTTCATGCATTGCCGATCCTTGGTTATGTAAAGATCGCTGGCCTGGATGCAGATGATGAAACAGAAAAAGATATTCCGGAAGATCAAAAATATTATACTAAAAAGATCTCCCAGAAATTCCTGCCGATTTTGTCCGGCGCACTGATGAACCTTCTCCTGGGCTTTCTGGTTTTCAGTTTTGTTTTCATGCTCGTTGGGATCCCGGCTGGCATTTCAAATGAGATCTCGGCTATCAGCCCTGGATCGGAAGCAGCCAAGATCGGTTTGCAAGCCGGCGATCGCTTGATCGCGGTCAACGGACAGAATTATAATAACGCAGAAGACGCGGTCAAGGTCATCCACCAAAGCCCGGGCAAAGAAGTCCGCTTGACCATTACGCGTGATGGCCAGACCAAATATTTTAAAGCCACGCCGGAGCTCAACAAAAAGATGAAGATCGGCCTGATCGGCTTCTCCTTGCGTGCCAACTATAAGAAGGTCAACCCGCTGATGGCGCTTTATCATGGCTGGCTGGAAACCTGGGGCCTGATTGTCCTTGTCCTGACCCTTGTTGGCAAGTTGTTCATCGGCCGCTTGTCGCTCTTTGACCTTGCCGGCCCAGTAGGCATTGCCCAAATAACCGGCCAATATGCCCACCACGGGATCCTGTCATTATTGAGCTTTATGGCCTTCTTTAGCATAAACGTAGCCATTATTAATCTTTTGCCCTTGCCTGCACTGGATGGAGGCCGCCTTTTCTTCCTATTAATTGAGGTAATTCGCGGAAAACCGATTGATATTAAAAAGGAAAACCGCATCCATGCGGTTGGACTCTACGTATTTCTAGGATTATTGGCTATTTTAACGATAAATGACCTGATCAGGGTCTTTAGATAGCCAAAATCTCTACTTTTTAGCTTTTTTTGCGGCAATAATGGTATTCTTGAGCAGCATTGCCCTGGTCATAGGGCCAACGCCACCAGGCACAGGAGTAATAAAGCCAGCCTGCTCTTTAGTTGCTTCATAATCAACATCGCCAACCAGCCTGTCATGAAGCCGGTTAACGCCAACATCTATCACAACCGAGTCTTTCTTGACCATATCCGCTTTAATTAAACCTGGGGAACCCACAGAAGCGACTAAAATATCTGCTTCACGGCAAACAGCGCCAATGTCCTTGGTCCTGGAATGGCAAATCGTCACTGTTGCGTGCCTTTGAAGCAGCATTATTGCTACAGGCTTTCCCACAATATTGCTTCGGCCTACAACAACAGCGTTTGCCCCTTTAATCTCGCGACCTGTGGATAAGATCATCTCTATTATTCCGCTAGGAGTACAAGGCTGCATATCAGGGTTCTCTCCTCGTAGCAAGCGGCCCATATTCATCGGATGCAATCCATCCACATCTTTTTCTGGGGATATCTCATTTAGCGCAGAAATGGCGTCCAACCCCTTAGGCAGGGGCAATTGGACCAAGATGCCATGGACAGACTTGTCTTTATTAAGGCGCTTTATCAGGTCGACCAGGTCCTGTTGCTTGGTTTTATCTTGCAAACGGTGGGTCTCGCTGATTATCCCCACTTGTTCACAGTCCTTTTCCTTATAGCGGACGTAGACCTGTGAGGCAGGATCCTCGCCTACCAGCACAACACACAGCTTGGGCGCAAGGCCTTGCTGCTTCATCTGCTTTACTTCTACCGCAACTTCTTCCTTGATCCTTGCCGCAATCGCTTTACCATCTATTATTTGAGCCATAAGTTATCCACACTCCTTATCCACAGCCTTTTTTCTATTGCCAGGGACGCCTATTTGCCAACACAGAATTGCTCAAAGATCTGGTTGATTATTTCCTCAGAAACCAGCTCCCCGGAAATCTCGCCCAAGGCCATTATAGCAGATTTAAGATCAATTGTAATGCAGTCGATTGGCGCCTTTGATCTAAGGCTGGCTGTCGTCCTTGCCAGCGCCTCATTAGCCCTTATTAGGCAGTCCCTGTGACGCGAATTGATCAAAACCAGGGGGTCATGGCCTCCTGCTCCTTTCTGTGCCACAGCCCGAGCCAGGCCTTTCTTCAGCTGGCCTATACCAGAGCCATATAAGGCCGAGGTCAGATAAACCGGCTGGCGGCCAATCAGCTTACGCAATTCTTTAGGCTTAACCGCGGTTGGGAGGTCAGCTTTATTAAGGATAAAAACAACTCTTTTATGTTTAACCTTGTGGATAACTTTAATATCCTGCTGGGCGAGCTTTTGGGCTCCATCTATAACTACAAGCAGTATATCCGCCGCCGCCATTTCCTTGTCCGCCCGATCCACCCCGATCTTTTCCACAACATCTCTGGGCTTTCTTAGCCCAGCGGTGTCAATGAGCCTGACCGGCATTCCATTCAGATTGGCGGCTTCCTCGATCGTGTCCCTGGTAGTACCCGGGCGATTAGTAACGATCGCCCTATCCTCTCCCAGCAGAGCGTTCATCAAGCTGGATTTGCCAACATTGGGCCGGCCAATGATGGCCACAGCCCAGCCCTGTCTGAATATCCTGCCAGCCTCTGCAGTAGCTAGAAGGTTACTAATCTTGGCACTGATCGCACTAATTTTCCTGGAGAAAGCTTTACGGTCCAGGGGGGCGATATCATCCGGGAAATCGATCTGGGCCTCCAGCTCAGCCTGGTTGGCAATCAGCTTCTGGCGCAGGTCTTTAATCAGCGCTGACAGGCGGCCCTCCAGCTGGCGCACAGCATACCCCGCACCCTCGCTGGTCGAGGCTGAAACCAGGTCCAGGACCGCTTCAGCCTGTGCCAGATCAAGCTTTTTATTAAGGAAGGCCCGCTTGGTGAACTCGCCGTTTTGGGCCAGTCTGGCCCCTTGCCTTAACGACAGGTCAAGTGCTTTTTGCAAGACCGCGCGGCTGCCATGACAATACAACTCTGTCACGTCTTCGCCCGTATAGGTGCGCGGGCCATTCATAAAACAGGCCATGATCTGGTCGATCCGTTTTCTGGATCCTGGGTCAACCAGCCAGCCCTGGAACATCTTGTGGGAGGAGATCTTTGCCCGCTTAATAGAGGGAACCAGCCGGGCCAGTATCTGCCTGGCTTGAGGCCCGCTGATCCTGACTATCCCTACCCCTCCAGGGCCCTGCGGCGTTGCGATCGCGGCAATAGTATCATCAAGCGAGTGCTGCATGAAGTGAACCAGCGACTGGATGTTTCACGTGAAACATCTATTTGGGAGCAATGACCAAACGGCGGTCCTTGCCCTCGCCTTTGCTATACGTTGTTAAGCCCGCTTCATCCTGCAAAGCCATATGGATGATCCGGCGATCGGCCGCAGACATTGGCGGCAGGACCTTTTCCTTGCCAGACTCAACGACTTCCTGAGCCGCATCCTTGGCCAGCCGTTCCAGGGCCTTGCTTCTTTTTTCCTTATACCCATCAGCATCGATGCTAACCCTAATGCGCTCGCCGTAAAGTCGGCCAAGCATTGTGCCGACCAGTGTTTCCAAACACTTCAATGTCGCGCCTTCCTTGCCAATGATCCGGCCCATATCCTCGCCCTTGACCTTGAGGTTGACCCTCTCTCCGTCAAGGCTGGCTTCGACCATTGTCATAAAGGACATTTTATCAAGAACCTCCTGAAGTAGATGGCGTCCATCCTCAGCCCTGCCCTCCTTCAGCGTCACTTCCACTTCAGCCTGTTCCCCGCCGATCATCCCCAGCATACCGGGCTTGCCCTCAGTGATCACCCTTACCTTGGCATCCTCGACCTTGCCGCCCAGAACTTCTACTGCCGACTTGGTCGCCTCATCAACCGATTTACCTTTCATCTTGGTAACCTTCATTTCGCTGCCTCCTTTTTAGCCGGTCGCCTGCCTGCCGGCGAGGCAGGCCTGGTTGGTTTTTTCATGATGTAGAATTGCTGTAAGGCGCCCACGCCGTTAGACACTAACCAGTATAATTGGACCCCTGCGGGAAAGTTCCAGCAGATAAAAGTAATGAACACGGGCATGAACAAGGCCATCATCTGGCCCTGTTGCCCTGCCCCGGTTGGCATGCTCTTTTGCATGGCAAAGGTGGTAATGCCGATCAGCAGCGCTAGGATCGAGATGCGGCCCAAAGGAGTGTCAACCCGGTCCGGCTTGGCCAGGTTGTTGGTCTTGTCCCACGCTATCAACATCCGACTCAGGTCCTCATCTGAGAGCTGCCCGACCACTGGCTGAAGCAGCTTCTTAGCCTTTTTAAGATCATCAACATTTTTAGGATCAACCTTGTTCAGCACATCCTTTAAGCGCTTGTCCCCTACTTCCAGCGCCGCGTTCCAAACAAATTTGGCCGAGCCGCTCTTTTGGGAATCAGCCTCATCCTTGATAATGACTTTGGCAGAAACAAGTTGCTTGACTAGTGCCTCGGATTGGAATTGCTGGCCGCCTACTCTGCCAGTGATCCAAAGGAAGGCGGTATTGTTTTCCGGGTTCGAGGCGATCTGCATAAAAGCCGTGCTTTGGAAGGCCCAGAACAAGGCCAGGAAAAACGGGATCTTCAACAAGACCGGCAAGCAACCGCCCAAAGGATTGATCTTCTCGGATTTGTAAATGTCCATGGTCTGTTTCTGCATTTCCTGGGGATCGTCTTTATACTTCTTTTGGATCTCCTGGATCTTAGGCTGGATCTTCTGCAAGGCGGCCATTGATTTTATAGATGACAATGTCAGCGGATAAAGCGCCAGGTTAACGGCTATTGTCAGCCAAATGATTCCCCAGCCGTAGCCGCCAAAAAAAGCAAAAAACTCCAATGCCTTCAACATGGTGTCGGATAAAAAGGCCATTTATTTCTCCTTTGAATGTTTCACGTGAAACATCAGATTATAGCCAAAAGTTATCTACATTTTTTGGCCTTAATACACAAAATATCAAGGAACAGGATCAAAACCGCCCGGGAACAGCTGATTACATCTTATTAGGCGCTTTAACGCCAAAAATGAGCCTTTTAATGCACCGTGCTTGTCGATTGCCTGTTCCGCATAGTAGGAACATGACGGGTAGAACCGGCAAGGAGAGGGCAATGTATTGATATTTTTGTATAAGGACAACAAAAATCTAAGAATATGCTTCATTATTTATCAATTTCAGCCCCAATAGCGCCTTTTCCAGCCAAGCACTCGCCAAATCCGATGTGCTTTTTGCGGCGAGAGCTCTCGGGAAAAGCACGCAGTCAATATTTTTGTTGATTTTACAACAAATATTTAAGAATGCGCCCCGCAATATGCGCCGCATTCTGTTCCTTCTTACAGCTTTACCAAGCTTCCTGGGAGTGACGATAGCCAGCCTTGGTTGGCTGGCAGCATTATCGCTCGCCACCAGCCGGAATAGTGGGGTAGCGCTGGTATATTGCCTTTGTTCAAGCGCTGCCTTGATCTCTTTCGAGCTGGTCAGCCTGTATTTATCTGGGAGCAAGTCTCTTTCTGCCTTTTCTGCGTCTGCTGGCCAGGACCTTGCGTCCGCCTTTTTTCCTGTTGCGTGCCCTGAAGCCGTGCTTTTTCCGTCGACGCCTCTTGTGCGGTTGAAAAGTTCTTTTAACCATAAGTCTTTCCTTTCTCAGGTCGAATTAACAGCTATTTATTATAATGTTGTTGTGGACAAGTGTCAAGCGGCTTTTTCTGCTTGCGCAGTTTTCTGTGTTATGCTATAATTTTCCACAGCCCAGGGTCGTTAGTCTTAAAGTGTGTAATCCACAGCCTTTAAAACTGTGGATATCATGTGAATAAGTCTTATTTTTAGCGGGCTTGTAGCTATATTTTTCATGCTAGGGCAGGGCAATTCTGGAAAATAGGGTTTGGATAACTCAGCTGTGGATAACAACCTGAATACAACTATCGATCTTAATAGTCTTTGGAACAAGATTGTTCCTTCGCTGGAAAAAAGTCTTAACAAGCCGATCTATGAGGCTCTGATATCATCTACTAAACCTTTGGCAATTTCCGGAAAAACCCTGCAGATCGCTGTTCCTAATGAGTTAGTCAAGGATTGGTTATCAAAACACTGCGTGACCCTGCTAGAACAAGAGCTTGCCGCCCAGGCCGTTGATCTGAACAAGGTCGCCTTTGTCGTCGGGCCAAAAGACCTCTTCAGTACGCCGCCTTTGGAGAAGAACGCTACGCCGGCAGAAAAAGTCAGCGTGCCCAGCTCGCCGTATCTCAATGCCCGCTACACTTTTGATACATTTGTTATCGGCCATGGAAATCGTTTTGCTCACGCCGCTTCACTTGCAGTTGCTGAAGCTCCGGCCAAAGCTTACAATCCGCTCTTTCTATACGGCGGGGTAGGGCTGGGCAAAACGCACTTGATGCAGGCTATTGGCCACCATGTTGTGATGAATAATCATAGGGCTAAGATCGTTTACATTACGTCTGAAACCTTCACTAACGAACTGATCAATTCTATCCGCGACGACAAGACCATTCAATTCCGCAACAAATACAGGAATATCGATGTTCTGCTTGTCGACGACGTCCAATTCCTTGCCGGCAAAGAGCGGACCCAGGAAGAGTTCTTTCATACTTTCAACACTTTATATGAGGCCGGGCGGCAGATCGTGGTCAGCTCAGACCGGCCGCCCAAGGAGATCCCTACCCTGGAAGAAAGGCTGCGTTCGCGCTTTGAGTGGGGTTTGACTGCTGATATCCAGGCTCCTGATTATGAGACCAGGATCGCCATCCTCAAGAAAAAGGCTGAGCTAAGCGAGCTGACTGTTTCTGATGAGATCCTTAGTTATATTGCCAGTAAGGTCATGTCTAATATCCGCGAGCTCGAAGGCGCCCTGATCCGGGTGGTGGCGTTCGCTTCGCTTAATGCCAGCGAGATCACCCCGCCATTGGTCGACCAGGCCTTAAAGGATGTTCTCGACCTGAACAAGGGCAGTCAGGCCAATGTCTCTATTGAGCTTGTTAAAAAGGTCGCCGCGGAATATTACAGCGTTCGCATCGACGATATGTCAGCCAAGATCCGGACAAAAGAGATTGCCACGGCCAGACAGGTGGCCATGTTCCTGGCCAGGGAATTCACCGGCGCTTCTCTGCCCAAGATAGGTGAGGGGTTCGGCGGCCGTGATCATACAACTGTGCTGCATGCTTACGAAAAGATCAAGGCTGCGTTGAAAAATGATGATGGGGTTCAAGAAGCTGTTAAAAACATCTCGAACAGGCTGCGAAGTTATACACAATGAACTGTGGAACAGCCTGTGGATTATGTTTGAATAATCAATTGCCAACATATTAACAATCTTGTTGTGGAAAGAAAATCCGTTTTTTATCCGAGCTCTGCAAGAAATTATCCGTTTATCCACATTTTCACACCCTCTACTATTACTGTAAATTTTATATTATAATATAAGAGAGCCGGATTTCTGGGGATTAATCTTATTATTTAATAGGAAATTATACGAACCCGGTCGAAAGGAAGGAAATAAAATGGAATTTACCTGCGAAAAAAAAGATCTGCAAGCAGGGGTTTTTGCTGTTGAGAAGATAGTTACCACAAGAAGTACGTTGCCGATAATCGGTTATATTCTTTTCCAGGCTGATAAAAGCGGATTAAAGATATCGGCCAACAACTTGGAAATGGGTATTGAGCTGAGCATCAAGGCCAAGGTAGTAAAAGAAGGCGCGATACTGGTCCCTGCAAAGACCCTCTCAGGCATTGTTTCGCGACTGCCTGAAGCAGCGGTCTCATTTAAACTGTCAGAAAAGGGCACAATGCGCATATCATTTGGCCAGTCACATTTCAACGTGCATACACTGCCGCCGGATGAGTTCCCGGTCATGCCAAAGGTCAAAGAAGGCAAGACATTTAATATTGATGCGGCCACGCTTGGCCTGATGATCCGTCAGACAATTTTCGCCGTTTCTACAAGTGAAGATAAATATGTTCTGACCGGGGTTTTACTGGATTTTGGTAAGGGAGCTGGGGCGGACGCCACCAATTTCCGGATGATCTCAACGGACGGCTATCGTCTGGCAAAAAGAGGGGAAAAGATAAAGGGCAAAGAAGAAATAAAGGGTCGGGTCATTGTTCCTGCCAAAGCGCTCCAAGAAGTCCTCAGGCTGATCGACCTGAACAAGGCGGATGAACAGGTCAAGGTAACGTTTTCTTCGGACCAGATCTCTTTCAGGTGCAACGAGGTATTTTTGGTCTCGCGCATCATCCAGGGACAATTCCCGGATTTCCGCCAGGTAATGCCGAAACGGTCGGCGACAAAGATCGTTCTAGAAGCGCAGAGTTTTCTTCAGGCCGCGGACAGGGCAGCCGTCATTGCAGCCGGCTCAGCCAATATAGTTCGCTTCGAGATCAAGAACAATAAACTGCACCTGTTCGCCAGCACACCTGATGTGGGCACGGTCGATGAGGTCTTGGAGGCGGAAATAAGTGGAGAAACAAAATCGCAGATCGCCTTCAACATCAGATTGATAACGGACGTGCTCAAGGTGAGCGAGACCGAGAAGGTCATCCTGGAACTGAGCGAAAACCTTGGGCCAGGGGTCATTAAGGAAGAAGGGGCTGGGGATTACATTTATGTTGTTATGCCTATCAGGACGCAAGAGGGAGCTTGATGACCCAGCGCATCTCGGAAATACTCGGGGAACTGAACAACGGCCTGGGAGATACAGTTAAATTATGCAACCTGCTGGGCCTATGGCAGGGCGTGGTCGACGAACGGGTGGGCAAGCACACACAGGCGATCAAGATCAGGAATAGAATTCTTTTTGTTTCAACTTCCTCGCCGACCTGGGCGCAAGAACTGACATTTTTAAAACATGATATAATAGAGAAGTTCAACAAGGCAGCCGGCCAAGAAGCAATCAGGGACATCCGATTCAGATCAGGAGGATGGAATGGCTAAAGCATCACCCAAGCAGCAGGCGTCGAGCTCCAGTTACGACGCATCCAAGATCAAGATCCTCGGCGGCATTGAAGCGGTAAGAAAACGTCCGGCAATGTATATCGGCTCGACAAGCAAGGCTGGCCTGCACCATTTGATCTACGAGGTCGTTGATAACAGCATTGACGAGGCCCTGGCCGGGCACTGCAATACTATTGAAGTGGTTATAGACAAGGATAATTGCGTTAAGGTCACCGATAACGGCCGCGGCATCCCGATCGATAAACATCCTCAGACCAAGAGGCCAGCTGCCGAGGTCGTACTAACAACCCTTCATGCCGGCGGCAAATTCGGCGACTCAGCCTATAAAGTCTCGGGCGGCTTGCATGGCGTCGGCGTCTCCTGCGTCAACGCCCTTTCGGAATGGATGGAGGTTGAAATAAATAAGGACGGAAAAATATATACCCAGCATTTCGATCGCGGCAAACCGCAGAAGGAGCGCCTGGAAGCGGCCAAGGGGAAGGCCGGGACTGGCACCATTATCTATTTCAAGCCTGACAAGGAGATCTTCACCGAACTGGTCTTCGATCATAAGACCGTTGCCCACCGCCTGAGAGAGCTGGCCTTTCTTAACAAAGGCGTCAAGATCATCTTTACCGATGAGAGAGAAAAGGAGAAGGACAAGCGCACCGAGGTCTATCAATACGAGGGCGGCGTGGTCGAATACGTTGAACATCTCAACGAGAAAAAGGAGCGGCTCTATAAACCGCCGATCTTCTTTGTCGCTGAGAAAGACGATATTTACGTCGAGATCGCCATGCAGCATTGCAAGGATTATTATGACGAGAACACATTTTCCTTTGTTAACTGCATCAAGACCAAGGAAGGCGGCACCCATGAGGTCGGCTTTAAATCCGCCCTGACCAAATCGATCAATAACTACGCTCGCAAGAACAACCTGACCAAGGAGAATGAATCGCTCTCAGGCGACGATGTGCGGGAAGGGCTGACCGCGGTCATCAATACCCGCGTGCCCAGCCCGCAATTCGAAGGTCAGACCAAGACCAAGTTGGGCAACAGCGAGGTCAAGGGAATTGTCGATTCGATCGTTACCGACAATGTAAATACTTACTTGGACAAGAACCCGGCCGCAGCCAAGGCGATAATCGAACGAGCACTGATGGCCTACCGCGTCCGCGCTGCCGCCAGAAAAGCCCAGGAGCTGGAAAGAAAGAAATCAGCCTTGGACACGGCGCTTCTACCGGGCAAACTGGCCGACTGCACCGAAAGCAACGCGGAAAAATGCGAGCTGTTCCTGGTCGAGGGCGATTCCGCGGGAGGCTCAGCCAAGCAGGGCAGGGACCGCCGCTTCCAGGCCATCCTGCCGCTGCGCGGCAAGATCCTGAACGTCGAAAAGGCCCGCATCGACAAGATCCTAACTTCGCAGGAGATCCGCACCATGATCACCGCCATCGGCGCCGGTGTTATTTCCGGTCTGAGCGGCGATGGGGAAAAGAACGAAGAAATCGGGGACGAGGAATTTTTCAAGAAGCTGAATTACCACAAGATCGTGATCATGACCGACGCTGACGTTGACGGCGCCCATATTAGAACATTGCTGTTGACCTTCTTTTTCCGCTATGCCCGCCGCTTGATCGAAGCGGGTAAGCTTTACATTGCTCAGCCGCCGCTTTATCTAGTCAAGAAAGGCAAGACACAGGAATATGTATATAGCGACAAAGAATTGGAAAAGCTGACAAAACAGCTCGGCCGGGAGGGCTTGCATATACAGCGCTATAAAGGCCTGGGCGAAATGAACCCGGGACAGCTCTGGGAAACCACAATGAACCCGGATTCGCGGACACTGCTGCAGGTTGAGCTCGAGGATGCGGAGGAGGCAGACGAGATATTCAAAATATTAATGGGCTCCGAAGTGGAGCCGCGGCGCCAGTTTATCCAGGATAACGCCAAATACGTCCAGCGCCTGGATGTTTAACCCTAGCGAAAGGACAGGAGCATGACAGCAGAGAAAAAAGCCAAACGGACCCGGGGCAAGAGCCTGCCAAAACAGGACACGGCCAGAATACTGCCGGCGGTCCTCGAAGATCAGATGAAGACCGCATATATCGACTATTCTATGAGCGTCATTATCGGCCGCGCGCTGCCCGATGTCCGAGACGGCTTAAAGCCAGTACACCGCCGCATCCTTTACGCTATGGATGAACTGGGACTGCAGCCCGGCAAACCCTATAAGAAATCCGCCCGCGTGGTCGGTGAAGTTCTTGGTAAATACCATCCTCACGGTGACTCAGCTGTTTATGAATCAATGGTCCGCATGGCCCAAGAATTCTCTCTGCGCTATCCTTTGGTCGACGGCCAGGGCAACTTCGGCAGTGTTGACGGCGACTCGGCCGCGGCCATGCGCTATACCGAAGCCAGACTGCACAAGCACGCGGTCGAAATGCTCATGGATATCCAGAAAGAAACCGTGGATTTCGGCCCGAACTTCGACGAATCGCTCGAGGAACCGCTGATCCTGCCGGCCCGCATCCCGAACCTTTTGATCAACGGCTCATCCGGCATCGCCGTCGGCATGGCCACGAATATTCCGCCGCATAATCTTGGCGAGGTCGTTGAGGCCACCACTGCGCTGATCGATAAACCGGACATCACCATCGCAGATATATCGAAGATCGTTAAAGGACCTGATTTCCCTACCGGCGGCTTTATCTGCGGCCGCGCCGGCGTCAAAAGAGCCTATGAAACAGGCCGCGGCATCATTACTTTGCGCGCCAAGGTCGAGACCGAGGATGTGCGCGGCGGCAAGCAAGCGTTGATCGTGACCGAACTGCCTTATCAGGTCAATAAAGCGAAGCTGATTGAAACGATCGCTGAGCTGGTCAAGGACAAGAAGGTAAAAGGCATTTCTGACTTGCGCGATGAATCCGACCGCCAGGGCATGCGTATCTATATTGAGATCAAGCGCGAAGCCAATCCCGAGATAGTTCTCAACCAGCTGTATAAGCGCACGGAACTGCAGACGACCTTCGGCATCAACATGGTCGCGCTGGTCGACGGCACGCCGTTGCTGCTAAACATCAAGCAGATCCTGGAAGAATACATCAAGCACCGCGAGACCGTGGTTACCCGCAGGACCAAGTTCGACCTGCGCAAGGCAGAGGAACAGGCCCATATATTGGAAGGCCTGTTGATAGCGCTCCAGGATATCGACGGCGTGGTCAAGCTGATCAAGAAGTCAAAGTCGGTTGAAGAAGCCAGGACCGGCTTGATGAAGAAGTACAAGCTCTCGCAGGTCCAGGCCCAGGCCATTCTGGATATGCGTCTGCAAAAATTAACCCAGCTGGAGACCGCCAAGCTAAAGGATGAGCACAAAGAACTGCAGAAAAAAATAGCTGAGTTCAAGAAGATACTGGGCTCGCGCAATAACATCCTTGGCGTGGTCAAGGATGAGCTGGCCGAGGTCAAACAAAAATACACCAGTAGCCGCCAGACAAAACTGGCCGGCGAAGCTGAAGAGATCGAAGAAGAATCCCTGATCGAAGAGGCCGAGGTCGCGGTGGTCATTTCCCGCGACGGCTACGTAAAACGACTGCCGCTCAACGCTTTCCGCTCGCAGAAACGCGGCGGCCGGGGCGTGGCAGGCATGGCCACCAGGGGAGAGGACGAGATCGACAAGCTATTCACGGCCTCGACTTTATCATACCTGCTTTTCTTTACCAATAAGGGCAGGGTCTACAAGGTAAAGACCTATGAACTGCCGGAAACATCGCGGGCAGGTAAAGGCCAGTCGATAGCCAACTTCCTGGAACTGTCTATGGGCGAGGTCGTGACCGCGGCTATTCCGGTCAGGGATTTTGCCAAGGACAAGACGCTAGTCATGGCGACCAAGAACGGCATGATCAAGAAAGTCACGCTGGAAGATTTTGCCAACATCCGCCGGACCGGCATCATCGCCATTAAACTAAAGGACGCGGATGAACTGCGCTGGGTGCGCATGACCGGCGGCAAGCAGGAAATTATCCTGGGCACGGCCAAGGGCTTAATGATCCGCTTCTCTGAAAAACATGTCCGGCCGATGGGGCGTGCCGCTGCCGGGGTCCGGGCCATCCGGCTGAGCAAGGGAGACAAAGCGGTCTCCATGGATATTGTTGCTGAGGGCCAGGACCTGCTGGCGGTTTCTGCCGATGGCTACGGCAAACGAATGGCCATCAAGGAATTCGGCGCCCAAAGCCGCGGCGGGAAGGGGCATATCGCCATCAAACTGCGCGACAAGGACGAAGTGGCCAAAATGATGTTCATCAACAAGGATGACGAGCTGCTCTTTGTTACCAGCAAAGGGACCATGATGCGCCAGCCGGTCAAGGGGATCTCCAACCAGGGCCGCTATGCCAAGGGCGTTCGGCTGGTCCGCCTCGACTCTGACGACTATATTGTCGACCTGGCCAGTGTAGTGACCGAAGAAGAGGTCGAAAAAAAGATCGAGGCCTCAGAAAAAGAACAGAAAAAGGCTTAAAGCTCGCCAGCCAGCCGGTCCAAAGCGGTCTTATCCGTCAGTTCTGTCACACAGATCAACCGGCAGCCTTTCAGTTCAGGATAAAACCTGTTCAGATCGAGCCCCACAGGCTTTTCGCTCTTAACAACGAACTCTTTAAATGACGGCGAGCTGAAAACGACCTTTTTGCCCAGCTTCTTTTTCAGATAGTGCGCTTTTTGCAGACAAAGTGCCGCGACCTGGCGCAGCCCCTGTTTGCCCATCAGTGATAGATATACGACCGCGGCCAAAGCAGCTAAGGCTTCGTTGCTGCAAATATTGGACGGCGCACGCTCGCGGCGGATATGCTGTTCCCGGGTTTGCAGCGTCAGACAAAAACCGCGCTGACCGTTCTTATCAACTGTCAGGCCGGATAAACGGCCCGGGATCTGGCGGACTAACCTGTCTTTGACCGCGAACAACCCTAGTCCAGGGCCGCCAAAGGACCTGGGATTGCCCAGTGACTGGCCTTCACCAACCACAATATCCGCGCCGTAATCTCCCGGAGCCTTGAGCAGGCCCAAAGAGATCGGATCAACACTGACAATGAATAAAGCGCCGGCGCAACTGGCCTTTCCCGCCAACCCGTTGACGGGCTCCAGGCAGCCGAAGAAATTCGGCTGCTGCAGGACATAGCAGGCTGATGCTGTCCCTAAGGCCAGGGAGTCAGTTGTTTGCCCGATTTTGGGGTCAAAGGCGACTTCTTTAACAGTCAAACCGGCGGCCTGTGCATAAGTTTTTAGGACCGCCCGGTGGTTGGGATGAACCGCGGCTGAAACCACGATCTCCTTGCGGCCGGTCACTCTGGTTGCCAGCAAAGCGGCCTCGGCCAGGGCTGTGGCACCGTCATACATGGAAGCGTTGGCCGCGTCCATACCGGTCAGTTCACAGATCATGGACTGATATTCATAGATCGACTGCAGTGTCCCCTGACTGGCCTCGGCTTGATAAGGGGTATAAGCGGTATAAAATTCCGAACGGCTGATAATATGTTTAAGTGCGGCTGGAATGAAGTGGTCATCACTCCCGCCGCCCAGCCAGCTGGACGCTGAATTTTTCTGCGCCAGACCGCTTAGCTCAGCCAGCAGCTCAGGTTCGGAAATGCCCTCGGGAATGGCCAGGGGCATTTTCAGCCGGGCTTTGGCCGGCGTGTCAGCGAAAAGATCATCCATACCGGGAAGACCGCAGGCAGACAGCAAGGCGGTTCTGTCTGAAGAAGAATGCGGGACGTAGCGCATGCTAGTGCGACTCGGTCAGCTTCTGGTATTCAGCCGCGGACAGGAGCTTCTCCGCTTCAGCCGGATCGCTCATTTCCAGCTTTATCATCCAGGCCTGTTCATAAGGCGACTGGTTGACCAGGGCAGGGTTGTTGCCCAGCTCCGCGTTGGCCTCAACGACCTTGCCGCTGACGGGACAGTAGACCGAGGAAACGGATTTGACCGACTCCACAACGCCGAATTCCTCGCCGGCCTTGAACTCCTTGCCGGTGGCCGGCAGTTCAACATAGACCACGTCACCCAGCTGGTCCTGGGCAAAAAAAGTAATGCCAACGATCGCGGTCTTGCCGTCAGCCTTGAGCCATTCATGTTCCTTGGTATATTTTAGTTCGGCCGGGAAATTGCTCATGCTTGCTTCTCCATTCTATTAACGGTAAAGCGGCAGTAGGTAAAGATCAGCCCGGCCACTACGATCCGGACCAGGCTATCCCAAAAACGATCCTGCAGCATCTTGTTCTGATAATAGGCATCAAAGAACTGTTCGCCCTTATCCGGGCCCAGCATCGGGGCCTCAGCCGGGAGGTTAAAGCTAGGCGTGGTGCCACGCAGGTTCATTAATCCGACAGAAGAGCTGCCCAGGTCAACGACGCCCCACATCAAGACAAAGAAAGCCATCACGCATATAACATAATAATAGATTTTTTTCAGATCAAGGCCGTTTAGTGACATGTTTCGCCTCCAGGGGATATTTTATCGCTTATAGAAAGTTTTGGCAACAACCTCGGCCGCAGCCGATCTCTGGCGAATATTGACCTTAACCTTCTGGCCGGCGGCCGCCTGATCAGTCGCTAAAAAGGCCAGGGCCACCGGCTGTTTGAGGCTGGGGGAAAACGTCCCGCTGGATACTTTGCCGATCTCTTTACCGTCAGCTGTCAATACGGCATCCCCGGCGCGGGCAATGGATCGCTCGTTCAGCCTTAAGCCGAACAGCTTTTTCTTCGGCCCCTGTTCTTTTTGCCGGAGTAGAGCTGCCCGGCCGATAAAATCGCCTTTATCAAATTTCACGGCCCAGGCATAACCGACCTCAAGCGGCGACGTCTGCTCGTCATATTCATGGCCGTAAAGCGGCAAGCCGGCTTCGAGCCGCAGGGTGTCGCGGGCCCCTAATCCGCAGGGCTGCGCCCCGGCGGCCAGGAATTTTTGCCAGATGGCAGGGGTATCGCTCTTGGCTGCGATCAATTCAATGCCGTCCTCGCCGGTGTAGCCTGTCCGGGACAGGATTATATCCCGCCACCAGAGCGTGTGATTGCGCTTCAGCTCCGTTAACTTGACGCTCAAGACTTGCTCGGTCATGGCGACAGCTTGCGGACCCTGGACAGACAGCATGCTGTAATTCTCATAGCGACCGACAGTAACGCTTTTTAACTTCTTGGCCTGGGCCTTTAACCAGGACAAGACCTTGTCCGCGTTAGATGCGTTGGCCACGATCAGATACATCATCGGCAAGCGATAAACCAATACATCATCGATCGCGCCGCCCTGCTCGTTGCAAATAATGGCGTACTGGCAGCTGTTCATTTCCAGCCTGGCCGCGTCATTGGTCGTGGTCTTCTGGATCAGGGCCAGAGCATCATTGCCTTCGACCTTGATCAGGCCCATATGGCCGATATCAAAAATACCGACGCTATTGCGTACGGTATTATGCTCGTCGATGATGCCTTTATAAGAAATGGGCATTTCCCAGCCGGCAAAAGGGGCTAGTTTAGCGCCAAGCTTGGCGTGTTGGTCGTAAAGCGGAGTTCTTTTTAACACGGACTTAATTATATACTTTTTGCTGGTTTATGCAATAAGGACAGGAGGAAGCAGTCCAGAGGTCCGGGAGGCAGCTTCGGCCGGCCGGCCATCTGCGAGCGCGAGAACGTCTCGGACAAACTTTTGTGTGATCTTTGCGCTCCGCCGGGACATTTGGGCGAAGGCCCGCGGGTCGGTTTTTTGTAAACCTGTGGCGCCGTAATAGAAATTGATATCGATCACATAGGGAACAAGCCGATCGCCTTTAATCCCGCCCATGAAGTCTGTGGAAAAATCCAAGGGTCGCGGCGCGGCAAAGGGATAATCAGGGCAAAATTCCTTCCTGGCCGCGGCAAAGCCGAAAGCGAGTTGTTCCTGGATCTGCCTGGCATAATCATAGGCTTCGGCCAGAAAGAGCCGTGCCATTTCTAACGCTTTATCCGCCGTCCAGGCCGGGAAGAGCTCTTGATAGGCCAAGCATACGGCGGCTAGGGATTTTAGCGCGTCCCCGCCGGCGCAGATATTCCCCACATAATCGCTGGCGCCGATCTTAGCATAGCTGGTTTGATATATTTTAGAGCCCGGTTGTTGGTTGATGACCCTTATCTCCCAAGTAGCCCGGCCGAACGGACCATTGATTAGGGGAGAATCGACTGCCTGTTCAAAAATGGTGGGCCCCCAGAATTCTTTTTGCCGACCGATACGTTCAACTACCCATTGCGGGAAAGGGAGGAAGTTCTCTTCCAAAGCAAAAAACAGCTCAGCCAGATCTCTCCCTGAGAACCCGCCCGCCGATCTGCCGTTGACCAATCTTAGCGCATCGTCGGCGACCCGCTCCAGCTTTAGAGCGCCGCGGGTGGTTTCTTCAACGCATTTAAAAATATGAGCCAGGTAGTTAATGAGATGAATGTCTTTGCTTCTAATGATTAGTGACCGATCTTGGGTTAAGGAGACCTTTGCCACGCCCCAGGCCTGGGCGCCCAGCACGGGCTTAAGATAGCCGGCGCCATGCTCCATTAGCAGCCTGGCGCGCCTGTATCCCATGACCATGGCCGGGCTCTCAGCCGGGGAGGCCCCATTGTCCGCCCAGCCAAAACAAAAGGACGGGACCATCTCCAAGGCAGGAGAAACCTTTCTGGCCAACCAGAGAATCAGGTTCTTGTTGAAAATATCAGCATTATGGCGGCTGATGATTCTTAAGCGAAGCGCACCAGCATGGTCAAGACGAGCCGCTGCTTTTGCAGACATCTTCATTCGGGTCATGGCCTGCACTTGGTGCAGGTACGTCCGGCGCGCTTGCTTTGTTAATGAACTTCGCTCGATCATCAGGAATCTATCGTCAAAAAGAGGGGGAAATTTCAGGAACTAAGAGATTGCTTTTTCAAGCGAAGCCATGAGCTTCTTATTCTGTTCTTTTGTCCCGATCGATACCCGGATGGCCTGCGGCAGGCCAAAAGAGGTCAGCGGCCGGATGATCACGCCGGCGCCCATCAGTTTAAGAAAGAGCTCATCAGCCGGATACTTAATATTAATAAGAATAAAATTAGCCTCGGTCTTTTTATAGCTTAAACCCAGCTTATCCAGCTCCGCGTACAGGTATTTTTTACCTTCGAGATTATTCTTATAGGTCATTTTCAGGAACGCCGTGTCCTCTAAAGCAGCTAGGGCGCCAGCCTGGGCCAATCGATTGACGTTAAAAGGCGGCTTGACCCGGAACATGTATTTGATCAGTTCAGCCGGGGCAAAGCCGTAGCCGCAGCGCAGGCCCGCCAGTCCGTAAAACTTGGAAAAAGTGCGCAGGACCATCACGTTGCGGCCTTCCAGCACATAGCTTAAACTTTCTGGCAGAGTTTTATCCTCGGCAAATTCAGCGTAAGCCTCATCAATTGTCACCAGAACATTTTTCGGCAGCTTCTGGAGGAACTCATGGAACGCCTTTCTGGTTATGATCGAGCCGGTAGGGTTGTGCGGACTGCAGAGAAAGACCATTTTGGTCTTTTGTGTAACGGCCTTGAGCATGGCGTCCAAGTCCTGCTCCAGGCCTTTAAGCGGAACGAACACCGGCTTGCCGTCGAACAACCTGGCCACGAACTCATACAGGCTGAACGTGTGCTCCGGAATGATGACCTCTTCGCCCGGCCGTAAGAAAGCTGCCGCGGCCAGCTGCATCAATTCATCCGAGCCGTTGCCCACGATCACTTGGTCAAAACTGACGCGGAATTTCTTGGCCAGGGCTTCGCGCAGTAGGATGGATTTCTGGTCGGGATAGACCTGCAGGTTCTTGGCGGCCTTCTCAATGGCAGCCAGGGATTTGGGCGAGGGGCCGAACGGGTTCTCGTTGGAGGCCAGCTTGATCACGCCGCGCTTTTGCGGTGTTTTGCCGGGGATGTAGTCCTTGATGTCCTTGATCGCGTCGCGCAGGAAATCTTCGGCCATTTCGTGCCGAGCCTGTCGAGGCATCAGAACGGGTTGGCCCAGCTAAAGCCCACCAGGGCCGAGCGCGAGTCCTTGGCATCGGCATTGTCGAAGACGTTCAGGGTCGAGATGTTCAGGCAGAAAATGGGCGTGAAATATATCCGTGCGCCCGCGTTGACCTGGAACAGGGTCTCGCCGGCCAGCAGGTCGCTGGTGAAGAAAAAGGTGTCAGCCAGCGGCAACTCAACGCCGGCTATGCCCAGCGGCCGGAACTTGTTGTCAGGAAAATCGGCCAGGAAGCCAAAGGTCAGCCTGGGGCCCTGTTTCAGATATTTTGTCGCTACCATATAGACGTCGGTCTGGGTATAGGAGAAAAGGTTCTCAATGCCGATGGCCAGAAGCATCGGATAGGGCTCTTCGCCGGTAGAAAGGGACAGCTTCATATTAACAAAGACCCCCTCGCGGATCTTGCCCGAATCCTTTTCCGTGCCGCCGACAATGCCCAGTTCCACGCCATGGAAAGTGCCCAGGTTCATCTTGTAATAAACAGCGGATTCACTGCTGGTGAAGCTAGGCAGGAATTTGGCGCCGAAATCAGCACCGATATTGAAGTTCTTGTAAGGGATGACATCCGCCGACGGGATCCGCACGATACCGCTGGGGCCGTTGATCGCTGGCGCGGGAAAGACCTGTGGATAGGCCAGGGCTGGCACAGAGCTGATCAGGCAGCAGCCAAAAAGAATGATCGCTAAGCTTGAGAGCTTTTTCACACTAAACCACCCCTTTGATGAGAGAATTATAGACAGTTTCCATCTTTTTTGCAACAACCGCCGACGAGAAGCGGGCCTGAGCATCCTCTTTGGCGCGCACGGACATCCCATGGCGCAAACCAGGATCATCCAGCAGCCGCACGATATGCTCGACCAGGCTGGACTCATTGCGCGGCACCAGGTAGCCGTCATTTCCGTTCTTGACCACGTCCGCCAAGCCGCCGCCGAACAGCGCGACCACGGGCAGGCCGCAGGCTTTGGCTTCGGTCAGGACCAACCCCTGTGTCTCGGTGGTCGAGGCATAAACAAAAAGGTCGGCCGCCAGGCAATGATTGATCACCTCATGGTGCGGGATCTGGCCCGTGAAGAGAACCTTGTCTCCGGCCAGCCGGCGATAAGCCTTTTCCTTGGGCCCGCCGCCGACAACGATCAGCCAGACATCGGGCCGGTCTTTTTGCAGCCGGTCAAAAGCCTTGAGCAGAAAAGGCACGTTCTTTTCCTCGGACAACCTGCCGCTGTAAAGCAATAATCGGGCATTTGCCGGCAGGCCGTATTTTTTTCTGACCTCCGTGCGCTGGAGGCCCAGCTCCGCCTGCTGTTTGATCTGACCAAGCTGTAAGCCGGTCGGAATGACCTGGATCGGCGTTTTAACCCCACGCAGGACCAGCAGCCGCCGCACCATTTCCGATGGCACGATCACCGTACCAGCCTGGTTGCAGAACCAGGTCAGATAGTTGGCAACGATCAGCTTGGCAAAACGCTGGGGGACAAACGGCGCGTTATGAACATATCTGGAGAACAAAGTGTGGAAAGAATAAACAAAAGGAATTTTCAAGCGCCGGGCCAGGCCCAGCGCGGCTAGGCCGACGCCGAAGGGTTGATGGGAATGGATCAATTCAATGCCCGAGCACTTCAGCGCTGTGAACTTACTGTAGGAATATGGCAGGACAAAGCGATAGCCCGGATAAGTGGC
The DNA here is from genome assembly GCA_016932255.1 of Candidatus Saganbacteria bacterium. Classification (GTDB taxonomy): domain Bacteria; phylum Margulisbacteria; class WOR-1; order O2-12-FULL-45-9; family O2-12-FULL-45-9; genus JAFGDE01. The sequence goes on from JAFGDE010000023.1 coordinate 26,206, forward strand.
CGGCAGCGATGGCAAACGAAGGATCCTTGGATCGGTCTCTTTGTGCCCGGGATAGCTTGGGCCGACCACATAAACAGTGTGGCCGAGCAGGCGTAGTTCATCCTTGAGCATTTTAACGGAAATGGTGATGCCGGAAAGATAAGGCAGGTAGGAATTGGAAAAAAGGGCCAGCCTCATTTTTATTTTTTGGCCAGCCGCCGCAAAGCAACTTGATAGGCGATCTCTTTGCGGTGGTCCTGGGCCGGAAAACCGGATACCACTGAATTCTGCGGCACGTCCTTGGTCACGCCCGCGCGCGCCATGACCACGGAATTCTCGCCGATAGTTATATGCCCCTTGAATCCCGCCTGACCGGCGACCGAGACCCGGTCTTCCAGCGTGACCGAGCCGGCAAAGCCGACCAGGCTGACAATCGCGCAGTCTTTGCCGATGCGGCAGTTATGAGCGATATGGGTCAGGTTATCAACCTTTGTTCCCGAACCAATGACTGTTGAGCCTAGCGTGGCGCGGGAAACACAGACATTAGCGAACAACTCCACATCATCCCCGATAATGACGTTGCCGATCTGCGGGATCTTACGGTGTTTGCCGCCCTCCTGGACAAAGCCAAAACCATCAACCCCGATGCGGCAGCCGGAATGCAGCAGGACGCTTTTGCCAATGATGGAATTGTCGCCGATCCAGACATGGGGATATATTGTTGAGTTGTCGCCGATCTCAACATTCTCGCCCAGCACGACATAGGCGCCGACGGCCACATCTTTTCCCAGCCTGCAGGATTTGGGTACGATAGCGGTCTTATGAATGCCTTTGAACGGAGCGAGCTTGGGCGCGAACAAAGGCAGCAGCTTAGCCATGGCCATGCGCGGATCCTTGACCAGAATGGCGGGCTTGCCTTTGACGGGATTGTTGCTTGAAGCAACAATCGCCGTGGCAGGAGAAGAAAGAGCAGAGGCTAAGAATCGGTCATCCAGTACGAATACCAGATCCCCGCTCTTAGCCTCATCAATTTGGCTGACTGACTTGATTTCAGCCCGATCGTCACCGACAACTTTGCCAGCCACGATCTTGGCGAGTTCAGACAGTTTCATTATTTGTTCAGTTCGTTGACCACCATCTCGGACAGGTCCATCCCGCCGGTGATCACGACCTGTTTGTCCAGGACGGTTTCAACGCCAACTTTTTTGGCGACCTTTTTGACCGCTTCCAGGATCTCCATCTGCAGCTTGACCGTCAGCCGCTCGTTCAATTTGAGCAACTCGTCGCGCTTGGGCGCCAGTTTGGCTTCCAGGTCTTCCTTCATCTTCTGAAGTTCTTCAGGCTTTTTGCCTTCCTGTTCGGCCTTCTCCAGCTTGGTCTGGCTTTCTTCGAACTCTTTTTTGAAAGCTTCCTCTTTCTTGCTGAGTTCGTCCTGGGCTTTAGCGGTCTCCTTATAATCCTTGAAGACCTTTTGAACATCGATGTAACCGATGTCGCTCAGGTTTGCCGCAGCCGCCACCCCGCAGAAAAAGGTTGCTGTTAACAACAAAGCTATGAGTTTCTTCACCTTTTTCACCTCCTGTTTTGGTTTCGTTTCATCCTTAAAGGCCGTGTTATTTTACCACAGCCTTATGCCCGCGTCTATAAGCATCCAGATGGATCAGCAGGGCCGCAATGTCGGCGGGAGAAACCCCGGCGATCCGCGAAGCCTGGCCGATCGAAACAGGCCTGAGTTTGGCCAGCTTGTGCCTGGCTTCCTTTGACAGGCCGTGCAACTCGGCGAAGTCAAGGCTTACAGGCAGTTGCTTATCCTCCAGGCGTTTGAACTTTTCGATCTGCAGTTCCTGCCGCCTGATGTAGCCCGCATATTTTTCCATTGTCGCGATCTGTTCGGCAATTTCTTTGGAGATTGGGGCTTTCTCCGCGACCGCCCGCTCTTTCTTCAGGAAACAATCGAAGCGCTCTTTGCCGATCAAGCCGACCTGATGCCCCTTGGCGGTCAGGCGCAGGTCCGCATTATCCTGGCGCAGCAGCAGCCGGTATTCGGACCGCGACGTCAGCATCCGGTAAGGTTCATCAATGTCTTTAGTAATCAGATCGTCGATCAGAGTTCCAATGTAACATTCTTCCCGGCCCAGGATCAGCGGCTTTTTGCCCCGGACCTTGAGCGCGGCATTGATCCCCGCGACTAATCCCTGGGCCGCGGCCTCTTCATAGCCTGAAGTGCCGTTGATCTGCCCGGCGCAGAACAGGCCAGAGATATTTTTAGCTTCCAGGCTGTGTTTTAACTGGGAAGATAGGACGTAATCGTATTCAACAGCGTAGCCCGGGCGGATCATCTCCACTTGTTCCAGGCCCGGCATGGTACGAAAGAGTTCTTCCTGGACATCTGCCGGCAGGCTGGTGTTAAGGCCCTGGGCGTACATTTCCAGCGTCTGCCGTCCGGTCGGTTCAATAAAACATTGTTGGCGGTCCTTTTCCGGGAACCGCACGACCTTGTCCTCGATCGAGGGGCAGTATC
>JAFGDE010000024.1 GCA_016932255.1 Candidatus Saganbacteria bacterium
AGCAGCAGTGTCAGCAGGATATCTATCTCCGCGATACGCGACTGGATCAGGAACTGGAACGCGGTCATGGTCACGAGGCCGGAGAGCAGACCGGCGCGTTCATTATAGAACTCGCTGGCCAGGTAAAAGACCAGCACGACCGTCAGCACTCCTGAAGCCGCGGCCCAGAAGCGGAGAGCCAGTTCGTTCATGCCGAAAAGATAGGTGGCAATGGTCGCCAGCCAGAAGAACAGCGGCGGCTTATCAAAAATTATTTGTCCGTTATAGTGCAGAGTGAGCCAGTCATGCGTCAGTCTCATCTGCTTGATAAATTCGCCGTAGGTGGTCTCGGCCGCGTCATAGAGTGAAGGGGACCATACGTTAAAAAAGAACAATGTGCCGGCCAAGAGGATCAGTATCGCGGCCAGAGCGCTTTTATTCATCGTTCTTACCTCCATCGCCCCGAGCTTGGTTCCCCCGAGCATCGTCGAGGGGTCGAGGGACTGTCATTCTTTCGACTTCATAGGCGTTCAAAAAGATGCCCCATTGTTCGGGCTGCTGTCGAATAACGGATTCGAACGCGGCTAGGATATCATTCTTGGCCTCATCGCGATTGTCTTTTGTCACCTCGCGCGCCGGGAAAACAGTGACAATGTTGCTGCGGCCGTCCTTTTTGGCCAGGACCGGGATCACGGAGCAGCCGCTTCGCTGGGCCAGGGTCAGCCAGCCGGTCGCGGCCGGCACTGTTTTACCCAGAAAACTGATGGTCTCATGGCGGCTCTCAAGCGCGCCGGTATCGGCCAGTAAATAGACCAGCCGGTTCTCGTTCAGGGCTTTAAGCGAGCTCTTGTACATGTCAGCCTCAAGTATATTAATTAATTGGGTCCCCTGGGCAGCCCTGCTGCTGTTGATTATCTCAAAAATGGGCTCATTTGTCGTCCGGAGTATGGCGGTCATGGGGTAGCCCAGCGAGGCGAGGGCTGCCTGGGGCAGTTCGTAGTTGCCTGCGTGCATGGTCAAGAGAATGGCGCCGCGACCCTTGTCCAGCGCGGGCTTGATCTGTTCCAGTCCCTGCCAGCTGATCAGGCGCTTGAAATGCTGCGCCTTGAGGAACGGCTGGCAGAGAACTTCAAAGACTGCGTAAACAGTATTGGTCAGCAGTTTTTCTGTGAGCTCTTCCGCCGGCACGTCGGGCAGGACCAGCCGGAAGTTAGCCGCGATCTGTTTTCTTGGAGCAAAAGGGGAGAGGGCCAGCCTGGTCAGCCAGGCCAGGCCGTACATGACATTAAGGGCCCAGCCCGCCGGCAGAAAAAAGACCAGCCGCAGAATGAATTGCAGCAGTTTGATAAGTATTACCATTTTTGTTCGTCCCGAAAGTAAACCACTCGGTCCCTCTTTAAGCTTATCCGACGCGTTCAGCGTCGGGGCCGGTTTTTTTGAACTGTATCTCGTAGAGATACTTATAGAGCCCGTCTTTGGCGATCAATTCCTGGTGCGAGCCGCTTTCAGCGATCCTGCCCTGATCGATCACGATGATCCGGTCAGCTTTCTCAACGGTATAGAGGCGGTGGGCAATGATAAAAGTTGTTCTGTCTTTCATTAGCCGGTCCAGGGCTTCCCTGATCAGGGCTTCTGTTTCAGCGTCAAGCGATGAGGTAGCCTCGTCCAGGATCAGGATGCGCGGGTCACGCAAAATAGCCCGGGCAATGGCAATGCGCTGGCGCTCTCCGCCGGACAAGCGGCTGCCCCGGTCGCCGACCTCTGAATCATATTTCTGCGGCATGGCCTCGATGAACTTGTGGGCATTAGCCAGCTTGGCTGCTGCCATGATCTCTTCGTCCGTGCCGTTCTCTCTGCCGTAAGCGATATTCTCTTTGACCGTGCCGCGGAACAAAGTGACCTCCTGGGGCACGACTGCCATCTGCTGTCTGAGCGATCCGATCTTCACTTTTGTGATATCGCGACCGTCAACAAGCACGCGGCCGGAAGTCGGGTCATAGAACCTGAGCAGCAGGCTCATTAGCGTGCTCTTGCCCGCGCCCGTGCGGCCGATCAAAGCGATGATCTCACCCGGTTTGACCTTCAGTTCGATGTCTTTAAGCACGCTCTCGTTCTCGTAGCCGAAGGAAACGTTTTCAAAATAGACCTCGCCATTGATCCGGGACAGTTCTTTGGCACCCTTGGCATCTTTAATGGTCGGTCTTATTTCCTCGACCTCAAAAATGCGCTTGACCGAGGCCATGCCTTGCTGCAGCACACTATAGCTCTTGCTCAGGGTATTGCCGGGGTCGGTCATGATACCCAGTGCCGTGGCAAAAGAGATCAATTGCGGCAGGGTCAGGTTGCCTTTGATGATCTCAAAGCCGCCGTACCAGACGATAGCCACGACCGCGATGGTCTGGAGCAGGGCGATGACCGGGTTCTGGGTGGCCAGGATCTGTACCGCCCTCATGTTGATCTTAAAAGAGTGGGCGGTTTCCTGTTTGAACTTGTCGATCTCCCTGTTCTCCATGGAGAAAGATTTGACTATCTTGATCTGTGATAGGGTCTCCTCAAGATGTGAGGTTATATCAGCGGCCTTTTGCTGGACGCCTTCACTGATCGAACGTAGCTCAGTTGCGAATAAACGGATGACCTGGACGATCAGCGGCAGAGCGATCAGCGTCAGCAAGGACAAGCGCCAATTCAACCAGAAAATATATGCCAGCAGGCCCAGCAACAGCAGTGTATGCGGAATGACCGTGACAAAACCGGTGAAGAGAGTAACTTGTAATATCTGGATATCGTTCATCACGCGTGAGACCAGTTCGCCGGTGTTCCATTTTGAATAGAAGTCCAGGGACAGATCCTGCAGGTGTTCATAGAGCCGGTCGCGCAAATCAACGATCACCCGATGGACGACGAAATAGGAGAGGTACTCCTGGCCGTAAACAAAGATGCCTTTGATTAGGAATAACGCGATCATGCCCAAGGCTGACATATTAAGCCAGAAAATGTCCTTGGTCTCGATCACTTCAAAGACATAACCGACCAGCGGTGCGATCAGCAATGTTGTGACCGTGACCATGGCCGTGCAGATGGAAGCAAAGATGATCTGCGGGATGTAGGGCCGGATGAACCTCAGCAGTTTAGCGTATAATTTCATTAATCTCCTCCGCCAGCCTCTCGGCTGCGCCGGGCCGGCCCATGGCGGCAATCAGCTCGGCTGACATCTTTTCTCTGGCTGGCCTATCCCTGAGCAGGGCCGCGGCTTTCATGGCCACGGCAGCCGGATCGATCAGTCCTCTGATCTCCGGCGCGATCTCCTTGTCTGCCTTGATATTGGGCAGGGCAAAGAACTTGATCTTCTTGTTCAATGTATTGACCAGTGTGCGTTTGAACCAGGGGCCAAAGGCCGGGATCATGCTTAGGAAATGAGGCAGGCCCTCAAGCGGGATGACATCCGGGTCATCCAGGGGGAAAAGAGAGATCATGGGCAGGCCCATGGCCGCCAGCCTGGCGGTATTGGTCCCCGGGATGGTAATGACCAGTTCTGAATTATAGGCTTGTTCAAAATCGATCAGCTCTGTGCCCGGGATAGGCGTGGCCGGCTGGAAAGGCGAGCTGACTATCTGGATCCTAGGTTCTGAGTTCTGAGTTCTGAGTACCGCAATGATCTTTTCATAGATCGGCGTCATGTGGTCGATCTGCCATTTGCGACTGCCGGGCAGGAACGTTATCACATTAGGCCGCGGCGACCATTTGGGGATATCGCGGACCGAGTCGACCATCAGATTTCCGATCAGCCGCATTTTATTTTTCAGGCGGCCGTGCTTGTCGATCTTATTCCTTGATTGTTCGTCGGGCACGAAGAACATCTTATAGGCCTTGGCCCAGCCGAGCCAGTCCTGGACATAGGCCACGGCCGGATATTTAAGCTTCTTGGCCACCAGGATGGCATGGGCCAGGTCGCCGCCTAAGTAGAGGACCAGGCCCTGGCCGTGAAAGTCAATATCCGGCTTCTGGTTCTTCAGTATCCAGTTTATATAACCTTTGGCCGGAATGGTATGGCTCAAACCTTTGATGGTCTTGATATAGTCCAGTTCCTTGCCGCTGGTGTACTGGCAGGGCGTGAGCACCAGGGTAAGGCGGGTGTTCGGTAGTTTTTTGGCTAAAGTCTCTGCCGCTGGCTTGACCATGGCCGAGAGTTCGCCCGGACTATTGGCAACTAGGACAATATCATATTCGGCCATACAGAAGCTAAAATTATAGCAGATTTAGCCGTATTTCTGAAGTATTAAAGTGCCAATATCGTGAAATTTTTAATAAAAGAAAGCGAAATACAAATGTCAAAATGATTATTAAGAATAATAAGGAGAAATAATTATGATGATCAATAGTTGCAATTGCAATCTTTACCCTACCGGCCGCCTTGGTGGTCGTGTTGACTATGCAGCTCGCTTGGCTGAAGACGTAGTAGCGGAATCCACGTTGGGCACTCGGGACGTGAAAACAGAAGCAGCAAATATTATGTATATGGCCATAGAGACTGGAACTGATATGCCCGCTGAGATCATTCTGCCTGCGCAAGAGGGGGAAGCAGGCTTGGTCGAGTTGTTGATCACTGGTCTTATGCAGGAAGACCCTAGCTTACGAAGAAGTGCCTATAGAACAACTATACGAGTCCTTCATTCCGAGCTTTCAGCTGTGTTACAAGAACGATTGACGGAAGTTTTGACGGATAGTATAAGACACGGAGAAGTGCCGCTTTCTAATTGTGAGATAAGATGTCAGCTGCGAGGGCTCCTTGATAATCAAGCCAGAACATTGTCGCTTGATTCACGGCTCTTGATCGGTATAACATTAGACGAACTTGCTCAATAAATAAGTTTACGCATCATTATTTGGAGCAGCGATCCCCATCAGTTTTGCCAACCAGCCTCGTTTGAGCTTGATCGCCTTATAAGGACAGAGCTCGTGACAGCAGTAGCACATAATACAGTTCTTCAGATCAATGACGATCTGACCGTTCCTGTTATGGATGGTCCTGGCCGGGCAGCCGTTGAGGCAGATCTCGCATTTCTGGCACTTGGTCTGGTCGATCTCAGGATCGATCCTGAGCAGTTTGGTAATCGGCGAAAAGAAGCGGTTAAGCCAGCCCGGGATCCAGCGGGTCAGGTTATAGTTCGTGGCTGAGTGTTGCCAATCTCTTTGTTCGACCTCTTCAAGATCTGTCCCGACCATTTCGATCTTATCCAGCTCACCGATCCCCAGACCTCTCTGGTGAGCGATCTTGGTCGTGTCAATGTCAAAAGGCTTATAACCGATCGCCGCTGAGCAGACCGCGTCGTTCGCGACCGCGTCACTGGAAAAGAATAACGCGCCCATTGTTCTTGCTTGTCCGGCTGAAGGGCCTTGGCCTTCCATGCCGACAATGCCGTCGATAATGTTCAATACGGGTTTGACCACTGCCAGAATATCGACCAGGGATTCGGAAAATTCATAGGGCTGCGGCGCGAGGATATGATATTTGGACTTAAAAAAGCCGGGGACCGTGCCAAAGAGATTCTTGATCGCGCCGGTGAACAAGGTCCAGCCATGGGTCTTGAGCTTGGCCAGGTTGATGATCGCGTCCATGTCCAGCACCGCCTGGCTGATCTTGAGCTCCGGGATCCTTTTATTGCCGCTGGGACTGGGGATGTCCGTGATCCAGGCTTTTTGAAAATTAAGTATTTCAGCGCCGGAGTTTTTGGCTGCCCGCGTAAAACCTGTGCGCTCCATTGTTCCCATGACGTTAGCCGTTGCATTGCCGGGACTGTCGCCGATAAAACATTTAGCGCCAAGTTTGATGACCTCTTTAGCCACGGCTTCAACAACAGCAGGGTGGGTGGTGGCAGCCTGTTCAGGCAGGGAGTCCATCAGCGCGTTGACCTTGAGCAGGACTTTCTGGCCGGGTTTGATGAATTGTGATAAGCCGCCGATCAGCTCTAAGCCATGTTGGACCGCTTGATCGACCTTAGCCTGGTCATAATCAGGGCATTTGACGATCGCGACTTCAGTAGCCAAGCCGTTTGGCGACCTCTGAGGCTTTGCAGGGGATGAAATCAGGCTTTTTGCCGGCTTTGATCGCGTTGTCAGGATCTTTCAGGCCATGGCCGGTCAGGATACAGACAATGACCGAACCCTCGGGCACTTTTTTGGCTTTGACGGACTTGAGCAGGCCGGCCACAGAAGCTGCGGAAGCCGGCTCACAGAACACGCCTGCCTTGGCCGCGATCATTTTATAGGCTTCGACGATCTCAAAATCAGAAACCATGTCAATGAACCCGCTGGATTCCTCGGCCGCTTCAACTGCTGTTTTCCAGCTGGCCGGGTTGCCGATCCTGATGGCAGTGGCCAGGGTCTCGGGGTTCTTGATCGGGTGTCCCCGCACGATCGGCGCGGCGCCCTCGGCCTGGAAACCGATCATCTTGGGCAGGGAAGTGATCTTCTTGTCCGCGTAATATTCTTTATAGCCTTTCCAGTAAGCGGTGATGTTGCCCGCGTTGCCCACGGGAATGAAGTGCAGGTCAGGCACGGCGTTCAGCTGGTTGCAGATCTCAAAAGCGCCGGTCTTTTGTCCCTCAATGCGGAAGGGGTTGATCGAATTGACGATCTCGACCGGGTATTTATCGCCTATTTCCCTGACCAGGTCAAGCGCCTGGTCAAAGTTGCCGTCGACCTCAAAAACCTTGGCGCCGTGCATGATCGCCTGGGAGAGTTTGCCCAAAGCGATCTTGCCTTTGGGGATGACCACGATACAATCCAGTCCGGCCCTGGCCGCGTAGGCCGCGGCAGATGCGGAAGTATTGCCGGTGGAGGCGCAGATCACGGCTTTGCAGCCTTTTTCCGCGGCCTTGGACATGGCCATGCACATGCCGCGATCTTTGAACGAGCCGGTCGGGTTGGCGCCTTCATATTTAAGATAGACCTGGCATCTGATCAGTTCCGAGATGTATTTGGTGTGGATCAGAGGAGTGTTGCCTTCCTGAAAAGTGACCACCGGGGTATCTTCCGTGACCGGCAGGTATTTGCGATATTCTTCGACAACGCCTTTCCAGAACATGACTGTCTCCTTTGCTAGAACTTAATGCTGTTGAGGTCCTGGGGCAGCGGGATCTCGCCCGAAGCTTTGATCGGTGTGGTGACCGTCAGCCCCATGCTGCCCGCGTTCAGCGAGCCGTCGATGCTGTAACTGATGGTCTTCTTGCCCTGGGCGATGCGCTGGATCACGGCGTTAATGCTGCCGAAGACGTTCTGATATTTGATCATCACCGGGATATGGATGATCTTTTCGGAATTCGCGCCAAGATTAAAACCGCCGCGCTCCTCATTGAGCAGTTCCTGGCCTTCGATGTAGACCTTGTAGGAATAATTGTTGATATCGATGGGCAGAGGGTTCTTGTTCTTGATATTAAAGAAAAAATTCACCTCGATGCCCTGTGAACTGACGCCGGCGACCTTGTATTCGATGAACTGGGCTTCCGGCGCCGAAGGCTGGACGCAGGAGGAAACGAGCAGCGCACAAAAAGCGAGAACAAACGGAACAATAAAATGTTTTTTCATAATGACATTAATATATCATTTTACGGAAGTTGAATCAATCCGGCTCAGACGTTCTTGAACAACAGCAGGAAGATGCCCAGGGCGATGAAGCCGATACCCAGATAGTTATGCCAGAGCAGCCTCTCTCCCAGCATAAAATAGGAGAGCAGGGCCACGAAGATAAAGCCGAGCGCGGTCATGGGAAAAGCCAGGCTGAGCTTGAACCAGGACAGGATTGCCAGCCAGAGAAAATAGGACGAGGCCATCAATAAAGTGCCGAAGACAACGTAGGAGTTCTGCGCCAGATGGAGCAGTATCAGTGGCAAATCCTTTAGATGGCGGGCGGAAATAGCGCCGACTTTGGTCAAGCCTAGCTTGAGCATGATCTGACTGAAAGCCAGCATCAAGGTATAGATCGTGACCCAAAAAAGCAGTTTATGCATGATAAAGAATTATAAGTCGTAAATAAGGCTTGAGCAAGCGGAATTTTAATTTTCCCGGGGATATGCTATAATCCATCAATCATGTACTATTCTGTGCCCCGCGGGACCAAAGATATTCTGCCTGAAGAAGCATTGCTCTGGCAGGAACTGGAACAGACTTGCCGCGATATTTTCCGGCTCAGTAATTATTTGGAGATCCGCACGCCGATATTCGAGTCGACCGAGCTTTTTGCCCGCTCGATCGGCAAGACGACCGATATCGTCAGTAAAGAGATGTATGAATTCAAGGACCGCAAAGGCAGGAGCCTGACGCTCCGGCCGGAAGAGACTGCTCCGGTGGTCCGGGCCGGCCTTGAACACAGCCTGATCCGGCCTGATCAGGTCACTAAACTTTATTATATCGGGCCGATGTTCCGTTACGAAAGACCGCAGGCCGGCCGCCAGCGCCAATTCCATCAGGCCGGAGTAGAGGTCTTTGGTTCAGCCGATCCTCTGATCGATGTTGAGGTCATCCTGCTCAACCGCCAGCTCTTCTCCGCTTTAAGGCTAAAAGGTTTGAGCGTTAATATCAACAGTGTCGGCTGCAAAAAGTGCCGGCCTGAGTTCCGCAAACAGCTCAAGGATCATTTTAAATATAACATTAACAAGATGTGTGCTGACTGCCAGAACAGGCTGGAGCACAATCCTCTGCGCATTCTCGATTGTAAAGAGGCTAAATGCCAGAAATATATCGAGCTGGCGCCGGCTTCTGTCGACACGCTGTGTGATGAGTGTAAAGGGCACTTTGGGGCGGTCATCAAACAGCTTGATTATCATCAGGTCAAATTCGTGGTGAACAAAAGGCTGGTCCGCGGCCTGGATTATTACACCAAAACATCGTTCGAGATCATTTCAAGCAATCTGGGCGCGCAGAACGCTGTTTCCGGCGGCGGCCGCTATGACGATCTGGTCGCTGAGCTGGGCGGTAAGCCCACGCCCGCGGTCGGGTTCGCTATCGGCTTGGAACGGTTGATCGAGGTGATGAAGAAGGGGACGAGGGACGAGGGACGTGGGACGCAGCTGGACCTGTTCATTGCCACACTGGGAGATAAAGCCAGAGAGTTAGGCTTTGATCTGCTGATCAAGGCCAGGCAAAAGGGCAGGAGCGCGGATATGGACTATCTGGGAAAAGCGCTCAAGACCCAGCTCAAGCTGGCGGACAAGCTCGGTGCCAAGCAGGTCCTGATCCTGGGCGAGGACGAATTGAACAAAGGATATGGTATACTTAAGGATATGAAGACCTCAAAACAAACAGAGGTCAGGATAGATTCCCTTGAGGAGGTAGTTTGAGATGATGGATTTCCGTTGTAAACAATGCAACAGGCTCCTGGCCAAGGTTTCACCGCAGTCGGTGGTTGAGATCAAATGCCCGCGCTGCAAGGACCTCAACCGCTTCAGCCAGGAGATATTTATCACCATAGAAGAAGGACTGGACAAGGATAGATGTACCGAGACCGACAGTGTGGAGAGCTAAGAAAAAAGGACGTTAAGTCGACCGTTACCCTGGCCGGCTGGGTCCATCGCCGCCGCGACCACGGCGGTTTGATCTTTATTGACCTGCGCGACCGCTCGGGCCTGGCCCAGGTCGTTTTTGACCAGAACAACAAGGAGCTGCACCAGCAGGCCGAGAAGCTGCGCAGCGAGTATGTCATCAGCGTCAAGGGCGAGGTCATCGAGCGCTCCAAGGAGACCGTCAACAAGAACATGCCCACCGGCGAGATCGAGGTCCGGGCGTCAGAGCTGCAGATACTAAATACTTCCAAAACCCCGCCGATCGAAGTTGCAGACCCGACCAACGAGCCGGACGAGACCATCAGGCTGAAATACCGCTATATCGACCTGCGCAAGGACAAGATGCGCGAGAACCTGATCTTCAGACACCGGGTGACCAAAGCTATCTCCGACGTGCTTGACCAGGAAGGTTTTCTGGAGATCGAGACCCCGTTCCTGACCAAGTCAACGCCTGAAGGTGCGCGCGACTTTCTGGTGCCCAGCCGGGTCAACCCGGGCAAGTTCTACGCCCTGCCGCAGTCGCCCCAGCTGTTCAAGCAGATCCTGATGGTGGCGGGCATGGAAAAGTATTATCAGGTCGTGCGCTGTTTCCGTGACGAGGACCTGCGCGCCGACCGCCAGCCGGAATTCACCCAGGTCGATATCGAGATGTCGTTCTGCAATGAAGGCGATGTTATCAACATGATCGAGCGGGTCATGACCCATACCATGGCCGCGCTGGAAAAGGACATCGATCTGTATCGCGGCAAGCATATCCCCAAGATCAAGACCCCTTTTCCCAGGTTGACCTGGAAGGACGCCATCCGCCGCTACGGCTGCGATAAACCCGACACCAGGTTCGGCCTTGAGTTGATCGAGCTCTCTGACCTGGTCAAGGACGTTGAATTCAAGGTCTTTAAAGAAACAGTGGCAAAAGGCGGGATTGTCAAGGGCATCAATGTCAAAGGCGGTGCCAGGTTCTCCCGCGCGGAATTGGATAATCTCGAGGATCTGGCCAAAAAGCTCGGAGCCAAGGGCATGGCCTGGGTCGCCCTGACCGAATCCGGCATGAAATCACCCATCGTTAAATTCTTCAAGGTCGAAGAGATGAACGCCATTGTCGATCTGATGAAGGGCGAGAAGGGTGACGTGCTGCTCTTTGTGGCCGATAAACCAAAGATCGTTAACCAGGTGCTCGGCCAGGTCAGGCTGGAATTGGGCAGGAAGCTGGGGTTGATCGACAACAACCGTTTTGATTTTATCTGGGTGACCGATTTTCCGCTCTTTGAATACAGCGATACAGAAAAACGCTGGGTCTCGCACCATCATCCGTTTACCGCGCCGCACAGCAGCTGGGACGATATCGAAGAGCGCTTCATGAAAGAACCGGGTAAGGTCAAGGCCCAGGCCTATGACTTTGTGCTCAACGGCAATGAGATCGGCGGCGGTTCGATTAGGATCCACCGCATGGACATTCAGCGCAAGATCTTCAAGATCCTCGGTTTTGAGGAGGCTGAAGCAAAGAGACGGTTCGGCTTCCTCTTGGAAGCTTTGGAATGCGGCGCTCCGCCGCACGGCGGCATCGCGCTGGGCCTTGACCGGCTGGTCGCTATTCTGGCGGGCATGGAATCGATCCGCGACGTGATCGCTTTCCCCAAGACGCAATCGGCCCTCTGCCCGCTGTCAGGCGCGCCGGACGTCGTGGATAATAAACAGCTGGAAGAACTTCACGTCAAGACAGTGGTCTGATCACTGCTGGACCGCGTACCGCAGCAGATATTCATCCGTGTGGTAATAGGCGATGTGGACCTTGTCATTATTATCGATGGTGATGGCCGTATCCTGGCCGACATTGCCGTCGTTGTCGATCGTTGAGAGGATCCAGCCGCTGCCGCCGATATTCTTGGCGTATTTTAGGTTGCCGTTGGTCGAGTCATAATAACTGATATGAGGATTGCCGGTGCTGTCCAGCGCCAGATCATTCTGTTCGCCCACACCGATGTTGCTGTCGACCACGCGTACGGTCCACAGGCCTAAACTGCCGAAAGCATACTTGAGGCGTTTCTGGGCCGCGTCATAATAACTGATATGAGCGATGTTATTGTTGTCTACAGCGATGGAAGTGTACCAGGCGACCGGGACACTGATATCAATGACCTCGCTGTCCCAGATACCGTTCTTATTCGTTGCGTAGCCCAGGTTTTGGCTTGATTCAATGAAGTAGCTGACATGGGCTTTGTTGTTGCTATCCAGGGCCAGGGAACAATATTTGCCGCGCTGAGAGATCGATACTGTTTGGATGACCCAGGAGCCGCTCTGGTTGGTGGCGTAGCGCAGGGTCTCGCTTGTATCATCATAATAAGCGATATGTGAATGACCGTTGCTGTCCAGGGCGATCGAACTGAAGTAGCCAACATCATCGAGAGGATCATCAACGGTTGTGATCTCCCAGGAACCCGTGCTGTTCGTGGTGTAGGCCAGGGCAGAGTCGCGCGGCGCGTAATAGCTGATATGCAGTTTATTATTAGAATCATTGGCGATCGAGGTGTACTGGCCCACGTCCCAGTCACTGTCAATGATCTCGGTCTGCCAGTTGTCTATCTTGCCCCAGGCATGTTTCAGGTCTTCCTGCAGCCGGTCGTAATAGCTGATATGCACCTGGTCGGTGTTGATCCGGTCCATGACAATGTCACAATAGATGTTGCCGGTGAACGTGCCGGTATGCGTAATGTTCTGCACATTGAACGTGCCGCCGGGCGTGATGACCGTTACGGTCGTGGAACTAAAGGTCACGGTCGTTGTTGACCCTGTGCCGGTAGTGGTCGTGTGGGTCGTTGTGGTGCTGATTGGTCTGGTGGTCGTGGTCCCGGTAATGGTGGTCGTGGTCGAAGCGTTCGGATTGCGGGGATTGCTCATGGCGACCGCGGCCAGGCCGCCTGCCACGGCCACAGTCAGGATGGTCGTGGCATTGTTATCCCTGCCCAAGGAGCCGCAGCCCTGGGAAAAGAACAGCGAGAAGACGAAGACCGATAATAATATGATGAGCGTTGCTTTTTTGACCATATTCCACGCTTTCTCGTCTGATCCGATTGACATTATAGCATAATGCTTGGAATATTCGAGCGAAGAATCTTGAAAACCTGGAACAGTATGATAAAATATTCCAGGATAGATAATTAAAGCCCTACTGTTTTCGTGATGTAGGACTAAATGTCTAAACCCAATTATATATGATAGGGGGCTTAACGCGTGTCAGGGCAGTACCCTGACCGGTGAGCCAAAACCCGTCAGGGACCCGCCATTATGTGTAGGGTTCAAAGACATCCCTCAACACACGAGACAGTGGGGTTTTTATTGCGAAATCACGAACAAGGAGCAGTGTTAGATGACAGTATCGATCATTGTTGGGACTCAGTGGGGAGATGAAGGCAAAGGTAAGATAACCGATCTCTTGGCGCGGGATATGGACATGGTGGTGCGCTATCAGGGAGGCAATAACGCGGGCCACACGGTCGTCATCGGCAACGAAACCTTCAAGCTTCATCTGATCCCGTCCGGCATCTTCTTTGCCAACGTGCTTTGTGTTATCGGCAACGGCGTGGTCATTGACCCGGCGGTGCTGCTGCAGGAGATCGAAACCCTGCGAAGTAAGGGCCACCCGGTAAATAATCTGCGCATCTCGTCCCAGGCGCACGTGATCCTGCCTTATCATAAGGACCTGGACAAGGCACAGGAAAAGAAAAAGGAAGCCGGCCGGATCGGCACGACCTGCCGCGGCATCGGTCCCTGCTATGTTGATAAATACAACCGCCGCGGCATCAGGATCGCCGACCTGATGGACCCCGATGCGCTGAAATCAAAACTGGAATGGAACCTTGAGGAAAAAGGGTTCCTGCTCGATAAGTATTACGGCATGAAGGTGTCATATAACGTTGATTCGATCTTCAATGAATATCTGGGCTATGCCCACGCGATCAAAAAATATGTGGTCGATGAATCGTCTTCTCTAGTCCGTGACGCGATCAAAAAGAACAAGAAACTGCTGCTGGAAGGCGCGCAGGGGACAATGCTTGACGTTGACCATGGCACTTATCCCTACGTCACTTCCTCCAATCCGGTCTCGTCCGGCGCCTGTGTTGGCGCGGGTTTTCCGCCCAACGTGGTCAATGAGATCATCGGCGTGGTCAAGGCTTATGTTACCCGTGTCGGCGGCGGGCCGTTCCCGACCGAGATCGAAGGCGGCATCGGCGACAAACTCAGGGAATGGGGCGGTGAGTACGGCGCCACCACGGGCCGTCCGCGGCGCTGCGGCTGGTTTGACGGCGTGGTCATGAAGCACGCGGCCAAGGTAAATGGCTTGACCCAGCTGGCGATAACCAAACTGGACGTGCTGGATAACCTTGATAAGATCGAAATCTGCACGGCCTATGAGTACGAAGGTAAGCAGATAACCGATTTTCCGACCGACATCCGCCGGCTAGCCAAGTGCAAACCTGTCTATGAAGAGATGCCGGGCTGGAAAGAAGATACCACCAAGGTCAAGGATTACCAGCACCTGCCGGAAAAGGCCAAGAAGTACCTGGACAAGCTGGCTGAGCTGGCTGAGGCCAGGATCTCGCTCATCTCGGTCGGCGCGGAGCGGGGACAGATAATCAGGGTCTGATCCTGTTATGAACAAAGTTAAAGTTGTTATCCTTCTTTCAGGCGGCCTTGATTCGACCACCACGCTTTATTACGCGAAAAGCAAAGGTCATCATTGTCATGCCCTGATCTTTGATTACGGCCAGCGGCATAAGCGGGAATTACGTTCGGCTATCGCGGTAGTAAAGCGCGCCCGGGTTCCATGCCAAATCATCAAGATCAGACTACCCTGGAAGGGGAGCACGCTGCTTGATACCAGAACCCGGATCCCAGAACCCAGAACCTTGAAACAGATCGGACAGAGGATACCGTCAACTTATGTTCCGGCCCGCAATATCATCTTTTTAAGTTTTGCCTTATCATATGCTGAGGCGATCGGCGCCAAAGCTATCTTCATCGGCGCTAACGCGGTCGATTATTCCGGCTATCCTGATTGCCGCCAGGAATTCATTAAAGCGTTCCAGAAAGTTGTCAGGACCGGGACGAAAGCGAAACAGATCAAGATAGAGACGCCTTTGATCGAAATGAGCAAAGCGCAGATAATCGCCTTGGCGCTGAAATTGAGGGCGCCGCTTGAGCTGACCTGGTCATGTTATAAAAGCGGCAGGAAGCCTTGCGGCAGGTGCGACAGTTGCCGTTTGCGCCGGCGGGGGTTCGCCCAGCTTGGCCTGCGTGATATAATTTAGGACTGAGATGAATATTTTTATCGATCCGCTGATAGTAGTTTGTTGTTTTACGGCGCTGATCCATTTTGCCGAAACAATCTCGTCCTCGATGCGCCTAACCGGTGTGCGCACCAAGCAGCTGGCCTTGTCGCTTTCGTTCGTCAACGCCTCTTTATTGATCTCGCGCATGTCTAATATGCTCCAGGCGCCGCTTTTAGGCGGCATGGTCGACACGGCGATCCTGATGAACGATGTCAGTGTGCTCTGGAACAATTTCAGGGTCATTATTTTTGCCGCTTTTGTCGGCAATCTGATCGGCGCGATCATGACGCCGTTCGCTGTCAGGGTCTTTTCCCGGGCGATGAAACGATTCAAGGATATCGGTCATATCCCGGGCCTGATCGTTTACGGGTTCAAGCCCAGGGTGATCTTCAGCATTTTAAAGGATTTCCGTCTGCCGACCCTGGATTCCTTTAAAGGGCTTTCCTTAAAAGGGATACCGACCTTATTCCTTTGGCTTAATCTCTTTATGGTCTCGATCTATGCCATTGGCGTGCTCTGTTCGCTCATGGCCGGCGCCCTGATCCCCAGCTATCGCATAACCGCGACTCAGCTGTCCGGTATTGTCAACGGCATCGCTACCATATTATTCACTCTGATGGTCGATCCGATCGCCGCGCATATAACTGACCAAGCGGTCAGGGGTGAGCGTCCCAAGAACGATGTGCGGACCGTGGTCTTTTATATAGTATTAGGCAGGGTGGTAGGTACACTGATCCTGTCCCAGCTCCTATTTGTGCCTGGCACTTACTATATTAAAGCAGTCACAGTTCTGGTCCGGGGTGCCTTTCTCAGATGATCATTGCTGGCTGACATATTTCAGCTGTAAATTGCCGCCTTCACTGTAGCCGATATGTGCCTTGTGGTTCTCATCTATCTTGATCCTTACTTCCTGTACAAAAGTATTGGAAACAACCCTGTAGGTTTTCCAGCTGCCTGAACGATTGGTCACATAATCAATGTTACGATTGTTCGTGGCGCCTTCAACTGCCCAGATATAAGCGATATGTACGGTATTGTTCTCATTCCGGTCGACTGCTATGGAAACGTCAAAGGTACTATGTCCGGCGCCGTCCACCAGACGCTGGATCGTCCACGAATTATCGCTTCCCGTGGCCAGCGTCAGGTGTTCGCCAGTTTCCAGATAAGCAATGTAAGCCGTATCATCGCTGCCCAGGTCCATACTGACAACCTTTGCTGAATCGCTGACAGTATATGTGTTCCATGCACTGTTGACCAGTTTGCCGTATTGCAGTCCGTTGCTCTTGCAATAAGCCACTCGCGGGCTAAGATTTGTGTTCAATACTATGATCGGTCTGACATCATTAACCATTTCATCTATTGCCCTTAGGTCCCAGTTACCGTTAGCATAATCATAGTCAGCATGGTAAATGTAGGTTTTATTTGAGGCTGAAATATAATAGTAGGCAATATGCTTGTTTTGGTCGTCGTAAACAGCGATAGAACTGCGTTTGCCTGAGTTGTCCAGCGAGGAGATTGTTTTTAATGTCCAGCCGCCAGCAGCTTTGTATGCGTATTTCAGCGCCGTTGTATTGCTGTCATAATAACTAACGTGGGGATAGCCGCTGCTGGCCACGGAGATGCCTGGGTTATTGGTCTTTCCTACTTCGATTACCGAGGTGTCGACCAATTTGGTGTCCCAGCTACCATTAACATTATCAGCGTGAAAATTATCTTTCCCGAATTGATAGAAGAAATGGGCTGAACCCAGATCCATATCAAAGGTAGAAGAGCTGTCTGCGACCGTTTCAGGCGAGTTGAATGCTATAACTGTTGTTGTGGTCGTTGAGGACGTTGTTGTGTTGGTTGCCAGAGTTGTTGTGGTTGACCCAACAACCGTGCTTGTCGTAGATGTTGATGTCGGTGTAAGTGTGGTTGAAGTTTTTGTCGTAGTCGTAGCCGTTGTTGTTGAGGAGTCGGTCGGAACGACCTTGCCGCAGCCGGTGAACCACCAGGCCAGCGAAATAACAATCGCCAGGATAATAGCTGATGAGATGATAATGTTTTTCTTTGTCATGGGTTTTTCCTCCATATGACTTGAATTTTAGCAGGTTTTGGGTTGTTAATCCAGTGTCCGACATTCCCTTAACCGGTTTAATATTATATAATAGTAATCCTTATGAGAATAATCAGGCACCCGAAGAAGAAAAGCCTAAAAGGCTGTGTTGTCGCCCTGGGCACGTTCGACGGCGTGCATCGCGGTCATAGGCAGATACTGCGCCAGGCGGTCAAACACGCCAGAAAGATCAGGGCAGCAGCTATTGCCATCACCTTTGATCCTCATCCCCAACAGGTGATCGTGCCGGAACGGGGCTTAAAACTTTTAACGACCCTTAAAGAAAGGGAAG
The DNA here is from genome assembly GCA_016932255.1 of Candidatus Saganbacteria bacterium. Taxonomy (GTDB): domain Bacteria; phylum Margulisbacteria; class WOR-1; order O2-12-FULL-45-9; family O2-12-FULL-45-9; genus JAFGDE01. The sequence goes on from JAFGDE010000024.1 coordinate 17,251, forward strand.
AATTATTTTGCCAACACGGCATGGATGGGGTCATTGTCGTCCGTTTCAGTAAGCACACGCAGAAATTGACCTATGAGCAGTTCATTGAACGCTATCTGGTCGATCGGCTCGGGGTCCGGCACGTTGTTATAGGCTATGATTACGCCTTTGGCCGTGGCCGGAGCGGCAATGCAGCTGAATTGCAGAGACTGGGTAAAAAACACGGCTTTTCGGTCAGCATTGTCCCGGCTGTGCGGGTCGGCAGGCAGCCCATCAAATCACGCTATATCAGGGAATTGATCAGTGCGGGCGAATTCAACCAGGCCCTGTCGTTGCTAGGTCATCCATACCAGCTCAACGGTCGGGTGGTCCGGGGGTCGGGCAGGGGCAGGCAGCTGGGTTTTCCCACAGCGAACCTAAAATTAGCCGGGAATAAGCTTATTCCTGCCCATGGCGTATATGCCGGGCGGTTGAATAAAAGAAAATGCGTAGTCAATATCGGCGCCAGGCCGACCTTTGGGCCTGACCAAACGGTCATTGAGGTCCATTTGTTCAATTTTCAGGGTAGCTTGCGTGGCAGGCGGCTGTCCGTTGAATTGACCAGGCGGCTCAGGCCGGAAAAGCAATTTTCTGATGTAGAAAAGCTGAAAGAACAGATCAAGAGGGATATTATCAGGGTAAAACAGTTGTAAGACCACCGGCCATATGATATAATGAATTAACTATGGCATTGAAAAAAGATAGAAAAGTAGAGCTCATCCAGAAATACGCGCAGACCGGCAATGATACCGGTTCGCCTGAAGTCCAGGTCGCTTTACTGACCGAACGGATAAATTCATTGGTTGAACATCTTAAACAGAACAAGAAAGATAACCACAGCCGCCGCGGCTTGCTGATGATGGTCGGCCAGCGCAAAAAACTGCTCAATTATCTCCAGAGCAAAGACCTCGGCAGATACGAGAGCCTGGTGGCGAATTTAGGGCTTAGATGATCAAGAAAGTACACCTCGATCTTGGAGAGGACAGGGTCCTTTCCCTAGAAACCGGCAAATTAGCCTTGCAGGCTAACGGGTCGGTCGTTATCCAGCTGGGCGATACCACGGTCATGGCCACAACTGTCATGTCCGATACCCAGCGGCCGGGCATCAACTTTTTCCCACTGTTGGTCGATTTTGAAGAGAAGTTATACGCTGCGGGCAAGATCCCGGGCGGCTTTTTCAAGCGCGAAGGCAAGCCGACAGAAAACGCCATCCTGACCTCCCGGCGCATTGACCGGCCGATCCGGCCGCTTTTCCCTAAAGGTTTCCGCAATGACGTACAGTTAGTGATCACGCCGTTATCCGTTGACCTAGACAACTCGCCGGATATCCTGGCGATCAACGGCGCTTCCGCTGCCCTGGCCATCTCCGATATCCCGTTCGATACTCTGATCGGCGCGGCCCGGGTTGCCAAGGTCGGCGATAAATTCATTGTTGACCCGACCATTGCCGAAATGCAGGAGTCTGAAATGGACCTGGTCGTAGCTGGCAGCAAGGACAAGATCCTGATGATCGAATGCGGCGCGGCCCAGGTGCCGGAAGCCGACATTATCAAGGGGATCAAAGAAGCCCACGAGCGCATCAAAGAGGTCATTAAACTCCAGGAAAAGCTGGCCAAGGAGGTCGGCAAGACGAAGAAACAGGTAGAACTTTACGAGCCTCACGCCAAGATCGCCAAGCTGGTCAAGGACGAGGCTGAGGACAAGATCAAAAAAGCGATGGATATTACCGAGAAAGTCCAACGCAATGCCGAGATCGATAAGATCAGGGCCGGCCTGGAAGAATCCGTCAAAATAGGCAAGGATGAAGAGCTAAAAAAGCTGCTCCAGGAGCGGCCGGCCGACATCCCCAATCTGATCGAAATGGTCCAGAAAAAAGCGGTCCGTAAGATGATCTCTGAAAAGGACAAGCGGCCGGACGGCCGGGGTTTGAATGACCTGCGCGAGCTCAATTGTGAGGTCGGTGTTATTCCCCGGGTCCATGGCTCAGCGCTCTTTTCCCGCGGCGACACCCAGGTCATGACCGTGGCCACGCTGGGTGCCTTGGGTGAGGAGCAGAAACTGGACGGCTTGAGCCCTGAAGAGAGCAAACGCTACATGCACCATTACAACTTCCCGGCCTATTCAGTCGGTGAGGTCCGCCCGATGCGCGGTCCCGGCCGGCGCGAGATCGGACATGGCGCCCTGGCAGAGCGTTCACTCCTGCCGGTGGTGCCTGATGAGGAGAAGTTCCCTTATACCATCCGTTTGGTTTCCGAAGTCTTAAGCTCCAACGGTTCGACCTCTATGGCCGCGACCTGCGGCAGCACCCTGGCCCTGATGGACGCCGGCGTTAAAATCGATGATCCGGTGGCCGGCATTTCCATCGGCTTGGTCAAAGAGGGGAGCCAGGAAAAACTGCTGACCGATATCCAGGGGATCGAGGATTTTCTGGGTGACATGGATTTCAAGGTCTCCGGCACCCGCAAGGGCGTGACCGGCATCCAGGTCGACGTTAAGATCGACGGTTTGAGCCATGACCTGATCGAAAAGATCTTCAAACAGGCCAAAGAGGCCCGCAACATCATCCTGGATAAGATCGCTTCGGTCATCGAACAGCCGAGGGCGGAACTGTCGCCTTACGCGCCGCGCGTCACCACTTTGAGGATCGATCCGGAGAAGATCGGCTTGGTCATTGGCCCTGGCGGCAAGATGATTAAGAGCATCGTGGAGCAGACCAGCGCGCAGATCGATATCGAGGATGACGGTCTGGTCCTGATCACTTCGGCTGATGCCGAAGGGGCAAAGCGCGCCCAGCAGATGATCGAAGACCTGACCTATGAACCAAAGGTCGGCGATCTTTTCTATGGCGAAGTAGTTCGTATCATGCCGTTCGGCGCTTTCGTCGAAATGGTGCCGGGCAAAGACGGCCTGGTCCACATTTCCCAGATCGCCAATAAACGGATCGCTAAGGTCGAGGACGCCTTAAAGCTCGGGGACAAGGTCGTGGTCAAGCTGGTCGAGATCGATGAAAAAGGCCGGCGAAACCTGTCCATGAAGGCCGTGACCGAAGAAGAGAAAAAGCGCTTCCTCAAGTAAGCTACGCTTTTGCCTAATCCCGCCTGAAGTGCTACAATAAACATGATGGAATCATCAACAGTTGCGATCGTACTGTTGTTCGTTTTTACGATCTTTTCCAGCTTTGGCGGGAATAAAGGGTATACTCCGCCTGTCACGCCTACGGTCGTAACTCCACCTAGCACGCTCAGCCAACCGCAGGGGCCGATCGCCCAGGGGCCGATCAGTCCGAACTTTCTAGGCGGCGGCGGCCTGACGGCCAAGAAGCCTATTGAGCAGTATATCCTGGGTTTTCGCAAGCCTGACCAGGCGGTCGAGATCTCTAACGCGATCGTGCGACATTCCCAGACCTACAATGTCAATCCGAAGCTGGTGACCGCCCTGATGCGTCGGGAGTCGGGGTTCAATCCCAGGGCGATCTCTTCAAGCGGCGCGGTCGGCCTGGGCCAGCTCTTGCCCTCGACCTGCAAAACGACCGGCGTGACCAATCCTTATGATATTGATGATAATGCCAAAGGCACTGTCCGCTACGTAAAATATCTGCTGGATAAGTTCAAGAACTATCCTGACCAGATCCGATTCGCCCTGGCGGGTTACTTGGAAGGCCCTAACGGCGTAGCGCGCAAGAACGGCTATTCTTCGACCACGGCCAAATACGTTGAGGATATCATTAAAATTTACCAGAAGCTTTAAGCCCGCCAGTGTCGTGATCGCAACACTTGGAAATTGGAACGTAGAGACAGCTTCAGCTGAGATTTTTATCATAGATAGGATAAATATTCCTATGTCTGCGTTCTACTCTCTGCTTTACGTACCCTGGATCAGATCCTGGCAATAAAGTTGCTGCAAAGTCGGCATGCCATTTGATCTCAACCGTCAACAGCAGCTTATCCTGGCCGGCCTGGTCGTTTTAATAATCGTTGGCCTCGGCATTATGGTCTTGCGGCATTCCTTTAGCCCGGCCCCTGCGGTCGTTATTACCCGGGTCGAACAGCCTGAACTACAGCAATCGGCAGCCGCGAATAAGATCGTTGTCCATCTCTCCGGCGCGGTCAAACGTCAGGGTGTTTTTAGCCTTAAAGAAGGAGACCGGCTGGTCGATCTGTTGAAAGCCGCCGGCGGCCTGAGCCAACAGGCCGATCTAAGCAAGGTCAATCTGGCGGAAAAGCTGGTTGACGGTCAGAAGATACAAGTGCCAGTCAGCCCAGTGCAGGTCCCTGGAACAAAACAAGTGATCAGCGCTGCGGAAGATGGGGCGGGGATAGAGCTCAATGCAGCTGACCTGAACCAGCTTTGTCAGATAAAGGGTATTGGCAAGACCACGGCTAAGCGCATCATTGAATATCGCGAACAGAACGGTCCGTTTCAAAAACTGGATGATCTGGTCAAGGTCAAAGGCGTGGGCAAGGGCACTCTGGACCGGATCCGTGGCCAGTTGAGGATCTGATAGCCTGACATGAGCCCGATAGTCCTGATCACGCTGGCCTATGTTGCCGGAGTGATCGTTGGTCACTGTCTTCAGCCGTCTTTAGCGCTGTCTTTTATCTGCTTTTTGTTCATGGCGGCTGTTTTTTTGTCAGCTTGTTGCGGGGCAGGGATAGCCGCTGGACGCTGTTATTGGTCGTTTGGGCGCTCGGACTGACCAATATGGGGTTACGCAGCCAACCGCTGCCAACGGACCATATCGCGAACCTGCCTGCCGGCCAAAACGCCGAACTGCGCGGTGTTGTGGTTGACCAGCCGAAGCAGGTCGGCGATCGGCAGTATTTTACCTTGAAGATTGAGCGGGTCAATGGCGAACCGCTTCAGGGTTTGATAGCCGTGAAGACCTGCGGCCAAGAAGCTTTATACGGAGATGAGCTGATTGTCTGCGGCAAGTTGGTCGATGTTGACGGCCTGGCCAATCCGGGGATTCTGTCATTTGCCGAGCATCAACGCGCGCAAGGTATCCATAAACAATTGTTGGCTTTGCGCTCACCACCCAAGAAAATAGCCGGCAACAGAGCTTCCCGGCTCATGGCTTTTTGTTTCTGCGTCAGGGAACGCTTGCTGGCTGTGCCTCGGTTGACCCTGCCTGAGCCCTACGCGACCCTCTTGGCCAGCATTGTTTTCGGCTCCCAGGCCGCAGCCACGCCTGTTGAGATCAAGGAGGCGTATAAACGGGCCGGGGTGGCGCATTTGCTCGTCGCCTCAGGCATGCATCTGGGCATCCTTATCGGTGTTTGTCTGTTCCTGGTCAAAGCCTGCCGCGTGCCTCTCGGGGCAGGTGTTATACTGACTACGATAGTAAATTTTCTCTACGCCCTGATGGCCGGTTTCGGGCCATCGATACTGCGGGCGGCAATCATGGCCGAGATAATGCTGGCCGGTCTATTATTCGAACGGGAAAAGGAAGTCTACACTTCACTAGCTATTTCAGGCTTGATCATTCTGCTTTTCTGGCCCAACTATCTCTTTCATGTGGGGTTCCAGCTGTCATTTGGCGCGACCTGGTCACTGGTTTACGTCGCTCCGGTAATTTATGACTGGCTGAAAGACTGGTTGCCCAGGCTGGTCTCGGTCACTCTCTCGGCCTCGATCGCGCCGGTCCTGGCGTCCGTGCCGGTCACGCTGTATCACTTCAGTCAGGCTTCACTGATCGGCCTGCTCAGCAACGTCCTGCTTTTGCCCTGGGTCGGCTTTATTGTCGTGCTGGGTTTTATCGCGGCCGTGCTGGGGGCGGTCTGGCTGCCTTTGGGAGAACTGGTCAACAGCGCCAATTTGGTCCTGCTCTGGCTGGCGCATCACCTGATCACCGGTCTGGCCGGTCTGCCGTTCGCGCAAATATTCAGTGCACCGCCCAGCCTGGCTTTAATAACCGGTTATTATCTGGCGCTCTGCCTGACGGTCGAACTGCTGCGCCGCAGGCGTTGGCCGCGCCTAACGCTCATTAGATATTTATCCGGTTCATTGATCCTGCTTGCGCTTATCGTCTGGCATATTTTTCTGACCTGGACGGTCCCCGGTCTTTGCGTGACCTTCCTTGACGTGGGACAGGGCGATGCTGTTTTTATCCTTACCCCGGCGGGCAGGACCGTCCTGATCGACGCAGGTGATGGCGGCATGGGAGAAAAAATTGTTGTGCCTTTTCTCAGGCGGCACGGGGTCGCTGCTTTGGACCTGGTCATCCTGACGCATGCCCATGATGATCATGTGGGGGGCTTGCCCGAAGTGCTGGCAAAGATCAAGGTCAGGAACGTCCTTGAACCAGGGGTTATCTATAACTCACAGGCTTACCGGAATTTCCGCCGTCTGGTCGAAGCCAACCGGATCAGGTATACCACCGGCAGGGCAGGACAGAAGATAGTGCTGGGCGACGGAGTAACACTGGATATCCTCCACCCAACGCCGGGTTTTGCGGGTAATGACATGGAGAATTTAAATAACACCTCGGTAGTTTGCTTATTGTCCTACGGGTCTTTCAAAGTGATGCTGACAGGTGATAACGAACATGAAGGCGAGGCCGAGATCCTGCGTCATTATCGGGCAGAAGAACTGCGTGCGACCGTCCTAAAGGCCGGTCATCACGGCAGTTCGACCTCCACCTCGGCGGAATGGCTGCGGGCTGTTCAGCCTGCTCTTGCGGTCATCAGCTGCGGCTCCGGCAATAAATTCCGCCATCCGCACAGTTCGACCCTGGCTCATTTGACCGGGGCTGGCGTGGTCGTCTTGCGCACGGATCTGCAGGGAGCTGTTACGGTCACAAGCGACGGCGTAAGATACTCGTGGGTTACCGAGAAGCAGGCAGGTCACTGCCCAGGGGCTGTTCAGCCGCAGCCGGGGTTGTAGAGGCTGGAGTCTTGACCTCGACCTGGCCGGCTGAGATGACGCCGGTTTCCCAGAACTCGTTGACCCCGCGCTGGATCTGAGGGGTCCTGTAAAGCACTTCGGTGGCTTCTGCCCGGCTGAAATGTGTTGTCGGCTCAAAATTGCGGCCGACCAGATAGACCAGCATGCCTGAGCGTTGAGCGGCATCAATGTACTCATTGGCCCAGAAGTTTGCTGTCAGATCAGGGAAGGGCTTCGGGAAATCTTTTCTTAAAGCTAGTTTGGCGTAGCGGGCCAGGATGGTCACGCCCTCGGCCCGGTTAAGCACGCGGTTGGGCTTGAAAGTGCCGTCCGGATAACCGGTGACCAGGCCGAGGTAATTGCCGTAAGCGATATATTTGGCTGCCCAGTGGCTTGTTCCAACATCGCTGAAACCGCTGTAAGGCACGCTTTCAGCCAATTTGACCGGCAGGGTCCTGATCAGCAGTGTGACCAGCTCGGCTCTGGTAATGCCTTGTTCCGGCCGGAAAGTATCATCAGGATACCCTTTGATCAAGCCCAGGGTGACCGAAAGCGCGATCGGCTCGATTGCCCAGTGTGACATGGGCGTGTCAGAGAAGGGGTTGAAACGCAGCACTTTGACCTCGGACGTGGCCACAAAAACATCGGCAGATGAACTGTCAGGGACCTTTTCCGGCTTGCTGTAGCCAACGGCTTCAAAAACATTACGGCCCTTAGCCAGAGGGGAGGACGTCTCAATAGTGCCGACCTGATCGATCTTTATCCCGTTCAGGTAAACAACTGCCAGGTCGGCATATTCCGCTGTTTCATAAACCTCTGATGTTTCGCTGATCGCAGTGACCACATAGCGTTTCTTCTCGTCAAGGATGCGTTTTTCCTGAACGCGGACCTTAATATTGATGTCAGTGCGATTGGTGACGGACCTGTCTTGAGGGGAAAGCCAGACAATGCCGGATTCTTTGCGTTTAAGGGACCGGTCATATTTAAGGACGCGTTCGCCGATGTAAGCCAGAGAAAAGTAATGCGGTGTGTCATTGGGCAGACCGGGTTTTGGCGCGAAAGCATAATCAAAACGGAAACCGCCGTTGACCAGCCCGACACCAAAGGTCAGGCCGGTGTTGGACTGTTCCATGTTCAGGCCAACGCGCAGGGCGATCCTGGGCAGCGGAAAATAATCAAGACCGAGATGATAGTTGGTTGAACCGAGCTTGCTGTGCGGAATATCGATATCCAGGCCAGCAATGAGGGTCTGCTGGTGCTTGAGCAGCGCTTCAGCTGTCCCCATAACAGTAGCCCTGCCGCCGAGCTTATAATATCCGCCGATCTTATCGCTGGCCCCGCCTCCCCAGGCCAGGGTGCCCTCCAGCACATTCTGCAGGTTGGCTGCTGCGGTCAGCCAGGGCAGGGCCGTGTAGGTTGCGCCCAGGTCGATACCGGTGCCGCTGGCCCGGCTGCTGAGGCCGCCGCTGATGGACTGGTTGAATAACTTGAGCGCGCCGCCGACTGACAGTTCGGGGTTTAGCTGTTTTGCATAGGCCAGGGCGATCGTGCTGTTGTCATAAGCCGTGGCTTCCCTGCTCGGGTCAACGATTATCCGATTGGTCGCTTCATCCCTCCTGGTCGGGATCGAGTCGCCGACGTTCAGGCCGGTATAACCGATGCCAAAAGTGCCCCATTCACTGGGCATGGCCCAGCAAAAGAGACTGTATTGCACCTCATCCAGGACCAGTTTACGGGAAGCGCCCAGCATTTGCGGGAATTCGGCTTTAGCCAGGCCGGAAGCATTGATGAACACGCCGCTGGCGTCATCAGCGAACCCAAGAGAGGCGCCGCCCATGCCCAAGTGCCTGGCAGTATAGGGATTGTTGGACGGGTCCAATCCTATTCCGTCAGCCGCCAGCAAGGGGGCTGAAAGACAGGTGATCATTAATATTAATAGCCAAGATCTCTTCATCGTTTAAAGACCGTTATCTTGCCTTTACCGTTCTGCAGCACACTGCCGCCTGATGTCAAGAGAAAGATATAGATGCCGTTACCCGCGTAGTTGCCTGAAGCGTCCTTGCCGTCCCAAGTGATCTCATTGTAACCGGCCCGGCCGCCGGCACTGTCAGGCAGATAATCCTGGACCTTGACCAGATTGCCGGCCAGATCGAAAATGTTCAGCTTAATGTCCGCTGGTTTGGAAAGAGTATAGCCGATAGCGACGTTCTGGCTGCCCGGGTCGAAAGGGTTGGGATGGCTCAAGGCAAAGCCCTGGATAGTCGCGCTTTCGCCGGCCTGTACATAGACCGGGATAACTTCATAGGTCTTGGTGTTGTTGAAATCGTCCGTTGCTTCGATGGTTATGGCGTAACGCCCGTCGCTTAAAGCGGTCGTGACCTCATAGGTAGCCCGGTAGGTATTATTGCTCCGGGCGAAGGTCAAACTGGCCTGGAGCGAACTGATGCGGATCGTTCCGGAAACCACGGCGTTCGATGTTGTGGCCGTGATCTCGATCCTTGGGGTGGAGCTGATCGGATCACCCGGGTAAGGCTTAACGCCGTCAATCAGTACGCTGATGTCCGGTTTTTCCAGGGTGGAGCAGGCGGTGACCGCCTCACAGGTCGTTGCGCACAGGCCGGCAGCCAGCAGCATGAAGATCATGGAACAAGAAATTTTGATTTTAACCTTTAAGTTTTGCATTTTATCAGAACCTGTAGGTCACCCCGATCGTTTGGATGAATTTAAGATCGCTCATCTCGAATTCCCGTTCGTCTCCGGCAGCGACCGGCTTGCTGCCGTAAGCTGAAGCTGTAGCCGCCGGGTCAAGCTCCATCAGATAATTGACCCGCCAGGAGTCGCGGCTGAAGTAAGTATTGACAAAAAGCATTTTCGTCAGGTCGCTGTTGGTCATATCCATCTGCATCATGTTCAGGATCGTCTGGGCGTTAAAGCCGAAAGAGCCGCCGACGATCGTGCCCCAGGCGTTGATCTCACTGCCTAGGTCAAGCTTGACCGGCACATAACCGAACTGGAACACATCATCAAAGTTCTTCTGCGCGTCAGCGTCAAGTCCGGAAACATTGGGTTTGGCCATCAGGGTCAGGCCGCCGCGCAGCCACATCGGCAGCATAAAGAATTGTGTCTCCAGGCCGAGGCGCAGGAAATTGATATTGCTGATGATATATTCTTTGGTCTGGTCGTCCTCAACAGCGTAGAACTTGATGTCGTTCTGGTTAGTTTCCATGTCCACCACGATCAGGATGGGCTTTTTCAGGGCAAAACCATAGCGCAGCCGCCGGGGCAGGTCATAATTTTTCTGGGGTTCAAGGTAGAGTTCTTTTCCGTTGACCTCAAAAGAGGTCGTCCATGTGTCTGAAACAAGATCAAGGGTCGGATCGCCGCCCGGCTTCATGAGATCGTCAAAATTATCCGCTTCAGCCGTATTAAAATCACGATAGCTGTAAAAAGCGCTCCGGCCCGTGCCTTTAAAGTTCAAGGAAGAGCCGGTGAAATTCTCCAGGACAAGGCCGACGGTCAGCCAGTCGGTGATATCATACATGCCGCCCAGATCAAAACGCATGGTGCTGGCCGAATAAAAGCCCTTGTACTGGGCCACGCCGATCACTTCGCCGGCCGGCAGCAGGATATCCTTGCGCTCAAACCCGTTAGCTGTGCCGTAGCGCGCCGGATCAAGGGTCCAGTCCTGGACGTCTGATCCGTCCTCCGGATCAAAATCAGGAGTATAAAGATAAATATCGGTCGTATCGCTGTCGACCACAGCCCGTACATTATTATCAATATTAGCCGTGGCGCTGATCGGCAGCATGTTGATGCCGACTGCAAAGCTGCCGAAATTGCCTGCGATTGTGCCGGTATAGGGTGAATTAAAGCTCATATTATTGCGCAGTTCAGAATAGGCGATCAGCGGGATCTCGGCTTCCTGAGTGAGGAAACCGCTCCAGATGGGCGCCGCACTTTCATAGGTCACCGTGATAGGGTCTGTGATCGTATAGCTTAACCGTCCGTCCGGATTGATGGTCATGTCGCCAAGTTTCTGGCCGATAAAGGTGGCGTCAGCCTTGGCCGTGACAGGGAAATCGCCGGCCATGGTGCCGCTCATTTCCAGGGGGCTGCCCGTGGAAAAGCCCACGCTCAGCCACTCGTTGAACTTGAGTGCGGCGCTAAAATTCTGGCCCGTACTTTCCGTCGCGTAATTGGCGTGAGCCGTGACATCGACTTCAGATGTGTTCAGCCCGGGCCCGATATCCTGGGGATAACGGAAAAAGATGCCATAATTACCGCCAGAGCCGACGCTGCCGGGGTCGAATTCGATCTCGCCGCCCATTTCCTCGACCTGGAACTTTTTGGTTTTTTCATATTTTTCCAGGGCGCCGGTTACTGAAATAGCAGCTTCGGAGAGTTCCAGTTTTGCTAGAGAAGCCGGGTTCCACAGGGCGCTGTGCATGCCGCGGTCAAGCGCTGAGTAGTATGTGCCTAAGCCGGGAAAAGGATCGCTGGCCGGCGGAACCCTGAGCCGGAAATTGCCGTAAGGAAAATCAAGATCGCCAAAGACCAGGGGGGCGGAAATTAATATTATCGCAAATGTCAGGAACGCTTTTCTGGTGAGCCGCATCTTGTCTGCATTCTATTTTAGGACGGGTGCTTTGTCAAGGTTAATATCAATGTTATAATGAAGGCGATCATGTTTGGGATAAAAGCCTGCAAAATCATCGGGCTGACCGGCCCGATAGCTTCCGGAAAAGACACCGTTGCCCGTATCCTGGCCAGGCACGGCGCGCTGGTCATTGATGCCGATAAGGTCGCTCATTCGCTCTATGCCGCCCAGACCCCGGTCTGGCGCGAGCTAGTCAAAAATTTCGGTTCGAAGATCCTTAATCGCGGCGGTCAGATCAACCGCAGGAAACTGGCGCAGATAGTTTTTGAAGACCCTGCGAAGCTCAAGCTGCTGAACAGCTTGATCCATCCATTGCTTAAGGAGGCGATCGACCTGATGATCGAAGAAGCCAGGGCGGGCAGCGCTGCGCTGATCGTGGTCAACGCTGCGGTCCTGAAAGAGATCGGCCTGGCCGCTGAGGTCGATGAGGTCTGGGTCGTGCTCGCTTCAAAAAAGACGCGCCTGGGACGTTTGCTGCGCCAGGGCTTAAGCCGGCAGCAGGCCCTGGCCAGAATGAACGCGCAGACGAGCCGTCAGCAGTATCTTGATCTGGCTGACGCGGTTATTGAAAACAACGGGTCCCGCCCCCAATTAAATAAAAAGATTGGCTTGCTGCTTGACTGAAATCACTCCGTAAACTGAACGATAGAATCCTGATATGCGCATCTTTTCGGCTAAAATGACCAGAAGGAACTTTTTGTTCTTAAGCGCGGCAATGGCACTTTCCTCCTGCCGCTGCCGGCCTTGGCGGGAAGGGACCGCACCGGCCGAGGTCCTGGACGATCTGCGGGCAAATCCGGTGATCGGCCGCCTTAGGAACGGCGAGATCATCTTTTTACATAAGGACCTGGAGGCCCTTACAGCTAATGGCAAGAACGCCCTGACAATCATTCAGCGGGGCCTGTTCGCGCTCGGGCTGATCAAAGGGGATATGGATGATTTTAATTTTGGCGTCTATGGCCCCAGCACCGCACAGGGGATCCGCCGTCTTCAGGGATGGGCCGGGATCGCACCTGAACAGGGCTGGGCCGGCCGGCGGTTCGAAAGGATGTCACTGCTGGCTTTGGAGGCCGCGCTGGAACAGTCTGCCAGCAATCATTGGCGTCCTCCCGCCGATATTTGATATAATTAACCTCTAGATGTCCAGATTTAAACTGGTTTCCAATTTTCAGCCCCGGGGCGACCAGCCCAAAGCGATCAAGGGACTGGTCAAAGGTCTTAAGGCCGATCTGCCGTTCCAGACCCTGCTGGGCGTTACCGGTTCAGGCAAAACATTTACCATGGCCAACGTGATCGAGGCCGTGCAGAAGCCGACCCTGGTCATCTCTCCGAACAAAACACTGGCTGCCCAACTCTGTCAGGAGTTCAGGAGCTTTTTCCCCCATAATGCGGTCGAATATTTCGTCAGTTTTTACGACTATTACCAGCCGGAAGCCTATATCCCTTCCTCGGACACCTATATTGAAAAGGATTCCTCGATCAACGAGGAGATCGACCGCCTGCGGCACGAAGCGACCATGTCGGTGCTGGAGCGGCGCGATGTTATTGTGGTCGCTTCGGTCTCCTGCATCTATGCGCTCGGCCGGCCTGAAGACTATAAGGCCAGTACGCTGATCCTCAAGATCGGCCAGAAGATCACGCGCGATGAGATCCTCGCTCACCTTGTTTCGACAAAATACGAGCGCAACGATACCGAGCTGGCCCGCGGCAAGTTCAGGGTCAGGGGTGACGTGCTCGAGATCCAGCCGGCTTACGACAAGAACTTCCTGCGCATTGAACTGATGGATGACCGGGTCGAAAAGATCTCGGAGATCGAGGCTGTCTCCCGCAAGGTCTTGGCTAGCCGCGGTTACGTCGGTATTTATCCGGCAACTCATTACGTCACTTTTCAGGGCCGTTTACAAGCCGCGCTTGAATCTATCAATCAAGAAATGGGATCCCGCGTCGCACAGCTGCGCAAACAGAACAAGGTCGTCGAAGCCCAGCGCCTGCTTCAGCGGACAAAATATGACTTGGAAATGATCCGGGAAATGGGTTATTGCAACGGGATCGAGAATTATTCCCGCCATCTGGACGGCCGCGCCCCCGGCGAGCCGCCCGGGACTTTGATCGATTATTTTCCCGATGATTTTCTCCTGTTCATCGATGAGTCACATATCACTGTGCCGCAGATCAACGGTATGTACGAAGGTGATAAGGCGCGCAAGACCACCCTGGTCGATTACGGTTTCCGCCTGCCTTCAGCCCTGGACAACCGGCCGCTGACCTTTAAAGAATTTGAGAAACGGCTCAATCAAGTGATCTTTGTTTCGGCTACGCCGGCTGATTATGAGGCGCGCAGATCAGAACAGACGGTCGAGCAGATCATCAGGCCGACCGGCCTGGTCGACCCCGAACTGATCATCCGGCCGACCGAAGGCCAGATCAATGACCTGATCAAGGAGATCGGTAAAGTGATCGAACGCAAGGAAAGGGTGCTGGTCACGACCCTGACAAAACGCATGGCCGAAGACCTGTCGGAGTACCTGAATGAAGCCGGGATAAAGGTGCGCTACCTCCATTCAGACGTGGCCACGCTTGAGCGCATCGATATCCTGCGGGGGCTCCGTCTGGGCAAGTTCGATGTGCTGGTCGGCATCAATCTGTTGCGCGAAGGTCTTGACCTGCCTGAAGTCTCCCTCGTGGCGATCCTTGACGCGGACAAGGAAGGCTTTCTGCGCTCCTCACGCTCTCTGATCCAGACGATCGGCCGGGCGGCGCGCAATGTCAACAGCAAGGTCATCCTTTATGGCGATGAGGTCACCCGGTCAATGAAAGGGGCGCTCAAGGAGACCGAGCGCCGCCGCGAGATCCAGATCGATCACAATAAAAAATATGAGATCACGCCTCAGACCATCGTCAAGGAGATCCATGACATCAAGGAACAGATCGAAGAGGCCAAGGTCCAGGAGATCAAGAAACTTAAAGAATTCCTGCCCAAGGAAGAGGTCCCTGACATCATACGTTCGCTGGAAGAAGAGATGCAGATCGCGGCGACAGCGCTTGAATTCGAACGCGCGGCTGAGATCCGTGACCGGGTCAAGGAACTGAAAAAGGCCTTCGGCCTTAACTGAACCGGTAGTTTTATTAGAACTCCTTTTATGCTAAAATTATCCTTTCTGGAGGTGTCTTATGGCTTATTTTGGCAATGTTCTAACTGCTATGGTCACGCCGTTCAAAAAGGACCTTTCGGTGGATTATGCCATGGCAGAGAAGCTGGCCGTTCATCTGGCTAAAAACGGGTCTGACGGCCTGGTCCTGCACGGCACGACAGGCGAGTCGCCGACCCTGACCCATGAAGAAGAGTATGATCTTTACCGGGTGGTCAAAAAAGCGCTTAAAGGTACCGGCTGCAAAGTTGTGGCAGGTACGGGATCTAATTCAACGGCGACTACTGTCAAGTCGACCAAAGAAGCTGAAAGGATCGGCTGCGATGCCGCGATGATCGTGGTGCCTTACTATAATAAGCCGCCGCAGGAAGGCCTTTATCAGCATTTCAAGGCCGTGGCCGATAATACCGGCCTGCCTTTGATAATCTACAATATTCCCGGCCGCACGGGCAAGAACATGGAAACCGAGACCGTGGCCCGGTTGGCAAAGATCAAGAACTATGTGGCGGTCAAAGAAGCTTCAGGCAACCTCGACCAGGTCGCGGCTGTCAGAGCGGCCACGCCTAAAGATTTCGATATTTACAGCGGCGACGATAATCTGACCTATCCGATCATGGAGCGGGGCGGTGTCGGCGTTATCTCTGTTGCCTCTCATCTCGTCGGAAAAGAGATCAAACAGATGTCCAGCCTGATGCTCGAGGGCAAAAAGATCGAGGCCAAAGCTATCCATGATAGATTGATGCCGTTGTTTGAGGCGATCTTTGTCACGACCAACCCCATCCCGGTCAAAGCGGCTTTGGCCATGATCGGTCTGCCGGTCGGCGGGCTGCGCTTGCCGCTGATCGAAGCAACGGACAAGGAAAAAGAGGTCATTCAAAAGACATTGAAGGGGTTAGGTCTTGTCTAAGATCCTGCTGCATAACTGCTGCGGCCCGTGCACGACCTATGTGCTGAAAGACCTGCGTGAGGCAGGGCATGAGGTCACCGGTTTTTTTTATAATCCCAATATCCGGCCGGTAGCTGAATACGAGCGGCGTTTGTTGACCATGGAGCATTTTGCCACAGCGGTCGGCTTCAAGGTCATTTATGAACCGGTGCGGCAAAATACCGAACCGGGCCGGTGCGCTAACTGTTATAGCGAGCGGCTGCGGCGTACCGCGCTCAAGGCTAAAGAACTTGGTTTTGACGCTTTTACCACCACTTTATTGATAAGTCCATACCAGCAGCATGATCTGCTGGCCGATCTGGGGCACAGGATCGGTCTTGAAACAGGCGTGCAGTTCTTTTACCGTGATTTCCGCTCAGGTTTCCGGGAGAGCCAGCGCTTGGCCCGGGAAATGAAGCTTTATCGCCAGAAATATTGCGGCTGCGGCATCGATCTGCTGGCTGATCAGGCCGCAAAAGAGAAAGGAGCGGTCCATGCCTAAACTGATTGATCAGATGAAGCGCAATAAACTTTTCCTGATCGTGGCCCTGCCCAGCAATGATCCTGAACTGGCAAAAGCAGCCTTGGCCGGCGGCGCTGACGCGCTGCAGCTGTCACTTAACGCCAAAGGGACTGGCGGTCTATCCGAAGAAAAGGCTGATCTTGAGAATATCATTGGTCTGGCCGATATTCCGGTCGGCTTGGTGCCTGGCCGAAAAGGCCAGGTCTCTGAAACGGAGCTCAAGCAGCTGGCGAAAATGGGGTTCGATTATTTTAGTTTCAGCCTGGACAATTTGCCGGATTATTACGCGAATATCAAGGGCGTGACCAAGGTCCTGGCTCTAGGGAACAGGTTCACCATCGACCTGGTATTAGGGGTAGGCGAATACGGCGCTGATGCCGTTAACGCGGCCATCATACCTCTCTCAGAACAGGGCCGCAATTTAATGGTCGGGGACCTGCAGAATTATATTTCAATCGTCATTTCAGCCGGTATTCCGGTCATTATCCCGACTCAACGGGCGATCAAGCCGTCGGAAGTGGCGATCATTGCCGACACGGAAGCTAAAGGCCTGCTGCTGACCCCGGTGGTCCTGGGGACGACGGCCAAGCATATCGAGACCAATACCAAAGAATTTCGGGTGGCGGTCGACGACCTCGGCTGAGTGATACGACTAAGAGAGGATAGAGATATTTTGTGAACCGGACGAAGACCAAGGATCCAGCCGCGACAAAGGCGATCGGCGAGCGCAACCGCGTTGCCCTGGCCTACATAGAACTGGCCAATGACCGCGTCTTCCAGAAACTGGAGGAGCAGGCCAAGTTCGCTTTGATCGAAGAGGTCCTGCAGGTCGGGGATGAGGTAGCCGGCTGGATCATTGCCGAGCAGGGGACAAATGATCCGCGACGGATCGCCAGCCAGCTCGGCGTCAAGGTCTTTGGCGAAGACCGCGGCCGCCGTGGCGGTTCGGAATACCGGAAAGAGAACAAGGAGATCGTTATCTACCGCAGTTTTCATGAGAAACTGCTGCGTGAGGTCCGCTCACCCGAACTGTCCGAACACTTGCTCAAGTTCGTCGTGGCCCACGAGCTGTTCCATCATCTGGAACAGAACCGCATCGGTGAAATATATAAACGCTATAAATTCCCTGTCTGGCGGCTGGGACCGTTTATCCGCGAAGGCCGGATCAAAGGTCTGAGCAATGTAGCGGCCCAAGCATTTACCCAGGCCCTGCTGGAGCTGGAAATATCCCCTCAGGTATTTGATTACCTGACTTACATTTTATACACCACCAACTAGGCCGCGGTCATGAATTGAGAGGGCCGGCTTTTTATGGTATAATTGGATAATAATGCCGGCTGACTTGCACATTCACACTTACTTCTCTGACGGCAGCGAAAGTCCGGAAGCTGTTGTTGAACTGGCGAAAAAGGCCGGCCTGACCGCGATAGCCATCACTGATCATGATGTTGTATCCGGGATCGAGCGCGCTGCGGCGCGCGGCCGTGAACTTGGACTCGAGGTTATCCCCGGGATCGAGTTCACGACCGAGGCTTACGATAGCGAAATACATATCCTCGGTTATTTCATTGATATAAAAGAACCCCGGCTGCTGGAAAAGATCAGCCGGATGCAGAAGGGCCGTGAAGAGCGGGTCTTCAAGATCTGTGAGAAATTGAAAGAACTGGGCGCGCCAGTGGATCCGGAAAAGGTCTTTACCCTGGCCGGACACCGGGCAGCCGGCCGGCCGCATGTGGCCAGAGCCCTGATCGAAGCCGGACATGTTCGGAACTTCAGGGAGGCTTTTAATAAATACCTGGCTTTCCATAGCCCGGCTTATGTTTCGCATTATAAACTGATGCCGACGGAAGCGGTCGAACTGATTGGACAGGCAAAAGGTCTGGCGGTCTACGGCCATCCGGCAGTTTCAGCTTGTGATGGGATCGTGCCTGAGCTGGCGAGCGCCGGCCTGGCCGGTATAGAGGTTTATTACAGCGGGCATGATGAGTCGCAGACGAAACACTA
Organism: Candidatus Saganbacteria bacterium; assembly: GCA_016932255.1. GTDB lineage: Bacteria > Margulisbacteria > WOR-1 > O2-12-FULL-45-9 > O2-12-FULL-45-9 > JAFGDE01. The sequence continues at coordinate 35,409 of JAFGDE010000024.1, forward strand.
TGAGGAATTGGCCAGGAAGCATGGGTTGCTCATGACCGGCGGTTCTGATTTTCACGGTTCTAACGGCGGACGGGAGATCAATCTGGGCGACATCATGTTGCCTGACGATCTATTGGCCAGACTGAAAGATGAACACTTACGCAGAAATAGATCTTAACGCGATCAAGCATAATATCGGGCAGATCAGGAAACTGCTGGCCCCGGCTACCCGTTATATGGCGGTGGTCAAAGCCAATGCTTACGGCCACGGCGCGGTCGCTGTTTCCCGGGCCGCGGTCGAAGCGGGCGCCGACTCATTGGCCGTAGCCAATCTTAAAGAGGCCCTGGAACTGCGCGAAGCCGGCATTGTTTCCCCCATCCTGATCCTGACCGAATCCCCGACCTCGGTGATGGACGAGATCGTCCAGTACGATCTGTCCCAGACGCTCTATTCTTTTTCCGAGGCCAAAGCCCTGTCAGAAGAAGCGGCCAAGCGCAATAAAAAAGCCAGGGTCCACGTTAAGATCGATACGGGCATGGGCCGCGTCGGCGTCCAGCCCTCAGAAGCCCTGGCCTTTATCACCAAGATAGCTTCCCTGCCGGCGCTGGAGCTTGAAGGTGTGTTCACTCATTTTGCCAAGGCCGAGGACCCTCAGGACAATTTCACCAAAGAACAGTTCCAGAAATTTTCCCAGGTTATCAGCAGGATACCGAACGTAGCGATCAAGCATTCGGCCAATTCCGCGGCCGTGCTGTTCCATCCCGAGACCCATCTTGATATGGTCCGCGTTGGCCTGATGATGTACGGCCTGTATCCGCAGGGCGACGGTGCCAGGCGCCGCGTTGAGCTCAAGCCGGCTTTGTCCTTTAAAAGCCGGGTGACCTATCTGAAACGCATCCCGGCCGGCACGCCGCTGTCCTACGGCTGTACATATGTGGCGCCGGCCGATACCGCCGTGGCGACCATCCCGGTCGGTTATGCCGACGGCTTCAGCCGCCGTTTGTCCAACCGCGGCCAGGTCATTATCCGCGGCAAGCGTTTCAAGGTCGTCGGCCGCGTGACAATGGACCTGACCATGGTCAATATCGGCGACACGGACGTTGCGGTGGGCGACGAGGTCATCCTGATCGGCGAACAGAACAACCAGATGATCTCAGCTGACGAGATTGCCGGACTTGAAGACACGATCTCCTATGAGGTGGTTTGCGGCATCGGGAAAAGGGTCCCGAGGATATATAAATGAGCTATCTTTCGCTTTATCGCAAATGGCGCTCGCAGGATTTTGACGAGCTGATCGGCCAGAAGCCGATCGTCCAGACGCTCAAGAACGCGATCACCAATGACCGGCTGGCCCACGCTTATCTCTTTTCCGGGCCGCGGGGAACCGGCAAGACCTCGACCGCCAGGATCCTGGCCAAAGCGCTCAACTGCGAAAAAGGGCCGACACCCAAGCCCTGCAATGTCTGCCAGAATTGTGTTAAGATCCGCGACGGCCATTCGGTCAATGTCATTGAGATCGACGCGGCCAGCAATCGCGGCATCGATGAGATCAGAGAGCTGCGCGAGCGCATCCGCTACGCGCCGGTCGAAGGCCGCTACAAAGTTTACATCATTGACGAGGTCCATATGCTGACCCCGGAGGCGTTCAATGCTTTGCTTAAGACCCTGGAAGAGCCGCCTTCGCACACGATCTTTGTCCTGGCCACGACAGAACTGCAGAAAGTGCCCCTGACCATTGCCTCGCGCTGCCAGCGGCTGGACTTCGGCCGCATTAAGCTGTCGGAAGTCGAAGCTCATCTGAAAAAGATGGCCGAGTCAGAAGGTTTTGAGATCGATGATAAGGCGTTGAACCTGGTCGCCAGAGTGGGCGAGGGTTCGATGCGCGATTCCATATCTTTGCTTGACCAGCTGGTGGCTTTTTCCGGCCATAATATCTCCTATGACGATGTCGTGACCCTGCTGGGCACAGCTGATGAAGAACTGCTGTTCGCTTTTGCCGACGCTATGACTGCCGGCGATACCGCCAAACTGCTCCAGCTGGTGCGCGACGGTCTGGCTGAGGGCCGTGCGGCTCAGCAGGTGACCCGCGACCTGGTCGGCCACTTCCGCGACCTCTTGCACATCAAGGTCGGTTCGGGCGATTCACTTGAATTGCTGTCCGACCATTTAAAGCGCCTGGAGCAGCAGGCCGCTTCCTTTTCCCTTGAGCTGATCAAGCAGGCCATCCAGGCCCTGTCCCGGGCTGAACTCGACATGAAATGGCATCCGCATGCCAGGCTGGTGCTTGAGGTCGCACTGCTGGAACTGCTGCAAAGCAAAGCGCCGGATATTTTGGCCAAAGCATTGCCTGTCCAGCAGAAGGCCACTGTTCCTCTACCGCAGCCTAAGACTGCCCCAACACCCGCGCCGGAACCACCGCGCGCGGTCGTAAGCCAATCAATGCCGGTCGGCAGCGACCAGTTCAGCCAGATCAAGGCTGTCTGGTCCGAAGTGCTGGAGAACGTCAAGAAAAAGAGCATTTTCGGCTATGTCTCCCTGCATGAAGGAGAGCCGACCGGGATCGATGAAAAAGGCAGACTGGTGATCGCCTTCCGGCGCGGTTATGCTTTTCACAAAGAACGATTGGAAGAGACCAGGAACAAACAGGCGGTCGAAACCGCCCTGCAGGAGACCCTGGGGCAGAAGTTCCTGATCGAGTGTGTTGTCAGCGACGGCAAGAAAGACGAAAGCCTGTCCGCCGCGACAGTGGCTGAATTTTTTGGAGGGAAGGTGTTGGCGTGATATTCGGTAATTTGGGCAATATGGGCGAGATGATTAAGATGGCCCGCGACATGCAGAACCAGCTGAAAAAAGTGAAAGATGAACTGGCCAAGGAGATGTTCGAGGCCAGCGGTCATGGCATCATGGTCAAGGTCAGCGGAGATATGGAGATCAAAGAGGTCAAGATCGAACCGCAGGCGATTGATCCGGCCCAGCCGGCTAAGTTGGAGAAAAACATCAAGGAGATCGTTGCTAAAGCGCTCAACGAAGCCAAACAGGGCGCGGCTAAAAAGATGAAAAGCGTGACCGGCGGCATGGGCTTGCCGGGAATGTTCTAGATGTACGCGGAAACCTTTAATAATCTGATAGAGGAACTGAAGAAAATGCCGGGTATCGGGCCAAAGTCGGCCCAGCGCCTGGCTTTTTATGTTCTGCAGAGCTCAGGCCGGGATATCGATCGCTTGATCGAGGCGCTTAAAGCGGCCAAAGAACGCCTGAAACACTGTTCGGTCTGCTATAACATCACTGATGTCAACCCTTGCAAGATCTGTGCTGACCCCGGCCGCAGCAGCGAACAGCTGTGTGTCGTGGGCGAGCCCAAAGATCTGATAGCGATAGAGCGCTCCAGAGAGTATAATGGCAAATATCACGTGCTGGGCGGACTGATCTCGCCGCTTGACGGAGTAGGGCCGGATAATCTGCGCATCAGGGAGCTGATGCGGCGCCTCCGCGATGGAAAGTTCAGCGAGATTATCCTGGCCATCAGCCCCACGACGGAAGGTGAAGCGACCAGCTTTTATCTGAGCCGGCTGATCAAACCATTTAAACTAAAGCTGACCAGGCTGGCTTACGGCCTGCCGATCGGCGCGGATATGGATTATGCGGACGAAGCGACCTTGAGCAAAGCTTTTCAGGGAAGGAGGGACATATAAAATGACCAGAATTTTGAACACACATTTCAAGACTTGGTGGACTTTGATGCTCAGGCCGATATATTTCTATGCCAGGCTCAAAGAGGAAGACTGGAAGGGCGCCGGATTGACGTTTCTTTTAATCAATAGCTGGCTGCTGGCTCTGATCGCTGCGCTGGTGATCTTTGTGATCCAATATATTCCCATTGGCAGCACCCTGGTCGCGGAAGTTGCCGGAGCTAAATTTATTATAGTTCTGCCTGTACTGCTGGCTTTAGCTTTTGTCTTTTTTCTGATAACTTTTCTCATTCTTGGCGGCACGTTCGTGGTTGGCTTCTTCGCGGCGTTTTATGTGCTTGGCTGGCTGATGCATCTGGTCTATACATATTTATTCGGTAAAAAGGGCAGCCTTAACCAGATGATCCAGGGCTCGTTCTACAGCAGCGGAGTGATCTTGAGCGGGGGACTGATCTTTGGCTTGATGATCCTGACCAAATATGCCGGATTAAGCTTTGAGCTGTTCCGTTATGGTTATAATAGTATCTACTTTTTTACTTGTTTGTATGCCTACGGTCTCTGGGCTGTTGCCGGCCGAAAAACCTATCAGGCAGCCAAGTGGCAGGCCTTTGCCGGTGCGCTGGTGCCGCTCGCGGCACTGTTGATTTTTGGAGTTTTATTTGATAAAATGGCGCTTTCGAAATTAGCGCCTTGGATAATGTAAAGTTGGGTTCTGGGCCTGCCGGCAGGCAGGTTCTGGGATCTGAGACCCTAGAACATAGTATCCAGTGCCCAGAACCTAAAGAGAATTGGAGGACCGGGTAAATGAGTAAAAGCAAAGTTATCGAGATCCGCTGGCATGGTCGTGGAGGACAGGGGGCCAAGACAGCGGCCTTATTGTTCGCTGATGCGGCCATGTCATTGGGTAAATATATCCAGGCTTTTCCTGAGTATGGACCGGAAAGGATGGGTGCCCCGGTCCAGTCGTTCAACCGCCTGGCCGATGATCCCATCACGGTCCATTGCGGCATTACCGATCCGCAGATCGTCCTGGTCCTGGACCCGACCCTGATGGCCACGGTCGATGTCGCGCAGGGACTGCCCAAAGACGGAAAGCTAATCGTTAACACATCAAAAACCCCCCAGGAGATCAGGAAAGAGATCAATTTAAAGGCCGCCCAGATATTCACAGTCAATGCCTCGGGCATTGCCCAGGAGAAGATCGGCCGCAACATCCCCAACACGCCAATGCTGGGCGCTCTGGTCAAGGTCTCTGGCCTGCTCGATTTTAACGAGATGATCAAGAATACCGAAGACAAACTGAAAAAGAAATTCGCCCACAAGCCGGAAATAATCAAAGGCAACCTTGAGGCGATCAAGACTGCCCATGACCAGGTGAAGGGAGAAAAGCGATGAAAAAGAACATGGGCTGGAAAGAACTCGACTTCGGTGATTCCGTTAATGCGGGCACGGCAGCGGAATTCCACACAGGTGACTGGCGTTCCGATCGACCGGTCTTCCATAAAGAGAACTGCATCAACTGTTTATTTTGCTGGGTCAATTGCCCCGATTCGGCCATCATCCTTGATGAGAACAATAAAGTGGCCGGCATTGATTACCGCTACTGCAAAGGTTGCGGCATCTGCGACACCGAATGCCCGACCAAAAAAGAAAAACGCGCCCTGACCATGGAGCCAGAAAGGAAGTAAACCATGCCAACAATAGCAAAGACCGGGAATGAAGCCATGGCCGAGGCCATGCGCCAGATCGATCCTGATGTTGTCGCAGCATATCCGATCACGCCGGCGACCGAGGTCGTGATGATCTTTTCTCAGTTCGTGGCTGACGGGCTGGTCGGCACCGAGTTCGTGGCCGTTGAATCCGAGCATTCGGCCATGTCTGCCTGTGTCGGCGCGGCCAGTGCCGGCTGCCGGGTCATGACCGGAACTTCATCTCAAGGGTTACAATTGATGTCGGAGATCCTGCCGATCGCTTCGGCCCTGCGCCAGCCCATCGTGCTGTGCGAGGTCAACCGGGCGCTTTCAGGTCCGATCAATATCCATTGCGACCACAGCGACACTATGGCCGTGCGGGATTTCGGCTGGATCCAGCTTTTCTCTGAGAACGCTCAGGAAGCTTACGATAATATCCTGCAGCTGGTCAGGATCACGGAGAACGAAAAGGTCCGTTTGCCGGGCATGGCCACGACCGACGGCTTCATTATTTCCCACTGCATGGAGAAGATCGAGTCCCTGGATGACGCTGAGGTCAAGAAGTATATCGGCGATTTCAAGGTCATCAAGTCGACCTTGGACCTGGATAAGCCGATCACCTTGGGCTCGCTTGACCTTCAGGATTATTATTTCGAGCACAAAATGCCGATCGTTGAGGCAATGAAAGAGGCTAAACAGGTCATTCTCGAGGTTGGCAAGGATTTCGGCCAGCGCTACGGCCGAGAGTACGGCCTGATCGAAGAGTACAAGCTGGCTGACGCGGAGATCGCCATGGTGGCCTTGGGCTCGACCTGCGGCACGGCCCGCGCGGTCATTGATGAGTTAAGAGAGAAGGGTGTTAAGGCCGGCCTGCTCAAGGTCCGCGCTTTCAGGCCGTTCCCGGCCGAAGAGATCGTCAAGGCGCTGGCAAAGGTCAAGGCGGCCGCGGTCTTAGACAGGAGCGACATGTTCAGCAACCAGGGCGGCCAGCTCTGCTGCGAGATCAAATCCGCCATGTATGACCTTAAGCAGAAGCCTCTGTTGACCAATTACGTTTATGGCCTGGGCGGCAGGGAGATCTCGCTCGAGGATATCCGCAAGATCTTTGCCGAGCAGCAGGGAACAGCCTCTTCCGGCAAGGTCAAACAGGCTGTCCAACACTTTGGAGTAAGGGAGTAGAACAAATGCCAACATTAAAAGATCTAGCTACCAGAAAAGATCCTTTAACCGGCGGGCACCGCGCCTGTGCCGGCTGCGGCGCGCCGATCATCGTGCGCCAGGTGCTGATGGCCAGCAAGGAACCGGTCGTTGTGACCAGCGCCACCGGCTGTCTTGAGGTCGTCACCACCATTTTTCCGTATACCGCCTGGAACGTGAATTTTCTGCATAATGCCTTTGAGAACTCCGCGGCGACCTGTTCCGGCATCGAGGCTGCCTATAAATCCCTCAAGCGTAAGGGCAAGATCAAGGCGGAAAAGATCAATTTCGTCGCTTTTGGCGGCGACGGCGGTACCTACGATATCGGTTTTCAGTCGTTGTCCGGCGCTATGGAGCGCGGCCATGATATGCTCTATGTTTGTTATAATAATGAAGCTTACATGAACACGGGCATCCAGCGTTCCTCGGCCACGCCTAAAGGGGCCTCGACCACGACCGCGCCTGCCGGCAAGGTCCAACCCGGCAAGGTCCAATTTTCTAAGAACCTGACCGAGATCATGGTCGCTCATGACCTGCCTTATGTAGCGCAGTCGGCGGTTGGTTTCTGGCGCGACCTGACCACTAAAGCGGAAAAAGCCTTCAATACCCAGGGGCCGAAATTCATTAATGTGCTCCAGCCGTGCCGTTTGGGTTGGGCCTATGATCCGTCCAAGACCTGCGAGATCGGCCGGCTGGCAGCTGATACCTGCATTTGGCCGCTTTATGAGGTCGAGAATGGCAAGTATAAATTGACTTATAAGCCCAAGGAAAAGAAGCCGGTGACCGAATTCCTGAAGCTCCAGGGCCGCTTCCGGCATCTGACCAAGCCGGGCAACGAGGCTATTATTGAAGCGATCCAAAAAGAGGTCGATCGCCGCTGGCAGAATCTGCTGGTGCGCTGCGGCGAAGCGCCCAAAGCAAGTTAATGGATAAAAGGAGGAACATTAGCAATGAATAAAAAGCAATTGGCTGGGAAAGTCGCTAACAAGATGGACCTGACAAAGGCGGAAGCGGAAAAGATCATTGATGCCGCGCTGGAAGAGATCACCGCCGCTCTGATCCGCGGCGACAAGGTCCGTTTGGTCGGTTTTGGTAATTTTGTCGTCAGGTCGCGTAAAGGCCGTGTTGGCCGCAATCCTCAGACCGGCGAGAAGATCGAGATAGGAGCATCAAAGGCGCCGGCTTTTGTGCCAGGAATCAATCTGAAAAAGAGCGTCAAGGGCAAGCAATAAACATAATAACTAATGGCCAAGGTTGACGAAGAACTCAAAAAGCTGTTAGAAGTTCTCCCGCCCAGGGTCAAGCTGGACCTGCTCAAGCATCCTAAGATCAATAATATCATTGAGATTGTGCTTGACCTCGGCAAGGTCCCGGAAGCCCGCTTTCAGGCAGAGGTTTATTATATTCCCGGCGACCAGATCTCCCAGGAAGATATCGATTATGTTGTCAGCAAAGTGGGGGAGTTCACTGGCGATAACCGGGCCGGCATCGAACGCACCCTGCACCGCATTTCCTGCATCCGCAACCGCACCGGCAAGATCATCGGCTTGACCTGCCGGGTCGGCCGCGTCATCTACGGCACCAACGATATCATTCAGGATGTGATCGAATCCGGCAAGAACCTGCTTTTCATGGGGCCGCCGGGCATTGGCAAGACCACCAAGCTGCGCGAAGCCGCGCGCATCCTCTCGGACAAGTTCAATAAGCGCGTTATCATCGTGGATACCAGCAACGAGATCGCCGGCGACGGCGATATTCCGCATCCAGGCATCGGCAAAGCCCGGCGTATGCAGGTCTCCGCCCCTGAGCAGCAGCATAAGATCATGATCGAGGCGGTCGAGAACCATATGCCTGAAGTCGTGATCGTCGATGAGATCGGCACTGAACTTGAGGCCACGGCCTGCCGCACCATTGCCGAGCGCGGCGTTCAGCTGATCGGCACGGCTCACGGCAACGCCCTGGAGAACATCATCAGCAACCCGACGCTCTCGGACCTGGTCGGCGGGATCCAGTCGGTCATTCTGGGTGATGAAGAAGCCAAGCGCCGCCACACCCAAAAAGCTATCCTTGAACGCAAGGCCCCGCCGACATTTGATATTGCCATCGAGATCAGGGAACGCGATAAATTCGCCATCTATCATGACGTTGCCAGGGCGGTCGATGCCATCCTGCGTGATAAAGTGCCCCAGCCGGAGATCCGTGTCAGGAAAGAGGGCGGCAAGATCGAGATCCAGCACGCGCCTGAGATCATCCCTGAGCCGTCACAGGAAGAACTGGCCAGGGTCGAACTGGAAAAGGGCAAGGGCCCTGTGCGCATCTATCCTTTTGGCGTCAATCGGGGACATCTGGAACGCGGCCTGCGGGCGATGCAGCTGCCGGCAGTGGTCGCGCCGGGGCTTGACGAAGCCGACCTGATCCTGACCGTCAAATCAAAGTCGCGGCCTGGCAGCAAGATTATGAAAATGGCCGACGAGCATCATCTGCCGGTCCATGTCATCCGCAAGAACGTTTCGTCCCAGATCATGAAATTCCTGAAGTATTATTTTGGTGTCGGCAGCAAAGAGGAAATGGAAGACATCTCTCTGCGCGAGGTGGCGGAAGCCATTGAGCAGGTCAGACATACAAGAAAATCGATCGACCTTAATCCTCAGAACGCTTATATCAGAAGGCTGCAGCACCAGAAGGTCGAAGAGGCAGGGCTTAATTCCGAATCGGTCGGGGAAGAGCCTAAACGCCGGTTGAGGATCTATCCGCCTTTATAAACCAGGTGTCTCTTCCAGTTTTTGTCGTCACTTTTCGGGAAATCAAGGCGGAAATGCGCACCGCGCGACTCTTCCCGGTCCAGCGCAGCCCGGCTGATCAGGCCTGCGACCAGGGCCAGGTTCCGTAATTCGACCTCTTCCTTGGTTGTTGGCATATGATCGAACCGTTTAGCGACTTCATTGACCATTTTCATGGCTTGTTTGAGAGTTGCCGCGGACCTTTCAATACCCACGTTCTTCCACATGTTCGATTTGATGATAAGTTTGAACCTCTGAATGTCGGTTTCGGAAAGTTTTAGATTGTTGCCCTGGGAAGATGCCCGATTACCCGCATTTAAGTGTGGGTAATCAATAATAGAGCTCGCGGCCCGTGCCGCTCTGTAGCCGAAAACCAACCCATCAAGAAGTGAATTAGACGCCAACCGGTTAGCCCCGTGAACTCCGAGCGAGGCGCATTCGCCGGCAGCGTAGAGCCCCGGGATATTCGTTTTTCCATCCACATCTGTCCTGATACCACCCATAAAGTAATGAGCGGCCGGTGCTACCGGGATATTGTCTTTGGTAATATCTAAACCACGTTCCAAGCAGGTCTTGTAGATGACCGGGAAGCGTTTTTTGATCCGGTCAGCGCCCAGTTTAGCCAGACTGAGGAAGACATGATTGGCATTGGTCTGCTTCATCTCGTTAAAAATGGCCCGGGAAACGATGTCCCTGGGCGCCAGCTCTCCCTGGGTGTCATATTTCTGCATAAAGCGCTCGCCCTTGATGTTGAGCAGGGTGGCGCCTTCGCCGCGCACAGCTTCGGATATCAGGAAGCGGGGCAGAGCGATAATGTCTTTCAATTCCTCGAACTGGACCATGGAGGTCGGGTGGAACTGAACGAATTCCATGTCGGTCACTTCTGCGCCGGCCCGGTAAGCCATGGCAATGCCGTCGCCGGTAGCAACCTCAGGATTGGTCGTATAAAGATAGGTCTGGCCCAGGCCGCCGGTCGTGATGATAACGCTCCTGGCCAGGAAGTCTTCGACAGTGTTTTGTTTGATGTTCAGTGCCTTGAGACCGATGCAGCGGCCGTTATCAAGGATCAGGTCAATTCCGATCGTATGCTGTCTGATCTCAGCCAGGTTGTCGGAAACGACTCTCCAGCCCAGGGTGCGCTGGATCTCTTCTCCGGTGGCGTCGCCCGCATGAAGTATCCTTCTTCTTTTATGTGCGCCTTCAAGGGCCAAGGCAAAGCCGCCGCCGGCTTCGGTCTCGGCCCTGTCGAAACGCGCGCCCATCTCGATCAATTCCTTGACCCGCTGAACACCTTCATTGACCAGGATGCGCACGGCTTTTTCGTCACACAATCCGGCGCCGGCTGCGATTGTATCCTCGAAGTGGAATTCAGTCGAGTCTTGTATCTCATCAATGGCTGCGGCAATACCTCCCTGGGCTTTTTCCGTGGCTGTTTCGCCGATCTTGCCTTTAGTCAGCAAGGTCACACTGCCATGTTTTGCGGCTTCCATGGCTGCTGACAGCCCGGCGATACCGCCGCCAACTATTAATGTATCGCTTTGCTGCATGGCTTGATTATACAACTATGCGATGGTCATTGACAATGTCGGGAAGACGACGATTTTGGGCGTTTTTTAGCTGGCAATAGAGTTGCTGTGAATTAATTCAGAATGCGGAATGCAGAATTCATGTCACATTATTATAATGTGCCGCAGGCACACAATAATTCTGCATCCCGCATTCTGCATTCTGAATTGTTTCTCCTTCCATTAGCTTTGTTGACAAACAATTCCGCCGCTGATAGACTTATTTTATGAGGGAATTCGGGCTAAAACTGATCCAATTCACCAACATGAACCCGGTGTTCAAGGGCGCTTCGATCACGATCGCCGGCCTGTTGGCCCTGTTATTTGCCCTCTGGATGAGGAAGCGCTGGAACGAGCCGCTTAAAGGCGGTTTTCTGGTCTTCATCGGCCTGAGCGTTTTTATTATCCTTTACGGATTGTTCATCCTGATCTTCAGACCGCAGTGGTGGGCGCTACCGTATTAGAAAATAGATAATCGAAAATAGAAAATAGGAATGGTTCCTATTATCGATTCTCGATTTTCGATTGTCTAAACCGCTGGGGGATCGTCTAATGGTAGGACAGCAGACTCTGACTCTGCTTGTGAGGGTTCTCCCGACCTCTCATTAATTTTAATATGGAAAGGTCGGGATCCCGTTCTTTTCCATTATATATCCATGTGAAAGAACGGGAGAATCCTTCTGCTCTTTCTCCTAAGTCTTCTTGAACTATTTTGTCCGGGTGGATAACCCATGTTATAATAAACGTATCGCTGGGGGATCGTCTAATGGTAGGACAGCAGACTCTGACTCTGCTTGTGAGGGTTC
>JAFGDE010000025.1 GCA_016932255.1 Candidatus Saganbacteria bacterium
GTAAGCATAGCCCATTTTGCCCTGTTCGCCAATGCCCTCGATCTTCAGCCTGGCCAGATAGCCTTTGACCACGGCCCTCGGCGTCAGTTTGTACTCCTTGATCACTGTCTCGGATATGGTCCTGGCCAGCACCGGTTCGCTGATGCCGACCGCCTTGCTGAATAATTTATAACGCAGGCCGCTCTTTTTCTCGGCCAGGCTTTTTAGCTTTTTGACCTTGGCCAGGACGATACCGTAAAGGTCGATATGATCCTGAAGGGTTGACAGGTCCTTGTCCAGCAGGGCTTTTTGCAGGACAGGGGACATTTGCTTAAAAGGCTGGTCAGCGGCAAGGGCCGGGGCCAGTAAGGCTAAGAGCAGGAAACCGATGGTCAAATATCTGGACATAATGAGATTATTATACAGGGGTTGGGAATAAGGGACTAGGGGTGTGGCTTAAACGGTCTGGTCGACATGCTGGCCGGTCATGGCGTACTCGGCAGCGTGCCTGGCGGCTAGTTCAGCCATGGCAACTTCGAGGACCTGACGCATATTTGACAGGCCGTTCTCGGATTCTGCCAGGAATTCGTAGGCCGCGGCAGTGGAAGATGACACTTCGCCGCTCTTGGCTGCTTCCAGCCGGGCGTAATACGAAGCGTCTATTTGAGCCAGATGATTAAGCGTCATTCCCATCATGGTCATTTTTCTCCCTATATTTATCGGAAGGTTTTGGGGGGAATTTCACTTTTTTTGGAATTTAGGTTCTGGGTTCTAGGTGCTGGAAAAAGATGGGGGAATTGAGAGGCCAATAGAGATAATTACAGGCCTCAAATTACAGGTCACTATCTTGCCCGGACAATATCCTTGATCTTGAGCAGAGTGACAGTGGTGCTGCGCTCCATCTCAGCCAGTTTCATCTTGATGAAGCGGACGGAATTTTCCAGTTCCGGGATCATTACGTATTCCAGGGCATTGACCCGGCGCTTGATCTCGATGATCTGCGAGGCCAACACCTGGATCGCCTTGTTGTGCTCGGCCAGCATGACCAGTTCTTTCAGTACTTCCATGAACTCTTTCAGGGCCTGGTCAAGCTCCGCCGGTGTTTCGGCAAAGCCGTAGCTGATCGGGTCGCCCTCGCTCTTGAGCTCGTATTTGGGGATCTTAACACCCATGATGTTCTTGATCGTAATGTCGACCGCGACCTTGGAAGTAGCCAGCAAAGTGGCGGAGTAGAGCGCCGCCTGGCTGATCTGGGCTGAGCCCAGGGCCAGCTTCTGGAAAATATCGATCAGCTTCTGCTCCAGTGTGCCGCTCAAGCGCCTGTGGGCCTTGACCACAGCTAAAAGCTGCTGGATTAGGCCGTCCAGCTTGTCCTTGAGCAGTTTATGGCCTTTCTTGGCCAGGACTGTCCGCCTTCTTAAGCGGAGCAGCTCCATTCTTGTCGCATTAACTCTTTTAGCGCTTGCCATGGGCGTACTTTTGGTACAGCTCGTCCCTGATACGTTTCAATTCTTCCCTGGGCAGGATCAGCAGCAGCTCCCAGCACAGGTCCAGAGTATCGGTAATGCTTCTGTTCTCGTTCTCGCCCTGGGACAGGAAGTTCTTCTCGAATTGTTCGGCGAACTTGAGATACTGGCGGTCAACGTCGCTGAGCGAGCCTTCGCCCAGCACGACCATCAGTTCCCTGACCTCGCGGCCGCGGGAATAGGCTGCAAAGACCTGGCTGGCCACGGGCGGGTGGTCTTCCCTGGTCTTGCCCTGGCCGATAGCTTTGTCGCGCAGACGCGAAAGTGAGGGCAGGGGATCGATCGGCGGATAGACCTTTTTGCGCTCAAGCCCCCGGTCCAGGATGATCTGGCCTTCGGTGATATAGCCGGTCAGGTCGGGGATCGGATGAGTTTTATCGTCATCCGGCATGGTCAGGATCGGTATTAACGTGATCGAACCCGGCTTGTCCTTGATGCGGCCGGCCCGCTCGTACAGCATGGCCAGGTCGGTATAGAGGTAGCCGGGATAGCCGCGCCGTCCCGGGACTTCTTTTCTGGCGGCTGAGACCTCGCGCAGCGATTCGCAATAGTTGGTCATGTCGGTCAGGATGACCAGCACGTGCATGCCTAGGTCAAAGGCCAGGTATTCGGCCGCGGTTAGGGCGACGCGCGGAGTGGCGATCCTTTCAATGGCCGGGTCATTGGCCAGGTTGGTGTAGAGGACCGCGTTCTCGATCGCGCCGGTCTCGCGGAAATTGGTCATGAAGAACTCGGCTTCCTCAAAAGTAATGCCCATGGCGCCGAAGACCACGGCGAACTTCTCTTCACCGCGCAGGACGCGCGCCTGCCGGGCGATCTGGGCCGCGATGCGCGAGTGGGGCAGACCCGATCCCGAAAAGATCGGCAGTTTCTGGCCGCGCGACAGGGTGTTCAAGCCGTCGATGCTGGAAATGCCGGTCTGGATGAAGTCATTGGGATAATCGCGGGCGTAAGGGTTGATCGGCGCGCCGTTGATGTCGAGCTTTTTCTCGGGGATGATCTGCGGGCCGTTATCGATCGGCTTGCCGAGCCCCGAAAAGACCCGGCCGAGGATGTCGGGGCTGACGCCGATCTCAAGGCCCCTGCCTTTCAGCCTGATCTTGGTCGAGCTGATATCCAGCCCTTCAGTGCCTTCAAAGACCTGGATCATGGCGCGGTCTCCGTCGACTTCCAGGATCTTGCCTGTCCTGATCTCGCCGCTTGGCAGTTCGATGTCAACCACCTCGTCGAACTTGGCGTCCGGGATCCGGTCGGCGATGATCAACGGTCCGGCAATGCCGGTGACTGTCTGGTATTCCTTGATCATTTTGCCGCTCCTTTGAGTGTTTTAATCTCTTCCACCACGTCGCTGGCCAGCTGGGCCAGCTTATTTTCCGCTTCCGCCTCGGTGATCAGCCGGGCCCTGGCGATCTGAGGTATGGCCTTCATTGCCTTGATCCGATCAAGTTCCACGCCGCCCTCTACCGCCTTGAGCGCTTCATGATAAAGCGTGATGATGACCTTGAGCAAATAGTACTGCTTTTTCAGGGTCGTGTACTGGTCGACCTCGTCAAAGGCGCTTTGGAACAGGAAGTCCTCGCGGATCGATTTGGTTACGAACAGGATCAGCTGTTCCCTGGCCGAGAGGGCGTCAATGCCTACCAGCCTGACGATCTCTTCCAGTTCTGATTCTTCTGAGAGCAATCTCATGGCGTCAGCCCTGATATTGCTCCAGTCGTCGGCCACTTGTTCCTTGAAGAAGTCCTCCAGGTTGTTCAGGTACAGCGAATAACTGAGCAGCCAGTTAATGGCCGGGAAGTGGCGCTTGTGGGCCAGGGCGTAGTCCAGGCCCCAGAAGACCTTGACGATGCGCAGGGTGTTCTGGACGACCGGCTCTGACAGGTCGCCGCCCGGAGGGGAGACCGAACCGACGATGGTAAAAGAGCCCTTACGCTGGTCAGAGCCCAGGCAGACGCCGTAGCCAGCGCGTTCATAGAAGTCAGCCAGACGGGCGCCGAGATAAGCCGGGTAGCCTTCCTCGCCGGGCATCTCTTCCAGGCGGCCGGACATCTCGCGCAGGGCCTCGGCCCAGCGCGACGTCGAGTCGGCTGAGAGCGATACGTTATAGCCCATGTCGCGGTAGTATTCGGCGATAGCCGCACCGGTGTAGACCGAGGCTTCGCGCGCGGCGATCGGCATGTTGGAAGTGTTGGCGATCAGCACGGTGCGCTCCATCAGCGGTTTGCCTGACTTCGGGTCTTTGAGCTCAGGGAACTCAATCAGAACGTCGGTCATCTCATTGCCGCGCTCGCCGCAGCCGATAAAAACAATGATGTCGGCGTTGGCCCATTTGGCCAGCTGGTGCTGGACAACTGTTTTGCCTGAGCCGAACGGGCCGGGGATACAGGCTGTGCCACCCTTAGCAATGGTGAACAGGGTATCGATAATGCGCTGACCCGTGACCAGAGGTTCCCTGACCGGCAGTTTATTGGCAAAGGGCCGGGGCTTTCTGACCGGCCAGTGCTGCAGCATGCTGACCTCTTTGCCAGAAACTTTGGCAACGGTCTGGGCCACGGTGAAAGATCCTTTCTTGATCTCGTCGACCGTGCCTTCGATGCCCACCGGGACCATGATCCTGTGCTCGATCAAAGATGTTTCCTGGACTGTGCCGAGGATATCGCCGGGCTTGACTTTATCGCCTTTCTTGGCTTTGGGTGTAAAGTCCCATTTCTTCTTGCGGTCAAGGGAGTTGACCGCGATGCCGCGGCCGATAAAGTCGCCGGAAGCTTTAAGCAGTTCCTGCAGCGGCCGCTGAATACCGTCATAAATTGACTGGAGCAGTCCGGGCCCGAGCTCAACTGACAGCGGCATGCCGGTGGAGACGACCGGGTCGCCCACGCCGATGCCGGCGGTCTCTTCATAGACCTGGATCGAGGCTGTCTCTCCTTTAAGCTCGATTATCTCGCCGATCAGTTTGTTCTTGCCCACCTTAACAACATCAGCCATACGTGCCTTGGGGACACCTTCAGCAACGACCAATGGTCCGGCTACTTTAATGATCCTTCCCCCATTTGACATTTTTAATTTGTCATTTGTCATTTGCGTATTATTACCTCCGCTCCAATAGAGTTCTTTACCAGCTCGTTTATTTGATCGAATGCCAGGCCGATACTGCCCTGGTTATCCGGTATCATGACGATATTGAGCTCCGGCCGGCGATTGAGCAGGCTGATCTCAGCCTGCAGGTCAACGGCCAGCTGCTCGGTGATCAGGATCAAGGCCGGTTCTTTATTTTCGCCGGCGCGCTCCAGCGCAGTCCGGGCCTCGGCTTCGCTGTTGGCAGGATATGTTTCGATCCCCAGGATAGCCAGGGGCGCGACCAGATATTTCGGCGCGATCATCTTGATCTTATGCATAACTGAACCTCAACCTGCTCTTGATCCTGTCGGGCTGGACAAAATTGCTCTTGCTGATCAGGATAAAGCGCAGGGTTTTAAGCTCGCTCTCTTTGGCCAGGTAAAAGCCGGTCAAAGGCTCGATGCCCGAATTAAGATATTTGGCCTTCCTGAAGCGCTGGAGCAGAAGATCGTCCATTTCTTTTTCCAGCAGCGAGAAAGAACCGGTCTCTGCCAGCTGGGCAAAGCCTGCTGACAGGGTGGGGAAGTAGGTCGTATAGTTCAGCCTGGCGCTGATGTCATTGATGCCTTTGTCAACGATTTCCGTGAGCGTGTCCGCGCCGATCAGGCCGCCGGTTAAAAGGGATCCGGCCAGGGCCTTTTTATCCCGGCCGAGCTGTTTTGAGCGCAGTGTGGTCTTGATGTTGAGCAGGTCAATCCAGCCGCTGATCAGTTGCTTGATCAGCGGCGAGCTCAGCGCTTGAGCGGTGGCGTTAAGATAGGCGTAGTAGTGCCGGTCCAGCGAGATGTCGAGCATGGCCGGGTCTTTGCTGTGTTCATAGTCCAGCACTGCCTGGTCAGCTCCGTCCAGCATTGCCTGATCTGCCAGGTCCTTGGCGCCGCTTTCAATGTAGGCTTGAAGTTTGGTTGTCTCGGTCACTCCCGCGCGGGTCAGTTCGAACTCCGGTTTGACCTTGGCCAGATGGGCCCGCAGCAATATTTTCAGGTTCTGATAGTCATAGTGCCGCAGCAGGGCAAAGATAAAAGGATGTTCCGGAGCCAGTTTGAGCAGCAAGTCCTTGAGCTCCAGTCGTTCTATCTCGACCAGCTCCTCGAACTCAAAAGCGTGTTTTAGCCTGTGCAGATTGGCGGCGTAGGCTGTTTCAGACAGTACATTGAAAGCCTGGGCAAAGTCCTTGGCTGAAACCATCCGCTCCAGCTGGGCAGGTGTTAACAGCCTGTTTTCCAGCACCCTTATTCTGGCTGAACCGTAATAGAATTCGCTCATTATTTCTCGTTGAACAGGACTGCCGCGGCCTTGACCTCTGAGGCTTCCCTCAGGTCGTTTAGCTCAGCCTCGGACAGTTTCTTCTCCTTTTTCACTTCAGAGTAAAGACCGCTGAGCAGTGCCTGTTTAGCTTCGAGCACTTTCTGCCTGGCCGCAAGCCTGGCTGGAACGAGGATCGAACGTTTAGCCGCGTCAGCTTTGGCCCGGGCCTGTTTCCTGGCTGTCTGTTCGATCTCAGCGATCCTTTCTTCGTGGTTCTTTACGTATTTTGCCTGTGACTCTCTGGCTTCGGCCTTGATCGCGTCAGCTTCAAAACGGGCCTGTTCCAATATTTTTATTTCAATATCCTTGAGCGTCATGACTTAGAGCTTGATGCCGCTGACCATCAGGATGGTCGCCAGCAGGCCGATGACCGCGTAGGTCTCGACCATGGCCGGGATGATGATTGCCTTGCCGGTCTCTTCCGGTCGCTTGGCGATCAAATGGATGCCTGAAGCCGAGGCCTTGCCCTGATAGATGCCTGAGACTAATCCGGTCATGCCGACAGGCAGCGAGGCGAACAGAAGCATCAGTCCTGACATCGGCGAAACGCTGGTGCCGCCGGTCAACAGGCCGATCTTCATCATGATATAGAAACCGCCCAGGAAGCCATAGAAGCCCTGGGTGCCGGGCAAAGCGACCATAAGCAGGAGTTTGCCGAACTTTTCCGGGTCCTCGGTCAGCACGCCGCCAGCAGCCTCCCCAGCAATGGCAACACCCCAAGCTGACCCGATACCACCCAACAGTACAGCGATGGCAACACCGGCTAACGATAGCGCGTATCCAATATCCATTAAAGTTTCCCCCTTTTATATAAAATGCCTGATTTCGAATGCCTAATGCCTAACTATAGTTCGCCTGCGGCGGATTCCAAAAATATGATATCAGTTAGGCATTTATCATTAGGCATTAGTCATTTTATTAAAGTGTATTCCGCCTGGCGTTTGTACGGCTTAAATTCCCGGCCACCCCCTTCATAGAATTTGCTGAAAAATTCGACCATTTGCAGCCTGGTCGAGTGGACAAAAGCGCTCATCGTGCTGATGATCAGGTTGAAAATATGCCCGAAGATCAGCAGCGCGATCATCAGAACGATACCGAGCAGAGGCACGCCTTTGACCATGCCGGCCAGGATATTGATGACCGAGCCGATGATCGCGCTGGACATGCCCAGGGCCAGCAGTCGTGAGTAGGACAGAGTATCGCCCATATAGCCTGAAACTTTATAAAGACTGAGCAGGCCGCTCAGGAATTTCTCGATCAGCGTCTTTTTGTGGCGGCCCTGGGTCAGGACGAGCGCCGCGGCCCCGCTCAGGCTGAGCTTTGAGGCCAGGCCGGACAGGGACGAGCTGGCCGCGCCGGTCACCATGAGGAAGACCAGCGAGCTGAGGAAAAAGAGCCAGAGTCCGTCGTCAAGCGCTGCGGCTACGTATTCGCCGCGCCTGACATGGAGCGTCAGCTGCATGACAAAACCGAACAGGATCTGGACTACGCCCAGGGCCAGGGTGAAGATCAGCATGACCAGCGGGTCCCTGATCGGGTCGATGATCTGGATCGAGAGCAGGCAATGCTTGACCGGAGACAGGAACTCAGGGATGGCGGCCGGCCCTGCGCCAAAGTAGGAGCCGGTCAGGAGGCCCACGACCATCGAGGTCAGGCCACCGAGGATCAACAGTCTGAACAGTTTGATCCCGCCCAAAGGCAGCCGATAGCGTTTCAGGAAATAGAGTGAAACAAGGGTTAGGGCCAGGCCGTAGCCCAGGTCGCCCAGGCAGATGCCAAAGAACAAGGCAAAAAAGAAGGACAGGGGCACGGACGGATCGAACTCCTCGTATTTGGGCGTGCCGTACATCTGGGTGATCAGCTCAAAGGGCGAAAAGATCCGCGGATTTTCCAGGACGACAGGGTGTTTTTCATCTTTGGCCGCTTCGATCCTATATATCTCGGTTTCAGGAGTTAGCTGCTTGAGATCTGCCTGAAGTTTTTTCAGGTCCCTGGACCTGATCCAGCCCTCGATAATAAAGGTATAGCGCGTGTCAGCCAGCCGCTGTTTGACCTCCCAGTCAACGCGCGTGTCCAAGACCATATCATGCATGTATTTCAGCCTGGAGAGGTTGCCGGCCAGCTGTACAGCTTCGTCAAGCTGTTCTTTTTTTTCAGCTTCGTTCTCAGCTAGCAGGGTTTCCAGCCGGGCGATCTCTTCCGCCGGGGTAAGTTCAACCTCGGGCAGGCAAAGCGGCTCAAACGATGTGCTGCCGAGACTTTTTCTAACGGCTTCAAGGTCCCTTAATAAACAGACGATCAGAATATGGCTGATATCCCTTTCCCGTCTGACGATATCGACCTGAAAAGCGTTCGTTACTATGGCCAGCGCCCGGTCCAGGTCCGGCAGATGCCTGGTCTTGACCTGTCCGGTCAAGACCGCCGTGTGTTTGGTATTGTTGAGCTGGTCAAGAGGCAGGGGCAGCTTGCGCCAGGGCGAGAGCAATTTGATGTCGTTCCTCAGCTCGGTGGTCAGGTTGTCCAGGTTGGCCAGCCGCGTTTCGATCGCCTCGACCTGTTCGAGCAGGGCTTTGCAGTCGAATCCACGGCAAACGCGTTCAAGTTCATCCAGTGAGACCAATTCTTTCTGCGGGGCGAATGATTCGACCAGTCCCTTCTTTTTCCGGCTCAGTTTTTCAAGGAAAACCACGGCAGAGCGGATCTCGGCCAGGTCGTAATCCAGCCGGCCGAGCTCTTCGCCGGCTGACGCGGGCGCGCGGTCCATTGCCTGGATATCGATGACCTCAATGTGCTGAAGGAGTTCCAGGATCTTCTCTTTATGCTCTTGGAGGGAGACTATGTGGATCTTTTGGGTCTCTAGGACAGACACGCCAGGATTTCCTTTTTAGCCTGCGCAAGCCTTGATCTTGCCGTGCTTTTCAGGTCCTTGAGCTGGCGTTCTGTTTCAGCGGCCAGCTGTTTTCCTTCCGCTTCCGCTGCCTGGCGCGCAGCCCGGATGAGTTCAGCTTCCTGGTTTTTGAGCTTCTCATGCAGGGCGGCCAGGCTGTTTTCCTGCTCTTCCCGCAGCTGCCGCAGCTCATGGGCCGCGGTCTGTTGAGCAGCTTTGATCGTTTCGGCGGCTTTTACCTCGATCTCATTGATCTTTTGCAGAGTATTGGCGCTCATTTACGAACAGGATATTATCATAAATGAATGATTTGAACAAGGCCGCCTTATATGTTAGAATAAATCCCCGTAATGCTGATATATTTCCTCAGCCTGGCTTTGGCCTTTTTTGTTACTTATCTGACCACGCCCGTGGTCAAACGACTCGCCGCCAAAATAGGGGCCGTGGATGTTCCCAATGACCGCAAGATACATTCTTTTCCCGTGCCGCGTCTGGGCGGTCTGTCGATCTACGCGGGATTCATGGCAGCGGTCGGCCTGGCTTTTCTCCTGGCCAAACTGGCCGGCAGCCGGCTGAATTTTGCCATGGGCGCCGGCGTCGTGCTCGGCGGTTCGTTGCTGATGCTGGTCGGGATCTTCGATGATATCCACACTTTGCGGCCAACGACCAAGCTCGTCTGGCAGACCATTGCCAGCGGGATTGTCATAGCTTTTGGCGTAGAGATCAGTTTTATTTCCAATCCTTTTAACGGGATATTGTCGCTGGGCATACTGGCGGTCCCGCTGACCCTGTTCTGGATGGTCGGCGTGACCAATGCCATCAATCTGATCGACGGGCTGGACGGCCTGGCCACCGGGGTGACGGCCATCGCTTCGCTGACCCTGTTCTTTGTGGCCTTGAGGACGCACCAGGTCGGCGCCGCTATCCTGATGATCTCTTTATTCGGGGCTTGCCTGGCTTTTCTGCGCTTCAATTTCTTTCCCGCCACGATCTTTTTGGGTGATTCAGGATCGATGTTGCTTGGCTTTATCCTGGCGGCATCGTCGGTTATCGGCGTGCTTAAGACCACGCTGGTCGTGGCCCTGATCGTGCCGCTGTTGGTCCTGGGAGTGCCGATCATGGATACTTTATTCGCTATCGGCCGTCGCATCAAGAACGGGAGGCACCCGTTCGAAGCGGACAATAAGCATATACATCATTTGCTGTTGAATGCCGGTTTAAATAAGCGGGAGGCAGTGCTGGCCATTTACGCGGCTTGTTTTATGCTGAGCTATATCGCTCTGGCCATGGCTTTGCCGAAGTAGGTTCTGGGGACTAGAGAAGAAAGGAGCCGCGGCGTTTAGCCGCAGGTTATTAATAAAGGAAATGGGCAACCGTAAAAGGATAATGTTCGTATTCGGCACCAGGCCGGAAGCCATCAAAATGGCGCCGGTGATCGCTGAAATGCAACGGCTGGCCGATCTGCTGGAGCCGATCGTGGTGGTAACGGGCCAGCACCGGGAAATGCTCGACCAGGTCCTGAGCATATTCAACATCAAACCGGACTATGATCTTGGCATAATGAGGCCGAGCCAAACCCTGACCGATATCGTAACACGCTCCCTCCAGGGGTTGGGCGAGATCCTGCTGAAGGAAAAGCCTGATATGCTGCTGGTCCAGGGAGATACTTCAACCACTTTCGCCGCTGCGCTGGCGGCCTTCTATCAGAAAATATCTGTTGGCCATATCGAGGCAGGCTTGCGGACCTTTGATAAATGGCAGCCTTATCCGGAAGAGGTCAACCGCAAGCTGACGACGGCATTGGCCGACCTGCATTTCGCGCCGACCCAGGCCTCAGTGGCCAACCTGCTGGCCGACGGAATTTCCCGCAAACA
The DNA here is from genome assembly GCA_016932255.1 of Candidatus Saganbacteria bacterium. Lineage (GTDB taxonomy): Bacteria > Margulisbacteria > WOR-1 > O2-12-FULL-45-9 > O2-12-FULL-45-9 > JAFGDE01. Next base: position 10,692 of record JAFGDE010000025.1, read on the forward strand.
GGTCTATTTGACCGGCAATTCCGTCATCGACGCGCTGTTGAACGTCGTTCAGAGGCCTTTTGATCTTAAAAGCCTGGGTATAACGCCTGAGCCGGGCAAGCGGCTCGTGCTGGTCACTGCCCACAGGCGGGAGAATTTCGGCGGACCGATCAAGGATATCTGCGCCGCGGTAAAGACGCTGACGCAAAAATTTGAGGGCAAGATCCAGCTGGTCATTCCAGTGCACCGCAATCCAAAGGTACGCGGGCCGATCGAAGCCAGCTTGCAGGCGCTCCCGGCGGTCAAATTGATCGAACCGCTGGATTATGAACCATTTGTCCACTTGATGAAGGCGGCCTATCTGATCCTGACGGATTCAGGCGGTGTTCAGGAAGAGGCGCCGTCTTTGGGCAAACCTGTTCTGGTCCTGCGCGAAAAGACGGAAAGGCCTGAAGCTGTGGCCTTTGGCACGGTCAAGCTGGTCGGGACGGACCGGGAAAAGATCGTCCGGGAAAGCGAAAGGCTGCTCTGTGACCAAGAGGCCTATGCGGCGATGTCACGATCCGTCAATCCTTACGGCGACGGGAAAGCGGCGGAACGGATAGTTTCGGCCATACTCTATTATTTTGGTTTTGGCGACAGCCGGCCGGAAGAGTTCCAGATAAGGA
>JAFGDE010000026.1 GCA_016932255.1 Candidatus Saganbacteria bacterium
CGGTATCTTTGTTTCCTTTATCCTGGTCTGGGAGCGCTTCTTTGTCGGCCTGACCGGCCACAGCTCGATCTGGGGCGGCATTGCCGTGGCCTTTATCATTTCCCTGATCTTTCAGCCCCTGCGCGACAGCATCCAGGACCTGGTCGACCGCCTCTTTTTCCGGGCCAGGTACGATTATCAGCGCATCCTGAACAAATACAGTCACGCGCTGACCCAGCCGATGTCTGACCTGAACCGTTTTTCCCGCATCGCGCCGTACCTGCTGGTCAAAACAATGAAACTGACCGGCGCGTCCTTCATGGTGCTTGACCGGGAAAGCCATAATTATGTTGTCAGGGCAGGGGAAAAGGAAGGCTCAAAGATCGAAAGCCTGAGCGTGGCCGAGAATTCGCCCCTGTTGGAAGAATTGAGGAAAAGGAAGCGCGAACTGTCGCTGGAAGAGGTCAATAATATCGTCCGGACCAGCCAGGACCTAAATGAAAAAGCCAAATTCCAGAAAATAGGCGAACAAATGACTGAGCTGGGCTCGATCCTCATCATCCCGTCGATCTCGGACAGCGAATATTTCAAAAAACCCGTCCTGCTGGCCACGATCAACCTGGGCAAGAAAATGTCCGACGAGGCCTTCTCCCGGGAAGATATCAACTTCCTGGATACCCTGGCCAATCAGGCGACCATCAGCATCGAATACGCTTTTATCTTTGAAGAACTGCAGAGAAAATCGGCGCAGATGGTCAGGTCGGAAAAGCTGGCCGCGGTCGGCACCACCACCGCCGGCGTGGCCCATGAGCTGAAGAACCCGCTGACCTACCTCTCAGCCGTGGCCCAGGTACTGCCCAAGAAATGGCACGACCCGGAATTCCAGAAGACCGTCAACCAGATGCTGCCCTCAGAGGTCCAGCGCATGCAGCTGATCGTCGAGGGCCTGCTCGATTATTCCCGCTCGCGCGAACTGATGCTCAAGCCGCTCGATGTTAAGACCGTGGTGGAAAAAGCCATGGCGCTGCTGTCATATGACATCAAAAAGAACAAGGTCTATCTCAAGACCGACTACGGACATAAGCATAAAGCGCTGGCCGATCCCAACCGGCTGATGCAGGTCTTCATGAACCTGATGGCCAACGCGGTCCAGGCCATGAGCGAAAAAGGCGGCGACCTGGTCATCGTGACCAATGATGTCGGCAGCGAGGTCAGGGTCAACATCACTGATACCGGCCCGGGCATCGCGCCGGATAAACTGAAGAAGATCTTCGATCCTTTCTTTACGACCAAGGAATCAGGCACCGGCCTGGGCCTGCCGATCTCCAAAAAGATCGTTGATGAGCATAAGGGTTCTCTTTACGTTGAGAGCAAGGTTGGCCGGGGAACCACGTTCACTGTTTGTTTGCCTGCTGCTTAGGTTCTAGGATCCATTATATTAATCCCAGTACCCAGAACCCAATAAGATTGAAATTCCCCCTTGAAATTGCCGATATTATTATAGAAGGAGGATCCTGAATCCCCATGATCGACAAGAAAGGGATCGACAAATACAACAGACTGCTGAACGAGATCGAGGACCTCGGCCGGGTCGAGAACCTCGCGATACTCGAGAACCGCGTCATCGCTGAGATCGTTGAACTGATAGAGGACGGCGGCGATACCGCCAAAGCCCTGCTGATCAAGCTCGAACAGGCGATCAGCGACAAGCTCAGTTATACCGAGCGCAACAAGGTCCTGAAGATCGCCCTGCGTAAAAGCATTGCCGGCGCCTTTACCGCCGCCCGCCAGGCCATTTCCTGAACCAGGCCTTACCAGCTTCCCTCAGCTTATGCTATGATACCTTTATATGGTGTCCCCGCTGATCGAGATCGAACATCTTGTCAAACAATTCGGCGCTGTCACCGCCGTTAACGACGTTTCCCTTTCTATCCGGCAGGGAGAAAGCCTGGGCCTGGTTGGTGAATCAGGCTCAGGCAAGACGACCCTGGCCAGGATGGTCATCAGGTTAATCGAACCGACCTCGGGCAAGATCAACTACCCCGGTGTCAGCGATATCCGCCGTGAGTGCCAGATTGTCTTCCAGGACCCGCAGACATCGCTTAATCCCAGGATCAAGGTAGGCGAGGCGATCGGCGAACCCCTGCTAATACATGCGTTGCTGCCTAAATCAGCCATTCCCTTAAGGGTCAAGGAACTCCTTGATATGGTCAAGCTGCCGGCTGAGTATGCCGGCCGCTACCCGCATGAGCTTTCCGGCGGGGAAAGGCAGCGCATTGGCATCGCCAGGGCCCTGGCCTCACGACCGAAATTCCTTATCCTGGACGAGCCGGTCTCGGCCCTTGATGTTTCCATCCAGGTCGATGTATTAAGACTGCTGCGCTCATTGCGCGATGAACTGAAACTGACCTATCTGTTCATTGCCCACGACCTGTCGGTTATTGGCTTTATCTGCGACAGGGTCGCGGTGATGAAGCAAGGCGAATTACTGGAGCTGGCGGATAAGGCTGAATTGTTCGCCGCCCCGAAAATGCCGTACACCAGAAAACTGCTGGCTTCAACATTGGCCTTCTAGCCGATCCGCGATTTTTTTGAAATATTCCATCCAGCCGCACGATATAACATTGGCGATAATTATGGCCTTAAAACTTACGAGATTGCCCTATTTCAATGTGCGCAAGGGCCGGCCGGTTGACCTGGCCGCCCGGATCATAAGGGAGAGAAACTTTCCCCGTTTCTCGCTCGAACAATTGCCTGAGATCAACGCGACCTCAGCCGCGCTGGCGCGCCGTTCAGTTGCCGGTCTTTTCTGCCGCTATTCCGACGGCCTGCCAATGATGGTCTCTGCCGGCATTCCCAAAAAAGATGCCCGGCCTTTGGACTTGGTCGAGTGCGGCCTGTTCCAGCCGCTGCGCAGTAAATGGTCCAATCTCTGGCTGGATAACCTCTTCCCGATCATGGGGGGAGAGGTCTATCACCGGGACGGCAGTTTTTATACCGATGAAGAGCTTGCGGCTTGCGGACTGCGCCGCGCGCGCGACGCGAACGGCCGGCCGCTCAAACTGCTCGGTTTTGCCATTGGCTCGCGGGTGGTCAGCTTTCCGGGACCGTGGATCGTGCCTTATGTGCGCCAGGGCATGGGTGTCAGGCTGATCAAGGATAAAAAAGGCCTGGAGGCGGTGGCTGGAAGAACATTGACCAAAGCCATGATCGCGGAGACTATCCTGCGCCTGGTCGAACAAGACAGGCTGGAACTTAGAATAGCTTCGGACCTGCAATTCAAGGGCGCTGGCTGTATGCCTTACAGCGCTTTTCACAGTGAGTATAAGCATCTTGAGGTCGACAGGCCGATCTACCTGCCGGAATTGCCTTTTCATGAGGTCGGGCGGGGCAAAGGCCTGTCATCGAGCGTGGGCGGCGCTGATGAACGCGAAGCAAAGGCCATGGCCAATGAGGAACAGCTCAGGGCTAACGGAGCGGTTTTTCTGGCTGATATGGTATCTGTGCATCAGCTGTTCAGCGACAGGGATCTGCCCAGGTTCAGGACCGATGGTAAATATCATACCGTCGCGATGTCGCTCAGGCTGAGTTACGACACCTTTCGGCTTCATGATATTATAACCAGCAGCCCCTGGGATGGTTTTGCGGTGATCATGCAAAAAGATCGATTGCCTTTCCTGAAAAGATTCCTTGCTGCGACCTTTGCTGAAACTGACATGGGCGCTCTTTTTAAGAACTATTTCCGCCGCTTGGCGCACAATTGGGCCAAGAATTTCCGGGCCGCCTTCCCTGCGATGATCCGGTACACTGATATGTCCAATACGCCAAGCAATATCGGGCCGATAATGGAAATGATCGATACTGCCAGTCTGGAAGAGCTACCCCGGCCCGGCAAGGACGACCTTACACTGGCTATGTCATACGCCGCAAGCTGGTTGAGTACTTTGGCGTCTTCTCATAATATCTGGCGGATCCTGACCGATGGCAACGCGATGCCGGGGAAAAATACCGAATTTTTTGCCAGTCAGGAGTTCCAGTCAGTGCTGCCGGTGCTGTTCGCCAGGAAGAAGCGGTTGGTCAAGGAAGGCAGAAGTCTGGCCGACTCCTTCAACTGGATAAACAGGATGCATCATCTAATGACGGATTATGTTCTGACGGCCTGAGCTTTCTCAGCGGCTTTTTTGGGCGGGCACAGGCACACCGGCTTCACGGCAAAGATCCTCAAGCGGCCCAAATTCCCAGGGTTTACTGTAATCGACCAGCTTGCCCCAGGGTCGTGAAACGAGCTCGATCAATTTCCTGGTCTGAGGGCTGGCGCTTTCCGGCAGGAGCGCGGCTATCTCATCCAGGTCAACTTGGCTCAATTTCAGGCTGAAGAAGGTCCTGGCGATTACCGGACGCAGAGTAATGCCGGGGAATTTATCTGAGCGCAAGTATTCCATGGCTTTCCTGATCTTTCTTTCACCGGCAAAACTTAAAGCCTCACAGTATTCTTCATTGTGGACCCACTCATTGAGCAAATAAGCGGTTTCTGCTGCTGTCAGGCTTTTCCAGAAGTCGATCGATCTGGCCTTAGTCATGATGCGGCCAAGGATGAATCCGCCGGCCTCAGCGCCCGCGATCTTTTCTTGTAATCCTCTGTCAGCCGCGGCCTTGAGCAGTGCATCCTGGAGTTCGACGGTTAAACGGTCAAAGATCCGTCCTGTGCGCAGATGGTCGCCCAGACCGCTGTCAAAGAGCTCGTCCAGAAAGCGTTGCTGGTCGTGCGCGACCCAATCATTGACCAGCTGGTCCCCTTTGGCCTTGTCGCCGCGCAGATCGATCTCGACGATCTTGGCCAGTTCCCTCATGGTCGAGATCTCATCCAGCTGGGCGGCCTCGGCCAGCTGCAGATATTCGCTGTAATCGCGGGCCAGTTGTTCAAAGAACGGGCGTTCCCTGCGGGTCAGACTGACATCTTTGCCGGATATAAAGAGGCGCAGTCTGGCTTCTGAGAACCGGGCTTGGCCTGCGAACAATGTGCCAAAACGGCTGGAGATCGTGACCCATTCGCCCGCCTCGATGATCATGCCATCGGGTCGTCTGAGGCAGTTGTTTTCCCTGTCGATCGTAACTCCCTGGCTCTCCAGGTTAAGCAGGGAAGGGATACCCAGGTTCTGGGCTGTTGTGACAACATGGATGGCGGCCGGTGTGAGGCTAACTATGCCGTCGACCTTGCTCATGGAAATGGTGTCGGTCGGCAGGAAAGTCTGCTGTGCCAGGATAACGCTTTCACCCCGGGCTTTGGCCTCGGCGGCTAAATTAGCGTTCAGGTACAGTTTGCCGCTGATCGCGGTCCTGGGCAGGATCGAGATGCCCTGGGCGAACGGCTCAAGCTCTTCGATCGACCTGCGGTCAATGGCCGGTGATTCCAGTTGTTTAATGTGGTAAGGCTGGATCAGCTCCCTGACACGCTGGGCCGTGATTTGGCCTTTGCGGTACATGTCCATGACCGCGATGACCGTGCCGCTGCCGGTCAGCTCCGACGGGTTTAGCTGCAGCATGGCGAACAAGCCGTTCTCGGCCGCGAATTCTACCGTGACAGGACCGGCAAACCTTGTTTCCAGCCGCTCAAGCAGCGAGTGAAAATAGCTCACGGCCGGATGGCTTTCCACGATATCAGCTGCTTTGCTGAAGTCCTTTTCGCTGGGCGTAATGAACCCGCCGGTCATGATCTCTTCGCCAAAAACACTGCGGGCGAATTGAAGCCTGGAGCCCTGGCCGTTGCGCGGATGGCGGCTGTAGAGCACGCCAGCGTATGACGCGTCGTTAAGCGCGCTGCAGACCATTTTCTGCAGGATCATTGTCGGATAATGCTCTTCGCCGCGCATGAAATTGCGCAGCAGATCAAGGTGGGCCTCGAAATCCTCATAGGCTTTATTGAGCAAAAAGCTGATCTGGTAGAAAGGGTCGGTTAACAGTTCCAGGTCGCGCGACCTGATGGCTGTCATCATCTGGTCGGCCAGCGTACGGTTGGTCGCGGCGTCAAGGTCCGGCCGCACTGTCTTGGCAAACGGCTGGAACCCCGCCGGATCAAGCACCATGAACATGGTCTTAAGATTGTTGACCAGTATCCTGAGCGCGGCCTCTTCACCGTAGCGCTCCACCAGCGCCGGATAGCTTTTTTCGGTCACGCCTACATTAAGATATGTGGGCATGAAGCCGGGGATGTATGTGGGCATGGCGCAGCGCATGGCCAGCAGCAAGGGATCGCTTTCCCCGCCGAATTCCTGGCCGGTCAGGCGCTGCATGTTCATGATGGCATCATGCAGGTTATTGTCCCTTTCAGGGCCTGTCAGGTGGTACGCCCGGGAGGTCAGAAAAGTGAAATCCGGGACAGGATAGCCTTCCTGGATCAAGCGCAGCAAGATAGCCCCTTTGTTGCTGATGACCTCTTCGGCCGGGTATTCATTGGTGGTTGAAGATACAAGATAGTCGTTCTCTTTGACCGTCAGTGAACGAAAATGTTTTGATAAAATGGAGAGCATTGAGGCAATCCGCCTGTCCAATTCCTTTTGCGCTCCCTTATTGCCGGCTTTGGCATCCAGGATAAGCTGGAGATATTCGACCGCTTCAGCTCGTTCAGTGCGCCGCAGGAAAGGAACGTCATAATCGCGCACTGCCAGGCCCATCGGCCCTTCGCTGGTTTCCATTTCCACGACCGCCGGATGATAACCGGGTAATGTCGGCAGGCGTTTGGCGTCCTTGATCCGGGCGCGCAGGCTATAATAGAAACTGCGGCGATTGACATAACCGCCGCGCAGCTGGTTGATCCTATCGACTGTGATCCTGGGAAGTGTTGCGCTCATTTTTCTTCTCTTATCTATCGTTGCCGCATCGCGCCGATTTCATTGTTCCATAAAATATTTATTTTAGTGAAATTTTTATGAAACGCCCCCGATAACGAAATAGCTGAGAGGCTCAGAAACTCTCTTAGGTTCAGAAGCCGGAAGCAAGCAAACGACTGCTTTCGGTTTTCTTATTTTTGGAAGGGGGAAAGTTAAAATGCCGCAACAAATGATGATACCAAGAATGACGATTGGTCAAAGGATCGACAGATTAGCTACCAGGGTGCTGACACCGATAGCTGCCAGGATGGCCCGCAGCCGCAGGCTGGGCAATCTAGCTCTCAGTCTGTCACATGGTACCGGAATGGCTGCGCTGGGGATCGGCTACCATTCCTGGGAGACCGGCACTGCCCTGCAGAACGCCGCTGTCAGGATGGGCTTTGAGAATTTCACCGAACTGATGCAGTCATATGATAATGTATCAGCATCCTATTATACCGGTCCGGCAGCCCAACCAGCCGGCTATCTTGAAAAAGGCTGGGTCATTGCCAACCATAAGCTCGTTGCTTTCCATGCGGCCTTTATTTCCTCGGTACTTTCACTGCCGGAAAGCGTTTCCGGCAAGCTCGATACGCTTAAGTTCATGTTCCTGAGCTCTGAAACCGTCATTTCGCTGGCCATGCTTTACACGGCCTGGCACACAGGTATAGCCATCCATGAGATCGGTCACTATGTCACCGCGGCCAAGCTGTCCGCTCTGAACAAAGCATCCCAGGACTCAGCCAATGCCATGAAAGAAAGAGGTTTTCTTTCCAAGGTTGGTTGGTATGCCAAGATGTTCGCCAAGGTTCCCTGGGGCCGCTTTGAAGGTGTCAAGAAAGAAGGCGGTAATTTTACGCCTGACGCTCCGTTCAACCTGGCCGTGGCTGCTTCCGGTCCTCGCTGGTCCGGCTGGCTGGCTGCCGTTACCCTGCCGATCGCTGCCGTTGCCCTGGCTTCCGGTCTTGTCTTCGGGAGTGAAACCGCTATCATGGTCGGCCGCTTTTTCCTGGCCCCTGGTATTATTGGTTTGCTTGACCGCATCTTTGCTGATCCGGGCAAACTAAACGCTTACAGGAAGCAGGAAGCCGAGGCAGCTGAAAGGGCGAGGGCTGTTTCTGAGCAGGTGGATGAATCCGGCCTGCTTAACCGTTTGCTGCAGGTCCGGCAGATGATGAAGAGCGAAAGGATGAGAACGGTCACCCTGGCTGATGGTTCAACGGTCTCTTCGCCCTGGCAGTATCGCAATAGCGCCATGGGCGGCCGCCATACTGAAAAGGAATACCCGGAAAGCAATATCAGCATGCAGGAAGGCATGTTCATACCGTTGTCCGCCAAGACCTATGAAGAAGCCCAGGAAATGACAGTGCGCCTGCAGACCCGCCTGAAACAGATCATTGAAGGCGCTCCCGGCGCCCGCGTTATGGGCATCGGCCTGGAGGGCGGCCTGGCCCCTTACATTGAAAAAGGTGAGGGCGACATGGTGCCGGAACAAAGGCTGTGGCGTATGATGAAACAGGCGATCCTCGATTGCGGTTTTAAACCCGGCGTTGACGTGGCCATCGCGCTTGACCCGGCCGCGTCCGAACTTGAGAACATGTACCGTGAAGAATATGAACAGCCGAACTCGGTCGGCATGTACCTCTTCTGGCGGGATAAAGGCAAGGTCATCATGTCGCGTGATGAGGTGCTGGCGCTTTACCGGACCGCTATTGAGCGGGACGGCGTGCCGATAGTCTCTATTGAGGACGGTTTTGGTGAACTTGATCACCAGGGCTGGAATTTGCTGATGCAAGAGCTGGGCGACCGCATCCTGATCGTTGGTGATGACCTGGTCACCACCAATGATGCGATCATTGAAGGGTGCGCCAGAAAGAACCTGACCAATGCCAGTCTGATCAAAGCCAACCAGATCGGTACCCTGACAGAAACGGTGCTGGCCATGCTTACGTCATGGGCTTACGGTGCGGAACTGATCGTTTCTCACCGCTCAAAATCGCCTAACGACCCGTTCGAGGCGGAGATCTCCACCGCTATGAACGCTCTGGGCCTTAAGGCCGGCGGCGGCGCCAATACTGAAAGATTGCAGAAATACGGCCGTGTCGTCGAGATACTGACCCTGGCTGAAGCCAGCCAGAGAGAAATGACCCTGGCTGAGAGGGCCGAGGTTGAAGCCAACTTAAAAGAACTTGTCAGGAGCATAACCGGCCGGGATGATTTTGAGATCCTGCCCGAAGCTACGGAAGCCGGTCTGTCCGCCCTGATGATGAGACTGCTGGCGGTCGAGGCTGTGCGCGGACGCGAGGAGCCAACTAATGCCGGTATTCCAACAGGTGCCGTGACCATCCTGCTGGACCGCACCGGCACCATTCGGTTCAGCGGCGGCGTGCCGCTGGGTACTTCAGCCGGTCTGACCGAAGCGATCCACTATGTTGACAGCATCATTCAGCCGGGTTCGGTCGTTGACAGGCACAGCGACCTGTTCAAGGACGCTGGAGACGGTACTTTCCGTTTTGCCAAGGAGGTTCGCAATGCCACGATCAGGGATTTGAACGATCCGGAACTGACCGCTTTATGGGAAAGGGCGCAGCGCTATTCAGGTAAAGGCTGTCTGGCCGCTGTTGAGCATATCGAGCAGGTTTTGGGCCAAGCCTTTACCGGCCGCCGCCTGAGTGAGATCGGCAGTCTGTTGGATGTTGACCGCACCCTGCTGCGGCTGGAGCGGGAACGCGCTGTGGCTGGCGGCCATCTGGATAACAACGCGCCTTATGATGAGCAGGTCCAGGTGATGCAGCGCAAAGGCAATCTGGGCATGAACGCCGTATTATCGATGTCCCTGGCGCTGGGCCGGGCGGTAGCGGCCCGCGATGGTAAAGAGCTCTGGCAGCTGATCCGTGACCAGGCCAAGATCACCATGGCCAATTTTATTGCAGCCCACTCGCAGGCAGAGGGACATAACGATGTGGCGGCTCTTATGTCAATGGATATCAATGATCTCAGGCAGGTCTTTGCCCAAGTGGCAAATGAGCTTATTACCAAGGGTGAAGTTATACACGCGCTGCTGCGCGAACAACTGCCGGTCTATGATATCCCTGAAGAAGTCCGCCTGCGCGGTATTTTTACTGATAAAACCGTGCTGAGCCAGATCAACGAAGATCACCGTTATCAGATGGAGCAACTTAACGAGGTCTTCAAGATCGAAGGGTCAGTGGTCTACGACGTTGAGATACGTGATGAAATGGAGAACGGCGGAATTGCCTATCCCTACATCCGCCTCAGGGAAACATCCCGCAGAGGTCTGGGTGAGGGCTGGCACTCAAGGACGGAGGGGCAGGGTTTTGTCCGCGCTTACGACCATAAAGGACAGACCATAGTTGACAACAATATTTGGATCGACAGCGTCAACGCCAAGAAACGCGGGCCCCAGTTCGAAGGTGCCCATTTTGTAGCCGTACCTCAGCGTTTAAGCGAACGGCAAGGTACGATCACTTTGGTCATCGGCCGCTTTGATGAATCTCTAAGCCCGGAGCGCAGACTGGAGATGTTCGATTACAAATATCAAAGCATGCTGCGCTTTGCCATGGACCGGGGCCATGACAAGACCCCGGAACTGGAACAGCTGATCAGGGAGGCTTTTATTAGAGTGCCGCTTCATGACTTATACGAAATGGCTGGCCGCAGGATATATGATGAATATATTGCCCCTACACTGCCGGAACAGGATGCCTAAAGCGCCTGAAATAATTTAGGGAAGGCACCCTTAACGGGTGCCTTTCTTTTTAAGGTGGATACATGACTAATCTGTTAGTACGGACAAATTTACAGGCTAGGCCGGTGGCTCGGCTTGCTCAGGCCGGCAACAGCGGCCTAGGACAGCTTAAAGGTTCGACAATCAAACTGTTCCAGCTGCTGATCGAGCGGGCGCCGTTCATGTCCCGCTCTCATTTGGCGGACCACAGCGGCCGCATGCTCAATAATCTCAGTGCCCTGGAATGCGTGGCTGGCGATCAACGTGTCCTTTTACCGGCTGTTATCCTGCATGATATTGGTGTGTTCTTTTCCCAGGAACACTGCCACGGTCCGATCAGCGCCCAGATCATCAGGCCGCACCTGGCTGACCTGAGGCTGACCAAAGCCGAACAGGACAGGGTCTGTTCAGCAGTTCGGGCCCACGACGACACAACTCACGTTGATCACTCACTTGAGGCCAGCGCCTTGCGCGCGCTCGATGACCTGGACGCTTTCGGCGCTATCGGCGTTTACCGCTTCCTGGAAATTTATCAGCGCCGCGGTTTTGGGCCCTATGAGATATTTGCCATGGCTGCAGACAGCCTAAAACAGCGTTTAAACCGTTTGCCCGAGCATTATTTTAATGAAGAACAGCGCTCGCTCATAGACGAGGCCTGGGGCTTTGCCCATGGTTTTATGCGCCGGATGCAGGATACAGGGCACGGGCCGACAGGACAGGGCGCGCTCTTGTTCAGGACCATGTCAGCAGCTGACTGGAGCCTGTTCAAACTGGCAGGGGGGATATCCGACAGGAGGATAGACTCTTTTCCTCTGCTCAAGGGATTTTTCCAGCGATTAAGCACGGAAATACTTGAACAGCCCGCCCGAGGATGATTTTGTTTTTCGGTGAAATTTTTCTGACACATGACCGATAAATATTTGGTTGAAAAAAGGAGCAAGGCATATGAAAGATTTTAGATGTAAATTTTGTCACCGACTCCTGGCAAAAGTGAGTGACGGCAGCAAGGTCGAGATCAAGTGCCCCAAGTGCAAGACCATGAACCTCTACCAGGATGAGACCGTCATCGTCTATGAGATCCCTGAGAATAATGTGACCAAGAAGATCATGGAAAGGGGCTTTGTTAAGTACGATCTTTTACAGAACTGAAGACCTTTTGGCTTAAGAGGCTCAGAAGCGTAATGGTGAAGAAGCCGCATTTTTAATGCGGCTTTTCTTTTGAAGGAGAAGATAGAAAATGAGAACGAATGGCATCAGACCGGGAACAGAAAGAGCTGCTATGACCTTGAAGCCGGAATACAAGAAAAGGTTCATAGATCTTCATCGCAGGCTCAGGACAGCGCCGTTAACTTTGCCGATGGGGTTAGGCCGGCCGCTGGCTTTGGTCTCGACCGATACCCATGCGGAAGTAGAACGCTGTCTGACCGGCCTGGAGCGTTTGCCGATCTTTGATCGTCATATCGACCTGGGCGATAAGCTTGACCGCGGTCCGGAGCCGCTGGCCGCAACACATATGCTTGAAGTGACCAATCCGCCTGCTCACCGTTTGATCGGCAATCATGACGCCATGTGGATAGGCGCCGGCCTCGGCATCCCCAGACTGGCCATTGAACTGGTCCGCTGGCTGATGCGCTATAATGAGCAGAATTTCCTGGTCAATGAAATGGGCATCAACCTGAACCCTTTAGAGCGTTATGCCGAGACCAGGTTCCAGGACGCTCGCGGACATTACAAGGCAAAGCTTTCCACCAAGATGGAAGCGGCGGCCACATATCTCAAGATCATCGCTGAAGCGCCTTACCGTTTTCCTGAACACCGCCGAACCGAGCTCAACGAATCTGAGCGCAGGGTCAGGGACGCTCTTTTTCATCACAGCGCGGCCATGGCTTTCAGGGGCGGGGAGCGCGAGCGTTTCGAACGTCTGACCGGCGAGGACAGACTGGAGACCGAGGATGAGCTTTATTTTTATCGCCTGATGGGCGGCCTGCGCGAGTTCACTGAAGAGGAACAAACCGTGGTCGATCACTTTACCCGGGCCTTTCAAGAGAGCCACGCTTATTTTCAGCTGATCGAGTGCATGGTCGGCCGCGGAGATATCTATACTACTCTGCGCATGTCAGAAGGCGCGCCTTATGATATGCTGCTTACCCACGCCGGTATCCCGATCACGGAGAGCGGTGATCTGGCGGTCTATAATGGATTTAAAGGTCAAGAAGCTTTCACTGCCTTGGAGAACGATATCCGGATGGCAATCACTGCCTGGCGCTGGTTCATCGAGACCGGTGACCGGGCCCTGCTGGAAGCTGATGCCGATATAATCGATCGGCTGGGCGATCTGCCCTGGGGCGCGGAATCGCCGCTTTACATGAGGCAGATGCAGACCGCGGCCCGGGCCGTGCTCAACGAAGCCTCAGGCCTGTATGAGGAGCCGGAAGGCCCCTTCTTCACCAAGTGGACATCATCGACCGATCCGCATTTTGTGCATCATGTTTGCCGCGAGATAAGTTCATCTTTCGGCCTTGACTCAAGACGGCTGGTGATCGTCCATGGCCATAAACCGGAGAAGAAGCAGGGTGCATTCGTGGTCGGGGCCGGCGGCCACGACCTGAACATCGATGCCGGCACCGCTAAATCATACGGCGGTCACGGGGCTTTCCTGCTGGTCGGGACAAATGGTCTTTATAAGTTCAGCTTGGACAATCATAACTTCAGCCCGGTCAATCTCAATATCGAATTTTTCGGTCAGGGAGCCCAGGCCAGAGCGCTGGTATAGGCGGTGCTGTGGTGAGCAAGGCTATTGCCAAACGCGGCGTTCGGGAAGACTTTACTTTACCGCCGGAACTTGAGGGTTTGCGCCAGGTCGAAGAGGATTAATTTAACGCGTGGATGGACCGCTTCAGCGCATTGAGCGCCGCTTCCTGCAGGCCTTCGGGATAGCTGGGATGCGCTTGAAATGTTCTCCCAAGATCATCAACTGTCAGGCCGTTCTTTAACGCCACAGTAGCCGAACCTATCAGGTTGGTTGCTTCATCCCCGAGTATATGAACGCCCAACAGCTTGCCTTTAGGGTCAGCCACGACCTTGATAAAACCCTCGATCTCGCCCATGGCCTGGGCAATACCCAGGGCTGTGTAAGTGAACCTGCCGGTCCTGACCTCGCCATACTTTTCTTTGGCCGCTTTTTCCGTCAGGCCGACAGAGCCGATCTCCGGATGGGTATAAATGCCAAAGGGGATAAAGTCATAAGTAAAGGTACTGTTGCCGCCGAGGGCGTTCTCAGCCGCGATCCCGCCCTGCTCATAGGCCACATGGGCCAGCATCGTGCTGCTGCACAGATCGCCGACCGCGTAAACGTTTTGCAGACTGGTTGCCTGCTTCGCATTGACCCAGACGCTGCGCTTGTCCATTTTAAGGCCTAGGGCTTCCAGTCCGGCGGTGTTGGGCGTTCTACCGATGCTGATGAGGGACTTGCCGCAGGACTTGGCCTGATCGAACTTTGTCTTGGTCAGGATAGTGACCTTGCGGCGTTTGAGCAGCCGCTTGACCTTGTCAATGACCTCCTCATCGATCCCGGGCAGGATCTCCGGCAGGGCTTCATAGATCGTGACCTCGGTCCCCAGGGCTGAATAGATCTGGGCAAAATGGATGCCGATCACCCCGCCGCCGACCACGTCAAGCTTTTCCGGCACCCGGTCATATTCCAAGATATCATCGCTGGACATGAACTTATCACCGTCAAATTCCAGGCCGGGCAGTTTAGCCGGGGAGGAACCAGTTGCTAAGATGAGCTTCCTGCTTTCAATTTTCAGCCTTCTATTATCTGCCGCCTGAACTTCTACTTCCATCGGGTTAAGTGCTGTTGCGGTTCCCTGGATGACCTCAACCCCGTTCTTCTGGAGCAGGAACTCAACGCCTTTGACGATTTTATCTGTGATCCGGTTCTTGCGCTCGATCACTGCCTTAAGATCGATCCTGGGTTCAGGGCAGGTAATGCCGTAATTTCCGGCTTTGCCGATCTTTTCGAATAGGTTGGTGCAGGCGATGATGGCTTTGGTCGGGATGCAGCCGCGGTTGAGGCAGGTGCCGCCGACCTTGTCCTTTTCGATCAGACAGACTTTAGCTCCAAGTTGAGCGGCCCGGATAGCTGCGAAATACCCGCCGGGTCCCCCTCCGATAACTAAAATGTCATAATTATCCATAGAAATAATTGTTGTTAGTCGTTAGCTGTTGGCTGTTAGTCACAGATTATCCCCAGATGATCATGCGCAGAGCGATGACCAGGAAGAAAACGCCGAAGATACGCCTCAGGAACAGATCAGGGATAAGATGAGCGTAATAAGCGCCGAGCAGGCCGCCGAAAAAGAAGCCCAGGCAGAGCAGGGCGGCCCAGCAGATGTTGACATTGCCATGCTTCCAGTAGTGCCAGGCAGCCAGCAGGCCGATCGGCGGCACCATCATGGCCAGGGTAGTGCCCTGGGACAGGTGCTGGTTCATGCCGAAGATGTAGATCAGCGCGGGAATGACGATCGTGCCGCCGCCAATGCCCAGCAATCCGCTCATGATGCCGGCGAACAGGCCAACGACCAGCAAGCCAAGCAGCTGCATCACTTGAGGACCTCGCGCACCAGCTGGCTGACGATCTTGCCGTCAATGCCGGGCTGGCTGTCCAGCACAGCTTTCATGACCTTGCCCATGTCCTTCATGGATGCGGCGCCGGTTTGCTCGATCGCCGCCTGGACCAGTTTCTTGATCTCGTCGATCGAGAGCTCTTTGGGCAGGAATTCCTGGACAATGACCAGCTCTTTTTCCGAGCGGGCCGCATCATCAGTGCGGCCGACCTTCTTGAACTCTTCGATCGATTCCTTGACCTCTTTGCTGTACTTGGTCAGGATCTTGACCACTTCAGCTTCAGGCAGGTCGCCCCGGGCGTTGACATAAAGGACCTTGCTCTTCATCATGCGCAGGACGGAAAGACGGAGCTCGTTCTTGGACTTGAGCGCAGCTTTCAGCTCCTCATTGAGCTTGTTGAACAGGGCGCTTTTTGCTTCGGCCATTTTTTGAGCCTCCTTACGGCGGCTACTTCATAGCCGCGATGATCGCGTCGGCCATCTGGGATGTGCCGACGGCAGTGGGGTCGTCGCGGTGCGGTTTCATGTCATAGGTGACGGCTTTGCCTTCAACGATCACCTGGGCCACGGCCGCTTCCAGTTTATCAGCGGCCTTGGTTTCCTTTAGATATCTCAGCATCATGACGCCGGACAGGATCAAGGCGGTAGGATTGACCTTGT
Organism: Candidatus Saganbacteria bacterium; assembly: GCA_016932255.1. Classification (GTDB taxonomy): domain Bacteria; phylum Margulisbacteria; class WOR-1; order O2-12-FULL-45-9; family O2-12-FULL-45-9; genus JAFGDE01. The sequence continues at coordinate 15,882 of JAFGDE010000026.1, forward strand.
TCTGGCCCTTGTATTTCGGGGCCGAGCCGTGGACCGCTTCAAAAACGGCGATATCTTTGCCGATGTTGGCGCCGGGCGCTATGCCCAGGCCGCCGGTCAGGCCGGCGCAGAGATCCGAGAGGATATCGCCGTAAAGATTAGGCAGGACCATCACATCATAGAGTTCCGGCTTTTGGACCAGCTGCATACACATGTTGTCGATCAGTCGCTCTTCGTACTCGATCCTGCCTTCGTAATCCTTGGCCACTTCACGGGCCACGTGAAAGAAGAGGCCGTCGGTGTACTTCATGATATTGGCCTTGGTGATGGCTGTGACCTTTTTGCGTTTGTTCTCGACCGCGTAATCAAAGGCGAACCGCACGATCCGTTCAGTGCCCTGTTTGGAGATCGGCTTGATGCTGATGCCGGAGTCAGGGCGGATCGGTTTTTTGCCGATCGTTTCGATCTCCTTGATCAGTTTTTTCGTTTCCGGCCTGCCTTCCTCGAACTCGATGCCGGCATAAAGGTCTTCGGTGTTTTCCCTGACGATAACCAGATCGATATCCTGGTATTTGGAGCGCACGCCCTTGTACGATTTGGCCGGCCGCAGGCAGGTGTAAAGATCGAGCTCCTTCCTGATGGCGACATTGACCGAGCGAAAACCCGTGCCGATCGGCGTGGTGATCGGAGCCTTGATCGCGACCTTGTTCTTGCGGATGGAAGCCAGGACGTTGTCGGGCAGGGGTGTGCCGGCCGTTTCCATGATGTCAACCCCGGCATCCACGATATCCCAGTTAAACTTAATCCCGGTGCCTTCCAGCACGCGGCGGGCGGCTTCGGCCAGTTCCGGCCCGACGCCGTCGCCCCTGATCAAAGTGACGTTGTAGGTCATAAGAACTCCATTATAAAGCAAAAGGCCGCCGGTTGTCAAAACCTTTATTGACGCTATTCCTTGTGGTAGAATGGCTCTATGGACTTGAAAAGCAAAAAGATCTGCGTGTTAATGGGCGGACGCTCAGGCGAGCGGGAAGTCTCTCTTCGCTCGGGCAAGCGGGTCTTTGACTCCCTTAAAAAGCAGGGTTATGACGTTATTACCATGGACCTCGAGGATGACCTGATCAGCCGCTTGAAGGCGGCCAGGGTCGATCTGGTCTATATCATCCTGCACGGCCGTTTTGGCGAAGACGGGACTGTTCAGGGCCTGCTGGAAATGGCCAATATCCCATACACCGGCTCTAAAGTACTGGCTTCGGCCCTAGCCATGAACAAGCTGGCCGCGAAAAGGGTCTTTGATGCGGTCGGCATACCGACGCCGCGTTATATTGAGATCGATACAAACTGCGACCTGAGGCAGGAAGCTCTGCGCATCCGTAAAGTGTTCCCGTTCCCGCTGGTGCTCAAGCCGACCTCAGAAGGTTCTAGTCTTGGCGTGACCATCATCAAGGAACAGGATGATTTTGAGGGTATCTTGAAAAAGACGGTCGCTGAGTTTAGAGATGTTTTTATCGAGGAGTACATCAAAGGCCAGGAGGTCACGGTCGGGATTATCGGCACCGGCAGCGACCTGCGTGCTTTGCCGATACTGGAACTGGTCTCTAAGAACGAGTTCTATGATTTTCACGCTAAATACACCGCGGGCATAACGGAGTTCATCCTGCCGGCCCGCCTGTCCGGCCCGCTGACCCGTAAGGTCCAGGAGATCGCGGTGCGCGCGCATAAAGCCCTGGGTTGTTACGGCGTTTCCCGCGTGGATATGATCATCGGCCAGGACCATATCCCTTATGTCCATGAGGTCAACAGTATTCCGGGCATGACGGAGCGCTCTGACCTGCCGGCTGAAGCCGAGTGCGCCGGCATTTCCTTTGACGAACTCGTGGTCAAGATCCTGGGAAGCGCGTTCTAAATGGCCAGGCGCAAGCGCAGCAACGGCAAAAAGACCGGGCGACCGAGCCGGCTGTTCATCACTTTCCTGTTCGCTGTCTTTATCCTGATCCTGGGGTTCTATATCCTCAGCCTGCCGATCTGGCAGATCAAAGAGGTCGTGGTCAATGGCGCTAGGATGCTTTCTCCGGATGAGATCCGCACTATGGCTGCCGTGCCAGTATCGGAAAATCTTTTCCTGGCCGGCCTGGGCCGGGCAAGAGAGAACTTGAAAAAGATAACCGCGATCAAGTCCTTTTCATTTTATCGTATCCCGCCGGGCACGGTGCTCATTAATATCACTGAGAGACGGCCGCTGGCCACGATCGTGCTCAAAGACCGTTCTATTATCATCGACCGTCACGGTTATATCATTAACCGCAATCCTAATCTGACCCTGAACATCCCGAATCAGGCCGACCTGCCCGTGGTCTCAGGCGTAGAGCAGGCCGGCCTGGACAGGGCGGAACAGGTCGATCCGGCCGTGTCCGCACTGATCGCCGAGATAATTGACAAGCTGGCGCCCTATCTTGAATCAAAACGGATGCAGCTGGAACTGGGGGGATTGCGTGACATCAATCTCCTGCTGGACGATATCCTGAGGGTCAAGGTGGGTGAAGCGGCCAATGTCCGGGAAAAGATGGCCGTGTTCCGGGCCCTGCTTAAAGTGATCTCCGGCCGCTGGGACCAGGTCGAGTACGTTGATGTGCGTTTTCCCGACAACCCCGTCATTAAGTACAAATAGCTCGAAGTATTGCATTTGACCCGACCTGTGTTACAATATAGAAACAGTCTATCCCGCACCAGATCGCCGGCAGGCGGCCGAAGCGGGAAAGGAGCCTGATATTATGTTCTCTGAGGATGGCAAAAATTTCGCGGTCATCAAGGTCTTTGGCGTTGGTGGGGGCGGAACAAATGCTGTCAATCGCATGATTGGTGCCGGGGTCAAAGGAGTGGAATTCTGGGGGGTCAACACGGACCTCCAGGCTTTGAACGTTTCCCTGGCCGATCATAAACTCCAGCTGGGCATGAAACTGACCAAGGGTCTGGGCGCCGGCGCTAACCCGGAGGTCGGCCAGAAAGCGGCTGAAGAGTCGATCGAGGATGTCAAGGTCGCGCTCGACGGCGCGGACATGGTCTTTATCACCGCGGGCATGGGCGGCGGCACCGGGACCGGGGCTTCACCGGTCATAGCTGCCACGGCCAAGGAAATGGGCTGTTTGACCGTTGGGGTTGTGACCCGGCCGTTCCGTTTCGAAGGTCCGGTCAGGATTTCCCAGGCAGAGACCGGCGTAGCCATGCTCAAAGAGAAGGTCGATGCCCTGATCGTTATCCCCAATGACAAACTGCTGCAGGTAGTCGAACGCAAGACCTCCATTATCGAGGCTTTCAAGATCGCTGACGACGTCCTGCGCCAGGGCGTTAAGGGCATTTCCGACCTGATCACTGTGCCCGGACTGATCAACCTTGACTTTGCCGACGTGCGCACGGTCATGTACGAGGCCGGCTCGGCCATGATGGGCATCGGCACGGGCTCCGGCGAGAACCGCGCGGTCGAAGCAGCCGAAGCTGCCATCTCCTCACCGCTGCTCGAAGAGACCATAACCGGGGCCAAGGGAGTTATCTTCAACGTTACCGGCGGCTCTGACCTTACCCTGTTCGAGGTCAATGAGGCGGCCGAGGTCATTTACAATGCTGTTGATCCAGACGCTAATATCATCTTCGGCGCTGTCATCGATGAGAAACTGCAAGGTGACGTGGTCGTCACTGTTATTGCCACCGGCTTTGTCCCGTCGGCCAAGAAGGAAAAAGACGCCTTGTCCTTCCTGCGGCCCAGGGCGGCCAGAGTGCCTCTGGGCAATAAAAATAACGGCGGCGGCCAGGAACCGGCCCAGGCGGTCCGCCAGCACCAGGCGGCCGCGCATAATAAAGAGCATATTGAACTGCCCCCATTTATGCGTTGAAACAAGCGCCAACCGCTAACTGAAATTTCCCCGTAAATTTAACGATATATATATAGCGGAAGATAACCATAAGGAGTTACTCGCTATGAATGGCTACAGAGCAACCGGATCAATAACGCGCGGAGATCTACCTCAAAATCTCCAGAGAAACCTGCGCCCCGCGGCCCTGCCGCAAAACAGGGGCAATAAAGCAATCGCACCACAGCTCCCTGTCAATCCTTTAGCAGACACCGAAATTAGAAGCATTGCGCAAGAGGCTTTGGAGGCCAGGACCAATGAGTTGGCTTTGCGGCTTTTAACTGGCGGGCTTGAGCGAACTGAGATGGCTCAGGTCCTTGAAGCGCCTGTGGCCTGCGCCAGGCCCGAAGAGATCGATGATGAGCGGACGCTGGTCGATGATTATGCCAGAACGATCGAGATTATTAACGGTTCACTGACCGACCTGCCTGATCTCCCTTTTGGGCACATCCTCAATGACCGCTTCCAGGTGATCAAGCAGCTTGGCAAAGGCGGGATCGGCAGTGTCTATCTTTGTCTTGATCTCAAGACTGATAGCAGGGTAGCTCTTAAGGTCAGCAATTATAGAGAAACAAGCGAGCACCTGGCAGCGGAAAGCGAGACCCTGACCCAACTGGGCTGCAGCCGGCCCAATATTGTCAATTGTTTGGCCGCGGGCGCTGATTTTATCGTGATGGAATACATTGAGGGCGAATCGCTCAAAAGTGTGATCCATAGCATCTCAGCGAGCGAAAGGGCGGAACACTACACCGACCATGCAATTGCAGCCTTACGCATTATCAGAGAGGTGCTGATCGGCCTGGAGTTTGCCCATAATCGCGGCCATGTTCATGCGGATCTTTCTCCTGATAATATCATGCTCAGGAATGGCTTGACCGATCATAATGTCACGATAATTGATTGGGGGCTGGGCCGTTCCTATAATCAGAGGATCCCGGGAACGCTCATGGGCAAAATCGGTTACATGGCCCCGGAGCAGGCCAGGAGCGAGGATATTGACGGACGTGCGGACGTCTATTCTGCCGGCCTGCTTTTGTATGAGATGCTGACCGGTTCCCGTCCTTATCAGAGCTTGCTTGATCGTGAACTGCTGGTAGCCCGTGAACGAGGAGTTGCTTTTAATCGCCAGGTCCTCCAGCGGTGGTTTGAGAATCTTGATCAGAGCCTGTGCGCATCCATCACCAATTTGTTGCTGAGAATGACGGCGGCCCGGCGGGACGAAAATGATGAAGACAGCGGACCCACCAGATTCCAGAGTGCTTTTGACGCGAGACTGGCGGTCGAAAGGATCCTTCAAGATATCGAGGTCGCGCAAAGCGGCTGATCCCCAGCCCAGATTTTCCCGGTCAAGTGAAATATCAGGGGGTCTTTGTCGATAAAAAGGTAACAAAACAGGAGCAAAAAGCTTTAGCCGCATGGGAAGATTAGTATCATTAACGATCGATACAGGTTACGCGCCCGGCCGAATAGGCGGGCATCTTTTTGACAGGTTCAACCGCGACCTGCGCAAGGTCGCCTGGCAGGGCCGGGTCGCCTTCAGCAGCCGCTACGGTGAGATCTCAACCCCGGTGCCTGACCTTTTTACCATCCAGCTCATGACCGGTCTGCTTGACCAGCAGGGCGGGTGGCAGCCGGCTGAAATGCGCGTCCCGGCCATCTTCTTCGTTGAACCGGTTTGTCTGCCTCAGGAACTGCGCGGTGCGGAACTCGAGCGGGATTGTTCTTATGTCGGTTTCCTGGCCGAGATGTTTAAGCAGGACGGAAAGCATTACCGCTGGACCGGGGGAGTGAACCTGGAGCAGATCGCGGCTGCTGGCGGGATTAAAGAAGAACTGCTGCGGGGGATCGATCTTCGCATGGGATCTGAACTCGCCCGGACACTGGCTGCTACAATGCTGGTCAATCTTTCCGGGCCTGACCAGGCGCCCAGAAGCGCGGCTGAGCTGTCCCAGCAAATAGCCGGTCTGCGGCAGCAAATGGTCCGTTTGGCCCGGGCTTAATACCTCGCTATAAACCACCCTTGACAGGCCGGTTGTTTAACTGCTATTATCTTCTTATTGATAATGAGTATCAATATCATCATGCCGAACATTGCTATAACTATAAAGTTAAACAAGGGCGATTCGCAGTGAGCGAGCTGGGTTTGCAGTATTTTAAAGATTATCTCAAGTCACGCGGCTACCGGCTGACCAGACAGCGCCGGGTGATCGTTGAGCTCTTTTTGAGCAAAGCGGGACATCTCTGTGCTGATGAGATGTACCGTTACTTGCGGCGCAAATACCCGCGCATTGGCCATGCCACGGTCTACCGCACGCTTAATCTCTTGAAGGACGCTGAACTGGCCAATGAGGTCAATTTTATCGGCAAGCGCAGGCGTTATGAGCAGAAGATGGGCCAGAAGGCCCACGGACACCTGGTTTGCGAAAAGTGCGGTAAGGTGATCGAGTTCAAGGACGCTGCGCTTGAACGCCGGCAGGCTTTGCTTTGCCAGGATCATGATTTTGATCCCAACGAAGGCTCTTTGAGGATCAGCGGCACCTGTCTGGCCTGCCGGAAGAAAGGAAAATAATTATGGAATCAGAGAAAGCGCTACTGCCTGTCACACAGCTTAAAGAAGGGGAAAGCGGCACCATCTGGGAGATAGCCGGAGGGCTCAACGCGGTCAGGCGGCTCGAGGCCCTTGGCATCAGGCAGGGCAAATCACTTAAAAAACTGGGCGGCATGTATCTGCGCGGACCGGTCGTGGTCCAGGTCGGCCATACCAAGATAAGCATCGGACACGGCATGGCCTCAAAGATCGTGGTCGAGGTCAGACGATGAAAAAAGTCTTGCTGATGGGCAATCCCAATGTCGGCAAGAGCGTCTTCTTCTCGCGCCTGACCGGCGTCCACGTCATTTCATCTAATTATCCCGGCACGACCGTTGAATTCACCAAAGGCTATATGCTGGTCGGCGATGAAAAGTCGGAGATCATCGATGTGCCCGGGACCTACACATTAGAACCGACCTGTAAAGCAGAAGAGGTCGCCTGTGAGATGCTTAAAGGCGCCGCTAAAGCTGCTGTAAAGGCCGGCGATGTCATTATCAACGTGGTCGATGCCACTAATCTAGAGCGCAACCTTTATCTGACCCTGGAACTAATGGAGCAGGATATTCCGGTCATTGTTGCCCTGAACATGTGGGATGACACAAAACATAGGGGCATACATATTGATGTTGAAAAGCTTTCGGACTGGCTTGGTGTGCCGGTAGTGCCGACGACAGCTGTTACCGGCGAAGGTTTTGCCAAGCTGATTGCCGAACTTTACAAGGCCAGGACGCCGCGGGTGAGGAAGCATACCCTGGAAGAGCGCTGGAAAGATATTGGCCGCCTGGTCAACGAGATCCAGCATATCGAGCACAAGCGCCACACGTTTTGGGAATGGCTGCAGGACCGGACGATCCATCCGCTGACCGGCCTGCCGATCGCCGCCCTGATTGCTTACGCAGCCTTCTGGCTGATCAGGCAAATAGGTGAGGGCTTGATCGGACATGTCTTTGAGCCGTTCTTTACGAATGTCTGGACGCCGCTGCTGCTTAGGCTCAGCGTTCTTTTGGGTTCGTCCGGTTTCTGGCATGATATCCTGATCGGTCATCTGTTCGACGGCACGATAGATTATTTTCAATCATTTGGGTTGTTAAGCACAGCGGTCTTCGTGCCGATAGGTGCGGTGCTGCCGTACGTTCTGGCCTTTTATCTGGTCCTGGGACTGCTGGAGGATTCTGGCTACCTGCCCAGGCTGGCCGTTCTGCTGGATACGCTGATGCACCGGATCGGTCTGCACGGGTTCGCGATCGTGCCGACCCTATTGGGCTTTGGCTGCAATGTGCCCGGCATCCTGGCCACGAGGATACTGGAAAGCGAACGCGAACGTTTTATCGCTTCGACGCTGATATCGATCGGCGTACCTTGCGCCGCGCTCCAGGCCATGATCATTGGTGTGCTGGGCAAGCACGGTCTTTGGCCGGTCGCCCTGGTCTATTTTACCCTCGGGTTGACCTGGCTGGTGCTCGGTTTTATCCTGAATAAGTTCCTGCCCGGATTTAGTCCGGAATTGCTGCTTGAAATACCGCCGTACCGTTTTCCACCGCTTGGGGTGTTGAGCCGGAAACTCTGGTGGCGCATCAAGGCGTTTCTCAAAGAAGCTTTTCCTGTGGTCATGGCTGGCGTTCTTGTTGTCGGCATACTGTATCATGTCGGACTGTTCGATCTGCTGGCCAACCTGTCCGCGCCGCTGATGACCGGCTTGCTGGGTCTGCCCAAAGAAGCGGTCATTGCCATTGTGGTGGGTTTCCTGCGCAAGGATATGGCCGTTGGTATGCTTTTACCCTATGCTTTGACGGTCAATCAGCTGATAATAGCCTGCGTTGTGCTGGCCATGTTCTTTCCCTGCATTGCCACGTTCATTGTCCTACTCAGGGAGCTGGGCTGGAAGAACATGCTTAAAGCCACGGTCATTATGGTGCTGACCGCGTTCACAGTCGGCGGACTGCTCAATCTGCTCCTCTAAACGCCGCTGGCCTTTATATGTTATAATGGAAAAAAATTTTGAAGGGATATTCACTATGACAAAAATGACCAAAGACACTTATGAAAAACTTAAAAGCAAGCTGGCCGAGCTGAAAAAGAAACGGCCGGTCATCTCCAAGGCGATCGGCGAAGCCCGCGAGGCCGGCGATCTGCGGGAGAATTCCGCCTATCATGCGGCCAAGGAAGAGCAGGGCCTTAACGAGATGCGTATCAGGGACCTTGAACGCCAGATCGACAGCGCTATCGTAGTGGGCAAGGATGAAGTGACCAGGAACGACAAGGTTAGAATGGGGTCGACCGTTAAACTGATCGACATTGAATCAGAGCGAGAGATCGAATACACGATCGTGCCCGAGATCGATGCCGACGTGCTTGAGAACAAGATCTCGACCGATTCGCCGATCGGCGGCGCGGTCATTGGTGCCAAACAGGGCGAGGTCGTTGAGGTTGAGGCTCCCAGGGGACTGGTCAAATACAAGATCGTTGAGATCAAATAATGTAAGATCCTGGATCTAGTTTGAAAATAAAAGCCCTCTGAGTGTTCAGAGGGCTTTTGATCGGGCCTGCGTAATTAGCCAGTTCAATTGTCTGGGACCGTCTGTTCAAGCGGCGTCCGTTCCGGCTTTTCACCTGTTTTTCCAGAAGGTCTTGAAAACTTCGATCGTTTGCTCTGTTTGTCGAGCGAACGTGTGGTTGACCGCTTAGTCATTTGGTGCCCCCGGGCTTGACTCAGCGATCCGCCTGGCAGCACAGCGGCCAGAAGCGCAAATATGATGATAGCAACGGCCGCGGCCTGGCCGATGATTTTGAGCGGCAAAGCTTCTTTTGAGGCCAGGACCCAGATGATATAGGCAAAACCAAGTGTCAGAAAGAGCTGCAGCAGTGCCATTAAAACGAATGATCCGTGATACATATTATTGTCACCTCCTAAATTAAGGAGCATTAGATCTTATCATATATGATATATGGTCTTGTAAAAAAGTTCCCTGACCAGGCTATAATTAGATATATTAAGTCCATTATTGCCTCGGGTAAGGCCAATTTAAGGGAGTCCTTGACCGATGAAACAAAAAACTTTAAAATTCAAACAGATGAAAAAATCCTTTTAGTGTTATTCCTTTTTCTTTTTTTCTCATCGCAGGGAATTGCTCTTACTTATACGGTTACCAACTGTGCTGACCAGGGACTGAAAAATAGATTATGCCGAATTCCTAATGACGAATCAATGTATCCGTCTGCGTCGGATCTATTAAGAAAGGCAGCTTGTCCTCCGAAGCTCGAAGATCGGGAGTGACGGTCAAAATGTTTACATAAAGCTGAAAGGCGGAAAACCACAAAAAGCTTGCTTAATTCCTGCCAGGTGCTACAATTCCTTCAGGTCCAGAAATCAGGGAGGTAATCAATATGAGGAAAGGTTTTGTGCTCTCAGTCGGTTTGTTGTTCGTTGTGGTAATCGCTATGCTGTCAGGCTGCAACCAGAGCGTGCCGCAGGTCGGCTCGGCCTCGCCGCAGAATCTGGTCTGCAAAGGGATAGTCTACGGCCGGCATGATATCCCGTATGGGAGCTCCTCTTTTGACTGGCAGAACATCGGTCCAGTGGCGGGCGCCACGGTCACGCTAGTCGGCAGTTACGAGACCAAGACCGCGATGACCAATGCCATCGGTGAATATGTTTTTGAGAACGTCAAGAACGGGCAATATGAGATCACCGCGAGCAAAGAAGGATACCAGGTCGATTACGAATATCTGCTGACGGACTCCCTGTTCTTCTTCTCTAATGCCTCTGCCGCCTCAGCCAAGGCCAGTGATATTAAGGCTGCCGCTGTGCCTGACGAGACGATCTTCACGGTCAATCTCTATATGTATGCCAATCCGGTGATGCGCTCGGTCACACCGACCCCCAGCAGCACGATCGAAACGACCGCCAGCTTTGTCATCACCTTCAATAAAGCGATGGATACCTCAACGGTGCGGCCGATGATCATTTCCAACGGCCTTCGCCTGTCGGGAGTGGGCGATACGGTCAATGCTACCTCTACCTGGAGCAGCGGCGACAAAGTGCTGACGATCTCGCCGATCAATCCGCTCTTGCCGAACCAGGAATACCTGGTCTATCTGGCCGCTGATTTTAGCAAGGTCAAGGACAAAGAGGGGAATCTGCTGGCCAGCGCGACCTCGACCAGTTATGGCGTTGTTGTCCACGAGGACGGCGATGTGGTCGAGAACAACGATTATTTCACTTACCGGACCGCGACCGGCGGGGCGCCTACCGCGCCGACAGGCCTCTCCATTGTGGTGGATGGCAAACCGCTGAGCAGCGAGGCGGGGGTGGGTCCTGATTTTAGCGATATTATCGGCACAACGACAACGATCGGCCTGAGCTGGGTCGGTTCCAGCGGCAACCTGACCGGCTATAAGGTCTATGTTTCCGACAGCCTGAGCAATAATTACCGGCTGTTGGAGCAGGTCTCAGCCCCGTCCTTCTATACTCCGCTGACCGTTTTTAATACCAACATGGGAGAGGTCCTGAACACATTGTACGGCACCAGTTATATCGATCCGCTCGGTACCGGCAATTATCCGATGATCAACCGGCGGACCTATTTTAAAGTGGTAGCCTTTAACGGCGAATATGAATCAGCTTCAGTCGAGACCAGCGCGATCGACCTGGTCGGCCCGCGGGTCTGCGCGGAGGCCCAGAGTGGTCGGACCGGCGGTGGCGGGGTGGCCGCGGCGGTCCTGGCCAACAATTATTACCTGCCGGCCTTGGTTGACGGGACCGATGCCCGGGTCTGCTATATCGCTTTCCGGGAACCGCTCGATCCGTCAACGGTAATTGATACTAATTTTACCTATTCCGGCGGCAACGTGACCGCGGTGGATTTACTGACCAGAGCGACCGCAGACTTGGATCCGGCGGCTTTATGGACCGGCAATGCCCTCACGATCGTTAAAATTACGGTCGACGCTGATCTGGCAGCTGGCCAGACCATTACGGTCGGCACCGGGGTCAAGGACCTGCCAGGCAATTCCGCCAGCGGAACAGGAACTGCGACGGTCCAGTAAGTTAAATGAAAAAAGCAGCGGTCTGTATATTGGCGCTGGTCTTGGCGCTGCCGCTCCTGGCGGCAGCGCAGGCCGTGGCCACGCCGGAGGCGGACGGTTTTAATGACCTGTCCGCCCAGGATTCTGCTTACCCCTACATTCAGCGGATGGTCGAAGCTAAGATCATCTCCGGCTATCCGGACCAGACCTTCCGCGGCGGCAACACCATCACCCGGGCTGAATTCTCCAAAGTGGCGGCCGGCGCCGTCTCTTACCTGGAAACAAGCGGCCATACCGTCCTGGCCGCTCTCTCGACCGGGCAGATCAGCTTCAAGGACCTTAACGACAAGCACTGGGCTTATTCCTACGTGATGGAGCTGGTCTCGCGCTATAAGCTCCTGACCGGCTATCCCGACGGCACTTTCCAGCCGAAGAAAACCATCACCCGCTATGAAGTGGCCACGGTGCTAGGGAAGATGCTGGGATTGCTCAATATGCCCGTGCCGCCCTTGGCGTCGGGGGAGGCCCTGCCAACTGATGTCAAGGCAGACCACTGGGCGCTCAAGGATGTTCGCTCGCTGGTCAAGCTGGGGATCATGGCCACCGACCAGGAGAATGATTTCCGCGGCAGCCAGAACGCCACAAGGACCGAAGTGGCGGTTGCCCTGGCCAAGCTGATCGAAGCGGCCGGCGCGCCGGTCAGCAAGGTGAAGATCGCCGCACCGGCCTTAATCGCCAAGGCGGTCGAGATCCCGTCAAAGGCCCAGGCCTCGATCTTCGGCGGTTACGGCAACGTCTATGAGAACGCCTCGGGGACCAATAACTGGCGGAATATCAGCCTGGGGCTGACCTATGACGATGCTTTCCAGTTTTGGCGGCTGTCCGGCAATTACGAGCTCTCCGGCCGGTTCAGCTATAACCAGATCGTTTACCTGGTCCCTGGCAGCGGCGGCGGTACCGTTGGCGCGCTGGACGACGAAAGCCGCTACGAGCTGGAGCTGAACACCACTTATCCGGTGGCCGACTTCTGGGGGATCACCGGCAAGTTGCTGCTTGGCGCCAAATACATCAACCTGGTCAACCAGACCGCCCCAACCAACTTTACCGGCTTCAACGCCGGGCTGGCCACTGCGGCCAGGGCGTTCGGGCGGAACCTTTTATTGCAGGGTTTCTGGTCCCTGCCGCTGGCCCGGGCGTCGGTTTCCCCGTCGGTGCTGGGACAGCCGGCACAGCTGTTCGATTATGAGGCGTCGATTGATTCGGTCCTCTTTAACTATCCCGTCCTGCTTGGCCTGACCGGCGAGCTGATGACCTTCACCAACACCGGCAGCCGCTACTATAACCTGGCTTTTGTCCGGTATTATTTGTTCTGATAAAATATAGACCATGAGCCGTTACTCACTGGTCTATATCACTACCGCGAACAAAAAAGAGGCGTTAAAGATCGCCCGCGCCGTTCTGGCCAAGAAGCTGGCCGCCGGCAGCAATATCATTGACCGCGTCAGTTCGCTTTATTGGTGGAAAGGGAAGGTTCAAAGCGCCAAGGAAGCGCTCCTCATCTTCAAGACGACCAAAAAAGCGGTCCCCAGGCTGATTAGGACGGTCAAAGCGATCCATAGCTACGAATGCCCCTGCATCATTGAGTTGCCGATCGGGCAAGGGGACCCCGATTTCCTGCGCTGGCTGGCAGATATATAATTCAGGTAGCTGACTCTTGGATGATTGTTTATCCGCCTTCAGCGGACCTTAAAGCGGTGCTGGAAACGATTTACAAAGATCTTTAATGCTGCTCCTGGTATTTTACGGACTTTAATAAAATAGCTTCATTTTTTTTATCGGTGTGGGTTGTATCATGTCAGGCATCACCCGGGGGCCGATAAATTCCGGACGCGCCGCGGCTGGGGGAGTGCCCCGGATGATGACCCCGACGTGATGGTATTTCTTGGCGTTGGGCGGCAGGGGCATTGATGATTCGTAGCCGTGCCAGCAGTCAGAAAAATCCTGACGAGGCATGACAAGCCGCGAGCCAAGCAGGAAAGGATCTTCCAAGTAGACGTTCCGGTCGTCTATCCCGATGACCACCATGAAATGGCCAGCTTCCGGGATCCAGCTGTCTTTCCACGCGGTGTTCGGAGCGGTATAGCGCTGTGCGTCAACGATAACCGGGATACCTTGTCGGAGAGCCGCTTCAAGGTCGCTCAGGGTAAGATTATCTTTCCACTCAGCATCGAAGCCCAGCTGTTTGGCGACCCGGACCATGTCCCAGGGATATGTCCCGTGAGAAGCTGATGTGCCCAGCATTGTGCGCAAGTCTGATTCAAATGAGTCTTTGCCGTAATAATTCATAACTGCCTGGAAGGATGCAGCGCCGCAGGAATAATGTTCTGCCTGCCGCACATCCGGGACGCCATTGAGTACAAGTGGAAACGTTCCGGTCGGCATTGTAGTGGAAGGAGTATCCCCGAAACAATCTGAGACCAGGAACATGGAGAGCAGGAAACAGCAGCTCAAGATAGTAACAAACCGCGGGACCGATGAATAAAAACCTGATGATCGCATGAGTTTTCCTCCCATTCTGCAATCCTAGTTTAAGCAGCACATTTGAGAGTTTAAAGCTTAGAACAGTTTTACGCTGCTGTCAAATTATCTTCTATGATCATCTAGGCAACCATACAAGGCACACTATTCTAGCGTTTGTATGGCAACCACATTTTGACATCGGTTGCCCAACAAGATCGACTTCTGTTGTGTATGTTAGGTGTCACGGTCGACCTAAAATATAGGTCATATGACCTAAATAATAGGTCGTTGACGAAATGTTGTTGCTGTGTTAAGCTAATTCCTAATGTTGGAACCAATATTGGATAGCAGGACAAAGGAAAGGGTCTTGTTGACTCTTCTAGTAAGACAAGAGATATACGCCCGCGATGTTGCGGCACTATTTAAAACTAGTCTTTCCCCCATACAGAATCAAATAAAAAAATTGGAAAGAGGGGGTGTTTTGGTGGGCCGGCAGAAGGGGAGGACAAGGTTGTATAGCTTTAATCCAAGATATCCATTTTTGGCTGAGTTGAAAAAAATGCTTTCAAAGACTCTTCAGTTTATTCCTAAAAAGGAAAAGGAAAAATATTACACTCCTAGACTCCGTCCGCGCCGCGCCGGCAAACCTCTGTGAGGAAGTCCTTAAGAAGCATATCACTTAAAGATTTAGCTGGACTGGTTAATTCAGGCCTGAAAAAATATGGGATTGACGCAGTTTTAACCGGCGGCGCTTGTGTAACGATCTTTTCAAATAATAAATATCAATCTTTAGATCTCGATTTTGTCACCAATGCTGCAGAACACAAAACCAAGGAAATCCATAGAGCAATGAAAGAGTTGAGATTTGAGAGGGCAGCAGAAGGATTTTTTGCCAGAAAGGATTGTCCATATATTGTTGAAATTATTCCTCCTCCCTTGGCAATTGGCAGCGAGCCAGTGAGTCGGGTCGTAACGATTAGAACAGCAGCAGGAAATTTAAGAATTCTCAGCCCAACTGATTGCGTTAAAGACAGGCTAGCTGCTTTTTATCATTGGAACGATCCTCAGTCTCTTGAACAGGCATTAATGGTTGCCAGCTACCGCCGAGTTGACCTTAAAGAGATAAAACGCTGGTCTAAAGTCGAAGGCCATTCTAAAAAATATCAGGAGTTTCTCAGGCAACTCAAAAAAAGAAAATGAGATACTACATCAAAACTTACGGCTGCCAGATGAACGTCGGCGATTCAGAGAAACTGGCCGACATTCTAGAGTCCGCCGGGTATCAAGCGGCCGATGAGCCGGAAGAGGCCGATATCCTGCTGGTCAATACTTGTGTCGTCCGCCAGAACGCCGAGGATAAGGCTGCCTGGTATATCACTTCGGCAAAAGGCTTGAAAAAGGAAAAGCCCCACCTGGTGATCGGCGTTTGCGGCTGTCTGGTCACTGAGCCGGGCAGGGATGTTAAGAATGAATTCCCTCACGTGGATATTTTTATCGCGCCCAGCCAACCGGAACGCCTGGTCGAATTCCTGCGTTTGTCTGGTGAGGAACCGAGACGTTCAGTCTCAGGTTCCGAACGCAAGCGAGTTGAGAGCATTACCAGATATATCACCATTATGACCGGCTGTGACAATTTCTGTTCATATTGTGTCGTGCCTTATGTCCGGGGCAGGGAAGCCAGCCGGCCGGTCAAAGATATTATTAAGGAAATAGCGCAGGCCAATCTAGTTAAACAACCCGAGATATTCTTGCTTGGCCAGAATGTTAATTCGTACAAGTACGGCTTGGCTAAATTATTGAGGGGGATAGAAAACTTGCTGGAACCTGCGGCTAAAAGCCGCGGTTCCGAAAGCGAGGAGCCGAGACGTTCAGCCTTGCCTGCCGGCAGGCAGGTCTCAGGCTCCGAGCGCATCCGCTTTATGACTAACCATCCGAAAGATATGTCCGATGATATTATTGATGCGGCGGCTGAACTGCCTCACGTTTGTGAATACTTCCACCTGCCGGTTCAGCACGGTGATGACGCCATGCTTAAGGCGATGAACCGGGGCTACGACATGGTCTATTATCTGGGTCTTGTGGACAAGATCAGGGCCAAAATGCCGCAAGCTGCGATCACCGGCGACGTCATTGTCGGCTATCCTGGAGAAACTGATAAACAGTTCGAGGCTACTTGCTCGGCCATTGAAAAGATCAATTACGATGCCTGCAATACCGCGGCTTATTCGGTCCGGCCGGGTACCGCGGCCTCAAGATTTAAAGATGATGTTCCGGATAAGGTCAAACAAGCCAGGCTCCAGCATGCCATGCAAGTAGTCAATAAAGTCGCTCTGGAAAAGAACAAAGCTTTGGTCGGCTCGACCCAGGAAGTTCTGGTCGATCTGGTGCAAAAAAATAAACTTTGTTCCGGCCGGACACGCGGCAATAAAATAGTCAAATTTTCTGCCAATAAAGACAACTTGCTGGGAAAACCGGTTAATGTTAAAATAACTTCAGCTCAGAGTTGGGTCCTTAAAGGAGTGCTGGAATGAAAAAACGAATGTTCCTGCTTCTGGCCCTGACCTTGCTTCCGCTTGCCTGCTTGTTGCTTTTTACTAATAGCTGCGCGACCGCGCACAAGACTGACACCACGACCACAACATCGATCGCTTCGACCACGACCGTTTCCGGAACGACCACTACGACCTGCGCTCAGACAAGTTATACATTGGTTGCCAGCTGGGGAGCTTACGGTACAGGGGATGGCCAATTCAGGGCCCCTAAATCTATTACGATCGACAGCGGCAATAAACTTTATGTCCTGGATGATTCTAATTATCGAGTGACTAAGTTCGACACCAGCGGAACTTATCTGCTTAAATGGGGTTCCTCAGGCACAACAGAAGGTAAGTTCAACTATCCGATCTCGGGTGTTGCGGTCAATGCCTCAGGCGAGGTCTTTGTGACCGATGGTTATAACTATCGGGTGCAGTATTTTGACGGGGCCTCCGGTTCCTATCTTGGTCAGTGGGGCAGTCAGGGGGCCGGTGATGGGCAAGTCAAGACACCGATGGGTGTTGCGGTCGGCCCCGGCGGCTATATTTATGTGGCTGATACAGGTAATTCCCGGGTGCAGAAATTCTCGCCGCTTGGGGTTTTTGTTTCAAAATTCACGACCACAGATCCGACTCTGGGGAACATTGGCCCGCATGACATTGTGGTCGATTCAACCGGTAATATTTACGTGACGCAAGGTTATGGTTCGATCATTAAATATACAAATTCCGGCACCTATGTGACCAGCTTCAGCGGCCTGACCGCGGGCAATTCACAAGGGATCGGCATAGACAGTTTGGATAATATCTATGCGACCAATAGCTATATGTATTACCGCGTTGACAAGTTCGATGTGAACGGCAATCTGCTGTGCGAGATCGGGACTAAAGCGGCCTCGCCGATCTACGGTGATTTTGACGGTTTCCTTTATGATGTGACGGTCGACAGCAGCGGCAATGTTTATGTGATTGATAACGGCTCCAGCACGCCGACAATAAAGAAATTTGCTCCTTGATAGAGCAGGAGGAGAATGGTTAATGGCAAATTCCAAGCTACGAGTCTTTTACGGCACATCAGATCCTGAACTCGGCAGGAAGATCGTCAAAAAACTGCATCTAAGGCCGGGCAAGATCAAGATCTCGCGCTTTGCCTGCGGCGAGATCTATGCCCGCATACTTGAGAACATTCGCGGCCAAAACTGCGTCATCATCCAGACCTGCTCGCCCAAGGTCAACGAGGACCTGATGGAGCTGTTCATCATCATTGACGCGATGAAACGGGCCTCGGCCAAGACGATCACCGTAGTCATGCCTCATTTCGGTTATGCCAGGCAGGACAGGAAAGCCGCTTCCCGCGAACCGATCTCCGGACGCCTTGTTGCAAACCTTTTAGAAACAGCCGGTGCGGACCGTGTCGTGACCATGGACCTGCACTCAGATCAGATCCAGGGTTATTTCAATATCCCGGTCGATACTCTGACCGCCCTGCCACTGTTCTCGGAATATTTCAAGAGAAAGAAGCTCAAGGACATGGTCGTGGTAGCACCAGACACCGGCCGGGCCAAAGTGGCCAAGAAGCTGGCCGACCGTATCGGCGCACGGCTGGCCATTCTGCATAAGGTCAGGGAGAAGCATAATCAGTCTGCGGTCACTCACGTGGTCGGTTACGTCAAGAATAAAACGGTCATCATCACCGATGACATGATCGATACCGCCGGCACGATCACCAACGGTGTCGCCGCGCTGCGCGAAAAAGGCTGCAATAGGGATATCTACGTGGCCGCGACTCACGGCCTGTTCTCCGGACCGGCCATTGAGCGCATGAAAAAAGCCAACTTTAAAGAGGTCATTGTCACGGATTCTTTCCCGATCCCCGAGGACAAGAAATTTTCGGGGCTGAAGATGCTGTCTGCTGCGGATCTCCTGGCCGAAGCGGTCAAACGCAATTACGAGAACCGCTCGATCAGTTCGCTTTTCGGTTAGGTCCCAGGTGTTAGGTTCTAAGGGGAATAGGATGAAGACAATTAACATTGGAATAATCGGTCTAGGCAATATCGGTTCCGCGCTGGTCGAGGCTTTGCGCAAGAACAGGGCTTTGATAGCGCAGCAGCATGGCATTGATATCCGCATCAAGAAGGTCTGTGATGTTCGGCGCAAAATGACCGCTTTGCCATTCACTACTGATGCGAATGCGTTGATCAAGGACCGGCAGATCGACCTGATCGTGGAGGCCGTGGGTGGCGTCCATCCGGCCAAGAAGTTCATCCTGGCCGCGCTCAAGGCTGGCAAGCATGTGGTCACGCCCAATAAAGAGGTCATTGCCAAGCATTTGAAGGAGATACTGGCCGTTGCGCGACGCAACCGGGTCAGGGTATTTTTTGAGGCGGCGGTCGGCGGCGGCATTCCGATCATCCGGCCGCTGCGCGAAAGCCTGGCCGGCAACAAATTGTCCGAGGTCTACGGCATCGTTAACGGCACGACCAATTACATCCTCTCCCAGATGACCAAAGAGGGCAGTGAATTTTCCGATGCGCTGGCCCAAGCCCAGAAAAAAGGCTATGCCGAGCCGGATCCCGGTGCTGATATTAAAGGGCTTGATGCAGCTTACAAAGCGGTCATTCTGGCATCGGTCGCCTTTGGTGCCGATGTCGACTGGCAGGCTGTTCCGATCGAAGGTATCACCGCTATAACCCAGGAAGACATCCAATACGCCGGAGATATCGGCTATGTTATCAAGCTGCTGGCCGTTGCCAGATTGATCGACGGCCGATTGGATATCAGGGTCAATCCAGCTCTGGTGCCCAAAGGCCACCCCCTGGCCGCTGTTTCCGATAACTTCAATGCGATCTATGTCAAAGGCGAGCCGGTTGGCGAGCTGATGTTCTACGGTCAGGGCGCCGGAGGCGGGCCGACCTCTTCGGCAATAATTTCCGATATCATCCAGGCAGGGTTGGCAAAGAAAAGCCCGGTGCTCAGGCAGAAACGCGTCAGGCTCAAGCGGATCGAAGAGATAGCCAGCCGCTATTACATCAGGCTGCTGGCGCCTGACCGTTTCGGTGTCCTGGCAGGCATTGCCCGGGCCTTTGCCGGCAAAAAGGTCAGCATTGCCGCGGTCGTGCAGAAAGAAACCGTCGGCAACCTGGCGACCATTGTCATCCTGCTGGACAAAGTGCCGGAGAAGAACATGCGCTCAGCGCTTAAGGTCATTGCCAGGCTGCCGGTCGTGCGCAAAGTATGCAGCGTTATCCGCATCGTTTCCTGAAGCAAACCCTGCTGCTGTTCAGCCTGGCTTGGGCGGCGCAGTTATGCGCGGCCGAGACGGTCTATGACCGCAAGATCGCTTTTGGCGGTCCCTTGATCTGTGGCCGGCGTGCAGAAGAATAATATGACGTTCGCGACCAGCCTGGAATATTCGTTCAACCAGAAGGTCCTCTAGCTGTTGTAATAAGAGGGTAGGGCGATAAGATGACCAATGAAGAGCAAAATCTGGGCTTGACTTCGGGCCGGATCGAGACCCTGACCGACGGTGTCTTTGCCATTGCCATGACGCTGTTAGTTCTTAACCTCGGTCTGCCTCAGCTGGAAGAGGGGCTTAGTCCAGTCGGGCTGCATACTTTATTGCTGAGCCAGGGCCAAAAGTTCTTTAATTACGCATTGAGCTTTATCCTGCTGGCCGTTTTCTGGATGATCCACCACCAGCAGTTCCACCATATCAAACGGACCGACCGCGTTCATATCTGGATCAATATCTTTATACTGATGTTCGTGGCCTTGATCCCATTCTCAACGTCGCTGATCGGTGATTATTCCAACGACTGGATGGCCGAGTTCTTCTTTGGCGGGAACATGTTCCTGGTCGGCGTGCTGTTTGAACTGAACTGGACTTATGCGACCAGGATCAAGCCGCTGGCCGATAATATCTCGGCTAAATATATGGTCGTGGCAATGAGACGGGGCCTGGTCACGCCGCTGGTTGCCCTGGCTGCCATGATCCTGGCCTTGCTAAGACTGCCGTCAACGCATATCTATTTGCTGATCCCGATCATCCTGACCCTGCCGCTGTTCAGGCGGGGCTGATAGATCGTTGTTGCCTCGGCATAGTGCTTGAGCTATAATGCCTGACATGGATCTTCAGACCATCTGGTCAGCCCTGCTTGAAGTGCTTTCTTATCCGCTCGATTTGGTGTCGGTCATTTTTCAGAGCCTTTCCAGCCATTACGCCAAGCTGCTTAAGGTCATTAACGCAGGCAAGATCCCGGGCCTTGGCCTGATCTGGGACGTTGCCAAATGGGGCCTGCTGCTTCTTTTAATCTTTTTTTTGTTGCTTTGGCTGGTGCGCAATACTGCCAGACACGCCCTAGAGTCCGAAAGACTCAAGAAAAGCTATTTTTTTGACCTGATCATGATCGTACTGACGCTTTTTGTCTACTATGCGCTGCTGGCCATTGGGCTTTATGTCTTTTCTAATATCATAGTGCCGGTCTTTCTGGAATTGTGAACCCCGGGCGTTTTCTATCAAAGAGCAAGTTTATGCACGGCCTGCAGTGCCCCAAACTGCTCTGGTATGAATACAATGACAGGTCCAGTCTGCCGCCGCCGGAACCAGCCCTGGAATTCGCCTTTAGTGAAGGACATCGGGTAGGAGCGCAGGCCCGCTGCCTTTTTCCGGACGGCCTGATGATCGAACGCAGCTGGGACCCCCGAGAACAGCATGCCAGATCGCTCAAGGCGCTGGAACAGCGCCGGCCGCTGTTTGAGGCCGGATTTGTTCATGGCAGAGCTTATGCCCTGGCCGATATCCTGGTTCCGGTCGAACAGGACCAGTGGGACCTGATCGAGGTCAAGGCTTCGACCGGCCTCAAGGAAGAGCATTATCATGATATCGCTTTTCAGCGCTATGTCTATCAGGGAGCAGGCTTAAAGCTGCGCCGGGCTTATCTGATGCATGTCAACCGGGACTATGTGCGCCATGGCAGGATTGATCCCAAGGGCTTATTGGTCCAGCATGATGCCAGCCGGGAGAGCGAAGTGCTTGAACATGGTGTGAGCCGCAAGATCGAGGCAATGGTCAAGGCCATGGCCGCTGAAAAAGCGCCCGAGGTCAAGATCGGTCCTCACTGCACCAGCCCGCGTGATTGTCCCATGATCGATCTCTGCTGGAACTTCCTGCCGGACAAGGATAGTATCTTTATCCTTTACAGCGGCGGCAGAAAAAGCCATGAACTGCTGGAACAGGGGGTTGAATCGATCACCGATATCCCGGATGAATTCGAGCTTAACTACAGGCAGGAAATACAGGTGCGTGCCCACAAGGAGAATCGGCCGTATGTAGAGCGTGATTCCCTGCGCCGATTCCTTGAGCAGATCAAGTATCCCGCCTATTTTATTGATTTTGAAACGGTCGCGCCGGCCGTTCCCTTGTTCGAAGGTTCCAGCCCTTATGAATATATCCCGTTCCAATTCTCGCTCTATATTGTGGATTCGGAAAGTGCTTTGCCACGGCATCACGCATTTCTGGCGGAAGGCCGGTCTGACCCGCGGCCGGTCGTACTGCAGCAGCTCAAGGCTTTGCTGGGCGATCAGGGATCGATCATCGCCTACAGCGCTGGCTTTGAAAAAAGATGCCTGAAGGAGGCGGCCCGGGCTTTTCCCCAGTATCTTGATTGGCAGAAACGTCTGGACGACCGCTTTGTCGACCTGCTGGAGCCTTTCCAAAAGTTCTATTTTTATCACCCGGCACAGAATGGCCGCGCTTCGCTCAAGAACGTTCTGCCTGCCTTGACCGGCGATTCCTATCAAGGCCTGGCCATAGCTGAGGGCGGCGCGGCTTCAGCGGAATTCTTCCGGGTGACCTATGGCGATAAGGCAGTGCCTGATAACGAAGAGCAAAAAGTGCGGCAGGCATTACTTGACTATTGCGACCTTGATACCCGGGGGATGGTCGCTATTCTGGCAGCTCTGCGTCAGGCGGTCACCTAATCCAATTCCTCCAGGATCGTCACTTTTTCCAGCACCACGGGAGTGAGCGGCCGATTCTGCTTGTCACGCTTGACCAAACTGATTGATTCGACCACATCCTGGCCCTCGATCACTCGGCCAAAGATCGTGTGCTTGCCGTTGAGCCAGGTGGTCGGCGCTACGGTGATAAAGAACTGGGAACCGTTTGAGTTGGCCCCGGAGTTGGCCATGGCTAGCATACCGGGGTTGCTGAAAGTCAGCGCCGGGTCGATCTCGTCCTTGAAGCGATAACCGGGTTCGCCCATGCCGGTACCCAAGGGGTCGCCGCCCTGGATCATAAAATCAGGGATGACGCGGTGAAAGATCGTGCCGTTGTAGAGCGGCCGAGAGGTTTTTTCACCGGTGTTCGGATCGGTCCATTCCTTTTCCCCATTGGCCAGGCCGACGAAATTGGCTACGGTCAGCGGAGCGGAATCGGAAAAAAGCAGGCAGATAATATCACCCTGGCTGGTCTGGAGCTTGGCGTAAAGTTTATCCGGCATTTTTGGCTTTCCTCCCATGGCAAAGCTTGCGGCAAAAGTAATAAAACAGCAGAAAATCGTCAGCAAGAGAATTCTTTTTATCATAATAAGATTATAATCGAGCGTAGCAATTTTGACAATACCGGATCAGCGCACTGTGACAACGGCGCTGTCCCAGGCAATGTTGTTCGGCCGGCCGAAATCCATATGGAAATAGAACTGTTTGGCGTTGACGTTGTCGCCGGGCGAAACGCTATAAGTGATATGCCTGATGCTGATGGACCTAGCAAAGCCGTAAAGCGCGGCCAAAGCGTTGCCGGCTACGCCGCGGCGTTCGGCCTTAAGCGTGCGCAAGTAGATCAATTCAGAGCGCTGGTCAATGTCAAGGTCAAGCAGCAGGAACGAGCTGCGGCAGAATAGCAGGGCGTTATTGGCTGTTTCCTGGTCCAGCGGGTCATTGGCCAGAATGATCTCAGCCTTGTATTTATTCTCTCTTTCTTCTTTCAACCAGAGTCCGACCTGGGTTTGCGGCCGCAGCGAACCGAAGTGAGAGACAAGATGCGCTTCAATGCTGAAATTGTCGCTCTTCAGGCGGCGATGCAGCCAAAAAGTGTTTGTCCATAAAGAATAAGAGTTTGCTGTTGATCCGATGAGCGCTTGACTAAAAGAGATAGAACGCTGGTCGGCCTGCAGCCTGGCGCGCTCAGCGATTGGTTTTCGGGGCAGCTGCAGTTTTTCCGGAGCATGCTGGAAAAGCCTCTGAGCCGCGGGATGAAAAGGACTGACAAAAAAGCTCATAGTGCGGCCTCCTCAGGCAGTTGCCGGCCTTAAATATCGTTTGATGCTCGCTTTGATGCGCAGGATCCTGTTCGGTTCGCTTGTAGTGCGGATGATCATTACAGATAATTATCGTCCTGGAAGAGGACTGATTTCAGATGGTTTATAGCGGGGCTTTATTTATTGATATCGGCGCGGCAGGTCTTCTTGTCACCGAACCAGCCGAAGCGGCTGGCGAACCAGACGTTGAGGTCGCGTTCAATTATGTAGAGGGCCGGTATGAGGAATAAAGTGATGAAGCTGGAAAAGATCAAGCCCCAGGAAAGCGCCAGCAGCAGCGGGAAAAGGAAGTCGATCCTGCCGCCAAAGAAGCCGTAGAGCGAGGGGAGCAGCCCCGCCACCGTGGTGATGGTCGTCAGGATGATCGGCCGGAAACGGAGCATGGCCGCTTCAGTAATATGTTCGAGCGAGAGATGTTCGCCGCTGCCGCAGATCTCTTCCTCTTTCTTGTTGAGGAACTTAAGCATGACCAGCGAATTATTGACTACAACGCCACCCAGGCCGAGGATGCCGATCAGGCCAAGGAAGCTCATGGTCTCCCGGTGGATCAGAAAGGCCAGGATCACGCCGATCAGGCCGAAGGGTATCGCCAGCATGACGATCATCGGCTCGGTGAATGAGTTGAACAGCACGACTAGGATCAGGTAGATGACGATCAGGGCCAGGACCAGGGCGTTGAAGAAATTAGCCAGCGATTCCTGGGCATACTGCTCTTCTCCGCCGATGGCCATGCGGATGTCAGGGTACTGGGCCGCCACGGGCTCGAACTTCTCCCTGAGCCGCTGGGCGAATTCGCCGGGGTTAATTTTTTTCTTGTCCAGGTCAGCTGTTATATTGAGGACCCGGTCGCCGTCCTGGTGGGTAATGGCCAGCGGTGTAGCCTGCTCTGAGAAACGGATAAAACTGCCCAGCCTGATCAGCTGGCCCATCCGGTTGGGGATGGTCAATTCCTTGATGAAATCTGGATCGTTGCGGTATCTCTCGCCCAGCATCACGCGGAAATCGACGTCCTCGCCTTCCTTGCGGATGGAGGTGACGACATTGCCGCTAATCGCGGCACGGACGACGCCGGCCACGCTGGCGGCGTTGATGCCGAGCTCGCTCATCAGGTCATGGTCCAGCTTTATGTTCAGCTCCGTCAGGCCTTTCTCGTCATTGCGGAAAATGTCCGAGACGTTAGTATTGCTGCTGAGGAAATCGTAGAGCGCGTCGCCCAGCTCGGTTCGGGCCTGGTCATCGTTGCCGATGAAGCTGACGTCGATGGGGCGGCCGGTCGGCGGACCGCCGGCCGAGGATATCACGCCGATGTCAATGAACTTTTCCTTCTCCTTGCAGGTCTTGAAGCGCTCCTCCAGCTGCTTCTTGAGCTTGAAGGAGGTTATCTCGCGCTCCTGGGCCGGAGAGAGATTGATGTTTATCCTGGCCCAGTGGTCCTGGCTGATGCCGCTGATGCTGTCCCAGATATCGGTCCCTTTTTCGCCGATGGTCGTGACATAGCTGGTCAGCACGTCCTCTGGAATGACCTCAAGGATGATCGCCTCGATCTGGCTGACCCTGGCCTCCGTTTCCCGCAAGGGGGTGCCGCGCGGTGTCTCCAGCTTGACCATGAGCATGTCGGCGTCGCTGGTGGGGAAGAGCTGAAACCCAAGCATCGGCAAGATGACGCCGACGCAGATGATGAAGATCAGGATGAAGGCCCCGATGACCAGGTACTTCCTGCGCAGGACGCGCAGCAGGTTCCTGCGGTAGAGGCCCTCAAGGAACTGGAGCAGCCTGGGCTTGGGTCGTTTGGGGATGCTGGTGTGGGCCACGTGCGATGGCAGGATAAAGGCGGCCTCGAACAATGAGGCTAGCAGGGTGATGGTGATGACGATCGGGATCGCCCGGATGAAGTCGCCCCAGATGCCGCCCATCAAGAGTATCGGCAGGAAAGCGGCTATCGTGGTGGTGACAGTGGCGCAGACCGGCCAGAAGATCTCGGTAATGCCGCGGACAGAGGCTTCGATCGGCTCCAGGCCCTTTTCCCGGTAGGAGAATATGTGTTCGGCCACGACGATCGCGTCATCGACCAGCATGCCGAGCACGATGATGAAAGCGAGCAGGGACTGGTTGGTGACCGCAACGTCATAGACCGGCATGAAATAGAAAGCGACCAGCACGGAGAAGGGGATGCCGATCGCGGTCCAGAAGGCCACCCGGCGGTCGAGGAAGATCATCAGGCAGAGGATGACCAGGAAAAAGCCTATCATGGCGTTGGAGATCACCGTCTGAAGCATCGATTTGACGTAGACCGAGTAGTCTTTCACGATCTGCGCCTTGACGCCCGGCGGCAGGTCCTTGTTGAACCTGGCCAGCAGTTCATTGACCTTTTCCGCCACGGTCACTGCGTCGGCGTTCGCCTTCTTGTCGACGACGATGTTGATGCAGGGGATGCCGTTGGCCTTGATCAGCTTGGTTTCTTCCTCGAAGCTGTCCCTGACCGTGGCGATATCCCTGACCAGGATGCGCTTGCCGGAAAAGACCGAACGGACGATCACGTCTTTCACGTCCATCAGGTCCTCGAACTGCGACAGGGTGACGACCTTCTTTTTGGTAGCGAGCGACTGGACCGTGCCGCCGCTCAAACGGATATTCCTGGCCTGGATCGCGCCCATGACCTCGGCCAGCGAGACGTAATTGC
Source organism: Candidatus Saganbacteria bacterium (assembly GCA_016932255.1). Taxonomy (GTDB): domain Bacteria; phylum Margulisbacteria; class WOR-1; order O2-12-FULL-45-9; family O2-12-FULL-45-9; genus JAFGDE01. The sequence continues at coordinate 42,428 of JAFGDE010000026.1, forward strand.
GCTCCGCCTTGATCGGGTCGACCTCGATGTGGACCTCACGCTTGCGGTAGCCGACCTTGGTCGCGCCACCGACTCCCGGCAGCAGCGAGATCTGTTTCTCCAGCGTGTCGGCATATTTTCTCAGTTCAAGTTCGCTGATGCCGCTGTTGCCGCTGATGGCGACCTCGAACACGGGGAAGATGTCGCTCTTGAGCTCGGTCACCAGGGGCTTGTCGCGCACTTCGTCAGGCAGGTTGGCCACCCGATCGACTGCCTTGTAGATGTCGCGCTTGACTTCTTCGAGATCATCATTGTCCGGGTCAAGCTCCACGAACACGGTCGAGAAGTTCTCGGCCGAATATGACTGGATCTCCTTGAGGTTGGCGACCTTCTGGATCTCCTCCTCGATCGGGATGGTCACATTGACCTCGACATCCTCGGGCGCGGCACCAGGATAGATGGTAGTGATGAACATCATCTTGAAATCGACCTTGGGGATGCTGTCACGGCGCAGGCTGAGGAAGGAGAGCGAGCCCATTATCAGGACCAGGACTAACAAAAGGTTGATCAGTTTCGGATGTTCAATGAACCATTTGAATATAGTTCTCATAATTTCAGTAGGTCCTTGTGCTCGACCAGATACCTGTCGGTCAGGGCTTTGATCTGGTTAATGACGTTCTCGCGGGTAAAGACCGTCTCATTGTAGGAGTTTTCCGCGGCCAGCAAGTCATCCTCTGCCTGCAGGACGAAAAAGACCGAATTCCGCCCCTGCTCGAACTTCTTCTTCTCCAGGACGAGCCGGCGTTTGGCCAGGTCAAGGCTCTTCTTGTTCAATTCGATGATATTGGTCAGCCTGTCCAGGCTGGAGTAGAGCGACGCCAGGCCGATGCTTGAGTTGAGCATGATCTCTTCCCGCTGGGCCAGGGCTTTTTGGTAGAGCTGCTCCGCTTCGGCGGCTTCGGCCTCGGCCTTGTCATTGCCTAGGGGTCGGCTGGCGGAGATGGTCAGGGTATTCTCATTATAGTCGCCGATATGGGTGAGGGAGTCGCCGAAACCCTGGGTGAAGGCATTAGGCTTGGTCGAGAGCACCAGGCTGACATCCATCTTTTTTGCGTCCTGCTTGGTTGACAGGGCGGTCTGCTGCAGATCGACCATTATGTCAGCGGTCCGCTTGATGTTGGAGGAGCTGGCCAGGTAAGAGTTGGCGTCCGGTTCGCTCATCACCAGGCCGTCCGGCTTGAATTCCTCCGGCACGGTCTGGTTGGCTGGCCCGCTGGCCCGGCCCATCAGCAGCAGGACCGTGCGGGTCTGGCTCTTGCAGGCGAGCTGGGCTTGTTCCAGCATGATCTGGTAAGCTTCGAGCTTCTGCTGGAGCTGGACCAGGTCCAGCTCTTCGGACAGGCCATACTTGAGCTGTTTTGTGATCAGGTTATGCTGGTTCTCGACGGTCTTGACCTTTTCTTTCATCAGGCTGACGTTCTTGTGGCATTTCTGCCAGGTCAGGTATTCACCGGTCAGACGGCTGATGAAATCCTCCCAATCCTCGGAGAGCTTTATCCGAGCCAGGGCCAGCGCCTGGTCAGACATTTTAAGCGCGTTCCTGGTCGCCAGGCCGAAGGCATTACGCCAGAGCGGCTGGACGATGCTCAGGGAAATGTTCGACAGGTAATATTTGTCTGGCGGATTGAAGTCCAGCGTGCCGATGCCGGGGATGGTCGCCGGCGGCCGGTACTGAGCGTCGATGCGAGTGTTGCCGTGCTCAAGCTTGACTGCTGTGCCGGTATCAGGCAGGTATTTTTCCAATCCCACAGTATAGCCGGTTGTTTTCTGGTATTCGGCCGAGAAACTGCTGATCGGCGCTGGCCTTGACTCGTTCCACAGGCCGGTGATGATCAGGTTCCAGTCGCCCAGGGCATGGGCGGCCTTGTTTTGTTCCAGGGCGACCAGGTATTCCTGGGCAGTTATCTGGTAGCTCGGGTTGTTCCTGACCGCTGTCTCAATGAATGAGCGCTGGGTCAGGACCGTTTGGGCGCAGGCCGGGCTGGCCAGGAGCAGGCAGATGCTGATGATCAATGCTGTCAGTTTCTTGTCCATCGTTGCTTTTCCTCTGATGAAAGTACTATTATATATGGGCTCTTCCGACCGTTCAAGTTACATTTGTATAACATGTTCTCTTACTCGAATGGCCGGGATATGTTAATATATTACTCCTGGAGGTGGACCATGAACGAAAAGCAGATACCGATCGAGATCGGCAATGAAATGGTCGGGGGAGTTTACAGCAATGTCGCGGTGATCTCGCATTCTGAGAACGAGTTTATCACTGACTTCATCCTGGCGCATCCGCCCAAGGGCAAGGTCAACGCCCGGGTGATCATGTCGCCGGCCCATGCCAAACGGCTGCTCAAGGCCCTGCAGAATAATATCAATATGTTTGAAAAGAAATTTGGGCCGATCAAAGAGTCAGGCGAGCCGCCCAAGTTCGGCATTGAATTTTCCAATAACTAAGCCAAAAATCATTATATTTAGGGTGCAAGATTATCCCCCCAGGATACGATTATATAGTATAAGGGGCGAGCTATTTAATAGCCCAGAAGAGGGGGAAATGCAATGCAGGTTTTTTCTGGCTCCACTGACCTGACCGCTCATTTTAACGCTTTTTTTACACGCGAAGGGGTGTCTCTGAACGGATTATTTGAAGGAGAAGCCGAAACTGAAGCCTATACCCAGGCTTTGACCTATCTCCAAGGGCAATTGACAAGTGCGGCCTCGAACCCCGAGGAGCGAGCGGCGATCGTTGAGCGCTTTACCGCGTATCGGGAATTGATCAATGGCAGTTGTGAGGCATCTCAGGATCGTTCCCATCCATTTATTAATGTGATGCAGGGACTTTATGAGGAGCTGACCCAATTTGTTGAATCTGACGCTTTCCAAAATATCAGACCTTTGGCCAGACGGGCGCAATTACAAGCGGCTCTAGTCGGGCTGCAGGCAGAGGTCTTTTCCAGATTGCACCAGTTGGGTGCGCCACGGGCCGAATCGATCAGCGCTGGGTTAGGCGGAGCCGGTACTTCAGCCGAGGTCCCCTTGCAGCCTTTTGAAGCATATACACCGATCCTTCAATCGGTCAATCAGGTGATCGATCAGATCGAACTGACAGATCCACATTGCACCGTTGATATCGGGGACACTACAGCAGGGTCTGGAACTGTCTTTTTTGATCCGGTCGGAGGCGTTACAGAGCAACATGGACAACCTTTTACAGGCACCGTGGTCAATATGGATTTTCGTTACGGTACTCATGAAAGGCCGGCTAGTGCGGTTGTCGATCAGGCTTCTGATGCAGCTCCGTCAGCAGATACTTCACTTGATGGCATTCTAGAGGATGATGGGCCCGGGCTGGATGGACTTTTGTAATTACTGACCAGGCCAGGAAAGAAGATAACTGTTCAGCCCGCGTTCTGAGATCAGGCTTACTCCAGCTTCCGGGATAAAATCCCGCCAGTCACAGGCGCTTGATAGAGGCAGGTCTCGGTAATAATTATTTCTCTCTGATAATTCCGGCACAACAAGGTCGATAGCCGCGTAAGCAACAGGAAAATGCTCGCTCATTTCACTGCCAAAACTTGCTGCGACGTTATTTTCTGTCGGGTATATATCATTATGCACTGTGCCGTTGAGGCTGATGATCTTGCGGCCTTGGCTGCTCAGATCGGTCAGGGCATCGCGGGTGTTCCTGGCGATCTCCTGGCGGGCGGTCTCCAGCCGGCCCGGCGTGCTGGTAAATTCCGGATGCAGAATAGTTCTTTCAACGTTATTATAGTCCACTCCACCGCTGTGGATCGTGATATTGTGAGCACGGGCCTGTTCCAGCAATAGAATGAAGTTTGCCTGGTCGCGAACGCTAAGAAAGCGGGCCATTTCCTGACCGATCCTGCCGCTGCGATTAAATTCGGCTATCTCTAATTCGATGGCGTCCAATTCTCCGCCTTGCGGGAATATTTCCAATACAAGATCTGTGTAGCCTTGATCAGCCAGGCAGGGAAGGATCTCTTTGGCAAAGATCCCGACTGCCGAGCGTTGCGATCTTGTTTCGCGATGAGTGTAGCCAAAAGCCAGGATCGGATCAGCGCCAACAAAATCATTGATGTGCTCGATCGCAGCTGTTGGAGACGGGAACGACATGGCTTCCAATGGCTGACAGGTCTCGGTTTCTTCGCGTGAAGCTGCCGTCCTCGCCTGGCAACCGGTAAAGAAAGTGATCGGACAAAAAATTGTGAATGTCATAGCATTCTCCTGGTTTATTATCCCAGGATAATAGGAAAAATTTCAGGATTTACAAAGGTTGATGATCAGGTCCAATCAGCCTTTTGGATCTTTCTTGTTCTTTTTTTTTCGGCTTGCCTTTTCTTTTGTTGCAGGACCTTTTCCTGGGCTCTTTTTGAGCGTTTTCTTTTCTGCCGCCGTATCTTTTCGATGCGTTTCTGCTTCTCGCTCTTGATCCGGTGCTTGTACTCCTCGATCTTTTCCGCCAGCAGCCGCCAGGCCAGAAAACGGTTAAGTGCTTGGGAGCGTTCCTGGGCGACCTTGACCTCGGTGCCGGTCGGCAGGTGCTTGAGATAAACGCAGGTCGCGGTCTTATTGATATGCTGGCCGCCCGGGCCGCCGGAGCGGACGAACTTCTCAATAACGGTCGTTCTATCCAGGCCTAATCCGACCAGTTTCTTTTCTAATGCTTGTCCTTTATTAGGGCTGATACCTGGGAACCTGCTCATAATATATATTATAACCTTTTCAGCTTGACAAAAGAACCTATAATGCTAAAATGCAGACGAAGTTCAGGCAGGCAAGGGAGGAGGTGAAAAACACTTAGTCACCTGCTTGAGCTGAGCCGCTATCTGTTGTCGCTGATAGAAAAAAGGATAGAAGAAAACAAGGAGACTTCCTTCCTTTATTTGTTGACGGCAGCTGAGGCGGATGTTGACTAAGGAGGAAATAAATGAAGAAGTTTTTCGCATTGTTCCTAACCCTGGTGATGGCTGTGGCGGTCGCTACTTCAGCTTCCGCTCAGATCAAGTTCAAGGACGTTCCTGACGATCACTGGGCTGCCTCCTCTGTGTATGATCTGGTGAAGCTCGGGGTAACCCGCGGCTATCCGGACGGAACTTTCAGAGGCAGTAAGAACGTCACGCGTTATGAGACAGCGGTCTTCCTGTCCAAGTTGGCCAAGGCCGTTGGCGCCGACTCAAGCCTCAAGGCTGATGTCGCAGCTCTCAAAACGCAGGTTGCCGCTCTGAAAAGGGGCGGCGGCAGCATGCCGCTTTCCGGCGCCTATATGGCTAGCTGGAAGTTCGGTAACATCCTGGCTGAGGGTGGACCGAGCATTCGCGGTGCTGTTGCTGACTACAGACTGAAGCTCTCCACCACCCAGGATATGGGAGAAGGGGCTGATGTCAAGGTCACGATTGATACCATGGACTATGGCTACATGGATGACGGGCAGACCGCTACGGGCGGCGTCCTGGCCACTGAGCTGCTTGACGTTGTTTCCAACGTTAACCTCAACCTGGCCGCTCTGGGCATCGCTAACCCGGTCAAGCTGACCGCATCCTATGGGCCTGGTAATAAGCCGCATGCGGCTGATCCGTCCGGCGTTCTGCCGAGCGAGGTCGGTGTGACCTATATGAGACCCGATACCGGTATCATGGCGTCCACCACGATGTGGGGAGCTGAACTGTCCGGTGGTTATGTTGCCGCTGGGCATTCGACTTCCGGCAGAGTAACAGCCAGCGATATCAATGGCATGGTGGCGTATGAATTCCGCGGCGCGCCTCTGGTCGACCGCGTGAAAGCCGGTGTTGCCGGTCATTATGTTTCTGCTGGTCAGTTCTCATCCGACACCCGCGATATCCGCGGCAGCATTTTTGCTTCCGCTCCGCTGGGTGACAAGATTGAAGCTGGCGGCACACTGGGAATGGGCACCAGCGATCAGAAGGGCTGGATGGTCAAAACAGAATTCGCTTTTAATGACATCTGGGATACCGGCACGGTAGCGATTGGCCGGTTCACAAAGGTCGGTTCTCTATTCCTCTCTGACAACGCTGCGCTGGCAGCTGCTGAGTGGGATTATGCCGGCTTTGATTCCTATGATCGGGCGCTGACACCCGGCACCGTCAATATCGGCGGTGAGGTTGTTCAGACAGTGTCCCAAGACCTGAAACTGGTCGGTAAGGGCGATATTCGCTTGAACAGCGATTATAAGTATGAAGCTCCTAATGGCAGGCTGACTGCTGAAGGCGGCATCTCATACGCTATCGCTCCGAACACCAGCCTGGATGCGATGTATCGCATTTTCCAGGATAAGGCGGCCGATGATACTACGGACGTTGCGGCTGTTGGGCTGATGTACCAGTTCTAACGCCGGGGTTATAGGTTTATAAGAGAAGGCCTCCCGATCTTTCGGGGGGCTTTCTTCTTTTATTATGATAATAGGCAAGGAAATACTCAGATACGATATTGTTGATTCGACCAATGATGAGGCTAAAAGGCTTATCGCTTCCGGCCATGGTGAAGGCTTGGTCGTTGTCGCGGCAGCGCAGTCAAAAGGCCGGGGCAAACAGGGAAGTCACTGGGCTTCTCCAGCAGGGATGGGCCTGTACCTTTCCGCCGTGGTCCTACCGTTTAAAGACCTTGTCGCTTTGGTACCGATCACCCTGGTCGTTGCTAAAGCGGTCGGTGCTGCGATCGAAAAGGCCAGTGGTTTAAAAACAGAGATCAAGCCGCCCAACGATGTCCTGCTTAACGGCAAAAAGATCTGCGGTGTGCTGGTTGAACGGCTTGTCTCCGGCCACGTGATCATTGGTCTGGGCGTCAATGTGAACACCCCGGCAGCCGAACTTCTGCCGGCCAAGATCGGCCAACCTGCGACATCGCTGCTGCTGGAAACAGGCAGAGAATCTGATCTGGAATCCTTTTTCCATGAGGTTCTGGCTACGCTTGACCACCGCTATCTTGCTTATTTAAACGAAATTTGATAATATCATCTGGTTATGACGACAAGAGGCATCAGAGGCGCAATAACTGTCAGTAAGAACGATCGGGATGAAATATTGTCCGCGACCAAAGAGCTGTTATTGAAGATAAGGGCCGATAATTTCCTTGATCTGCCTGATATCGCTGCCGTGATCTTTACCGTGACCCAGGATCTGGACGCTGAATTCCCTGCTGTGGCTGCCAGGGAATTAGGCTGGAACGATACACCGCTGCTCTGCAATCTTGAGATTGCCGTGCCCGGCAGTTTGGCGCGCTGCATCAGGGTGCTGCTGCTGGTCGACAGCGATAAACCACAGAAGGATATCAAGCATATCTATTTGCGCGAGGCCGTCAATTTAAGGAGGTAAGGCCGGATGATCATAATTATGAAGCCGGATGCCAGCGAGGAACAGATCAACCACGTTGTGGAAAAGCTGAAGCAGCATGGTTTCGGCATCCATCTTTCCCAGGGCGTGGAACGCACCGTTATCGGCGCTATCGGGGATAAAAGCGCGATAGAGCTGGAAACCATCCAGATGATGGCCGGCGTGTCCGAGATCGTGCCGATCAGAAAACCTTACAAACTGGTCAGCCGGGAGTTCCAGCATGAGGATTCAGTCGTAAAAATAGCTAGAGGCCTGGCGGTCGGCGCCGGAGAAAAGATCGCAATCATCGCCGGCCCCTGTTCGATCGAAAGCAAACAGCAGATCATTGAAGTGGCTGAAGCGGCCAAGCGCGCCGGCGCCTGTGCTTTACGGGGCGGAGCGTTCAAACCGCGGACTTCACCTTATTCTTTTCAGGGTTTGGGAGAAGAAGGCTTAAAACTGCTGGCCGAAGCCAGGAAGCAGACCGGCCTGCCTGTAGTTACCGAGGTCATGGACACGCGTGACGTAGCTCTAGTGGCTAAATACGCTGACGTCCTCCAGATCGGAGCGCGTAATATGGCTAATTTCAATCTCTTGAAAGAGGTCGGCAAAGTGAAAAAGACAGTGTTGCTTAAACGCGGTCCCGGCTCGACCATACAGGAATTGCTCATGTCCGCTGAATATATCATGTCCGAGGGCAACAAGAACGTCATCTTGTGTGAGCGAGGCATCAGGACATTTGAAACGGCGACCAGGAATACGCTGGATCTTAATGCCGTTCCCATGATCAAAAAACTATCCCACCTGCCGGTGATAGTCGATCCCAGTCACGGCACCGGGGAATGGGACATGGTCCCGGCCATGTCCCGGGCCAGCATAGCGGCCGGCGCTGACGGGCTGATAATTGAGGTCCATCCGCGGCCAGAGGCAGCCATGTCCGACGGCGCGCAATCGCTTAAACCGGATACGTTCGCTGATCTAATGAAAGATCTTAAGAAGGTCGCCAAGGCTGTTGGTCGAGAACTCTAAGCAGCTCAGCCAGGCCTTGTCCGCTCCTGGCTGAGACCAGTACGGCTGGTTCATGTCCGTTGATAGCCGCTGTTGGTGCCAGATCGCTTTTATTGAACACGGTCACGATTGGCTTGTCCGCGGCTCTTAATTCCTCCAGCACTTCATAGACCGCGGCTATCTGTTCTTCGCGGAAGTCATGCGAAACATCCACTACGTGCAGCAGCAGGTCGGCTTCGGTCACCTCGTCCAGAGTGGCGCGAAAAGCAGCTACAAGCTGATGGGGCAGCTTTTGGATGAAGCCGACAGTGTCGGTCAGCAGGACTTCAAGACCTGAGGGCAGGCGCAATCGCCTGACGGTTGTGTCCAGTGTGGCGAAGAGCAGGTCCTCGGCCAGGATGTTTGCCTGGGTCAAGGCATTGAGCAGGGTTGATTTGCCTGCGTTCGTGTAACCGACAATGGTTATAAGCGGCAGCTGGCTTTTGCGCCTTTTCTCGCGGCGGAGCTGCTGCGCCCGGCGTAAGTGCTCGATCTCTTGTTTCAGGACGGCTATGCGTTTGCGGATACGCCTGCGATCGACCTCGAGCTTGGTCTCGCCGGGGCCGCGTGTGCCGATGCCGCCGCCCAAGCGGGACATCATGGCGCCATGGCCGCTCAAGCGGGTCAGATGGAACTCCGACTGGGCTAGTTCTACCTGAAGCTTGCCTTCACGGCTGCGGGCGTGCTGCGCGAAAATATCTAGGATCAACTCGGTGCGGTCGATGACCTTGAGGTTAAGCGAGTTTTCCAAATTCCTTGTCTGGGAAGGGGAGAGGTCAACGTCAAAGATGATCAGGTCGGCTTTTTTGGCTGCGGCCAGGGCCCTCAGCTCCTCCAGCTTGCCTTTGCCGATAAAGAACCTCAGATCTGGCCGCTCCCTTTTTTGCCGCAGTTCGCCGACAACGCTAGCCCGGGCGGTTTCCGCCAGCCGGCCCAGTTCGGCAACGGATTCATCAAACGGCAAATTGCCTGCTTTGGGCAGTTCGATGCCGACGAGAATGGCTTTTTCTGTTTTAAAGGTCAAGGGATATTTCTGCACTTACAAAATTATAGCATGTGTGTTATAATTTGCGCGATCATGGCTGAAGAATCAAAAAGGATCCTGATCGTTGATGACGAGCCGGATGTGGCTTCGCTTTTAACGCTGCTGCTGAAGTCACAGGGCTATGAAGTTGTTTCAGCCGGCGATGGCCAGGAAGCATTGGAAAAAGCCAGGACCGGCCACCCCGATCTGCTGCTGCTCGATATCATGCTGCCAAAACTTGATGGTTACAAAGTCGCCCGCATGTTAAAGTTCGACGAGAATTTCCGTCATATCCCCATTATCATGCTGACAGCAAAGATCCAGGAAAAAGATAAGAACATGGGGATGGAAATGGGCGCTGACGCTTATATCAGCAAGCCGTTCAACACGCCGGCGCTGCTGGAATTGATCAAAGATACCCTGGCCAAGAAAAAAAAGTAAAGAGGTGTGATCGATGGTCGATCGGAGCAAGTCTCTGCGGGAGAGCCTGGTCCGAAGCGGTCTGTTGTCCGAGGAGCAGATCAAGTCAGCCATCGAAGAAGGCAGGGAATCCGGCACTACGCTGATCAAAAGCATCCTCAAACGCAACCTCGTTGACGAAATGGCCCTGATCACCTTCCTGGAAAAAGAGATGGATATCCCCAGGGTTGATCTATCTACTTACCTGATCGACAAAAAGGTCCTGAACCTTGTGCCCTTTGCAACGGCCAGAAAATACAAGATCATGCCTTTGTTCAAGGTCGGCGACGTGCTGACAATAGCTACGGTCGATCCATTCGATATCCTGGCGCTGGATGAGATCAGGAGCAAAAGCCGCTGTGATGTTGAACCGATGGTTGCCGCGCCCAAGGATATTGATAACGCCATCAACCAGTACTATGGCGTGTCCGGTTCGGTCGAGGATTTGATCAGGAATATCGGGCCGCTGGAGGAATCGGCCCCGCCGATCCCGTCAGGCGTGCCGCTGGAAGAAGCGCCGATAGTCAAACTGGTAAATTTGCTCATTTTACGGGCGGCCAATGAAGGCGCTTCGGATATCCATATCGAACCGACCGAGCGCAATGTCCGGGTCCGTTACCGCGTGGACGGGTTGATGCATGATGTTTCCGGCGCGCCGTTATTTCTGCACTCGTCCATTATTACCCGCATCAAGGTCCTGGCCAGGATGGATATCGCCGAATCCCGTGTGCCCCAGGACGGCCGCTTTGAATTGAAGACAGAAGAGAAGAACATCGATGTTCGCGTCTCGTCTTATCCGACGATATATGGTGAGTGCATAGTTATGCGTTTGCTGGATAAAAGCAGCGTGCTTTTCGGCCTGGAGGAGCTGGGTTTTAACCAAGCTAATCTGAAGAGGTTTGAGAACGCTATCCAGAGGCCATATGGCATTTTGCTGGTCACCGGACCCACCGGCTCAGGTAAGACCACGACCCTCTATGCCACATTGAACTATATCATCAAGCCGGAAATCAACATCATGACGGTCGAGGATCCGGTAGAATACGAACTGGAAGGAGTGCGTCAGTCGCAGATCAACACGAAAGCCGGGCTGGAATATGCCACTGCCCTGCGTTCTATATTGAGGCAGGACCCGGATGCTATACTGGTTGGCGAGATCAGGGACCTGGAAACTGCCCGGGTGGCGATCCAAGCTGCCCTGACCGGCCATCTTGTTTTTTCCACCCTTCATACAAATGATGCTGCCGGCACATTGACGCGTTTGGTCGATATGGGGATCGAGCCGTTCCTCACGGCTTCTTCTGTTGCCGCGGCCGTAGCCCAGCGCCTGGTGCGCACGATTTGCCCGCGCTGTAAGACCGAGTTCAATCCTCCGGATGAACTGATTCAGCGTCTGGGGCTTGATCGCAAAGCCGAGCATAAATTCTATAAAGGCAAAGGTTGTAAGAACTGCCGCAACACCGGGTACAAAGGCAGGAGTGCTATTTTTGAGATATTGGTGGTCAATAATGAGATCAAGGAACTGATCGTAAAAAAATCTTCTGATGTTGAAATAAAACGTGCGGCACTCAAGGCCGGCATGAAGACCCTGCGGGATGATGGTATCGAAAAGGCCCTTTCGGGTAAAACAACGATCGATGAAGTGCTGAGGGTGACCCAGCTTGACTAATTTCTCTTTTAAAGCCAGGGACCGATACGGTGTGCCGACGGAAGGGGCCATGGAGGCGCTTGATTCCAAAGCCGTGGCTCTTCAATTGGAGAAACTTGGCTATACGCCGATCTCGATCAGTCAGGTAGAGAGTGGGGGGATATTCGATAAGTTCGCTGACTGGATCGCTTCTTTCCAGAAGATCAGGATCGAGGAACTTATAGTTTTTAGCCGGCAGCTGTCTTCGGTGCTTGAAGCAGGCGTACCGTTGACCGAAGGCCTGGACGCAGTGCATGAACAATTGCGCAATAAGCGTTTCCGCGACGTTATTTTTTCCGTGCGCAACGATATCGAGGGCGGGACGACTTTTTCTGATGCGCTGGAGAAACACCCTTCAGTTTTTGCGGCCATGATCATCAATATGGTGCGCGCGGGGGAGAAAGCCGGTATCCTTGATGAGGAACTCGACCGCATCTCGAACCTGCTGGAAAAAGACCTGGAGAACACGGATAAGATCAAGTCAGCCACGCGCTATCCGCTGATAGTCGTCGCTTCGCTGGTCATTGCTTTCATTATCCTGATGAGCTTTGTTATTCCCAGATTCGTCAGTTTTTTCAGTGCCTTTAAAACGGAACTCCCTTTGCCGACCAGGATCCTGATCAGTATTAATAACATTTTTCAGAATTACTGGTACTGGTTGTTGGGTATAATGATCCTGGCCTTGTACGGTTTCCGCAAGACCATCTCAACGGAAAAGGGCCGTTATTCCTGGGACAGGTTCAAACTGTCCACGCCGATCTTCGGCCCGCTCTTTCTCAGGATCAACCTGTCTCGCTTTGCCAGGATGCTTTCCGCCATGCTGCGCAGCGGCATCCCCATCCTGGATGCTCTGGTCATCACGGCGGCCACGGTGGATAACAAGGTCATTTCCCGGGTCATCTTAGACATTCGTGATCAGGTTTCGCAGGGCAAGAACCTGGCTGATCCGATGAAAGGCACTAGAGTATTTCCGCCGATAGCCGTGGCCATGGTGGCGATAGGCGAGAAAGCCGGCTCCCTGGAGAATATGCTCAGCCGGGTTTCGGATTATTTTGATCGGGAAGCTGATTACACGATAAAGAACCTGACGCCGCTGCTTGAGCCGATCATGATCTTCGGCCTAGGCCTAGTGGTATTGCTTTTTGCCCTTGGCATTTTCCTGCCGATGTGGGACCTGGTCAGGGTTTATAAGAGTTTTTAGTAAAAACAGCTTGACTTTAGCGGTCAATAAAATATAATTTGCTCAGACCGCTAAAAAGGAGGTAAAGCCGATAAAATGGAACTGCTTTTATTTGCCGGTATTATTGCTTTGATCTTCGGCGTTTTGTCTTTGTTCTCAAGGGAGATGCTTTTATATCTGGGCGATGCCTTGAACAGGCCGATAGTCAGCATTGATGATAAGCTTAAAGCTATCCGTATCCCGCTAGGGCTCGTTCTGGTGGTTATAGCCGGCTGGATCATCTCGGTCGCTTTCAGTTATCCCACACTCTGGTACCTGCATATCATCGGCATCGTGATCCTGTTCTTTGGCTTGCTCTATCTTTTTGTGCCGCGCTGGCTCGATCATTTATCCCGCTTCCTGGACCAGACCATGCTGTCAACCGATGAGATCCTGATCGGTTTGCGTAAGGCTGTTGGCATCGTCCTGATGCTAGCCGCTATTTACATATTTTATTCTGTTTATCTGGTTGGCAGATAAACAAAGGAGGGGAAAATGGGTTATCTGTTAACCGCTGCGGTTATAACGCTGTTATTCGGCCTGATCTTTATCTTTACCCCGAATTTCCTGGCTTCTCTGGGCAATCTGTTGAACCGCGTCGTGCTTTACCTTGACGACAAATTGTCCCGGGTCAAGATAGGGTTCGGTATAGTCCTGATCCTGGTCAGCGCCTGGCTCATGTGGACCGTGGCCAAATATCCTGAACTGGCCTATCTGAACGCTGTCTGGATCATCTGTCTGGCCTTTGGCCTGCTGTTTTTGTTCTTCAACAACTGGCTTACCTGGCTGTCGGATGTATCCAACAAGGTCATCTTTTCAACGGATGAAGTGGTCGTTGGGTCGCGCAAGATATTCGGCGTCATCTTATTGATAGCCAGCGTTTACATATTTTACGCGGTCTATATTTTAGAGTGATAATTCATTGACAGTTATGTTTCCTGTGCTAGAATCCAACATAAGGGAGGTGAAACAAAGAATGCGCAAAGGTTTTACGCTCATCGAGTTGGTTATGGTCATCGTTATTCTGGGTATTTTAGCCGCTACAGCCCTGCCCAGGTTCGTTGATCTCTCTTCCAGGGCGCGTGAGAACGCTGCCAAGGGTGTTCTGGGTAGTGTCAGAGCGGCTGTTGCCATTACTTACGCAAGTAATGCTGCTTACGGCGCCGCTAACCCGACACCTGCAACTATCGAAGCGGGCATGTTCCAGGACAACCAGGTTCCCGAAGAACCGTATACACCGTCAAATGCGGTAGAGATCGGCACTGGTACACCTACTGGGACAACCGGTGGCTGGTATTATGACAGCGGCAACGGCCGTGTTTATATCAACCATACAGCTTATTCGACCTACTAATTAGCAGATTGATCTATAAAGGCCCCAGCTTATTGTTAAAGCTGGGGCCTTTGCTTACTCAGCCCGGGTCTTTCACAGTGGCCAAGTTCTTCACGATCATCCCTCTCCGTTTCCAATGGAGAAAGATTAAGTCTTGTTTTCTGAAAGATATAGTTCAGCGCAGAAAAAGAGAACGATCGGGGCGAAGTGAAGCATCAGCCGATTAAGCAGGGAATTGTCTTGGAGAAAAACTCTCTGACCGGTAAAGATAAAAATGATCCCCAAGGCTGCCAGGTTGATTAGCAGCAGGACAAATAGGTAAATACGAGGCCTGCTGACAACCCGTTCCCAGTAAAGCAAAACAGAAATGATGAACAGCTGCCAGAGGAGGCCCCAGTTGCCTTCTAAGAACATGCTTCTAGCCGACGCTTGAATAAAAAATGCGATATTCCCCAGAAAACAATTGCCTGGGACCTGGTTAAAGGTGTTTAGGCCGGTAATCGTCTGCTGGAGAGTATTGGCCAGGACAACGCTGCGATCAAAGATCAGCCAGGGCAGGATCATGGTCAGCAAAAGGCCCAGCGGCATCAGATATTCCCTGAGCTTTACAGTTTTAAGCCGTTCAAAAAATACAGCTAAACCCAATATCACCAAGTTTAACAGCAGATAATAAGCACCTGATTTTTTGATCCAGACCGCAGCTCCCAGCAATAAAAGGCTCAGAACGAGAAAAGTAAAACTCCTTGTTTCGTTTTTACGGGCGGAGAGAATAAATTGAAAAAGATAGATAGTTGAAGCAGAATAAAAGCAAGCCATCGGCAGGTCGGCATAGGCAGTGCGGCCATGATAGGCGAGCAAAGGTATTAGCAAGAGCAGAAAAGTGAAGAACAAGGAACCGGTCCTGTTATAATGTCTGGCCAGGCCTCGATAGAAAATGAGCGTTAGACAGGCCAGAAAGGCCGGGAAGAAGACCGCCATTAGATCATCCTGCCAGCTGCCCAGAACAAACGGCAGCCAGCTTTGCAGCAGGAATGGCAGCGGCGGTTCATGGAAAAGGTGCAACGGCTGGCCGGAGATGAAAGTATGTTTGGCCGCTAGGGCGTAATAGGTCAGGAGATCAGGAGCTAAGACCGGTTGAGCAATGCTTGAGATGGTCAGCAGGCTGAATTTGATCGTGATCAATGCCAGGAGCAGCCAGAAGCCCCAGTTGCGGGGAAGGGCGGTCATTTCTGTGCGTAAAGATCCGATCAACGTTTTCAGCGTCCAAGGGAGCATTGCGATCACCAGCAGTGATCCTGTCAGGCCGATGCTGGCGCAGGAAAGATCGATCCCTAATAATGGCAGGCAGAACATGATCAGGACCAGCAGCCAGCTGCCTGTTAAAAAAGCCGCAGCCAGCCGTTCCAGGTAGCCCAGATCAGCCAAGCGTTCCTTCAATACGGCGCTGAGCAGTGAAAGGCCCAGCAGGAGAGGGAACAACAAGCTTAATATCAATTTAATTGCCGTCATTTGATCTTTCTTTTAAAAATATAAGCTCCGGGACGGAACTCTGCCGCAAGATCATAATGCTTTTTAGTTTGATCATTGGGCATTTTGTTGAATAAAAGCAAATATTCAGGATGATTTGCCTGCCACTTTCTGGGATAGAGATAGTAACTGGCCCGCTCAGTAGTGAAACGGAACTTAGGCGGAAAGATCAGTAGAAAACTGCTGTTTTCAGGCAGCCTCTCTTTAGCAAAACAGATAAAAGCGTAGAAGTCCTCATAATTCTGCATTGAGCGTTTAGTCTCGATGGGCAGGCCCAGATAGTTCAGGTCATTGGCCAGCCTGTTCCAGTCGCGGCTTTCGATCGCTGCGGCCAGCAGGATCCAGATGACCAGGATGGAGCTGATGGCCAGTTTCGGCCTTTTCAGCAGTAAAGATAACAGGCAGATGAGCAGCAGCAGCCAATTCAGGTAAGCCAGCACAGGCCTGTTGCAGAGCCTGACTGGTGGCAGCAGCAGAAAATCATGGCCTGTTTCTTGCCGGCCCTGCGGACCCCAGAATTCCTGCCAGGCGGCCAGCATAAGCCCGGGCAAACCGGCCCTGACCGCGGCAAAGCCTTTGAGCTCGATCTCGGCCGGGGTGCTGGCTGCGTAGAAAAGCAGGCCCTGTATTGGCTGCATGCCGGCGTATGCTTTGAGGTTAATATAATATTTGCCGGTGCCTTTTCTGATATAAAAAGGGTAGGAGCGCGCAGCGGAAAAACCCTGTCCGCTGTTGGCCCATGACAGTTCAGCGATCGCGGCAGTTGAGCTGTCCATCTCGATAATGATCAACCCGCTATCGGCAGGAAGCAGCTGTAAAGGCTTTTTGGTGTAGATGCCGGGATTGGTTGAAGATATGAGGTGGAGGCCTGTCGAGGTCCGGTCAAGGCTTGTTGCCTGGTTCGCAGGCTGCCAATCGATATTACGGCTGAGAAGATCGATCTCAGCTAGAGCACTGCCGGCTAGTAACGTGATCGATACCGTGATAAGAAATGATCTGACCTTCATCAGACGAATTATAGCACTTCTTGATTATCATAAGAAATACAGCTGTGTTATAATTCATTTTAGCGATGAAACTGGATAAAAAAGATCTTTTTATCTTTGGGGCTTTCCTTGTCCTGGTACTGGTTTTTTTCGCCAAGTTCCTGACAGGAGAGCAGGTCCTGGCTTTCAAGGACCTCTCCCGCTACTTCTATCCGCTGCGTCATTTTATGGTGGAGCAGGTCAGGGCAGGTCAGTGGCCGCTCTGGAACCCCTATATTTTTTGCGGTTTTCCTTTGCTGGCCACGCTGCAAATAGGTTTTTTCTATCCCTTAAGCCTTTTATATTTTATCCTGCCGTTCAACCTGGCCTTTAATTATTTCACGATCCTGCATTACCTGCTGGCGGCCTGCTTCATGTACCTCCTGTTGAGATATTATCAGCTCAGCCGGGCGGCCGCTTTTTTAGGCGGGCTGGTCTTTGCTTTTTCCGGCTATCTGCTTTCCGTATCCAACATGAATACTTCGTTAATGGCCGTGGTCTGGCTGCCGCTGGTCCTGCTGGTCTATGATTCTTTGCTTAAACAACGGACTTTCCTTAAGATCGCCGGGTTGGCCAGCCTGCTGGCACTGCAATTCCTGGGTGGTGAGCCAACGATCGTTTTTGTGACTGTTTTCCTACTGGTCGCTTACGCCATTGTCTTTGCAGCTTCAAGGCAGGCCTGTCTGAGCGGGCTGTTGTGTCTGGCCGGGGCAGGGCTGATCGCTCTCGGGTTGACCGCGGTCCAGCTGCTGCCTTTCCTGGAACTGGCAGGGTATTCCGACCGGGTGGCGCGGACAGCTTACGGGCTGATAACAATGCGTTCCTTCCCTCCGCGCGAACTGATCAATTTTATTTTCCCTTATTTCTTCGGCAACCAGGCGGTCTTTGGCGGAATGACCGAGACCATCATAGGCAAGAACTTCCAGGACTGGTTGATCTCGCCTTATCTGGGGATCCTGCCTCTGGTCCTGGTGTTTTTTGCCTTTGCTAAAAGACGTAAAAAAGCCTTTTTCTTCCTGGCTGCGGCAGTCATTGCTTTGCTGCTGGCTTTTGGAAAATACACGCCGTTGTACTATGTGATTTATCTTATGCCGGGCTTTTCTTTGATCCGCTATCCGGTTAAGTATCTGTTCCTGCTCAATTTCTCGCTCGTGGTCCTGGCGGCCTTTGGTTTTGAGCGGCTGATGTTTTTGGTCGCTGAGCAGCGGGAACATCTCGGCCGTCTGGCCGGATACCTGCTCTGGCTGTTGCTGGGCATGCTGGGCGTCTTCTTGGCCGGTTTTTTCGGCCGTGCGGCGATCTTTGCTTTTCTGGCAAGGAACTATTCACCTAAACTGCCGGCATATTTCTTCGAGCTTTTAGCCGGCATGATCGAGTTCAACCTGCTGAGCTTTTTCTTTGTGGTTGTGTATCTCTTCGGTCTTTGGCTGCTGCTGTTTTTGGCGGCAAAGGATAAGATAAAACGCTTTGCCTTTGCCGGCTTGCTGATACTTTTGACCGCTGCCGACCTTTTTGCCAATGGTTCCACGGTGGCTGTTCCGGTCGCTGCGACGGTTTTTTCGGCTGTGCCGCCGAACTATCAGATACTGCTGAAAGATAAAGGGCTCTTCCGCTTTTTTTATACACCCGAGCTTGAAAAAAAGAACCGCTATATAGCCGGCGAAGATTATAATGACGCGTTGCTTGAGACAAAGGACAATTTTACCGCGAACTGGCATATGCTGGATCATTTTTTTGATCTATGCGGATATGAATCGGTCCAGCCTTTGGAACTGACCGCTTTTTATGAAGAGGCTTTTAAACAAGAAAAATTGACAAGGAACCTGCCGTATCTTTCAAGGTTTAATGTCAAATATATCGCTTCAGAACGGCCGCTTGGCTCAGCCTTTCTCAAGCTGCTGCGCAGCAAGAACAAATACGGCCTGGAGGTCTATCTCTACCAGAATCTCAATGTCATGCCACGCGCCTACGTGCTCTACGGCAACAAAGGGCCGGAATGGTCCTGGACCCGGGTCAAGTTCCTGAAATATTCCCCCAACGAGATCCTTATTTCCGCCAGGGCGGAGCAGGAGGACGCGCGGCTTTTCCTGAGCGAGGCATATTATCCGGGCTGGCAGGCTTTTGTCGACGGCAAAGAGGCCGAGATCCAGCGCGCGAACGACTTCTTCCGTTCGGTCAGGCTGCCCCGCGGCTCGCATACGGTCAGGTTCGTCTATTTGCCGCTGTCATTCAGGCTGGGCGGCTTGATCAGTCTTCTGACCGTGCTGGGGCTGTTGGCTGGAGGTGCCTATTATTATCAAAAAGCCAGACAAAGCTGACCTGTTCATCTATGGTTTTTTCCTGGGCCTGGCCCTTGTGTTCTTTTATCCCTTCCTGACCGGAAAGAACGTGCTGGCGTTCCGCGACCTGTGCCTTTATTTTTATCCTTTGCGTTATCTTATGGTCTCGCTGGTCAGGGAAGGGCAGCTGCCGCTCTGGAACCCGTATCTTTTCTGCGGCCATCCGCTTCTCGCGACACTGCAGGTCGGCTTTCTCTATCCTTTAAGCATCATCCATTACCTGTTACCGTTCAACTTGGCTTTTAATTATTACACGATCATCCATTATTTCCTGGCCGCTCTGTTCATGTACTGGCTGGCGCGCTATTTCAGCTTGAGCCGCGGGCCTGCCGTGCTGGCCGGGCTGGTCTTTGCTTTTTCCGGTTATCTCTTATCAATGGCTAATATGAACACGACCTTAAGCTCGGTCATCTGGCTCCCTTTGATCCTGGCGGCATATGACAGGCTGGTCGAACGGTTCGCCTGGAAGACCTGGGTGGTCTTAGGGCTGCTTTTTGCCGTCCAGTTCCTTGGAGGAGAACCAACGGTCCTGTATCTCAGTTTTATCTTCCTGCTGTTCTATGGACTGGTCATGGCAAAACCAGGCCGGCGCATCGTTGCTTCGATCGTTCTGGCCGCGGCCTGTCATTTTGCGGCTGGTTTAACGGCTGTGCAGCTCCTGCCGTTTTTGGAGGCGCTGGGTCATTCGCTGAGATTTGACCGGATCTCTTTTGAGTTCATCTCCGCCTATTCCTTTCCGCCCAGGGAATTGATCAACTTTTTCCTGCCTTTCTTTTTTGGTGAACTGGTCAGGACCGGCACTTATACCAAGGTGCTCAGTAAAGAATTGCATCAGGTCTGGCTGCTTTCCCCTTATCTGGGAGCTCTGCCTCTGCTGCTGGCAATGTTGACCTGGTTATACCGCACTAAAAAAGTGATCTTTTTCTGGGCCGCGGCCGCGTTATCAATACTGCTTGCCTTTGGCCGATTTTCTCCTGTCTATCATATGTGCTTCTATTTTTTGCCGGGCTTTGCTCTTATACGTTATCCGGTCAAGTTCATGTTTATAGCCGTATTCTGTTTCTCCTTTCTGGCGGGGCTGGGCTTGCAGTATCTGCTTGAAGTAGCGGAACAGGAGCCGGCCCGGCTTAAGTCTCTGCTGATCAGCTTGGGCGGCCTGGCTTTTACTGCCGGTTCCGTCTATTTTTTGGCCGGCCGAAATATAGCCGCTATCTATCAATGGTGCCGCTCTTTTTTCCCTGCAGATCTTTCTTTGTATCATCAGGGGATTCTCTGGAAGATAATCACTGCTGATATTGCTTTCTTGCCTCAATTGACCGCGATGTTCCTGCTGGTTTTTGGCCTGCTCTACCTGTCGTGGAAAAACCGTTTGAGGCCGGGATCGTTGGCCGTGGCCATTATTTCAATTGTGACGCTGGACTTGATCGCGGCCAACATACTTATTAATCCTCCGGCAGATCACCGGGTCTATGACAGGTCAACACCGAACATCGATATTATAAAAAAAGATAAAGGGCTCTATCGTTATTTTGCAATACCGCCCAGGGGTAATGAGAATAATATCGTTTTTGAAGTGTTTAATGAGAACCTGTTCCATATCAAGGATAATCTAACGCCGAACATGCTGCTGCCGGACCGTTTAGCCTGTTTTGGCGGGCGAGCCTCGGTCGAGCCAAAGGGATTTACCGATCTGACCTGGGAATACATCAGATTGAATCAGGGTGATTACTGTGATCTGCTCGACCTGGCAAACGTCAAATATATTTTTGCTTTGAAGGACCTTCAGGACCCGGCTCTCAAGATCCTGCGGATCAAGCCATTCGCTGATATAAAAGGTTATCTTTACCAGAACCGGAACTGTCTGCCGCGGGCCTTTTTTATCCGGTCGCTGGAAGATGTTCGGCCGGCTGCCAGCTTGACCGGCCGGGAAAAGGTCCGGGCGGTCGAATTAAAGGCCAACCGGGTGGTCCTGGAGACTTTTGCTGACCGCCGCCGCTGGCTTTTCCTGAGCGATACATATTATCCCGGCTGGCGGGCCTATGTTGACGGGAAAGCAGCGCCGATCCACCGGGCCAAGCAGATGTTCAGGGCTGTCGAACTGCCGGCCGGCCGGCATCAAGTCGTTTTCAGTTATGAACCAATGAGCCTTAGATTAGGCGCCTTGATCAGTTTGCTTTGTTTTATCGCTGCCGGCTCCCTTTGGTTCAGGGCGCGCACATGAAAAAAACAACGGTCCTTATCCTTCTTTTTCTGATTCTGGTAATTCAGCTTGTTCTACGCCTTCCTTTTATTGCTGAGCCCCTGGAAGGGGATGAAGGGATCTATTCCAGTATGGCCATGTGGCTGGATCATGGCCAGCTGCTCTATAAGGACCTGATCGATCTCAAGCCGCCGTTGCTATTCTATTTGTATCTCTGGATCTTCAAATTGTTTGGCTGGTCGGCCTTGAGCCTGCGCTGGTTCTCGCTCTTTTATTCTTTGGCCGGGACCGTTGCGGTTTTTTTGATCGGCCGGAAATTATCGGCTGATAAGTTGGGCCTGCTCGCGGCGGCCTTGTTCGCGGTCTTTTCCGGCGGGCCGCGCATCGAAGGGGCAGGGGCAAATGCCGAGGTCTTTATGCTCCTGCCGATGATGCTTGGCCTGCTCTTTTTTCTTTATCAGGACAAATGGGGCAGCCGGGCCTTGCTGCTGGCCGGATTGTTCTCGGGTGCCGCGATCATGATCAAACAAGTTGCTTTGTTCAATTTTCTGGCCCTGGCCGGGTTTCTGGTGTTTGAGTCCCTGCAACCCCACAATAAATTGTGGGGGATAAAAAAGATGGCATATCTTCTTTTGGGCTGCTTTGTTGTGCCGTTTCTCTTTGCCATTTATTTTCTGTCCAAGGGGGCCTTGGTTTACCTGATCGAGGCGGCCTTATTTTATGGGCTGCGCAACATCGGTCCGAACGTAGGATTTTTTGCCCAACGCACTCTTGGTATTATGTTGACGGAGAACTCGTTTATCTGGCTGCTGGCCCTGGCCGGGAGCGTGCATCTGTGGGCCGCGAAGAAGAGCTTCGAACAGAAATATCTGGTTTTCTGGACCGCGGCCTCTTTCCTGGGCGTTTATGTCGGTGGTTATGCTTTTGGCCATTACTATATTCAATTGATCCCTGGACTTTGCTTTTTGTCCGCTCTCAGCCTGTATTATTGGCGCGAGCTTGGAAGATCGAATCTTTTTCGCTGGTCCCTGACCGGATTGGTTGTGGTACTTTGCGTTATTGTTTTATCGTTCCAATATAAGTTTTACCTTGTTTATTCGCCTGATGAGGTATCAATGGCCAAATATAACAGTCCGGTCAACACGATCGCCCGCGACTTGGGAGAAAAACTGCGGCAGGAAACTGGACCGGATGACCTTATCTTTCCGCGACTGTTGTACCAGCTGCCGCTCTATTCCGGACGACTCTCGGCCAGCAAGTGTTATCTTTCTCTGGGGGGTTCCTACTTAATGGATGTGGCTGACGGACTGGTCCTGCGCCGGGATTTCCGCACCAGGCAGAAGATGAGCCTGATCAGGAAAGAACTGGCTGATTTTGACCGGTCCCTGAAGGATCCCCGGACCAAATATGTCATTTATTTAAGGTCGGCCGCGCCGCCGGACTTTGCTCAGGTCCTGCGGGGGAGCGGGTACCGCTACGATGAGGAACTGTCCTATCCCGGTCCTGGCGTTATCGTCTATAAAAGAGTATACTAGCCCCATGGAGATCTCCTGTTTCTTCCCTATGTACAACGAAGAAACCAACGTCAAGAGCGTGGTTTGCGCGGCCCTGGCAGTTCTCTCCAAAAGTTTCAAGGATTTTGAGATCATCATTGTCAATGACGGCAGTACGGATCGGACAGCGCGAGTGGTCGAAGACTTGAACAAGCTGGATGGCCGGATAAGATTGGTCAGCCACGAAAAGAATCTCGGTTACGGCGCGGCTCTGCGCACCGGTTTCAAGGTGTGTAAAGCCGAACTGATTTTTCAAACTGATGGAGATAATCAATATGACCTTGATGAGCTGGAAAACTTTCTACCTTTCGTTGCGAAATACGATTTTATAATTGGTTACCGGATCAAAAGGCGCGATCCTTTCTATCGATCGCTGGAAGCCGCCTGGTACAGGTTTCTGCTCAGGCGATTATTCAGGCTCGAGCTGAAAGATGCCAACTGCGCTTTTAAATTATTTAAAAAGAGCATCATCGATCAACTCGATCTAAGATCAAGCGGCGCTATCATCAACGGCGAAATATTCGTTAAAGCGCGAAAATTGGGTTATGACCGGATCAAGGAAGTGGGAGTAAGTCATTATCCAAGAAAGACAGGGAAACAGACCGGAGCCAGACCAAAGGTCTTGTGGGAAGCGTTGACCTCTATCTTGCGATTGTGGGCTCAAGAGCGTCAAACAGCTGTTCGACCTTGAGCCTTTCTTCAGGATGATAATAAAGCCAGTCCTCGATCAACTTTAACTGTCTTTTTGCCTCAACAAAGTCAGTGCGCGCTTCTTCTATATCTTGGGGCAAGGCATTAGGGTCTCCCTCAGAGTCTCGCAGATAAGTATGACTACTGCAGGCGACAGTGCCGATATTGCCGATCAGATCGCGCCAATCCCCCAGTTCTCTGAGGCCATTCTCAGCGTAGCGGCCCAAGGCATAATCTTCAAGAACTTCCAGCTGGAAGAGTTTGTCTATCTGTTCCCTGCGAAAAGTCGGCCTATAACAACTTGAATTAATCGCTTGAATTGTTATTTTAAGGCTATTATCGCAGGACAATCTTCTTATCAAAGTCTCAAAAATGATGCCCCTGATAGGTGTGCCCGCGCTAAAAATAAGGTATGAAGGTAATATTGATCCGGTTCTCATATCATTACTATATCGCTGTGACAATCTGGATATTTCACTAAAAATATGATATAATCGACCTTTGTTTTGGCGTCTTTCTCAGTATAGTAAGGCGCAGGATGTGGGGAGGAAGCAAGACCCGTATGAGAATGTCTCAGCTGGTTGTTCCAACGCTCCGAGAAGATCCGTCAGAGGCGGAAATAGTCTCCCACAAGCTTTTACTCCGAGCCGGTTTTATCCGCAAAGTTGCCGCAGGTGTCTACACATATCTTCCGCTTGGTTTCCGCGTGCTCAATAAGGTCATCAATGTCGTCAGGGAGGAAATGGACCGCTCTGGTGCCCAGGAAGTTTTTATGCCAGTGCTTTTACCGGCTGAACTGTGGCAGGAGACCGGCCGCTGGGATATCTACGGCAAGGAGCTTTTCCGCATCCAGGACCGCCATGAACGCGATTTCTGCCTTGGCCCGACCCATGAAGAGGTCATCACCGACCTGGTCAGGACCTCGATCCGCACCTACCGCAACCTGCCGGTCAACCTTTACCAGATCCAGACCAAGTTCCGCGATGAGATCAGGCCGCGTTTCGGCCTGATGCGCGGCCGCGAGTTTATGATGAAGGACGCTTACAGTTTTCACACTTCAAAAAAAGATCTGGACCGCGAGTACAAGAACATGTACGAGACCTACTGCAGCATCTTTGAGCGGCTCGGCCTGGAATACCGCGTGGTCGAAGCAGATTCCGGTTTGATTGGCGGCGGCTATTCCCAGGAATTCATGGTCCTAGCCGAGACTGGCGAGGAAGAGATCTTCTATTGCGATAAGTGCAATTACGCGGCCAGCCGGGAATCAGCCGGTGTGGCTGAATACAAAGTGGGCAGTAGCCAGGAGCCAGGAGCCAGCGGGAACATTAAAGAAGTTAATACGCCGGGCGCTAAAACGATCGAGGAAGTCACGGCTTTTCTCAAGGCCAAGCCCGAACAGATGATCAAAACTTTAATCTACGAGACGGAATCAGGGCCGGTCGCGGCCCTGGTGCGCGGCGATCATGAGCTGAATGAAGCCAAACTAAAGAAAATGCTTGGGGTCGAGGATCTGAAGCTGGCTTCAGATAAGGTCATTGAAAAGGTCACTGGCGCTCCGGTCGGTTTTGCCGGCCCGGTCAAGCTCAGAGGCCTTAAAATTGTGGCGGATAATGTGATACCGCTGATCGAACAAGGCATTACCGGCGCCAATAAAAAGGATTATCACCTGACGAACGTGGCCTATGGCCGCGATTACAAGGCTGAAGCTCTCGGCGACCTGCGTTTTGCCCTGCGTTCCGATACCTGTCCCAAGTGTAAAGAAGGCAAGCTTCAGGTCGTGCGCGGCATTGAGGTCGGACATATCTTCAAGCTGGGGACCAAGTACTCCGAAAAGATGAAATGCGTCTTCCTGGACGAAAAGAACCAGGAAAAGCCGATGATCATGGGCTGTTACGGCATCGGCGTGGGCCGGACCGCCCAGGCGGCCATCGAACAGAGCCATGACAAGGACGGCATTATCTGGCCCAAACCGATCGCGCCGTTCTCAGCTGCGGTCGTGCCGGCCAACAACGCGATCAAAGAGCAGATGGAAACAGCGGAGCAGATCTATAGCGGTCTGCTCAAAGCAGGGATCGAGACGCTGATCGACGACCGTGACGCCAGGATCGGCGTTAAGCTTAAAGATATCGACCTGATCGGGGTCCCTGTTAAAGTGATCATCGGCAAGGCGCTCAAGGATGGCCAGATCGAGCTGAAACTGCGCACGACCGGCGAGGTCAAGCTTGTGCCCGTGGCGCAGGCCGTCGAGGAGGTCACTAAACTCTGCCAATGACGGTCAAAACCAGTGAGCTCGAACTACAGACCAAGGGCTTAGACCATGTCATTGATATCACTGATCAGGTCGCCGGGATTGTTAAAGGCTCAAAGATTAAACACGGCAATGTCACGGTCTTTATCCACGGCTCGACCGCTTCAGTGACGACGATCGAGTACGAGCCCGGTCTGGTCAAGGATATCAGGGAGTTAAATGAAAAGATCATTCCCGCCAAGGCAGGTTATGCCCATGACGCCACCTGGGGGGATGCCAACGGTTACGCTCATCTGCGGGCCTCGCTTTACGGCCCGTCGCTGACCGTGCCTGTTGTTGACGGAAAAATGACCTTGGGCACCTGGCAGCAGGTGATCGTGGTTGATCATGATAACCGGCCCAGGAGCCGGCGGGTAATAATCCAAGTTATGGGGGAATAATGCATGTGCGGACTGTTCGCGATCTCAGCTAAAGATAATATCATAGATGACCTTTATCTGGGCACGTTCTATCTGCAGCACCGCGGCCAGCAGTACTGCGGCTTGTCCACCTTTGCCGGTGACGGGATCAAGATCAGGACCCACCGCGGTCTGGTCAGAGCGACCTTTACCGATGATCTGGGCGGGTTGGAAGGTTTAATGGGCATTGGCCACACTTCGCTCAAGGACCGCCAGCCGATCAAGCTCGATTCCAAGATGGGCGAGTTCACTATTTGTTTCGAAGGTAACATTATTAACCGTGAGACACTGATCGAAGAGCTTAAGAAACAAGGCCATTCCTTTTATACGGATTCGGATATTGAGGTCATTGCCAAACTGATCGCCCAGGGGGATAATTTTGTCGACGGTATTGAAAAAATGGCCGGCCGGATCCGCGGGGCATATGCTCTGGTGCTCCTGGCTCGCGGCAAGATCTATGCCGCCCGCGATAAGCACGGTTTCCGGCCAATGATCATCGGCCGGCGTGACGGAGCGGTCGCTGTCACATCGGAGTCGTGCTCTTTTATCAATCTCGGTTTTGAGATCGTCCGGGATGTTGCTCCCGGTGAGATCCTGGAGATCGATGATTCCCGCTTTGAAACGAAAAAGATTATTAAATCCGATATCATACAATACTGTGCTTTCGAATGGGTCTACACGGCTAATGTTTGTTCGACGATCGACGGTATCTCCGTGGACATTGCCCGCCGCAATTTAGGGGCGGCCCTAGCCAAGCGTTATCCTGCCAAGGTTGATGTTGTTGGGGCGGTGCCCAATTCAGGCATGGGCCATGCGATCGGCTTTGCCCAGGAATCCAAGATCCCCTATGATAATGTTTTTGTTAAGTACGACTATGCCAGCCGCAGTTATACCCAGCCGACCCAGGCTGAGCGTGACCGCGAGGCCAAGATCAAACTGATTCCTGTGCCGGCCAAGATCAGCGGCCGCAGCGTGGTCATTTGTGACGATTCGATCGTCCGCGGCACCCAGATGAAAAATGATCTGGTGGTCAAACTGCGCAAGAACGGCGTTAAAAATATCTATGTCCGGGTTGCTTGCCCGCCGCTCAAGGCTCCCTGCCTTTATGGCGTGGCGACCAGGTCTAAAAAGGAACTGGCGGCTCACGAGAAATCCGTTGAACAGATCCGTGAATATATCGGTGTCGATGATCTGGCCTTTAATACCGTTGAGGACTTGGGGCAGGCTATCGGCAAACCATTGGATCAACTGTGCCTTTCGTGTTGGACGGATAAGTATCGGGTTTAGGCCTGCCTGCCGGCAGGCAG
The DNA here is from genome assembly GCA_016932255.1 of Candidatus Saganbacteria bacterium. Taxonomy (GTDB): domain Bacteria; phylum Margulisbacteria; class WOR-1; order O2-12-FULL-45-9; family O2-12-FULL-45-9; genus JAFGDE01. The sequence continues at coordinate 69,920 of JAFGDE010000026.1, forward strand.
GTTCCGGGTTCTAGGTTTTGGGAGGGATCATGTTAAGGGAAGATTGCGGTGTATTCGGAGTATATAATTTCCAGCCGGATTCAGCCGCCTGCCTGCCGGCAGGCAGGGCCAAATCGGTCTACTATGGCCTGTTTGCTCTGCAGCACCGCGGCCAGGAGTCGGCCGGCATTGCGGCCTCTGACGGCCAGCACGTTTCCTGCCATAAGAACATGGGTTTGGTCAATCAGGTATTTGATGAAGCAGCGCTGGCCAGGCTTAAGGGGCACATTGCGATCGGCCATGTCAGGTATTCGACAACAGGTTCATCCGTGATCGAGAACGCCCAGCCGATAGTCATCGATACCAGATACGGCACCATCGCCCTGGCGCACAATGGCAATCTGATCAATGCGGCGATCCTGCGGCAGGACCTCAAGGATAAAGGCATTAGTTTTGTCGGGGCCAGCGATTCCGAGGTCATCGCTTCAATGATCGCCACTTCCAAGAAAGAGGATTTTGAGGAAGCGCTGGTCGATACGCTCAAGCACTGCAAAGGCGCTTATTCTCTGGCGATCATGACCCGTGACAAGCTTATTGCGGTCAGAGACCCGCACGGGATCAGGCCGCTCTGCATAGGTAAATTGGACAAGGCTTATGTCATTTCCTCGGAGACCTGTGCTCTGGATATATTGGGAGCGCAGTTCGTCCGTGACGTGGCTAACGGCGAGATCGTTGTCGTGGATAAGGATGGTCTGCGTTCCCGTACCTGGCAGATGGACGAGCGCGAAGCGATCTGTGTTTTTGAATATGTTTATTTTGCCCGGCCGGACAGTGTGCTTAACGGCCGCAATGTCTATGAGGCGCGTTTCCACATGGGAAAATATCTTGCCAAGGAGCACCCGGTCGAGGCTGATATGGTCATGGCCGTGCCGGAATCCGGCGTGCCGGCGGCCATGGGCTATTCGGCCGAGTCAAAGATCCCTTATGAAGAAGGGCTGATCAAGAACCGCTATGTCGGCAGGACCTTTATTCAGCCGAGCCAGGAGATCCGCGATCTCGGCGTCAGGCTGAAGCTTAATCCGATCCGCGACGCTGTCCGGGGGAAGAAGGTCGTCATTGTCGATGACTCGATCATCCGGGGCACGACCTCGCGCCAGATCGTCCGCTTGATCCGTGAGGCCGGGGCGCGGGAAGTCCACATGAGGGTCTCTTCGCCGCCGAACCTTAATCCCTGTTTCTACGGCATTGATACGGCCACCAAAGCTGAACTGATCGCGGCCAACCTGTCGGTCGAGGGCATTAGAAAATATATTGAGGCGGATTCCCTGGGTTATTTAAGCCTTAAAAACCTGATCAAGTCGGTCAGCCTGCCGGCCAAGAACCTGTGTCTGGCCTGCCTTAACGGTGAATATCCGGTCAGAATACCGGAAAGAATGCAGAGCCTGAAGCTCTTTTTTAGTTAACAGGAGGTGAGATGGGAATGAGCGAGAACATGAACTTTCCGAAATGTCAGATGTGCGGCAAGGGTCACATGGTGCCCCTGTCTGATTTTTCCAATAATTCCGTGCCCATCCGTTATAAAGCCTGGGCTTGTACCAACCGGGAGTGCCGTTATTTTATAGTCTTGCGAGGCGGCGATGTCTATTACGGAACAGCAACAGCTGAAGCGGCGAGATGATTTAAAGTATTTCGAGGAACTCAATTCAAGGAGGAAGCATGATCACATACAAACAGGCTGGCGTGGATGTGGGCGCCGGCAACGAGGTTGTTAGAAGGATAAAGAAATTTGCCAAAACCATCGGTTTTTTCGGCGGGTTTTATCCATTGGGTAAGAACTATCTTGTCGGCGCAGCTGACGGGGTAGGGACCAAGCTTAAAGTAGCCTTTGCCATGAACAAGCATGAAACGGTCGGTATTGATCTGGTTGCCATGAATGTCAATGATGTCATTGCGACCGGAGCAAAACCGCTGTTCTTCCTGGATTACATCGGCTGCCAAAAGGTCCATCCGCCGACCATCGAGAAGATCGTTAAAGGCATTGCTATCGGCTGTAAGCAAGCCGGCTGTCAGTTGCTGGGCGGGGAGACAGCAGAACTCTCCGATATGTACCTGCAGGGTGAGTACGATCTGGCCGGTTTTGCCGTTGGTCTGGTTGACAAAAAGAAGGTCATTAACGGCAACCGGATCAAGGCGGGTGACAAAATAATCGGCCTGGCCTCTTTTGGCCTGCACAGCAACGGTTATTCGCTTGCCCGCAAAGTCTTGTTCGATCACGCCAAGTTGAACCCGAAAGAGTATCTTGATGATATTGACGGCAAGCTGGGCGATGAACTGCTTAAACCGACCAGGATATATGTCCCGCTCATCCAGAAACTGCAAAAAAAATTCAAGATCAAGGGCATAGCGCACATCACCGGCGGCGGTCTGCCTGAGAACGTGGCCCGGATCCTGCCCAAACGGGCGCAAGCCGTGATGGACCTTAATTCCTGGACCGTTCCTGCGATCTTTCGCCTGATCAAGAGGCTAGGCAAGGTCGATCAGGATGAAATGTTCCATACTTTCAATATGGGGATCGGCATGGTCCTGGTCGTTGAAGAGAGCATTGCCGACAAGGTGATGAAGTTCCTGGCCAAACAAAAGGAAAAGGCCTATATCATCGGCGAGATCAGCCCGGGCAAGGGCGAAGTTATCATAATTTAACCAAGCCCGATGCTGAAAGTATCGGTTCCAAATAAAGAGGGACCGACAGTTTTACTGTCGGGATAAGCAAATAGAATGTTAAATTTAGGCGTGTTGATATCGGGGCGGGGGTCGAATTTACAGGCGATTATTGATGCCTGCGAAAAAGGCGGCATCCCGGCTAAAGTGGCGGTCGTCATTTCCAATAAGCCTGACGCCTTCGGCCTGGAGCGGGCGAAAAAGCACGATATCCCTGCCGCGGTTTTTGATCCGAAACAGTACCCTGATAAGAATACCTATGAACTGGAGATCGTCAAGACCCTGAAACAGCACAAGGTCGGCCTGGTCTGTCTGGCTGGCTACATGCGCATCGTCGGCGAGGTGCTGCTGGAGCATTATCAAGGCAAAATGATCAACATCCACCCCGCGCTGCTGCCGGCGTTCCCGGGTTTGCATGTGCAGCAGGCGGCGCTCGACCACGGGGTCAAGGTCTCGGGCGCGACCGTCCACTTTGTGGACGAGGGTTGTGATACCGGACCAATTATCTGTCAGGCCGCCGTGCCGGTAAAAGAGGGAGACACTGAAGAAGCCCTGTCCGCCAGGATCCTTGAGCAGGAACATAAGATCTATCCTCAGGCGATCAAGCTGTTCGCCGAGGGCAGACTTAAGATAGAAGGGAGAAAAGTGAGGATAAAATGAGCAAGAAGCGCAACAAGAAGGCCAAGAAACAATTAATGAAGGTCCAGGCGAAAGCCAAGGTCAAGGCAGGTAAGTGGGCCCTGTTATCCGTCTCAGATAAAAAGGGGCTGGACGACTTGGCTAAAGGCCTGCGTCAGCTTGGGTTCGAGATCGTTTCCTCAGGCGGCACGGCCAAGTTCCTGCGCGAGTCCGGGATCAAGGTCACCGAGGTCTCCAAACTGACCAAATATCCTCACATGCTCGACGGCCGGGTCAAAACGCTGCATCCGGTCATTCACGGCGGCATTCTGGCCGACCAGACCAACCCCGAGCACCTCAAGGAACTGGAAAAATACGGCATCAATCCTTTTCAGATAGTTGTCTGCAATCTCTATCCTTTTGAGAAGGTCATCAGCAAGCCTGAATTTGAGCATGCCGAGGCGATCGAGAACATCGATATCGGCGGACCCTGCATGGTCAGGGCCGCGGCCAAGAACCATAAAAGTGTTGCGATCGTCGTCGATCCCGACGATTATCCAAAGATTCTTGAGGAATTAAAGAGCGAAGGCAAACTCTTGACCGAAACAAAGGAAAAACTGGCGCTCAAGGCCTTCAAGCATACTCGCTACTATGATTCGATCATTGTCCAGTACCTGGGCAGCAAGTACGAAGGCCAGCGCGAGTTCCCGCATAATACCGAGATCTTCCTGGAAAAGATCCAGGACCTACGCTACGGCGAGAACCCGCACCAGAAAGCGGCCTTTTACCGCGAGGTCCAGATCGGCGAGGGTGCTATGGGCTCGCAGGTCACCCGGGCCAAGCAGCTGCACGGCAAGGAATTGTCGTTCAATAATATTGTTGATATGGACGCGGCCTGGGCCTGCGCCAATTATTTTGCTGAGACCACGATCGCCATTATCAAGCACACCAACCCCTGCGGCGTGGCCCGCGGCAAAACGGTCCTTGAGGCTTACAAGAAAGCCTTTGAGTGCGATCCGGTCTCGGCTTATGGCGGGATTGTGGCCTGCAACCGCCGCATTGACGAAGAGACGGCCAAAGAGATGAGCTCGCTGTTCGTTGAAGTTGTGATCGCCCCATCATACACCCCTAAGGCGCTGGGCATCCTTGAGCAAAAAAAGAACTTGCGCGTCATGGAGATGGGCGAGAAGGCCATGGGCCGGCCGTTCACTGGCCTGGATTACAAGCGCGTTTCCGGCGGCCTGCTGCTGCAGGATCCGGACATTGCTCAGCTGGCGGTCAATGACATCAAGGTCGTGACCAAGATCGAGCCGAGCATGGAGCAGATGGAAGACCTGTTCTTTGCCTGGGGTGTGGCCAAGCATGTTAAGTCCAATACCATTGTCTTGGCCAAGGATGGCGTGGCCGTCGGCATCGGTGCGGGACAAATGAGCCGGATCGAGGCAGCGGACCTGGCGGTACGGCGCTCCAGATCAGGGATCAAAGGCGCGGTTTTGGCATCTGACGCTTTTTTCCCATTCCCGGATGTTGTGGAATTAGCGGCAAAACAAGGGATTAGCGCGATCATCCAGCCCGGCGGGTCCAAAAACGATCAGAAATCAATTGACGCGGCCAATGAGGCCGGCATGGCCATGGTCTTTACCGGAAGACGGCACTTTAAACACTAAGCTCAGGAGGCTGTCATGAAAAGAGCACTTTTAAGTTCCTTGATCATTGTCTCTTTGGCAAGCTTTGCCCTGGCCCAGCAGGTCGTCACGACCGTCAGCGGCGGCAGCGATCAACCCACCAGCCTTCAGTCAAATATCGGCGGAATCAGCGTCGGCTACGTCAAGGTTGGCACCAAAGAAGTGGCCAATCTGGCCTGGCACCCTGATTTTAAGATCGGCCCATGGGAATCCGGCTTTGACGTTAACGTGGCGCTGGGCGAGGAAAAGCCGCCGGAATACGAAAGCGTGGTCCTGCGCTATCTGGGTTATGACGACGGGAAAAAAGGCCTGCGCTACGGTGTGATCGACAACCTGACCTGGGGCCACGGCATGCTGATCAGCAATTATTCCACCCGCGTTTACGGCCCGGTCCTGCTGAACAACGAGCAAATGGCCTGGAGAGGCTATCTGGACATGGACAGCTATGTTGTCCGCGGCTTGAGCACCAGGACAGGGGTTAACGGGGTCAGGGTGGAAGAGCGCATCAACCCGATGCTGACCCTGGGCCAGACAGTGATCATGGATTCGGACGGGATAGTGCCTGCAGGCACGACCGAAGCACAAAAGGTGACCGGACTGGGCCTTGACGCGACCATGCCTTTGCCGTTTAACCTAACAGGTTATGCTGAATATGCCCAGCTGGTCGGTCATGGAGGCGGTTTCAGCGCCGGACTTGGCTGGGCCTGGGATATCATGCTGGCCAGCGCGGACTTTTACGCTGAATACCGCTTGCTGGACAAGGGTTTTGTGCCTGGTTATTTCAATTCCGATTATGAATACAATCCCGTCAATCTGGCATCGGCCGAAGCTTCAGGCAACGTTAAAAACGGCTACGCGGCCAAGCTGGGGCTTAACGCTTTTGGCTTCACTACCGCTTCGGTAGTATACGAGAACTATAATGACAGCGATTCCGCCTCGATCACGGCCGATCTATTTGCAAAACTGCCCAGGGATATCGAGGTCCATTACTATTACCAGCAGCCGGACTTTGTCAATTTCCGCTCGCTGACCCTGGAAGAGGGCGCGGTCATTGGCGGCTCGATCGCTTATCCGGTCAATCCGTATACCAAGATTGTTTATCATTATAAAAAAGCATACGATACGAGCCTGTCTCAGGTCGTGGAGTCACAGTATTACGAGCTGAGGCTGAGCTTCTAGTAGACTGTAGGCAGTAGGCGGTAGCCAGTAATAGGGGTCAAGGACGGAGTATCTTGAATCCCTTTGTTGCGTCGATCACCTGCGAGGCCTGACCGGTTCTGATCCTGCCGTTAAGCACCAGATCCAGGCCTTTTAAGCCTTTTTTTACCTGAGCCGCGGTCAGAAAAGGCTTTTTGCCTGAAACATTGGCTGAGGTAGCCGCGATCGGTCCGGCTTTTTTGGTCAATTCCAAGGCGACTTTGTGGTCCGGCATGCGCAATCCCACTGTCAATCTTCCGCCGGTAATAACCTTAATGACCTTGGCGGTCTTCTTTACTACCAGAGTATACGGCCCGGGCCAGTTCTCCTCGGCAAAAGCTAGAGCCTTTTTATCGAACTTGCCGAGCTTTCTGGCTTGCTCAAGGTTGGCCACCAGTATCTGCAGCGGTTTGTTCCTGGGCCGCTTTTTCAGCGCAAAAATCTTTTTAACGGCTTCGGGCCGGTCGATCCTAGCGCCTAGCCCAAAGACGGTTTCGGTCGGGAAGGCGATCACGCCGCCGGCATTCATTACGCGAGAGGCTTTTTTGATCATTTTTTTCGTCATTTAACTAATTATATCATTTATTATTTGCCGCAGAGTTGAAATTGCCGCTTAATATATCGAAGAATATTGGGATAAAATTATCCCATAAGGAGTTGTTAGCTATGCCGCTATGGGGACCTAAAGTCCATATTAATGTAAATAATTTCATGTTAAATACCAGGGTCCAATTGAGGTCTCCGGGAATTAACCGCCGGGTCGCCCGAGAGATTTTAAAGCGCAGGGCGTCTGCGCCTGATGTCAAGCCGGCTCAGCTCTATGATCTGATGATGATATCTTCGCTAGTGTTTGGTGGCCTTGCGCCCAGGCTCAAGCAGCGCGGCGAACTGGATATCCGCCGGACAGACCCCTCACTTTCCGGCGCGGTCGGCCGGGAGAATGCCAGACAGATCACTTCACAGAGAGGCCAAAAGGCGAGTGCAGGGCATCCGGTCTCGCTCGTGCTGATATTAAGGGAAGCTGAGTATCTGACCGGAGCACATGCCATTGTCAACGGGGCAAGAAATATCTCCCGGTTCTATCACGCCTGCCGCGGTGAGGGGCAGTCGGTTTTCTTGAACAGTTTGGAGCAGCGGGATATCAGGACCTTGTTCGATATTATTGTGCGTGAACGAGATGTTGCGGGCAACTTCGCTTTTTTAAAGGACAAACACAACGGCGCGGCCGACCATGTTTTTTCCGCGCTTGACACTACGCGGCGTACCGCCCTGTTCAACGCCTTTCAGCGCCAGGGTAGGGCTGATCAGGTCTTTGACGATCTCTTCAGCGGCCTATCCCATACCAATCAGCAGCAGCTGATCATTGACGTCATGACAGCTGAGCAGCGCCAGGCCTTCCTGAATGAGTTGATGACGTTTAAGCACCAATTCGCTTTCCTGACCCTTTGTGATAAACGATCGCGGGGCCAGCTTTACCTCTCTCTTTCGCCTGAGCACCGGCGCGTTATGCTTTTGACCAGCATGACAGATCATCAATCGCTTAGAGATGTCTTTCGGTGCTTTCACCGGGATGAACTACCGATCTTGATCCAGGACCTGGCAGCGATCAAGTCACTGGGACTACTGCTGGTACTGTTCGCTCAAGAGTCCATTAATCTCAGAACACTGCTGCTGGCTCTGAGACCGGCTGACCTTGAAATAATGTTCACTGGTCTTGAAGAGCACATTCTGCTCGATCTTTTTATCTTTCACATGGATCGGGGCAGGCTGTCTGACCTGTTCGAGCGGCTGGACCTGGACGTGAACGGGTTCCGCATCATCTATGACAATCTCAGCGAAGGGGCTAAGAAGATCGTAGTCGAAGCACTGAAAGGCCGGCCGTTGGCAGCAAGATACTCATCGGTCATCGAACCGAGCGAAGTTATCTGGGCCAAGGTTGCGCCCGGGCCAGGGCCGGCTCAAGCCAATACTCCTCTGCGGCAGGAACTTGTCCGCCTGGGTGATCTTGGTTTTATTGAACGGCAGCCCCGTCGGACCAAGGAAGCCATGCAGCTGTTGGGGATCGAGTCAAAGGACGGCTGGAAAAAAGCGTTCACAAGACTGCTAAAAATCTTCAGGTCGGCCTTGGTCGATCCTAACCCTCCGGCAGAAGTAATGGCTGCGATGAAGTCACTGACCATGGCAAGGGAGATCATGCTGGATAGGGTTGATACAATGGTCTTTACCTTCAAACAACCTCCCAGGAGCTAAGCTTCTCAGCACCTCGCTCGCGCACCCATGCTATAATACAGTTACATGAAGGCCGATCTGCTGATCAAGAATGCGTTGGTCCTGACTATGGATGATGGTCTGACGGTCCATGATAAAGCCGATCTGGTCATCGCCGGCCCCAAAATTGTCGAGATTACCCCAAAGGCGGCTGGCCGAGCTAAAAAGACCATTGACGCCTCCGGTAAACTGGTCATGCCCGGGTTGATAAACATGCATACTCACGCAGCTATGACCTTGTTGCGAGGTCTGGCCGATGATATGCCGCTGGATGTCTGGTGGCAGAAATTTATCTTCCCTCTTGAACAGAAACTGCTCGATCCTGAATTCATCCGGTGCGGGGTTGGATTAGCCGCGCTGGAGATGGTCCGGTCCGGCACAACGACGTTCTCAGACATGTATTTTTATGAGCAGGAAGCTGCCGAAGTCTGTTCCAGGATCGGACTGCGTGCTTATCTGGGGGAGGGCGTGCTTGACGCGCCCAGCCCGCATCATCCCAGCGCGGATCACGCACTGAACTATACTAAAGAACTGTGGTCAAGATGGCGGAACGATCCATTGATCAGCATCATGGTCGCGCCTCATGCGCCATATACTTGCGGCAAAGACAATCTGATAAAAGCTAAGGCATTGGCTAACGAGCTAGATCTGCCTTTGCATATCCATGTGTCTGAAACCGCCGCGGAAGTGGCGGAATCGAGAAAAAACTCAGGCTTAAGCCCAGTTGAATATCTGGACAGCATCGGCTTTCTATCTGAAAAGGTCATTGCCGTCCACTGCGTGCATCTGGGCAAGACTGATATAAGGATATTGAAGGAAAGGCGGGTCAAGGTGGTCCACTGCCAGGAAAGCAATCTCAAGCTGGCCTCGGGCAATGCCCCGATAGTGGAACTGCTTGATGCCGGAATTACCGTCGCTCTGGGGACCGATGGCGCAGCTTCGAACAATAACCTGGACATGTTCGATGAGATGGATGCCGTGGCCAAGGTCCATAAGATGATCAAAGCCGACCCGACGGTCATGGACGCACAGACCGTGCTGAAAATGGCAACAAGTGAAGCGGCGCGGGCCTTAGGCCGTCAGGATATCGGCTCTCTGGCCCCGGGTAAGACCGCTGATATTATCATTCTTGACCTGAACAAGCCGCATTTGCTGCCGCTCTATAATATATATTCACAGCTGGTTTACAGCGCGGGGGGCTCAGAGGTCGAAAGCGTTATTATTAACGGCCGGCTGGTCATGGAGAACAAGCGCGTCCTGACCATGGACGAAGATGAGGTCCTTGATAATGCCAGACATATGGGGGCAAGGATAAGACATGAGATCAAAAATAGCTAAGGTCGGCATCATTGGCGGCTCCGGAGTAGAAGAGCTGGGTTTTACTGCCGAGTTCAAGGATAAAAAGGTAAAGACCAGATACGGCGAAGTTTTGGTCAAAACCGGTCTGGTCAAGGAAAAAGAGGTCGTTTTTCTTAACCGTCACGGCTGGGCATACACGGCTCCGGGACAGATCAACTATCTGGCGAACCTGGCGGCCTTGAAGGAAGAGGGGGTTGGCTGCATCTTTGCCACCGCCGCGGTCGGGGCCCTGCACAAGAAATTGGCGCCGGGCGATCTGCTCTTGTTCGATGATCTTATCGACATGACCAGAAAGCGTGTTGGCTCATATGATGCCCGGGCTTTCATCGATATGTCCACGCCTTATACGCCGTTCCTGACCGAAGTCGTCAAAAAAGCTGCGGCCGGGATTAAGCTCAAGCTTGAACCCAATATCATTTATGTCTGTACCGAGGGCCCGCGCTTTGAGACCAGGGCTGAGATCAGGCTCTATAAGAAATTCGGCGGCGATGTCGTGGGCATGACCCAGGTGCCCGAGGTCATTCTGGCCGCTGAGATCAGCATCCCTTATGCGGCTATCGGCGTGGTCACCAATTATGCGGCCGGAGTGACCTCCAGGCGAATTTCCGCGCATGAAGTGCTGGTCGTGATGAAGCAAAGATCTGCGGAGCTTGCTCGGCTGCTGGAGGCTGCGATCAGGGCCGTTTGAACGGGAGCGGGCGGCTTCAGGCCAGGCTGGCCCTGAGGATGCGGTCTTTTTTGTTCAAGTCCTTGATGATCCGGATATCTTTATAAGCCGGGTTCTTTGCAGCCAGTTTCTTGACGGCTTCGCCCTGATCATAGCCGATCTCAATGAATATCTCGCCGGCTTCATTCAGGTGTTTTGGGGCGCTGACCAGCAGTTCCTTAATGCGGACCAGGCCGTCATTGCCGCCGTCCAGGGCCTGCCGCGGTTCCCAGATCCTGACGTCCTCTGCCAGCTTTTCGATCTGGTCGCTGGGGATATAGGGTGGGTTGCTGACAATGACATCGACCTTTTCCTGGAGCGGAGCGAGCATATCGCCGACCTTGAACTGGCAGCGCTGCTCCACATTGTGGCGTACCGCGTTCTTATGGGCGATAACAATGGCCTGGTCGGAATTGTCCAGGCCAAAGACCTTGACGGCAGGCAGGTATTTGGCCAGGCTGACGGCGATGCAGCCGGAGCCCGTGCCCACGTCGGCGATCAGCAGAGTGGGGGCGGGCGAGCGCTGGTTGAGCGTTTCCTTGATCTTTTCGATCACCAGCTCGGCCAGCAGCTCGGTTTCCGGCCTGGGTATCAGGACAGACCGGTCAACGTGGAAATCAAGCGACATGAACGGCTGGCTGCCGGTAATATAGGCGATGGGCTCCCTGTTCACCCGCCGCTTGATCAGTGCCTTGAAATTATCAAGTTCGGTCTTACCGAGTATCCGGTCATGATCGGTGTAAAGCTCGATGCGTTTAAGCTGGAGGCAGAAAGCCAGCAGGATCTCCGCCTCAAGATGCGGCCAGGTTATATTGTGCTTTTTAAAGTACTCGGTGGTCCAGTCGAGCAGTTTTTGAATGGTCCAGATCTCCATCAGCCGATCTTCTTCAATTTGGCGGCCTGGTCAGCGCTGATCAGGGCCTGAATGATCTCTTCCAGATCACCGTCAAGCACGTCGTTGAGCCGGTAGAGGGTGAAACCGATGCGGTGGTCGGTCACCCGGCCCTGGGGGAAATTATAGGTCCGGATCTTTTCCGAACGGTCGCCGGTGCCGACCATGATCTTGCGGGCGTCGCGCCGTTTTCTGATCTCCGCTTCCTCGGCCGCTTCCAGTATCCTGGCGCGCAGCAGCTTCATAGCTTTTTCCCTGTTCTGGTGCTGGGAGCGCTCGTCCTGGCAGGCAACGACAGTGCCCGTCGGGATATGCGTGATCCTGACCGCGGAATCGGTCTTGTTAACGTGCTGGCCTCCGGCGCCGGAAGCTCTGAAGGTATCGATCCTCAAGTCTTTGGGTTCGATCTTGATATCGACCTCTTCGGCTTCGGGCAGAACGGCCACGGTCACGGCTGAAGTATGCACGCGTCCGCCGGATTCGGTCTCCGGTACGCGCTGGACCCGGTGCGTGCCGCTTTCATATTTGAGCTTGCTGTAAGCGCCTTTACCGATCACGTTGAAGATGACCTCTTTGTAGCCGCCCAGACCGGTCGGGTTCGAACTGATCACTTCGGTGCGCAGGCCGTTGCGCTCGGCGTAGCGCAGGTACATGCGCAGCAGCTCGCCGCTAAAAAGGGCGGATTCCTCGCCGCCGGTGCCGGCCCTGATCTCCATGATGATGTTGCGCTCGTCCATCGGGTCTTTGGGTAGGAGCATGACCTCGATGTCCTTTTCCAGCCGGGCCTGTTTCGGCTCGAGCTCGGCCAGTTCAGCCTTGGCCAGTTCCGCCATTTCCGGGTCAGCCATAAGCATTTTGGCGTCGTTGATCGCTTTAATCGAATGTTTGTATTCCTGGGTCTTTTCAAAGAGTTCCTTGAGGTCGCCGAGTTCTTTGGAGAGGGATTGGAATTTCTCACGGTCGTTGATGACATCGGGCATGCTCAGAAGTTTTTCCAGCTCGTGGTAGCGCTTTTCAACGTGTTCCAGTTTGTCCAGAAGCATGCGAGCCGGTTACTTCTTGGTCTTCTTCTTGGAGGTTTTCTTCTTTTTGGCGGTCTTCTTTTTAGCCTTGGGCTTGACGTTGGCGTATTTTTTCTGGAATTTCTGGACCCGGCCTTCAGTGTCCATCAGCTTCTGCTTGCCGGTGAAAAGAGGGTGGCAGGCCGAGCAGATGTCGATCCTGATATTGTCCTTGGTCGAGCCGATCTTATAAACAGCGCCGCAGGCGCAGGTCGCGGTCGTTTCCTGGTATTTCGGGTGTATCTTTTCCTTCATAACTCCTCATTTAGCCTGAGGCTAAAAGCCTCGGCTCCGGTTTCTCTTTTTGAATAGTTCATTTTAGCATAGGTTTGGGGATTTGTCCACGCCAGGCCAGACCGATTATCTCCAGGTAGGCTTTAAATTTTTCCCGGTTGAAGAGCCTGAGGGGAAGGATCAGGCTCAGGCAGAGGCACAGGATTAGGCGGTAAATATTAAAGGCCAGTTCGCCATAATGCTTGCGGCAGAAATACAGGCCGCCCTTGAAGCCTTCAACGAACAAGCGCCGCTTGAAGGTGCGTTTGCTGCTGTAGCCGCCGTAGTGAACTATCTCCGCATCAGGTACAAAATAAATATCCCAGCCGGCCTTGCGGATGCTCAGGCACCAGTCCAGGTCATCATTGTAAAAGAACAGGTTCTCGTCCATCACGCCGACCCGGTCGATGACCTCCTGCCTGACCACCAGCGCGGCGCCGATGACAAAATCGACCTTGACCGGCTCTTTAGCCAGCCAGAAGCGTTTGCCCAGCAGGCCGCCCTGATGCTGAAGACTGCCGTCCACATTGAGCAGTTTCGGGCCGCAGGCTCCGACGCCGGGGTGTCTATCCATGAACTCGACCAGCTTGTCCAGCGCAGCCGGTTTAACGATAGTGTCATCATTGAGCAGCATGAAATAACGGGCACGCAAGCGTCTTAAGCCCTGATTGCTGGCCTTGATGAAACCGAGGTTCTCCTGGTTCTCAATCAGCATGACCTGGGGGAAGTCGCCTCTGACCATGGCCTGTGAGCCGTCGGTCGAAGCGTTGTCAGTGACCGCGATATCATAAGATATCTGTTTGGTGTTGACCACGATCGAAGAAAGGCAATCCTTGAGCAGTTTTCTGTTGTTCGTATTAACGATGGCAATGGCCAGATCCTTCATCTTTTTCTCCAGTGGGTCAACTTATACCGGGTCAGGGCCATGACGTGGAGGATATAGCTGACGACTTCTTTGCCGGACATCTTGCTCTGGCCGGCTTCGCGCTCCACAAAGACGATCGGATGCTCGATGACCTTGTCATGTTTGCCTTTGACCATGATCTCCAGGCCGATCTTCCAACTGCGCGGTTCGAGTGTTATGCCGTCGATGATCCTCTTCTCGAACATGAAAAATCCGGAGGTCAGGTCCCTGACCGGGGTGAGGAACGAGCCGATGGTCTTGGCCACCCAATGAATAAAACGGCGGTACCAGATCCATTTCGATGTCCCGCCGCCGGAAACCCGGCGGCTGCCCACGACCAGCTGAGCCTGGCCTGACCGGATCAGGCGATACATTTCCGGGATTGCCTCAGGCGGATGGCTCAGGTCAGCGTCGATCACACAGATGACAGGGGAGGCGGCTGCGTTAATGCCGTCAACAATGGCCGAGCCCAGTCCTCGCTTGTCCAAGCGCTTGATCACCCGCAGCGGCAGTTCATGCTTCAGTGCCTCGGCCGCTGCGGCTGTGCCGTCAGGTGAGTTGTCGTCCACAAAAAGTATCTCCAGACCGATCTGTTCCGGTTCAAGCGCGGCAACGATACGCCTGGCCAGCGGCTCGATGTTGGCTTTTTCGTTATAGGTCGGCACAACTACCGCCAGGTCAGCTATGGCAGCGGCCCTCCTTGATAATTGCGGCAGATATAGACCTCGACCTTGAGCGGGATATCGGAATCCTTGGTAAAGAGCCGTTTATGCCGGTCAGATTTGACCTCGACAAAGCGCTGTTTCAGCCAGGCGCCTTTTTCCGGATCATTAAAAGCGAAGTAAAGCACGTCATCGCCGGCTTTCAGCTCGGGCCGGCCCCATATATCGAACTGCGGCCAGCGGCCTTGCGGCAGATAGACCTCGGTCTTGCCGTAGAAAGCCACCAGGCTGGCCACGCCCATCTGGTTCGAATAAACATAGTCCGGTCCTATCTCTTTGATATATTGCGCCAGCTGTCGGTTTATCTTGTAGGCTTGGCCGTTAAATTCCTTGGGGATGGGATAAAGAAAAGCATAATAGCTGATGAACAGGATATTGATCAATAAAATGACGCTTAAGTTGCCCCAGAGGCGTCGTTCGCCCAGGCCTTTGGGATAAAAACTCGTCCAGCGCTGAGTCAGTACGATCAATAAACTGAGATAGACTATCGAAGTCCAGTGGCCGCCGACCTGAGTGAAGGGCGAGACCAGCAGAAAAGCCAGGAAAGCCGGGATCGGCAGAGCGAGCAGGGCCAGGCTGTAATCGTTCATTTTCTTGTAGGTTCGCCAGAAGCCATAAACACAGGTTGCCGCGCTGAAAATGAACAAGGGAGGCGAATACATGAAGAACTGCAGCAAGAGAAAACTGAAGACATTGCTGAGATAATTCGGACTGCCCAGTCTGGCGCCGTGATGGCTGAGAGAGGGAAAACCATGCTGGATGTTCCAGATCAGCACAGGCGAGCTAAGCAATAGTGCTATGGCCAGGCCAATGTAAGGTTCGGGCCGTTTCAGCCAACGCCGGTTGTAATTGGACAATGACAGGAAGAGCAGTATTCCGGGAAAGAACAGCAGCATCGGGAATTTGCTCAAGAGCCCCAGGCCGGCTGCCAGGCCGATCAGGTACCAGTAATATCCCCGCTCGGTCTCAATCAGCTTGAGCAAGAATAAAAGGCTGAGCAGCCAGAAGATCACCAGCGGCAGTTCAGGTGTCAGGAAGAGGCCGCCCAAAAAATAGGTCGGGATGAGGTTGAACAGTACAGCCGCGTAAACTGCGATCTTTTTGTTATAAGCCGTGCGGGCGACCAGGTAGACCAGCCAGGTGGCCAGCAGGATCATTAAAATAGCACCAA
Organism: Candidatus Saganbacteria bacterium; assembly: GCA_016932255.1. Lineage (GTDB taxonomy): Bacteria > Margulisbacteria > WOR-1 > O2-12-FULL-45-9 > O2-12-FULL-45-9 > JAFGDE01. The sequence goes on from JAFGDE010000026.1 coordinate 85,473, forward strand.
AGCGCACGGCGAATTCCGTGCGTCCGAAAATGGAGTTCAGGAACCAGTGAATATAAGCAATGGCCGGCGGATGGTCGACATAGCTCATTGCCAGTTTCTGGGCCCAGAGATTGTAATAAGCCTCGTCACCGAGCAGGGGAAGATAGCGGCCCAGCCAGAGCTTGAACAGGTTGATAACGGCTAAAAACAGCCAGAAATACATGTTAGAATAGATTATACCATGATGAAGTTTGTCTTTAATACCCCACATTTAAATGTGGGGAATAAGGGTGTTTAATGCGGATATTAATAGTAAAATTAGGCGCGATCGGTGATGTGATCAGGACAACGTCCGTCCTGGCCGGTCTCAAAGCAAAATATCAGCCTGATAATATTGATTGGCTGACCTCAAAGTCCGGTAAAGCGGTCTTACTTAATAATCCTTATCTTTCCAGGATTATCCTTTGGCAAGAACGCGATCAAACCGGTGAATATGATCTGGTCATCGGCCTGGAGGATGAACTGGAGATCTGCCAGTTCGTTGCCAGCATCAAAGCCAATAAAATACTGGGAGCGTATGCAAATAAGCAGGGCCAGATCGTTTACACGCCATCAGCCTGGTTCGATATGTCCGTGATCTCGCGCTTTGGTTTGGAAAAAGCCAATCAGCTGAAGAAAGCCAATAAGAAGACATTTCAACAGCACATGGCTGACCTGCTGGGAGTTCAGGTTGGTAATTATGTGTTCAGCCTGACTCCGGAAGAGATCGAGTACGGCAAAAAAGCGGTCAAGGACCTTGGGATCGGCGCTAAAGAAAAAGTTATTGGGATCAATACAGGGGCAGGCAAGCGCTGGCAGTTGAAATCCCTCAGCATTGAGCAAACCATCGACCTGATCAATATGATTAAGAAGAAGCTGGGCGCGGTCTGTCTCATCCTGGGTGGAGAAGATGAGAAAGAGCGCAATGAACTGCTGAGCAAAGAGACCGGCATGCCCAATGCCGGTATCCATAATTTGAGACATTTTGCTTCGATCATCTACCAGACCGGGCTGTTGGTCAGCTCAGACAGCCTGGCCATGCATTTCGGTATAGCTTTAGCAAAACGTCTGGTCATCTTTTTTGGTCCGACCTCATCCGCTGAGATCGAACTCTACGGTCTAGGCGCCAAGATCGATTCAGGCATGGAGTGCCTGGTCTGTTATAAGAAACAGTGCGACAAAAAGGCTAATTGCATTACTAATCTGGCGGCAGAAAAGTTGTTTCAGTCAGTTGAGCAGGAGGCGGAGAAGCTCTAATGGAACACATCGGCCTGTTAATGACCTGCAATGAGGAAGACTGCATCGAAGAAGTGATGAACGAACACGCCAAATATTTTGATAAGATCCTGGTGCTCGACGGCTCAGCCGACCGCACGGAAGAGATAATCAGGAGTTACGACGCGGTCAAGTATTTCCTCAAGGACAGCGAGATCATAGATAAACTGCCGAATAGAGATTTCCAAGATGGCGCACGCCATTTTATCCTGAGTAAAGCTCAGGAAATGTATGGCTACGATAACTGGATCACTTTATTGCACGGCGACGAAATTTTCCACAATAATCCGATTGAAATGGCTGAGAACGCTGAAAAAGAAGGGGCGCAAAAGATCAACTGGTACGCCATGAATTTCTTTTTGCATACTTCGGATAAAGGCAAAGATTTGGACGCTATTAGATCCGTGCAGGAGCGGGTGACCTGGTACTGTCCAGGTTTTCTGGAGATCCGGTCTTTCAGGAATGGTAAAAATGTCTATTACGATCCGGGCCAATTCCACCAGGTTTTACCGCAGGGCATTGGCTTGAAGATCTACCGCCATTTCCCTGTCTATAAACATTATCCATATCGCTCGGTCAAACAAATATTGCGAAAAAAACAGCAAGCCGGCCGATCCAACTTTAATTTGACCACCTGGCGTGACATTGAGGGTGAAGAAGGGTGTTTTCAGGAGATCCTGCCGAATTATAAAGTAGCGCGCAAGTTCGATGGGTCCTTCCATGAATTTGAGGTCGAGAACCAGGGCTCGCTCTTTGCCCGCTGGCTGCGGGCGCACCGCTACATGCCGTGTAAGATAGGGCCTTTTAAGATTTGATCCTCACCACCCTTTTGTCCCTTTCTCCATCTTTGATGGAAAGGGGGAAACCCGAACGTTAGTGAGGGAGGGGGTGCGGTTTTGAAAGTCCCTTAGTCAGTCCAAGTCTGTACTGGTACTCTTCCTGAATATACTGGTTCCTGATCATTTTACGCAGGCTGGGCAGGGCCTTGAGCAGGTAAAAGATCCCCATGGCTAATGGATTCAATCCCAGGAACATTTTGATCTCAAAATTGGGATGTTTTTTATAAAAATAGGCGGCTGACTTGCCCATATTATACTTTCTCTTTAGCATATCCTGGCTGGTGACAAAGTGAAAATGATAATTGATGGCTTCAGGTGCGTAGATCAAAGGCACATCAAGTTTTTTGAAACGATAGCCCAGCTCGATGTCCTCCCAGCCGTAGCTGCTGAAGTTCTCGTCAAAGCCGCCGGCCTCAAGAAAGGTCTGTTTTCTCAAGGAAAGATTACCTGAAAGGAAATATGACCATTTCAGCTTTTGTCCCGGCTGCAGGTTTTGTTTGATATAGGGCTCGACATACGGGCTTTCAGGGCAAAGCTCCTCTGCTTTGAGCTCTTTGGTCAGGTTCAGTGTTACGCCTTCGATCGCCGCGTCGCCATACTTCTCCTGGGCTGCCACGTGCTGGCTGAGAAGATCGGGCGCTGCCACCATATCAGCGTCGGTCAGCAGGATGATCTCGGTTTTAGCCTGGGCCACGCCCCGGTTGCGGGCGTAGGCTTTACCTTTGTTCTCCAGCCTGAGATAGTTCAGTTGATAGGGGGAATTAAATGATCTGACCATCTGCTCGGTCCCGTCGCTCGATGAGCTGTCGGCCACGACCAACTCGAATTCCGAAGCTGGCAAGAGCTGCTTGCTGAACGACTCCAGCACGGTCTTAAGCGTGTCTTTTTGATTATAGGTGCCGATCACTACGCTGATCTTCATACTTTGCTCTGTTCAAACGACCGGCAGTAGTCTTTGAATATTGCCTCAAAGCTCTTTAGTTCCGGCCGGTCCTTTACATATAATACCGGAGTGATGAGCGATCTGCCAGAGATCAGGGCCTGGAGCCGGAGCCACGGCGAGCCGTTGACCACGTGCAGGATATTAGCGTTATGCGACTTGAACAATGACTGGTAATCCGGCCGCTTGGCTATATCGACCAGGATCGCGTAAAAGCCTGCCCGATGTAGGGTTATGTAGATCTCTTTGGCTCGCTCCAGCCCTTTAGTGTTGTGGGCGATCATCACGCTGAAACTTTTCTTGCACCAGTCGAAGAAAGCTTCTTCCTGGTTCAGGTTGCCGCCGCCGCTTAGGAGCGTGTCGATCGCCAGCTTGACGTCATCAGTTGAGATCTCGTCCGCGCAGTCAGTTTCCCGGCAATTGGCCGGCAGACAGAATCGGTCACACAAAGAGTGTTTCCTGACCAATATATGACGGTCCTGCCACGGTCCCCAGCGTAGGGGCAGGGCGAACTTAGAGGTCGAGATGTGGACAATCGGGATGCCTAGGGCCGCGGCAATGTGGAATGGACCTGTGTCCACGCCAATAAAAACATTATATTTGGAGGTCAAAGCGATCAAGCCTTTGAGATCTGTCTTGAGTGAAAGGTCAATGATTTTGCCCTGTGCTATTTTCTGGGCCTGCTGGATCAGCTCGTGGTCCTTTTGGGTGCCAGCGGCCACGACCTTAAAGCCCCGGTTCCAGAGATACAGGGCGATCAAACCGAAATTCGCCGGGTTCCAAGGTTTATTGCCTTTGCCGGTGGAAAGATGCAGGCCGGCAATCTTGTCTGTTGGCCTGACACCGTTCTCTTTGAGCAGGACCTCTATTTTAGCCAGGGCTTGCGGGTCGACCTTAAGGTCAAGGCCTGGGTAGGGAGGTTCGATGTTGAGGAGTTTCAGGAGCAGTAAATTCTGTTCGACATCATGTTTGGTGATATCGCGCCAGTTCTGGCGGTATTTTAAATTGTAAAGCAGGCCGACCGGGAATTTTGACGGGTCGCCGAGGCGGTATTTAATGCCTGCCTTGCGCGCGGCCAGGGCGTAGGGCAGTTCATTGAAGTAATGGATCGACAGATCGAACTTGCCCGGCTTGATCTCATTATTATCCGTGATCACTTCATCAACATCAAAGACATCGCGCGTCAGTTGCTGTGCCAGGACTGTTATTTTAGCACGAGGGAAGCGTTGTCTCAGTGCGGCAATGGCCGGCGTGATCAGCACGCAGTCGCCGATCGCATCGGGCCGGATGATGAGGATATTCCTGATGTCCTTAAGCTCTGTCTGTTTCACGGGTGAGCGGCTTCGTAGGCCGTGATTTCCGGGGCGACTTTGTCGCCTGATTTTAGGTGTGTAACGATGGTCCCGTTAAGATAGCCCATTTTATAGCCCTGTTGCTTCAGTTCGAGATAAATGGCTGAATCATCCCCGCCGTAAACGCGGACGAATTTCTTGGGAAAGAGCCTGAACTTAAGCAGCTTGCTCAGGACCTCGCCTTTCATGGCCAGGACAGGGCCGGCCACGCAGCAGAAAGAGGGGATATTGATGCTGTAGATCCTGCCGTTCTTGCCCAGGACCTTTTTGGCCGGGAACCAGAGGTTCATTTCCGGGTTGCAGTTGTTCTTTTTATAGCGCATGCCCATGACCGCGATCCTGCCTTCGATGTGCTGGACCGCGTCGAGCAGGAAATCAAAACTTAAAGGGTCCAGGATGATGTCCGGGTCCATCGACCAGACGGTCCTGGGCAGGTTGCTCTCATCGATGTATTTAGCGATGAATTCATTGGCCGCGCGGGCTTTGCCGATGTTCTCCTCGAGATATTCGATAACGATCCGTTCGTGTTTGATCGAGCGCAGATATTTGCGGATGTCATCGCTGGAGCGGCTGTCGATCACTGCCATGACCACGTCGGGATGTTTGTCCAGGATCGGTAGAATGCTTTCCATGAACAGGGCAATGGCTGGTTTGCACAGGTGCGTGACCACAAAAATGGCGTGTTTACCCTTAAAAAGCTCTCTTTTTATCTCCTGAGCCATAATAATAGTATAGCATATTATTACTTGCCGGCGGGAACCAGCGAATAAACTTCGCGGTTTCCTGAGTGTCTGAACCGCGACGTTCAGTCGCGGGTTAAATACATGATATAATTCAGTATAATGATCTTAAGCATCTGCACATTGACCTGGGACCAACTACATCTGACCAGGAAGTTCGTCGAGAGCATCAAAAAGCACACGGATGTTCCCTATGAGCTGATCATGGTCGATAACGGCAGTTCCGATGGCACTCAGGACTACATCAGCCAGGTCGCGGACAAGCACCATTTCTTTCCCCAAAATACCGGCTTTGGCCATGGTTTCAACAAGGCCATGTCGCTGGCCGAAGGGGAATATATAGCTCTCTGTAACAATGACACTGAAATGCCCGCTGACTGGTTCCATAAGCTGAAAGAAACGTTCGAATTTGACCCAAAAAGCGGGCTGGTCTATCCGGCCTATACCAAGGGGATGCCGATCGGCCAGCGCTGGTGGCCGGGCCGCAAGGTCAGGCTTTTGCCCAGGTTCAATAGAGAATGCCCCTCAGGTATAGTTATATTTTCCAGAACAGCTATCCTGCGCGATGAATTGCACGGTTTTTCCGAAGAGTTTGAGATAGCCGGGGGTGAGGATCTCGATTTGTGTTTTAAGACCTGGGCAGCTGGATATAATATTTATATTGATGATCGCGTGCTGATCAAGCATAAATGGAAAGGGACTTCTAGCAAAAAACTCTCGAACTGGAAAGAGCTTTACACCAAGAACGGGCAGAGATTCGAAGAGAAGTGGAAGAATTATCTTCAGCGTTGAGTTGTCAGGATCTCTTCAAGCCGCCTGGCCGCATTATCCCAGTTGAATTGTTTAATGTATTCATAACCCGCTTCGGAAACATCTTTTAGTTTTTCCTCATTCTCAAGCAGGCTTATGATGTTTTTAGCCATGGCCTCAGGGGCATGCGGTTCCGAGACCAGGGCGGTCCGGCCAGCTATCGCGTAGTCCGGTATACCGCCGACATTGGTCGCGACAACTGCGGCTTTGCAGGCCATGGCTTCCATGGGCGGCAGCTGGCAGCCCTCGCTCCAGCTGGGGGAGAGGAAAATATCGAGAGATGAATAAATATCCCTTAATTTGTTTTGAGGCGGTTTTTCATGGAACTCGGCAAAGGCAGGAATGGGGACCCTGTGTTCATCTCGTTTGACCCCGAACATGACCAGCTGGATATCCGGAAATCTTTGCCGTGCCAGTGAGAAAGCCTTGAGGCCGTCGGCCACTCCCTTGATGACAGCGCCGTGATAAAGCAGGCCGATGCGTCGGGGCTGGTGGTATTTTTTGTCATTATTGTAGAACAGATCCAGATTTATGCCGTTGATGATCTTGGCATAGACCTGTTCTCCAAGTTCCGCCATTTTATCGCTGAGCCAGGAAGCGATGGTGATCTTCTTAAGCGGCAGCTTGTAGGTCAGATCAACTCGTTCCTTGGGAGCGGCCCAAATCTCGTAGCCTTGGATAAAATAGAATTTTGTGCCGCAGCGACCGGGATAAGTGTTGACCCACTCAGCGGTTTCCCAGGCAGTGGCGATCACGACATCAGCGTCGGGGATATTTTTGGCGGACAGATCGGGTACTTCGATCAGCTCGGCTTTGAGCGGGAACCAGTCGGCCTTTGATCGGTGCGGCCGGCTCTTCCTCAGTTTCAGGGGGTAGTAGATCTTTTCTCTCAACCAAAGCTCAGCCCTTTTAGCCCAGTTCTGGGGGTAGGGGAATTGCTCAAAGGGGCAGACGCAGATGACCTGATGGCCCTGTTCGCTCAAACGGTTGGCGTATTCAAATATCACCCTGATGCCGCCGCAGATGCGCTTGGACGGCATGACCCAGACGATCTTCATGTTTTACCTGCCGATACTTATATAATCAAAGCCGCGGTCCTTCATGGCTTTTTTATCAAAGAGATTGCGGCCGTCAAAGATGACCGGCTGTTTCATTATCGAACGGAGTTTTGCCAGATCCAGTTCCTGGAATTCCTGCCACTCGGTGGCAATGATCAAGGCGTCGGCGCCTTGGACCGCTTGATAGGACCCGGCCGCGTATTCAATCTTGCTGCCAAAGATCTTTCTGGTGTTTTCCAATGCTTCGGGATCGTAAACCCTGACCCTGGCCTTTTTTGCCAGCAGCCAGTTGATGATATCCAGGGCGGGTGCCTCACGCAGGTCGTCAGTATGTGGTTTAAAGGCCAGGCCCAGTATGCAGACGGTCCTGCCTTTAAGCTTTTTAAGTTTATTCTTGATCTTGCTGATAAAGCGCTGGCGTTGAAGATTATTGACTTCGATCACAGCTTTGAGCAATTTGAAATCGTGGCCGTGGTCGCCGGCCACCTGGCTCAGCGCATTGGTATCCTTGGGAAAGCAGGAGCCGCCGTAGCCCAGACCGGCCTTCAAGAAGCGAGGGCCGATGCGCTCATCCAGGCCCATGCCCTCAGTTATTCTGGTAATATCAGCGCCGACCAGTTCACAGAGGTGGGCTATCTCATTAATAAAGGATATCTTGGTCGCCAGGAAAGCGTTCGAGGCGTACTTGATCATCTCGGCCGAGCGGTTGTCCGTCAGGATGAGTGGCGCGTAATTTGTCGGCCTGGGTTCAATATCGGTCGGGAAGGTCTGATCCACTATCGGCGCGTAAAGCTGGCGCATTGCTTTGGCCGCGGATTCGCTGTCAGTGCCCACGACTATACGATCAGGAAAAAGCGTATCATTGACCGCGGTGCCTTCGCGCAGGAACTCGGGATTAGAAACAATATCGACCGGCCTTCCAGCAAAGATCTTTTTTAGCTTGTCGGAGAAACCGGGCGGGACCGTGCTCTTCATCACAATGATCCGGTGGTCCTTGATTAGCCGCCTGATCTCCCGGGAGACGCTGATCACGGCGTTAAGATTGGCCCGCCCTCCGCGGCGTTGCGGCGTGCCTACGGCAATGAAGATCAATTTGGAGTTTTTAACCGCATCGGCCAGGTCCTGTGTAAAACCGAGATCGCCCTTGTCTGCGGCTCGTTTAATCACTTCGCTCAAGCCCGGCTCATAGAACGGCACTGCGCTCCGGTTAAGCTTATTTATCTTGGCCTTATCCTTGTCAACACAGATGACCTCGTGGCCCAGATGGGCCAAACAGGCAGCTGTGGTCAGACCGACGTAGCCAGCGCCGACAACACAAAGTTTCATTAATGCTTACCCCATTTCTTTCAGGTATTCCACGATCTTCTCGACCGCGCCGGAACTGCCCATTCTTTCCTGTCCGGCGTCGGCCATGCGTTTTAGTTTATCAGGGTTGCGCAGCAGATGCCAGACCTCAGCTGCCACGGTGATCGGAGAATGGTCTTTGATCAGGTAAAGGGCTTTACCAAGCAGCTGCTTCTGGGCCAGGGCGAAGCGCTTGTTGTATTGAGAGCCGCGTCCGTAGAAAGATATGAGAGGGACTCCGGCGCCAGCGGCCTGCTCGTTACCCGTGCCAGAGAGGCCTATGATGACTTCTGAGCGGGCCAGGACTTCGGCAAAGGGCAGGTTCTCGAAATATTCCGGCACTTTACCGGTCTTGGCCGCGGTAAGGAAGCGCAGTCCTTGATCGTCATTGTTCTTGATCTTGAGGATCTCTTCGATAACCTTCTGGAAATCAACCAGATTAAGAACGGCATCATCTCTGGTGCCCGGCAGGAAACCGATCGTTCTGGTCGATGGGTCCCGGGGTTGTTTGGGCAGGTTGCGGAAACAATCCATCAATGGATTTCCGACATATTCGGCCTGAGGGACGCGCGGAGGTTTCCTTTTCAGCTCGTTCTCCGTGACCTTGTCCCGGACAAAGACCTTGCGACAGTAGTGGTGCAGCATGATCCGTTCCCATGGGGTATAGTTGGAACCAAAGCTTTTATAATAGGCTGATTTGTTCACCCCGACAAAAACGAAAGGAGCCTTGGCGACCAGTGCGCCGATGATCGGCACGATATCGCCTGTGGCGATCGTCAGGTCGATCTTGCCGCGCTGTTCCTTGAGCCGTCTTAGCTGGGCCAAAGTATTGCCTAAGAGGCCGGCGTAAATGTCTCGGCCCAAATATAAAAGATTGCGCAGGGAGAAGCCACCGCTGGGGAGGCTGCGCTTCGGCCCCAGGACAGTAACGTCAAGGTCGCGGAAGATCTGGCCTTCGCCAACGACCGGCAGCACGGTCACGCCGAAGTTCTTGTTCAGCTGTTTGATAATAGCGGCAGCTACCAGGTCCTCGCCGTGTCCATTGGTGATAAAAAGTAATTTTGTCGTCATTTGTAGCATCTCCTGAAACGCCAGACCATGATCAGGGTCTTGAGCAATATCCGCAGATTTAGCTTGGTCTCGCCTTTTTTTCTATCGTCAAAGATTATCGGTATCTCGCTGGCCCGGAAGCCTTTCAGATGAGCCTTGTAAAGTATCTCGGAAACGATCGATGGTCCGGTGGAGATCATTTTGTCCAGATCGATCCACAGCAGGACCTTGCGCCGGAAACAACGGAAGCCTGAGGTCACATCCTTGGCCTTGACGCCGAGCATGAGCTGGATGTATTTTCTGGCCAGGAAAGTGGTCAGCCGCCTGAGCGGCCCCCGGTCGATATCCTTGCCGCCCGGCACGAAGCGTGAGCCAAGCACCAGGTCGGCTCCTTTGATTGCTTCCAGCATATCAGGGATATATTCAGGCCGGTGGGAGAGGTCGGCATCCATTTCGATGATGTATTCTGCGCCTTCCCTGAGCGCGAACTTGAAACCCTCAATGCCGGCTGAACCGCGGCCGCGGTCCTGCAAACGGTGGATCACTTTTAGTTGGGGCAGGGATAAAGCCAGCTTATCCGCCAGCTCGCCGGTGCCGTCCGGGGAATTATCATCAACGATCACCGGATAAAGCTCCGGCATATGGAGCGCCTGGATCCGCTCGATCAAGGGTTCGATATTCTCGACCTCATTATAGGTCGGTATGATCACATAAGCCTTTGGCATGTTCAATAAACAACGACCAGGTCGCCGCGGCGGTCAAGGATCTCGGCCCAGTCCTTTATCCTTTCATAGGTTCCTGCCGTGATATAACAATAGCCCAGCTTTAATGCCGTGAATTTTTTCAGGTCTTTTTCGCTTTTCAGGAAAAGGATCGGCTTTTTATTGTAATAGACAATGCCCGGCCGGTTGCCGACGTCATAAGCGGCGATCAACTCGTCCGGCAGCGTGACCACCGCTACCTTGACCGCTAATTCTCTGGTGCCCTTAAATTTCTCGACCGCCGGCAGGGTCTGGGTCACCAGGATAAAAGCGATAATGAACACCATGACCGGCAGGGAAAAGAAAGAAAAGTCGTATTTGCCCGCGAGAAAAGCGCCAATCGACAGCACACTGCCGCCTATCAATACTCCTGCCAGGAGCAGCAGCTGGGGCATGAGCGCGGCATACTGGCCGGAATAGTTATTCGTCCCAAGAATGATAAAGCCAATGATCAGCAGGGCAACGACCGCGGCCAGCAGCAGGTTTGATATCAGCATACCTATCTTCATGCCGGCTTTTTCCTTGCTCATGAAACGGTCCCAGAGACGGCCGACCATGATGGCCAGGAAGGGGTAGAGCGGCAGGAGATAGCTGGGCAGTTTGGTCCGGGCCATTGAGAAAACAACAAAGACCGGGATGATGAAGCACAAGGTCAGCAGAGCCGGGTCTGTCCGCCTTTCTTTCCAGGTCCGCACCAGGCCGTAGGGCAGGAAATGCGACCAGGGAGCGAAACCAAGGATCAGGGCCAGAAAATAGTAATACCACGGGCCCGGATGTCCGGCAACTACCCCCTTGAAGCGGGACATGAACAGAAAACCCAGTGCGAATTCCACAAATTTATCTCCGTGCAGCCACCATTCGGCCAGGTACCAGGGGAGAGAGATAATCAGGATTATCAGAATACCAGGTATCAGGCAAATCTCTAATGATTTTTTGAGTTCTTTCTTGAAAAGCAGGAACAAAAAGACCGTGAAGAGCGGGATGGCTGCGCCGATAATGCCTTTGGTCAGCACTGCCAGGCCCATGGCCGCATAGAAAAGCAGATAATGTTTTTTCTTGCCGTATTTATAGCCCAGATAAAAGAAATAGAACGCCGCGGTCAGCAGCA
>JAFGDE010000003.1 GCA_016932255.1 Candidatus Saganbacteria bacterium
CGCTTCGATGAGCATGCGTTTCTTACCGATGGATTCGATCGGCACTTGGGCGGTAAAGGTATTGTCCTCGGTCACTGCCACGGTGGTGCCGTTGACCTTAACTGTCAGCGGGCCCATGGGCGGTTCAGAACCGTCGCCCGGGATGACCTCGACCCGTCCGCTGATCTGGACGTGATCTTCATAGATGATGGTCTTGTCGGTCGGCTGGTCGATGTGCACGCGCAGCTCCCGCTTGAGCGATTCACCCAGGTAGGTGATCGAGAAGAAGGAAGTGGCGTTGTCATTGATGCCGTCGAACGGGTGATAGGCGTAGTTGAACTCGAAACCGGCCAGTCTGACGCCGAGACCGCCGGTCAGGTTGTCACCGTCAACGCCGGCCCGCAGGGCCAGATTGCCGACAGGCCAGAATTCCAGGCCGAGATGGCTGGCATCCTTGGGATCAAGGGCGTTCATGTCATAGTCGGCGTTGAGGAACAGGCGGCGCATGCTGTGGGTCGTGTAAGCCTGGTCCTGGCTGCCGATCAGCGCGACCTTGGCGCCCAGTTTCAGGTTGGCCGGGATGTTCTCGTTAACGCCGTTGGCCCGGGTCAGTTTACTGGCCAGGACGTTCTGGTAGTTGACACCCAGGGTCAGGTAGTCAGTAGCCGGGTAGAGCAGACCGAGGTCAGCGCTGTAACCGGTGCCGGACGCGTCTGACAGGTCGGCCACGTCGTTTGAGCCTGAACCGCCGACGCTGAAATACTTGAAACTGCCGCCGATCAGGATATCGCGGTCGATGTTCCTGAAAGCGGGGATGTTATTGAGATAGGTGCCGCCGGACAGGAACATGACGGTGTCGCCCCAGCTGCCGTCGCCGGCCAGGGAGCCGTCGGTGTTGGTCAGGTTGATGTCGGCGGTGTGGGCATTGATGATGCCGGCGCCGACAGCCGATCTCTCGCCGTAGGGATAAACGCCGCCCACAACAGTGTAGGTAACGTCGCCCATCAGGCTTGAATACATGCTGGACAGCTTGGGGTTGCCTGCCCGGGCAATGCCGGCCGGGTTCATGAACAGCGCGTCGCTGTCCTCGGCCATGCCGACATAAGCGCGGCCAAGACCCAGGGCGCGAGCGCCCACGCCGATGCTCATCGGGTCAGGAATGGTGCCGGTCTGGGCTAAGGCTATCCCTCCTGTCAGGATCAGGATCGTGAATAAGGTCAAAAGTTTTTTCATGGTGTTCACTCCTATAGTAATATCGTTAAAAATCCTCATGGATTTCACCTTTACCTTTTCACGACGAGGATCTTAGCCTTGGCAATGGTTGTCTTGGCTTCCTCGTTCACGACCCTAAGCAGGTAGACGCCGTCAGCCACGTGGTTGCCGTGCATGTCTGTCCCGTCCCAGCTGATCTGGGTCTGGTCGGTGGTCATGGCATGGTAGACCAGTCTGGCGGTCGAGTCATAGATATAGATGCCGACGCTGGCCACGCCGGTCGCGTCGTAAGCGATGGTCGCGGTCGCGGCCGACATGCCTGAGGCACGGCTGGCCGGAACGGATGTTTCCAGCGGATTGAACGGGTTCGGGTAGACCGTGGCCTTGCCGGTCGAAGAAGAAGCCGCTGTAACCTGGAAGGTCTCAGGGTTCGACTCCTGGGCCGTCAGGGTGCCGGCGGAAATAGCGAGCTTGAGCACCTTAAGGGTGTAATCACCTGTCGGGGCCAGTCTGGGCACGATCGCCTCGATGCTGGTATCGCTCCAGCTCAGGATATCGACCTGATAATTGGTGCCGCTGCTGTTGTTCTCAAAGACCAGGATGCTCTGGCCCTGGGTGTCGCCGAAGCCCTCACCGATGGCAGTGAACTTGGTGCCGGCCGGACCAGCTGACGGTTCGATCTGGGTGATGATGATCTCGGTTGTCACGTCACCGCCGCCGCCGCCGGTCACATCACCCGCGACCAGGGTATCAATGTGATGATAGCTGGTGCTGGTGTTGGTCGCGGTATAGACGAAGTTATAGCTGGTGATCTGGCTCCAGTCTAAGGTGCTGTTGGCGCCGGTCTCAGAACCATCGGCATCGTGGCTGAACGCCGACGTGAAGATGGTGATCTGGGCATAACTTGTCAGACTGGACAGGGTCGTGTTGGACACAGTGGCCGAGTAAACAGTGCCGTCCGCGTCTTTCAGGCCCAGTTTGATGTCGTTGCCCGAGCCGTCCCAGGCGATATAAAAGCTGACCCGGTCATAGGAGCTCAGGTCCATGGTATTGGCCAGGGTCGCGCCCCAGCCGCCGCCCCAGTCGCCTGCGTAGGAATAGCGGATCTGCATGCCGCGTGAGCCGTCATGGGCCGCCGCAGCCTGCGGGCCGTCGGTCACGATAGCGCTGTTGTCAGGCGTAATGCCTGTGCCGTAAGCATAGTAGCCGGAATCGGCCAGGCCGGTGGTCCAGGTGCCGACAGAGCCGCCTTCAACGTCGTCGATAAAAGCGCCGTCGGTGCGCACGGCCAGGCTGTTGCTGTTGCTGCCGCCGGAGGTGGTCACGACAACGCTGGCGTCGCCGGAGGCCACTCCTGACGGGATGGAAGTGATGATCTGGGTATCGCTCCACTGGGTCGGGTTGGAAGCAACGCCGCCGACCGTCACAGTGCTGGAACCGATGGTGTCGCCGAAGCCTGAACCATTGATGAAAATGGTCTGGCCAGGGTAGTTGCCATGGGAAGCCGTGCCTGTGATATCGCTGATGCTCGGGCCGCCGCCGCCACCAGAGGTGACGTTGATGGACAGGGCCTGGGTATCGGTTGCCGCAACGGCATCTTCGACCTGGACCGTGAAACTGGCGTTCTCAACAGCGGTTGGTGTACCGGTGATCTGGCCGGTTGAAGCGTTCAAGCTCAAACCAGCAGGCAATGAGCCGGCTGAAATGCTCCAGGTATACGGAGTGGTGCCGCCGGCAGCAGAAACTGTCTGGCTATAAGCCGTGCCCTGTGTGCCATCCGGCAGGCTGGTCGTGGAAATGGTCAGGGACGCCGGCGGTGTTTCGTCATCATTAATGGTCAGCGTGGCGGTGCTGGGCGAACCCATGCTCGCGCCGGTCACGCCGCTCAGGGTCAGGGTAACAGTCTCATTGCCTTCATAGGTGGCGTCATCAGCGATGGTCACGTTAAAGGTCTTATTGGCTGAATCGCCGTCAGACCAATTCAGCGTGCCGCTGGCAGAAGTATAGTCAGAACCAGCTGTGGCTGTGCCGTTGCTGGTAGCGTAGTGAACAGAAGCAGCGCCTGAACTGCCGCTGACACGGCGGACCGTGACAGTGACAGAGCCAGCGCCTTCACCAACGGAATAGGTGGAAGCGCTGAACTGGATATTGCCGGTGCTGGGGACAGAGGTCTGCGAGCTGGTCGCAAAACCGGCTGGGTCATAAACATAAACAAAGCCTGTGCCGACGTTCTCGACAGCACCTGTGCCGTAATAAGTACCGGCAGGCGGGGTGCCTGTGCCGTCCCAGGTCTCCCAAACACGGATATAGATATACTGGCTTGAAGGAACAGAAGCCGCGCCGGAGAACTGTCCGGCCGGATTAATGGTCCCGGTGCTGATCACTGTATCGCCGGTGGGCAGGCCGTTGGTGTCGGGTGCCCCGGCTGTTGCGTCGCCGGATTGGACGACCTGGACATAAGCGCCCGCGCCAAGGGTGGCAGCGGAGTGGTTGGTGATGCCGGTCACGTTGATAGTGACAGCGGCTGCGTGGGCCGTGCCCATCAGCGGCAGACTGTTCAGCATCAAGGCCGCGATCAGTAACCCTCCCAGAACTTTAGTGATCTTGTTTATCATCGTTTTCATCTCCCTGTTCCTCCTTAGTAAGGCTTGGTCATGGACCAGCTGAATGAACTTTGGACCGGTTCAGTGAACATGTAGCCTTTACCAGGGACCAGCAGAAGCGGTGAAGGCGCTGTCAGCGTGCCGTCCCTCCAGGCAGAGGCGTCGTAATGGAATGCAATACCGTTCGTTGTGTCAATAAGATTGGCGTCAGCGTCGAACTGATAGGCTGTGCCAGCCTCAGCCGGGTTCACAGATGAATGTGAAGAGGCATTCAGGCCTGCGTCAGCCACGCCGACCGGCATCGGATAGGGGTTAGCTATCCACTCAGACACCAGGTCTGAGCCGCCGGCGCCGTTAAGCGTGCGGCTGTAGTCGGTCTCAGGCAACATGCCTACCGCAGTGATGAACTTGGCGGTCGGCGAATAGTAACCGTAAGTGTAACCGGCTTCCATGTTGCTGATCGGGCCGATGGCGCCAGGAAATGTATCCCAGATGCCGCCGGAGTACATCGAGCCGTAAGTCACGTCCTTGTTGATATCAAATGACAGGATCATATCCATTTCTTCCACCTGGCCGCCGATAACAGCGCTCACCGAGGTGTCAGCCACCTCGATCGGTATGGAGATGAAGAACCTCTCGGGTTCGGTGTCAGACGGTCCCACTGCGATATCAAATTTCGCGACAACTTCTTCTGTCAGGTCGCCGCTCACGAGTGTTTCGCCGTTCGGTATGAGTTTATAATAGCGCGCGGTGCCATCCCCAACGGAACTGGAGATGGTATACGATCCTATTGTAACATTTGTGGCCACGGCTGTCCAGCCGGCCGGGTCAGTCGTAAAGTATGATGTATAGGACTCTGACGGCTCGTCATAGGTGCAGACCAGCTCGTAGACGTCAACGCCCAGGCCGACCGGATCGGTGTCCCAGGTAATGGTGATATCATCGCCCGGGTCGTCGCCCTCGCGGGTGATGATGATGTTCAAGATCGGGTCGTCTGAGCCCGAGCCTGTGCCGGTGGTAAAAGCAAAGTCATTGTCGCCGGTCAGGGCCAGGCTTTCGTCAACGTCGATCGCGTTGGTCACGGTCACGGTGTAAGGCGTGCTGGCCGCGAAGTCGTCATGGCTGATGGTCGCGACCGTATGGGTGGGGTTCCAGCTGACAGAAGCGCCGGTCACGGCCGGAACGATAGTATAGGTAAAGGAACCGGCCTGGATCGACTCGTTGAAAGTGATGCTGACCGCGGCGTCGATGTACACGTCAGTCGCGCTGTCAAGCGGCGATGTGGCCGTGATGTAAGGATTGCCCGGGTTGGTGATGCCGTTGATATAAGTGAAGGTCCAGACCGCGCTTTCAGCGCCGTTGGCCCAGGTCGTATGGATGCCGTCGTTAGCTGAAACGTTCCACTCATAGGTGGTATCGGCGGTCAACGTTGCCAGCGGGATCGAGTGGGCAGTGCCGGCAATGTCGGTTTCCGAGTAGACCAGGGCATGGCTGTCGGCGTCATAAACATAGACGTTATAGGTCGGGGCCGGGCCGTCAGGATCGGTGCTGACACCCCACTGCAGGGAAACATCGCAGCATTCGTCCGCGCCGTCAGCCGGCGAGGTCTTGCTGAAATCGCCGGGCGGGTTCAGGTTATTGGCCGCGGTGGTGAAGCTGAACGGGTTCGCGACCGAGCCGGCGGCCAGAGAGTTGTTGTCAACATCGGTGGCGCTGACCGTAACGGTGTAGAGCTGGTTGCTGGCGAGATCGGAACTGTGGTTGATGGTCAGCTCTGTATGGCTGGCATTCCAGGCATAACTGACGCCGGAGACCGTGGGCGAGATGTCGACCGAAAGGGAGCTTTCTTTGATGGTCTCGTCAAAGGTCACGTTGATCGGTGAGTCGAGCGCCACGTCAGTTGCGCTGTTGCTAGGATCAGTGGCGGTGATGTGCGGCGCGCCCGGGTTGATGATGGCGTTGGAATCAACGGTAAAGTCCGCGCTGCCGCCGTTGTTATACATGGTATAGGCGGTAGTGGTGCTGCCGTCGGTCACCTTAACGCCCCATTCGTAATCGCCGTCGGCAAAAGCGCCGGTGTCCGGGATGGTGATCTTGAAAGTGGTGCCTGCCGGCGACGGGGTGCCGGTCACTTCAACGGCGCTGGGCCCGGAAATATGGCCGAACTCGGCGTAGCGCACTGTCGGAGTGACCGTGTCGCCGTCCTCATCATTGACAGTGAAGCTGACCACGATATGGTCTTCGTTGGTCGTGCCGTTGGCCGGGATAACAGTGGTCTCGTCCTCTTTATACTGGACCAGCCCGCTGATGGCAGGCACATGGTTGCCGATATCCTCCTGGATATTGACGATCTGGATGCCGCCGGTCGGGCTGTTGGTCAGTGCCGCGCGGGAGCGGTCCAGGGCCAAAACAACACCGTCACTGCGGTTGACCGAATCGACGATGCGGTCGGCCGTGACAGTGCCGGAAATATCGGCTGTTTCAATGGCGTAAAGGCTGTTGGTCGTTTCAGCGGCGTCGCGCGCCTTTTTAAAGACCAGCCAGGTGCCGCCGTTGCTGATATCAATGCCGGTCCAGCCGTAGGTCGCGGAAACGTCGCCGTTCTGGACCGAGCCGGTCAGCGCGTGGGATGAAGTGTTGTAAACTTTGACATCAGTGCCGCCGTAGCCGGAAACAGCCACATAAAGCTTGCTGTTAGCGACTTTCAGGTAGGTCGGATAGGTCTGGGAGCCGGTGTTAAAGCTTGTATTATATGTAAGGGTGCCGCCGGAATTGTTGTAAACGTGGATCTTGCCGGTGATGCCCTTGTTGGAAACAAAGACCTTGCTGCCGGAAACCGCCACGTCAAAGTGCGGGTCAGACGTGCCGGAGATCCAGGAAACATAGGCATTGGTCGAAGTGTTGAAGGTCCTGATGCCGTTCAGGCCCTTATCAGCCACGAACAGGCGGTTATTGGCCTCGTCCAGCGCCAGGCCGGCCGGGGATGAGCCCGCGGGCCAGGGAGCGCCGGTCATGTCAACAGAGCTGGTCGGGCGGCCTGAGGCGTTCAGGGTGTAGACCCTGACCAAAGAAGAAGTGCCGTTATTGACCGAAGCGTAGAGCTTGTCGCCGGCTGAATTAACGGCCAGGCCGTAGCACTTGGAACCGGCCGGCAGGCTCTGATGATAGGAAGAAGCCGCGGCCCAACCGGGAGTATCGTTGCGGTCATAGACCTTGATGCGCGGGTCAGTATCGTTCTCGATCACGTAAAGGGTCTCAGTGACCGGGTTAAGCACGCTGGTCGCGGGAGTATCCGAGCTGATCGCCCGGGCCGCTCCAGCCAGGCCCCCTGTCAGAAGTGAAAGTATCAGGATCAGTAAAAGGTATTTCTTCATGGTTTACTCCTCTACGTCCCAGAGAACGTTGAAAACTGAGAAATACGGGTTATTCTCGTCAAAACCGCGCGCGTCAGCGATCACGCTCGGGCTGATGGTCAGGAAAATATCCCCGTCGCTGTTCCAGGCGTGCGGGATATAGATCGGGTAAGGCAGCGGCTCAGCGCCGCAGGCCGTGCCGACCAGCTCGCCCCAGTCCAGGTCTTCCAGCAGTTCAGCTACAGAAGCGAACTCTTCGGTATAAGTGTCATCCAGCTCAAAACAGGTGTCAGCTATGCCGTTATTGTCGGTGTCGGCAAAAATGTAATCAATGCCGTCCGCCGCAGCAGGGCAGGAAGCGCCGTAGATCTCGTAATTGCGCAGGACAACGTTGCCGTGGTAGAGCAGAACGCGGTTGTTCTCGTTGCTCGGGCAGACCGCGAAACCGCTGTAGCCCGTTTCGTCGCAGCTGACCAGCTCATTGGCCGGGTTGACATTGATCAGGCCGGGGAAGCAACCGTCAGCCGGCATGGTCGGGGCATCAGGATACCATTCATTGGCCGCGATGCGGGTAGAATCTGTTGACAGCCAGGCGACCAGGTCCACGTTCTGCAGGCCGCTGCCCATAACGATATTCGTGGTGTAAGGGGCCAGGGTGCATTCCTGCAAATGACTGCCGTAACCTTCGATCATAAAGAAAATATCAGCCGGCATGGTGCCGTCCTCGGGCAGGGTGACCGTGCCGTCAGGGTTGATGTGTGCGCCGCCTTCAGTTGTGTCAGCGTCGGTGTCCGGGGGATCCTGGTGCATGGTGCCGCCGTCGTCATCGTCCAGGGCGTCGAGCACGCCGCCTCCGCCTTCGCTCATGCAGCCGCTGGTGCCGCCGGAAAGGCCCAGGCCTTCGGCGATAGCGCTGCCGGTGGATTCAAGAGTGTCCCAGGCATCGTCCAGAGCGTCAGTGAACCAGTTAGAGGCAACGACAGTGGTCGAGCCGGAAATGGTCGCGCCCCTCAAAGATAACCCGGAACCTGAGATGACGCTCGGGCTCCTGTAAGCTGCTGAACTGCCGACCGGTATAATGCTTGAAGTATCCATGATGATTTTTCCTCCTTGGATCAGGCCTGCCACAAGACAGACCTATTTACCTATAGTATTATCGGTTGTTTCTCTGGGAAATTTCACTTTTTACGCGATTATTTGAAGCTGTGATCTAGCCGAACAAGCCTGGTTTACTTTTTTTATAGATATGCCTGGCTTCGGCGGCTATCTGCGGAACCTCATTGGGGTTCTGGGCAATGCTGTTGACCATATCTCTTAAACCGTGCGTTTTGACCGTGGTGATCAGGGGCTTTCTTAAAGACGTGTTCTTTGAACTGCTTTGAAGCGAGCGGCGCAGGTAGCGCTCAGTAACTGCCCGGGCGCCCTGGGCCACGGCTAGATCTTGGGATGTGAGCTGGGCCAGGACGGCTGCTGACTGCTTTTCGCATAATCTGTCAATGACCTGCTGCCGCACATTGCTTTTAAGCGGCTGGTCGGCTAGAAGCCTCAACTGCTGTTCAAGCGGCAGAGCGGTTATCTGGTCAAAGGTCCAGCCGGTATTGTCCATTTGCTCGGAGATGAGCTGCATCTGTGCCTGATCCAGGCCGGGGATCCTTTCCATTACCCTGTAAAGCCAACCCCTCTGGTTAGGGGAGAGCAGGGACAGCAGCGGATCGTAATAATTGGCCTGTTCTGCTTTGACCGAGGCGTCGTAGGAAGTCCCGGCGGTGGACGGATACTCAACACTGTTGCTGTCGGTCAGGTCAAGGGTAAAAGGCAGTCTGACAGCGATAACGCTGATATTGTCGTAGGAGCGGCCCAGGGCGTTGTCGCGGATAGCCTCGGCAACGGCGCGGTCGGTTGGCTGGCTCCTGGCGATATCGGTCAATTCGCTTTCCGGAACATTATCAATGGCGCCGTCGGAATAGAGCAGCAGGGTCGAATCCCGGTCAGCTTCCTGCAGGGCGATCTCGGTGATGCGGATAGTGGGCGTATTGACCGAACCGTCCCGTTGCCGATTAAGCTGTCCCAACGCTGTAGCGATGACGTTCTTGGCCGCAACATTATTGTATTCAGGCGGCAGGGTAAAGTCCTCGACTGTTTGTATTTCCGACTCTGTCGCGGGCAGGCTAGGCAAGCGAGGGATGCCCTCATTGCCGGCCTGTTCGCGGAGGTAGTGCATATAATGGAACTTGCTGCTATGGTCCAGGGTCAAGTGCAAGGGTTCTTTAGAAGCATCGTCAAGGACGAGCTTGGCCCGCGAATCACCCACATGGGCGATCTGCAGCCTCAAGTTCTGCCTGTCGAGCACGGCCGCTACCAGGGTCGACCCGGCGCCGCGGGGCAGGAGCCTGGCCGCGCGGTCATTGGCGATATTGATCGCTGCGTCCAGTGTTTCGCCGTCTTCCAGGGCGTTCAGGAAATGGCGGATGACCAGCTTGGAAGCGACCTCGCCGGCAGCGTGGCCGCCCATGCCGTCAGCCACAATAAAGACCTCCCGGCCGTCGCTCAGCCTGATATAGGCGACACTGTCCTCGTTGCTTGTGCGGGTGCTGCCCACATCGGTCAGCAGAGTGAAACCATTGCTTGAATAGCAGTACCTCGGTCCTTCGGCCCCATAGAAGGCCAGCCGGGTAACGCTTTGCATGTTAAGGCGGTGAACTGACAGTTCAGCGCTTATGGCGTCGAACTGGTCTATCTTAGGCTGTATCTCTTGGCCGTATCTCTGCCATTGCTCGTTTTTGTGTAGCAGATCACTGATCTGTCTGCCTGCTTGATCAGCGGCTGATTCCAAACGCTGGTTCAGTTCCTCCAGTTCCGCGATGCGCCGCTGGGCCTTGTCAGCCGTTGTAGTGGCCGCAGCCAGCGTTTCGCTGGTCGGCCGGCCGGATAATTCCTGACGAAGCTCTTCCAACTGGGCATTCAGCCGGAGCAATTCTGCTTGTTTGTCCTCAAGTTGATTGGTCAGGGTGACGGTCTGCCGGCGGAGTTCCTCGGTCTGTTCCGTGGTCGGCCGCTGCGACAATTCTTCGCTAGCGGCCAGGACGGTCCTGTTCATCTCATCGATGTTATGGCGCAGCTCGGCGATCTTGGCGTCAGCCACTTCCAAGCGCAGGGCAGCTTCGTGGGCCACGATGACAGGATCGATCTCGCTCAGCCTGATGCCCTGGGCAGCGATCTTTGTCACGGCTCTTGCCTCCTGACGCAGGGTCAGATCGAGTGTTTGGTCATAGGGCAGGGTGGTTAATTGGCTTAACTTAAGCCGCCTGGAAAAGTTCTTCCGGGCGCTTTCCAGCAGTGTGCGTATACCTCTAAGGGTGGTGATCTTCATTCCGTCTCCTTAAGTTATGTTATCGAATTCAGGCCGTTCCAGCATTCTGGCGGCTTCAATATTTGGTTTTTCTCCGGACATCAGGGCGGCCAAACGCCGGGCTTTTTCCGGGATGGGCAGGCTGCTGTCTGCCATGATCAGCTGGACCTCAGGATCGCTGCTAAAGACCGGCTGGCTGCCGGCTCGAGCCGCCGCTTTGCGCACATCCATGACCGCGGTTGTGGCGTCCTCGTCAACTTGAGGCGCCGGCGCTGCTGCGGCCGGCGGGGGCGTTTCGCTTTCTTCAGACGTTTCTCTGAACGCATCTTCCGGGATGATGTTGGTCAGGCGGGCCAGCTGGGCTTCCAGTTCAGTGGTCAGGCCGGTCAATTCGGTCTGGCGTTCTTTGAGCGCCTGTTTTTCGGAGTCGATCCGTCCGCTGATCAGCAGGCCTGTGCCGTGGAGCAGCTGGAGCGCTTCGGCAATGATCTCTTGCTGAGTTTCACGCTGCTCTGCTATTTCGCGCTCACTCTCAGAAAAGCGGTTGCGCAGCCCCTGTATCGCCGAGCTCATCGCAGCCCTGGTCCCCGAATGTTCAAAGGTATCAGCGACTGCTTCCAGCCGGCTCAGTTGTTCCTGCAGGGCCGGGGCTTCATTCTCCAGGACGCGCAGGGCTTCGGCCGCGGCCTCATAAGCAGAGGTCAGCCGGTTGACACTGGTCTCAAGATCCTCAAGCTCCCTGGACAATTGCGGCTGGTTCAGGTCATCCCTGACGCCTTCAGCCTGGTGCTGCAGCTTGTCAACCAACCGGTTCATCAGGGAGAGCAGGATGGGGTCAACACCGTCGCGGCCGATGGCGGCGAGTGTTTCAGAGATTTGTTCGCTTTCAAGGTCAAGCGCGCCGATGACTTTCTGGCCAAGCTCGGAAATTTTTGATACGGTAGTTGGCGCGCTCATGGCCGGAGCCTGTTCAACTGGAGCGATCCTAAAAGCCTCTTGTGCTGACCGGCGGCCGGGCAGCGGCGGCGGCGCAGCAGGCCGGGCCGGCGCTTCTGCCAAAGGAGCAGCCGGTTCTTCTTCAACATCTATTTCGAGCGAAGGTTCTTCAGTTGAAACATCGATTATCTCACTATCCCTGACCTCGTGTACTGCTGACACTTCGGGCGGAATTGGTGCTTCAGCCGGCGGATTTATCACCGGAGGGGCCTGAGAGGCCGGCGGTGCCGGCGGAGCGAACAATTTACTGAAAGCCTGTTGGGCAAGCTGGGCCAGTTCGGCGTTCTCGTGCCCGGTCAAGGCTTGCAGGTCCTGGCGCAGCGCGTGGACCGCGTCAGCCTCGAAACGCAGCTGTCCATCGACGATCTTCCTCAGCATACTGATCTTTTGTGCGACGGGCAATGACGCGTTGCGCAGAGCATTGGCCTGAATACGCGCCGCCCTGAGATTTATCGTCTTGATTTGTCCGACTCCAGCCATTTTAATTTACCTCCTGATATTTACCCTTGAGATCCGTTGTCCTGGCGCAGCGAGAAGACTATGTTCATGGCGTATTGCGCCTGGGTATAAAGTTCCTGGTCGTTAGCCCGTCGGGCCTGGTTACTGATATCGGCTATCCGGTCTTCCAGACTGACCATTTCTTCGGCAGAGAGTTCCGGGATTATCCCGAGATTGATCTCATCAAAGACCTCCCGGCGGGATTCCGGATTGTTCAACCGGGCGATGATCTGCTCCAGAGGGGAAATATCGCCGCTGGATTCAAGTTCCAGATCAGTAAAGTCAAGTTCTTCGGTCGGATTAGCCGGGGCTGCCGGCTGGCCGCTCCGCGATTTTGCCGCCCTGGTCTCCTCGCCCTGTTGGGCCGCCTCGATCGGTTCAGCCGGTGTATGCGACAACCTAGTCGGGTCATGGGCCGCGCTGCTCGGAGCACGACCATTGAGCTGGTCCTTGACCTGCCTTAGATCGGCCGCGATCGCAGCCACGTTTTGATAGCGCTCCAGCGGGTTAAACCAGAGCATCCGCTCGACGATCGAAAAAAGATTTTCCGGGATGTTATGCTGTTCCAGCCTGGGCGGTTGCCCGCGTTTGGCTGCAGCCCGGCTGATCAGCTCGTTCAGGGAGATCTGGCCGGCTTTGAACTCGTTGATCAGGCCTGAGGTATCATAAATAGCGTTGTTCAAATATGTCTCCTGTGAGTCAATGCCGTATGGCCTGGCGCTGTTACTGGTCAGCAGGCGGTAAAAGACGCAGCCCAAAGCATAGACGTCCTGTCTGATCAGCCAGTCAGCCCTTTCCCTGGCAGAAAGCCGGTCGCTCGTCTGGACCAGAGAATAAATAAGGTTCTCCGGCGCCAGGTAAGAAGCCGTGCCCATCAGCTGGCCTGTCCTTGTCTGGTCGCTCTGCGATATATCGTCGGAAATGACCTTGACCATGCCGAAGTCAAGGATCTTAATGATCTCTTTATCGCTCTCTTCGGTCAGGAAAAGATTTTCCAGCTTGATGTCGCGGTGAGCGATCGGTAGAGGCTCTCCGGTCTCCGGGTTAGTGAAGTTGTGAGCTTCATGTAAACCTTCAATGGTCTGGAGCAGCCAATCAACAGCCTGTTCATAACCGACCCTGGTGCCTTTTTTCAGATTTTCCAGGACATCCTTGAGCGGTTCACCTGTAAGGAATTCCATGACCACGACCTCGCGGCCGTCAGCCAGCTTGCCGCCGCCGAAATATTTGACGATATTCCCGTGCCTGATCATAGTGGCGATACGGCGTTCGAGCCTGGCCCGGCGCTCTGCCTGGGTTGCCTGGCGCACTTGTTCATCCATCTTTTTTTCCGCTTTGACGGCAAAGAAGATATCTTCCGCAGGATCGCGCACAGCTTTGTAGACCTCGCCAAAACCGCCGCTGCCGATGAGATGGCCGGCGGCAAAACTCAGACTGATATCCTGGCTCTGCGCTGCTTCAGCTTTGGCCAGCACAGGCAGGATGAAGTATTCGGTCTCTTCGCTTGGCTCAGGCATGCTGCTTTTATCGCCGCCCCCTGTTTTAAAGACCAGTCCCAGATTGCGGGACAGTTCCATGATCGCACGGGAGAGCGCTTCTTTGGCTGCTTCAGCCCGGACCCGCAATGGAGTGTTGCCGCGCAAAACCTGGCTCTTGAGATGTTCTTTGATGGTAGCGAGTTCCCGGTAGGCAAAACGCAGGTCTTCAGGTCTGACCTGGCTTAGATCAAAGCTCAAGCCCTCGACGCGGTTGATATCAGCCGCCATGGTCTCAAGCGGCACTTCACTAGCGGCAGCCCTGGGCTGGGTGAGGGGAGCGCTCGGCTGTTCGTTTTTTTTCTGCTCGTTGATCTTGGCGGTCTTGTTGCGGCGGCTGATCAACAGGTGAGCCAGGCCGATCAAACCGACCGGTACCAGATTGACCAGGGCACAAACACCGACAGCGGCCGTGGCTGAGGCCCAGCTGAGCTTCATTATAGCTATCGGCGCGATCATGAACGCCAGGTTAGTTACTGGTGAAAACACGCCGGCAAGAGCGGCTGCCCCTGCTAAACCATAAAGCACGCCGGTGATGATCTTGCGGCCTCTACCTGGTTTGCCGTTCTGGGCATTGGGATCCTTTGGCAGGGGCGGCGGCGTGGTCATTTTCGAAGGAGGAAGACTCGGCCGGCTGGCAGTGCCTGCGGCCCCGCCTGCCATCTGCATGGTGCTTATCTTTGATTCTTCGATGCGGCTGCCCAGGGTCAGTCCTTCAGCAAAAATGTTGGGCACGCCGGGCAGAGCCGGCTGCAGGCCGAATAGCACGGGGAGACGTTCAGACAGGGTCCCCCGGATATCATTTAACCTGGTGCGGACGTTGCGGCGCAATTCCCTGCCGGAGACTATTTGCCAGGCGCTCCTTAACTGGGGCCGAAAATTGATCCTATCCATCAGTGGCGGCATTATTTTCCTCCTGTATTGGCGACTAGGTTCTGGGTTCTAGGATCCTAGAACTCAGAGCCTAGAACCTAGAACCCAGTACCCACAATATTTCCTACCAAATTATCGGCAAAATAGCCGAAAAATTTCACTTTTTTAACAAATCATCAAATCCGCCGAACGGACAGGTTTTATCGACGTGAAAAAAACCCATCAGCCCTTATGGAGCAAATAAAGCGCCTGTCTCATGTCCGTATACGATTGAAAACGCAGTTCCGGCCTGGGCGACATGGCCCGGAAGGTCACGGACCACATATCGGGCGAGATAAAGGGCGGGCGGTTCTGGGAAAGGCGCTTGATGATCTCATCAGGCCTGTTAGCCAGATCGTAAATAGAGACCTTGGCAAAAGGCTCCACGCCGGTGAAAAGCCAGTACAGGACCGCGCCCAGGGCAAAAATGTCAGCGCGCTGATCGGCATTTTTTGTGCCGCCGATGATAATGGCCTCAGGCGCCAAATATCCGGGTGTGCCCATGATCTCATGGGTCTTGGTCTGCTGGCTTTCCGGCAGTTTGACGATGCCAAAATCGGTCAGCACGGCGCCTTTGACCTTGCGCCCCTCGATCCTGAGCAGGATATTCTCCGGTTTGATATCGCGATGGGCCAGCTGGACCTGGCTGCCGCTTTGTTTCTGATAGGCGCGTTCAAAGGCGATCAGGCCGTCCAGGATCTGGATCATGATGACCAGGGCCAGGTGCGGATCGATCGTTTTGCCTTGCGGTACAGCGTCAAACAAGCTCTTGCCTTCGATCTTTTCCATGATATAGAACATGGGCAGCGGTTGCGGGTCGATATCAAATACCTTGACCACATAAGGGCTGCTGACCTCGCGCAGGACACTGACCTCCTTATTAAAGCGCAGGCGCAGGTCATGGCGGGTTTGCTCGGAGTGGTCAGAAAAGACCTTAAGCTTTTTGAGCAGCAGTTCCTGGCCCTCGGCGTTCCTGACCAGATAAATGTCCGCCATGCCGCCTTCCGCAAAATGGCTCACGACCTGATAGGAGCGATATTGGCCCTTGACCATTTTACCGGGCTCGATTTGCTGCTGCAGATCGCCAGAGAACAGATCAAAGACCTGGTTGACGCCGTCACGGTCGCCGGCGGACATGCAGACTATTTGCGGACCGGCGATCGGGCCGGCCGGGGCCAGATTGGTCAGCCGGGGAACACCACCAAAAGCGCGCTTAAATAATTTGTCGCCGGCCTTTAAGACCGGATGCCTTGAGGCCAATAAACGCTGGAAGCTTCTATCTATTTTATCTATGATACTTGGCATTGCGCATGCTCCTATGCTCTGTTATCGCGGGTAGGAGCGGGGAATTTCACTTTTTAGCCGGAAAGAAAAAGCCCTGCTTACATAATATATATAAGCAGGGCATCGATCTTTAGCCTGATATCAGTCTTCGTGTACCGGGAAGGAACCGATCACCGGGATGGTCTCGCCGTCGCCGCCCGTGATGTCCAGTTCAATGGTATAAACGCCGGTCTCAGGCGTCTGGCCGGAGCCAATGGTCCAGAACGAATCGGTCAGCACGCCGCTGCTGAAAGCAGGGCTGATCGGCGGAGTGACCAGATAGTTATAACTTGCGCCGGCAGGCTCGGCCAGCAATTGCAGGTCAACATCCTCGCTCAGAGTGATCCAGGGGTCGATATCGGTCTGGATAAAAGGCTCTGAGATCGCGGGCACTGGTATGCTGACGGTTTTCATATGGCCCCAGTTATCAATGAACCTGACATTGATATGGCTGCCGCTGCTGACAGTGCTCCTGACCCGGCCGGAAACCGTCAGGCCCTGGGACAGATAGCTGACAACTTCGTCATAGAGTATCTCGCTGGCATTATCATCATAGAAGATCAGATCGCCGCCCAAACAGTCACTCAGGTCGTCCATGGTCCAGGTGATGAAGGTGTCGTCGCCGCGGACGATGCCGGAAAGGAGCGGTGTTTGCTGCAGCAAGCCGGCTTCCGGGATGGTATAGCAGACATCCCCGCCGCCAATTGCCTCGGCTGCGATGAACGGATAATCTGCCGTGATGATGTCGCCATTATAGGCGGTGACCTCAAGGTTGAGGATATGTTCGCCGGCCATGGTCGGTGTATAGCTGTAAGCGCCGGTCAACTGATTGCTTTCCAGGTCATCGATCTCGCCGGGCATGGTGACCCAGAAGCGGTAATTGGTCGCGCCGGAGATCGTTGGGGCGACAAAATTGGCTTCAGCCCCTTCCTGGATGAACAGGGAAGTGGTTTGGATCTCGACCGGTTCGATGGTCGGCAGATAGAAATTGTAGACCGCCGGAATTCCGTTGATGTCCTCAAGGTTAAAACGGATCGTGCCGCCGGAGATCGAGGGCAGGATCTGGCCGATCACGGTCAGCGTGCCGCCGGTATATTCAACATAACCGTTATGCAGCAGGTCTTCGACATTGTGGTCCAGTATCACCAGGTCATTGCCGTTGCAGTCGTTCAGGTCGTTGACCAGGAAGGTGAATTCGGTGTCCGTTCCCCTGATGATCGAAGTGTCGTCGGGATACTGCTGGTTGGCGCCGAAAGCCGGTATGGTGTAACAGACGCCGACATTGACGGTCTGGGAATAGAGGCTGACCGTGGTCCCGCGGCTGGTGTCGCGCACCTCAGCGGAGATCATCTGGCTGCCGACCTCTGAGAACATGACCTCGGCCACATAATGCTGGCCTGATAAGGTCATGTCAAGCGCTTCTGAGTAATAATCAGTGACCAGTTCAGTTTCCCAATCCATGCCGTTAATGTTAAAGACAACTGCGATCGAGTCGCTGCTGCCGTCGCATTCCTCGACCATATCAGCCGGGACCGAGAGCAGGAGAGTCTCATTGATGTTGATGTTGTTGCCCGGCGCCAGGTTGAAATTCAGCGAAGCAACGGCCGGGTTAGGATCATCCGCACATTGATCTGATGGGTCAACCGGGTCAGTAGCCGGAACGACCGTGGGCGGTGACATATATTTGGTAATGGACGAACCGTGATTAAGGTCGGTAATAGTAATGGCAACAGCGTTCCATTCGGTCGACCACTGGAAAGCGTCGACCGTGATGGAATAACTGCCATCGCTGTTCCTGGTCATAGCGCGGTTCTGGATGCTGCCCAGAGAGAAAACGACCTCAAGACCGGACGAATCGCCCTGGCAGGTCTCTGCCCAGGGCAGGGTAAAAGTAACAGGATCGCCTTCCTCGACCATACTGCTGCCGGCATAGGGACTGCCGGCCTCAGGTGCGTAGTTGTTGGCTGCGCAAGCGTCAATTACCCCCTCGGCAGTACAGCCGCTGGTACTGGAGCTGCGGCTGAAGCCGTTGGCGACCCAGCTGCCAAAATCGCTTAATCCGGTCCAAAAGTCAGACATTATCGATCGCCTGCCCTTTCTAATCTAGTGTTCAGGATCTTCTGCGCCCGTTCAGAAACACTGACCTCTTCGGCGACCTCATTGAGGACTTCGCGGTCAGCCTCGCTCCTGATCGAGTTGACGACCTCGTTGGCTGCTCTGCGCCAGCCGACCATGCGCACGACCTTTTCAACGCCGAGCGTAAGCAAACTGGCACCCAGGGTCAGGACGAAGATGGCAGCAACGGCCCCGCCGCCCATGGCGACCGGGACCATGGCCATACTGGCTAAAAGACCTATCCAGCCGACCGCTCTGGCGGCCAGACAGCCTTTGGGCGCTTCGCTCCTGATCTCTGGCGGCAATTTTCGCACCTGTCTGATCTCTTTGACCGTGCCGTAGGTTTCCATGCCGGAGATCAACGCGGTCGCGGTGCCGGCGCCGATAGCCACGGCCTGCAGTACGAGCAGACCGGTGGCGAACTTCATCGGGTTCTGGAAACAATAGGAGCGCGGCGAGGCCAGTTGGTTGAACCTGACCAGGCTGCGCCGCAGCTGCTGGCGGTCCACTGCCTGCGCGGCTGCGGACAAAGTCCTGTTGGCTAGGGGATGGATCTGCATGTTCCTAACTGCTTCTGCTGTCATTTTATTTTACCTCCTGATATTCTGGTGCTATCTCACTCTGATATTCTGATCATCCGATCTCCTGATCTTCTGATCTCTCCATATATATATCGTCACTTTTCGGAGGAAATTTCATTTAAAATGTCAGGTCCAGCGTGCCCTGGAACATGTCGAGCGGATAGCCAACGCTGTGCGGATGGTCGTAGGTCTGCTGGTGGTTGTACATGGCGTCAAAGCGCAGCCAGCGGAGCACGTTAAAGCCAAGGCCGGCGCCGGCCTGCCAGCCCATGTGCCATTCATCCTCTGTGGTCGGGTCAGTGTCAGGCGAATAATAGGCCAGGCCCATGAAATTGGCCTGGATCGAAAGCCACGGAGTGGCGTTCCAGTCCAGCCGCGGGCCGAAAGCCACCGAATCCATGCGGCGGAACTCGCCGCCGTAGGTGAACGGCACGCTGTTGAATTCAGCGCCCAGCCGCAATCCTTCGATGAAGGGAATCTGAGTGAACGCCAGGTTGAACATGCCCGAAGCATTGTATGAGTTCAGGTCCGGCGCGTCGAAATTGAGATCGACCGCTCCGCCGGCAGTGAAGTATTCTGTCCAGAAGAATGTGCTCATTCTCAGATCCGGATGTCTGAAGAACTGCATCGTAGCCCCGGCATCGCCGGTCGTGGCCAGACGCCCGCTAAGATCCAAGGTGAAATTGGAATGCGGCATAAAGTGCAGTCCCAGGTAGGTGGAATAGATATTGCCTCTTGGACCGAGGTCCATCTGCTCGGCCAGCGTCAGGTGCAGCCAGCTGATATTGGTGTCGGACAGGCCCAGATCGAGCGGCGCGTGCAGGCTCAAGGTCAGCTGGGTCTCGGATCGGCCGTCAGCGCCGGAGAAGATCTGGAAATCAGTGTTAAGCTCAGGCCGGATGCGCGAGTTGATCACCGGGTCATTGTAGATCCGGTCGATCTCAGCTTCGATCATTTCCGGGGCGTCGCTGACCTGATCGATGTGTTCTTTGGCCAGCCCGATATGTTCGGCCGCTTCGACCAGGTCGGCCTGAAGCCAGCCGCTGTCCGATCTGGCCAGATTGGCCAGGCCAAGATATATCTGGGCGACCAGCAGGTGGTAGGAGCTGGTCTCGGCGTTGAGGCGCGAGGCCAGGGCCAGCGCGGCGTCATATTGCTGCCGCGCGGCAGGCAGGTCGCGGAGGGCCGGCACATTGCGCAGGATCTCGGCCAGGCCCAGCCGGGCTGAAGCAATGGTCAGGATCAGGTCCGGCGACAGGCTGGCTGTATCAGGATATCTGTCTATTACTGCCTGATAGTTATCGATCGCCAGCTGGTAATTGCGGCCGGGCCAGTCGTAGCGGTAAATGTCGGCCAGGTCGATCTGGATCTGGGTGCTCAGCAGATCAGCCATGGCCTGGTCGATCGCGGCCAGGTCAGGCAGAGCGGCGAGCAAACGCTCCATCTCCTCGACCGCCTCAGCGTATTCGTTGCTCCATTTAAGCGCGTCGGTCAGGGCTTTCCAGACCCTGAAACGATAGGTCTGAAAACTGATCCGGCGCATGCCGAACATCTGTTCTATGCGCTGGAGCTGGTCCGGCTGAAGCTTTGCCCTGGCCAGGGCGGCGATGCGGTCAAATTCCTGCTCATAAGCCAGGCCCTCGATCTGGGCAAAGGTCAGCCTGATGATCAGGTCGATGTCACGGCTTTGTTCCACAACTGCGGCCAGTTCTTGATCAAAGATCGGCCCGGCAGATTCTTCATCGCGCATCTCTATCTCCGCCTGCAGCAGGAGATAGAGGGCACGGATCCCCGGCTCGCCGGTCTCGGCGTCGAGCAGGGCGGAAAAATTCTGCTGGACCTCGCTCAGGATGCTGCCGGCGGCGCTGCGGCCCGCCGCGCCGTTGCTCCAGGAGGTCGTTTCTGCCAGCTTGAGATAGAGCCAGGCCTGGAATTGCTGCGGCAGCCTTAGCTGGCCGTTGTTCAACAGCCTTGATCTGAGGCTGCTGATCGCGCGTCTCAGGTCGGCCAGTTCTGGATCGGCGCCGTGGCCGTTTCGGCCGAGCAGGACATTGACCAGCAGGATGATGCGGCCGTGATTTTCCTCGCGGGCGCTGTAAGACTCGATCAGGTCGCGCAGGGCCCGCTCGATCAGCGGGGAACCGATCGGTTCGCTGCCAAAGAGCTCAAAGGCCAGGGTCTCCAGTTCGCTGACCGTGGCGGCAGGATAGCTTTCTCCCTGTCTCATGGTCAGTTCCAGCCTCAAAAGCCTGATCTCGTTGCGGCTCTGCTGGGCTGAGAGCAGCAGCTGGCCTTGCAGCTGGCCCGCGGCAATGGCTGCTTCGATGTGGTCCATGGCCTGGTCAAGCAGCTGGCTGTTCTCTTCAAAGGTATGCGCTTCACCGACCTCGACCAGCAGGATCTTGCCCAGCCAGAGATGGGCGATCGCCTGGGTCAGCGGTGAGGCGCCGCTGTCAGGGACCAGGATCTCATTGATCAAGGTCCTGGCGCGTCCGATCAGGGAGTTATAACTGCTCTGGTTGTTCAGGCTGCGGGCGATAAAAGCCTGTCTGGCGTAATTCTCGGCCAGGGCGATCCGGATCCCCATGATCTCCTGTTCCTGCAGGACCGGGATAGTGGTCGAACCGTAAGAATAAGTTGCCGCTGCGGCGGCCTCCAGTTCCTGCGCCTGGGCTTCCAGCAGGCGGCGCTGGATGCGTAAAACATCTTGGAGCGAAGGCTCCTGGCCCAGCAGCTGTCTTTCGCTCTCTGTCAGGTCATTGGCAAGCAGCGCCAGCACCTCAGCCGGCGAGTTGAGACCGATCTCACCGACAAAGGCCATGATCAGTTTCGCCCGGCTGACCCTGACCGAGGCATTGATATTGACCAGCCAGCGCTGGACAGTGCCGCTGGCGCCGATCTGGCTGACGTAATCATCGTGCCATTGTCTGATGGCGTCCAGGTGGCAGAGCGCTTCGCTGAAATAGGCGATATGGGGCTGGTCAAGGTTCCTGCTGATGAAGCCCTGCTGGATCAGGTTGTCGGCCAGGGCGGCGCGCGCCGCCAGCAGTGAAAACCCGACCAGCGGCGCGGCGTTGTTCAAATAACCGGCAGCCTGCTCCAGGCTGGCCAGGTTCTGTGACAGGTCGGTTTCTCCTTCGGCTTCGCGCATGGTGATGCTGGCCATCAAATAATTGGCCCAGGCGATCTCGCGGCGCAGCAGCTCATAGTTGTTGCGCTGAGAGGTCCTGACCGCGTCGCGGATATAATTTTCGCGCCCGGCGAGCAGCTGAGCGCGGGAGGCCGAAGCGACATCTATGGTCGTGGCCAGCCGGTTGATATAGGTCATGGCGCCCGGGTTATCCGGTGTGCCGATCAAGAGGGAATGAAAATCTTCTGTGCGGCCCTGGTTCTTGGCGATCAGAGCGCGGCGGTAGAGGTTCTCGCCGATCATCAAGGACAGTTCGTTCCGGGGCTGGCCGTTATGGGTCAATAATTGGTCATAGATCTGTTCCAGGACCAGGCGTTCACGCTCGACCGGGTCGGTGGCATCACGCCAGCCGTTGTCGTTGCGCAGGATGCGGTTGCCGGGTCCGGTGCCGTAGAGCGCCTGTCTGATGGACGCGTCCTCAAGTTCGCTGGACAGGATCATGGCGATCTGGGCACGCCAGTAGGCCGAACCGTTGCCCGGCAGATGGCTGAGCGCGGTTATTAAACTGCTTAAAGGCCTGGGTTGGCCGGTCTCTCTGGCCGCCAGCCAGACCAGCACGTTGAACTCAGCCAGTTCGCCGCGCAGGCTGTTGCGCCGGCCAAGTTCTGAAGCCCTGAGGTCTGGATCAGCTTCTTGATTATCGATCGTTCTTGTGGCGAGATCTATCTCAGCGTTCAACTCGCTGATGTGGGCTTGATACTGAATCAACCGGCTTTGGGTGCTGCTGATAAAATCCCCGGCTGTCTGGCTGGGAAAATCCTGACAGGACTGGAACGCAGCAGCAGGCTGGGCGGTCCCGCCGCCGGCAATGGTTGCGGTGTCGTCATCGCCGTTGCCGTGCGCGTTCTCTGCCAGCAGGACCGGCTGCGAGCCGGCCAAAGCGCTGGAGCTTGGCGCAGGCTGGCCTGCCGCAGGCAAAACCCCGGTCGCGCTGATATTAAAGAGTAAAGGATCAATTCCCATCTTCAATGCTCCTGTGATACTGGGTGCTCAGCACATCCTGGTCAGAGCGAAGCTCGCGCCAACGGCGGATCAGGAAAGCGCGTCTGGTATCAAAGTCATATTGCAGGTCAGAGCGGAAACAGTATTCCAGGGCGATCTCAGCCAGCCTGGAGTTATCGGTCAAATTGGCCCATTCATGATACAGCTCAGCCAGGAACGAGTCGGGCCGCCAGCCCATTTCAGCCAGCTGCGTGCGGTTCAAGCTGAAAGAGGCCAGGAAGCGATCGGGTTCTGAGCGCAGGTCGCGCAGCCTGGCTTCGCTCAGGCGGCCGCCGGTCAGCAGGGATTCGATCTCATTGAACTGTTCTATGGCCAGGTTGCGGTTGCGGGTGCGGTCATCGCCGCGCTGAGAGCGATGCGCGTATATCTCAGCCAGCTTAAGCCGGGCGTGGACCTGGAAATAGAGATGATAATTGCTTGGCAGGAAGCTGGAATCGCGCAGCACCTGCTGGAGCAGTTCTACGGCCTCGACCTCGCGGTCAGCCGAGTTCAGCATCAGGGCCAGCAGATAGTTCTGCTCGATGCCAAGATGGCTGTCGGCCGGGATCGGCTGGGAAAGCAGGGCCGGCTCAGTGTAGAAGGGCACAAGGTAGCGGAATTCATGGTCCATGAAATCGGTGGTGCGCACGCCGATCTCCAGGAGCTTGGTCTGGGACCAGGCAAAAAGATAAGCAAAGTCATTGGGCACTGAATTGTAAAGCTGTCTGGCCTGGCCGAGCAGCCTGTCATTGATCCCGAGCAGCTGTTCGATCCGCTGCTCAGGGTCAGGGCTGACAGCGGCGTTCATTAACTGGGCAATCACAGGCAGCAGCGTGATGGAACGGTTGTTCAGGTTGATGACCTCGGGCAGGACGCCGCCCAGGTCAGGTATCAGATCGATTGCGCTCTCTATGCCGTTATAGCTTGGCCATAAATTGTATTTTATTCTGTCAGCCAGGAAAAGCAGCAAGTCCGCCTGAATGACCGTGGCCAGGGTCCGGTAAAAATCCGGTCCGTTGCCGGTCTGGTCATTCAGCGCGCCGACCGTCCGATTTATGTTGATGAGCTCGTCCAGGATCTCTCTGATCGAGCGTTGCCCGCTTCGCTGGATGATCAATGCTGAGCTTTTGATCTGGGCGACCGCCCGCAGGTGCTCCAGCGCCTGGCCGGCCTCGTCATAGGTGCTCTGGGTCAGGTTGCCGTGCTCAAGATTGAACCTGAGGGCTCCGGCGACGTCTTGGTCAGTGAAATTAAGGTCCAGCCCGATGGCGGTATCCTCAAAATCTATGCCGTCATAGGATTCAATGACCTCACAATAGTAGTCCGAGGCCCGGTTCAAATAGTCCTCATTCCTGGTGGTCTCAAACAGCCGCAGGTTCAGATCGCCGATCAGGGTCATGGTATTGATGATGAAATAGTAAGCCGGTCGCTCTGAGATCGGATCGATATCGTTTTGCAGGCCGTTGATGGCCGTGGCTGCCAGGCATATGCCGGTTTCGTAGAAATCGGGCTCTCTGTTGCCGGCCTGAGAGCGCAGCTGAGCCTCGGCCAGGTCGAGGATGTTGCGGTTATAATCGTTGGCGGCGTAGAATAGCGACTGGCTATCGACAGCCTGCCTGACATCGGCGAAGATGACCAGAAGATCATCGATGCTGTAAGCGTTGCCTTCCTGGCTGATCCTGGAGGCGTAATTGGTCAGCAGGATAATATAATTGTTCCAGAATTCCCTGGGGTCGGCCAGGAAAGGCAGGAGATTGCGGTCATAGCCCTGGCTGATCTGGTTGAGCGACCTGAAGAGCTCAAAGGTCTGCTCGTCGTCGCTGCCTGGCTGGTAGCCGTTAACGGCCAGCAGCTGGATCGTATCGTGCAGCTGCTCAAAGGAAACAAGCTGGTTAACGGCCACCGGGTCAAGCCTGGGCCGGCGGCTGGAGGTCAGCGAACCGAGCTCGC
Source organism: Candidatus Saganbacteria bacterium (assembly GCA_016932255.1). Classification (GTDB taxonomy): domain Bacteria; phylum Margulisbacteria; class WOR-1; order O2-12-FULL-45-9; family O2-12-FULL-45-9; genus JAFGDE01. The sequence continues at coordinate 24,578 of JAFGDE010000003.1, forward strand.
GATCGATCTGGGTTAATGAGATCGTTGGAGCAGCAGCTGTTTCGGTCATTTCGGCGACCGGTGCGGGCAAGGCGCTCAGCCTTTGGATCAGGCCCTCTGACCGCTCATGACCGTTGACCAGCAGCAGTCCGAACCAGACCCAGTTCTGGTCATAATAGTTATAGCGGTCATTGCCCCAGTAACCGCCGGAATGGTACTGGTCTTCCAGATGTTCAATGATGCTTTGGGCTTCGGCAGTGCGGCCGCCGTAATAGAAGAAAGGCAGATAACCGCCGTACATGGCCAGCTGTTCATGATCCAGGCCCCGGGTCTGGTCAATGCCGCTGATGTAGCGGACCCTGTCGCCGTTGTGGGTGAAACCGGCCGGCATACGGCCGCTGCTGCTCAGTTGGTCGGCAAGGAAACGGGCCGGCCCAATGGAGGCGTTGGTCAGGTATTCATTGGCTGACGGTGAACTAAACCAGGCCGCGTCCTGGGCCACGGCAAAAAGGGTCCTGAAAGAATCCCAGCCGAAATTCTCGCCGGCCTCTTCGGCAAAGACGCGGCTTTCGGCCAGTTCGCCGTCTATGGACATGGACAGCCAGTCGGAAGGGAGATTGACGCCGCGATGTCCGTTGAGGCTCATCTGTCCGTTCTCACGGATGATATCGTAGGAGCTTTCAGCCACCAGGTGCCAGGGATGCGCGGGATCAAGCTCGGTCAGAACATGGCGGAAGTAACCGGGCCTGAAGTAGCTCGGGTTCAGCTCGCCGGCCCAGGAGAAGTGGTCGCCGGCAAAGAAATACGGTTGGCCGGCCACGTTCACAACGTAATTGTCCCAGGCGGCGGAGAGGATAGCCTGGGCCTGCTGGCGGTAGATTGCGCCATTGCCCTCGCCCCAGCCGCGCAAAGAGGCCATGTAGAGCGCGACCGCGATCTCGATGTCATCGGAAGCGGCGTTATAGCCGCTGCGATCGATCTCTCCAGGTATGGAAGTATAGGAAATGATGCCGCCGGCGCTGTTGTCGCCGTTCAGGCTGGGCACATAGCGCCAGGCGAATAAAGCGTTGCGGTAGTTTGATTGGAGAGCATGCCGGCTGTTGGCTGAAGCGAGCTGCCAGCCGTTCTCGCTGCCGGTCCAGGTCCAGGTCTCAAAGTTGGAGGCACTGCGCTGCATATTCTGCTGCGCCCAGGTCCAGACGCGCTCAAAAGCTTCTCTGTCCTGGTCGCCGCTGACCTGGCCGTCCCGGCCCATCAGGACCGCCCTGAGCAGAACGTAGGCGACCGTTTCTGAGTAAGTGACGTGTTCAGCGGTGTTCCTGTCGCGGTCAAGATCGTTGCGGTCAGACTCGGCCAGCGGCCGGCCGCTGTCTTCGATCATGTTATCCCGGTAGTAATTCCAGGAATCGGTGAGAATACGGTCAATATTTGAACTGCGGATCGGTTCTGACATGGTTTCTCCCTTCCTGTATATATATCGTCAAATTTTGGGAGAAATTTCAGGCAAAAATGCCCATGCCGGCCTTATTTGAAGATGTTGCTGCCGAGGGATATTTCGGTCAGGATTTCCAGCGCTTTAAGCTCTTCCTGCTGTTCCTGGGTCAGAGTGGCGCTTCTCATGCCGATGATCAGGCCGTTCCACAGGGCGGCCGGGTCGCTGTGGGGCACGCCGGAGCGGAAGCCCAGGGAAGACATCAGGTCCTGATGCTGGTTGATCCTGTCCCAGGGCAGGGCGGTCTCCAGCCTGTCCCTGGCCTCAGGCAGATCGGCTGAGGTCTGCAGGCAAAGATGCATTGTCTGCAGGATGGCTTCCAGGCCCAGGTCCATGAAACCTTCGTGCTGGCCGGCTTCGTCAAAGCTCAGCACCGCGGCGTAGTGTCCGGTTGCCGTCGTGAAATCGTTCTCCTGGAAGGCGATGGCACCCAGGCCAAGCAGCGCTTTAGCTTCAAGGAAGTGGAGGTCTTTAACGTTCTCATCGCGCCAGTAGAGCGTAAAATCCGAAGAACTTGCTTCGGAGGAGGCCCAGCTCTGGACCTGTTCCAGCAGCGGCCTGGCGGTCCGCAGGTCGCCGGTCCTGATATGGACCCAGGCCAGTTCCAGCCTGGCCCGGTTGCTGTAACCAGGCACGGAATAATCATGGATCTGCTGGGCCAGGCGGACGTCGTTATTGCCCAGTTCATCAATGATGCTCTGATATACGGCCAGGGCTGAAGCGGGATCGCGGGCAGCGAAATGGAGGTTGGCCAGTTCGAACTTGACCTCAAAATAATCGCGCACGTACTGGCTGTCGCTATGGAACCTGAAATGCTCGTCCGGCCCGGCGCTGTTCAGTTCAGCGGTGGCGTTGCGCAGGTATTGCTGGCGGTTGGCCAGATCGATATAGGACTGTTCGATGTAGAGCCTGGCGATCTGGATCCGGCCCTTGTTCAGGTCGCGTTCGTGCCAGACGTAGAACCTGATGTTCTCTATTTCCCTGTCGATCTGGGCCAGGCGGGCCGCCTGTTCCGCTGTCAGGTGCTCGTTAGTGTCGGCGCGGGCGACCGCCGCGGGCCTTTGCTGGTTATTCTGCAGATGAGTGGTTATCTTATAGCCGCCCAGCGCCCCGAACATCATGGCATAGAATATGCTGTATCTTAAAATTTTACCCATGTTATTTCCAGTCCCCCCAGAAATTAAGCTTTTTGCCGCGGCTGGTCATCCGGCCGCGGGGTAGCTTGCGGATGTCAATGCCTTGATCTTCCAGCATTTGCTCTGAAAGCAGGACGTAATTCATGATCTTGTAGGGCGCGTCCTCGGCCACCAGCTCTTGCCACATCTCGATCGCTCGGTCCTGATTACCGGCGCGGAATTCGTCGTACGCCGCGAAGAACCGGTTGCCGGCTGCGTCAGAAGCATCGTCGATCCTTCGCGCCGCGGCCAGCCGTTCTGCCAAGAAAGCCTTGGCTTCCGGCGAATTGGCATTAGGATGGCTTAATTCGCAGCGTTTGATATAGTTCAGGGCGCGGATATTGATGTACATGGCGTAAAGCGCCCAGAACTCATTGAACAGATAATCCTTAGTAAAAGCGTGGCTCCAATCGCCCAGAGCAATGGCGCCCGGCAGGGTCATGGCAATGCCAAAAGCAACACTGGCGCCCTGGGCCACGATCAGGTGCTGCAGATAGTTCTTGTTCTCTTCCGGGATCTGCACTTCTGATTTCTGCTCGGCTGTGATAACAAAGTTGCCGTACTGCCAGCCCTTTCTGAACAATTCCAGGATGCCGCGGTGCGACTGGAAGAAGAAGGCCTGGTTCATGGCCGGGCCTTCGATGAACGACCACCAGAAGCGGTTGTGGCCGGTCGCCTCCTTATTGCGGCCAAGGCCTGCGCGCATGTTGGAGTACATGCCCAATCCGACGACAAAATCGAACGACCAGGAGAAGAGGAAGTACGGGTCAACGATGTACGGCTTGACCCGGCCGTTGGTCGCCAGGAAGACGATCGGCGAAGCCTGGCGGGCCAGCTCAGCCTTGGGCCATTCGTACCAGAGGCGGAAAGCGAAGTGTTCCAGTTTCTGCTTCCAGGTGCCGGCAAAACTCTTGCCGCGCAGGCGCTTCATCATTTCACGCGCCTCATAAGGCATCAGCACGTCCTGGCCCAGGGCCAGGGCCGTATTATAGCGCTGGGCGTCCTGGCCGTGGACCTGGCCGTAGGTATTGGGCTGGGCCTCAAAGGCAGTGACTCTCAGGTGATATTTCAGCTGGTAGCCGAGCGCTAAGGCTAGGGAGAGCACGCCCTGTTCGTCCTCTGACACGCCGGACATCCAGCCTTTTTCACGACAATAAAGCGTTAACTTGGCAAAGTTAGGTTTGTGAATGATCTTTTCAAAGCCGCCGCTGCGGTTCAGCTCCATGGCGTGAGCGATCAGGCCGCCTTTGGGGATACCCATGAGAACTTCGGCTAATTCGAACAAGTGGCGATGGTTGCCCACGAACTGGGTGCCGTTCTCGATCGGCTTGCCGCTGGGCTTGTCGTTCTGGTCATGATCGCGCTCCTTGCCGGTCTGCAAACCGCCGCTTCTGGCGTCGCGGTCCGGCGGAAAAGCTTCAGAGAACAACTCATTGGTGATAGCATAGAAATACTCATCGCGGAACTGGGCCTGTTCTGAGGCAGGGAAGGCCTCGTCCTTATAAAAGACGCCCTGCTGGCGCTGGCCATGGACCACGCTGTGATATACGCCGTCAATGATCTCCGGCGGCCGGGTATGGAAGACATCGATCCTGATCTCATCAGCCAGGGCAGGGTTGCTGATACCGTTTTGGGCCAGGGCCTCACGGATCTGGCGGTCGACCTCAGGCGAGACCGCTTCCTCGATCGGCGTATGAGCGATAGCGATACCGCCGGTTTCCCTGTTATGTTCGGCTTTAAGCGTGTAGGCAACGAACCGGCCGCTGTCCCGGTCATATTTAATGTAATAGGTGACCGGCGGCAGGCCCTTGGTCAGCGGCATGCGAATATATCTGGTCTCGCCGTTGATTTTTAATGCAACGGTCGCGTTGTTCTGCGTTTCATTGTATGTGATCGGTTTTGAGAGCGAGAGCGGCACCCATTTTTCCTGTTCGCCGACCCTGATCTTGACTGCGGAGGTCGGCTGGCTGATCATGATCTTGGCCGGCTCGACAGTGCTCAAATGATCGAACAGCGCCGCGGTACTGCTCTTGCGCTTGATAGTGACCTTGTCAACGCGGGTCAGGATCAATTTGATGCGGCCGTCCATGCTGACGAGCCTGGGCCGGTATTCTTCAGTACCCTGGTAGTTGTTATCGTCCCTCTGGTAAAAATCGTCCGTTGAGCCCATTTGGCGGGACTGTAAAAAGCCGCGGCCGTAATTATCGATCAGGTCTTCTGCGGCCAGAGGGATGGCGACACGGTTGCCTGCCGGGTCAAAGATCTCGAGCCGATAGTTGCCGTCCTGCTGGCTGACTCGCACGGTCAGGTCCTGTTTCTGCAACTGCCACTTCAACTGCTTGTAGCTGTCATTGCTTTCGATCAGGCCGTTGCGCAGTGAATAGATGAACTCGGTCGTGTCCTTGACCGGGTTCTTGCGGCGAAGTTTGCTGACCACCAGGCGGTCGCCGACAAGTTCAGTGTCAACAACTTTGCGCAGTTCTTTCAGCGAATGCAGGCTGCGGGGCAGTTGCTCAAGCGGCAGGACAGTCTCATTGCCGTCAGCGTTCCTGACCAGGACAATGCCGCCGCCTTTGACCTCCTGGGTATGATCGGCGTCCCTGACCGGCGACCAGGTATGATTTACCGGATCAATGAAGATCCTGCCGGAAGTATCGACAGCAAGTGTTTCAGCTTCTTCGGCCGCCTGGATATTGGCCCAGCGCTTTTCGAACGGGAATGATTCACAATTGGTCGAGATGGTCTTAAAGGTTACCCGTTTACCGTCGCTGGAGACCCTGGCTGACCGGATAAAGTTAGGCCAGAATTCCTGCTTGGCCTCAGCGTCAAAATCAAGGCGGCTGAAGCGGAAACGCTCATGCGGCCGGGTGCCGTAGTTCTCGCCGTAGTCTGCCACCAGCCAGGTGGCCATGCCGACACGGTCGCTGAACATGTCGAATTCAATGCGGGGATATTCGACAGCCCCCTCATTTTCTTTGACCTGCATGGTGGTAATTTCAGAGGCTGGATGCATATGGTGAGGCCATTCAGTCTTGACCTCGCCCAGTTTGCGGTTATCCTTGGAATAGACCTCGATATAAGGTACTCCATCCCGCTCTTTTATCAGGCCGTAGGAGATGTCCATCCAAACCCCGGGATTTACGAACAGCATCCTGTTCTCCGGGTAGGGGATATTATATTCCTGACCGTCGCGGGTCCGGTATCTGATGCCGATAAATGAGTCCTGGCGCCACCATTCAGCCACGCGTTCGATCGGTCTGGCCGGGTCCGGGTTGGGGAAAGAGGCTGTCTTTAGGTCGTAATTGACTACCCGGACAATTTTGTCTCGCTTGGCAGTATGGTTGAGCTCAGCTTGGAGGACCCTTTCGGTGTTTATGACGATATAAGCCTCGTCACAGACGTTGTAGTTGTCATTAGCAGCCAGGACCAGGACTTCGGGCCGATCAATGAACCAAAGACCCTCTGCCCCGAATTGTTTGACCCAGGCTTTATAATCAAGGTGTTTAAGTAATAGGTCCTGTTTTCCTGCTGCTTCAAGGTTGCGGAATAATCGCGTGTTTTCCCAGCCGTCAGCAAAAAGATATTTTTCTGGTCCGACGCTCGTCAAAACACCTTGAGCGACAAGCCGGTCGGTCAGGAATTGGTTAAGGCTTTTTTCTGTTAATGGCCCAGGCTGAGCGGCCAAGGCCTGTAAGGCGCTTTGTTGTTCTGGTGAGAGTTTGCCATAGAATTCGGTGGCTTGCCAGTTCGCTTCAAAAGTGTATTCAGCGATTTGGCCCGTTGGATTAGTTCGTCTAATAACGCCGCCTTCAACCAGGCCCGGATCCTTTTTATTTCCACTAATTGCAAAGTATAATTTTGGTGTAATATCGCCCGGCTTGGTAAAGCCGTAATGACGCATGGCCCACGTCCTAAACCTTTCTCTGAACTGAGGCGGAGCTTCATGGCCTGGCAGCCAGACCAGGTCGCTTTGGGGCACAACATTGCCTTCCCAGTCGATCAGGTGGTTGGAAGGCAGGACCTCCTCATTGCTGAAAAAACCCCTGACACGGAGTTCATGATGACCGGTCTTTAATTCAATGGTCCTTTCAACTTCAGCACTGTTGGCCGGAGTGTTGTCGACATATTGGAACTCATTGCTCATGGCCTGGGAAATGCCCAGCACCTCAAGGAATGTTTCCCGCCGGATCCAGATAAAGCGCTGGTTCTCAGGAGCGTTGCCGGCGCGGTGGTTGTAATTTGGATTATTGACCCTGATATACGTCGAAGGCACGTAATTCTGCTTGAAGTCGTGCTGGCCATTGCCTTTGTCCGCCAGGCGCCAGACCTGGTAAAGGCTGTCGCCCATATGGGTCTCGGGCCAGGACAGGTTGGCGGTCTTGGTCCAGTAGTTGTCATCCAGGCTGTCAAACTTTCTTTGCACGTGGTTATGCCTGACCGAGAAAATGCCCAGCATTTCCCTGACAAAGAATTCCAGATCAGGGTGCTCAGCCGCGCCCTGTTCAGCCATCTGTTCGAAATCGCGGGCCATTTCATAGAATTTGAATCCGCGAATGCGAACAGCTTCGTATGCCGTGCGGACAAATGATTCCTCATTGGCTAGATCGAACCATTTGTCAGTACGGTTGGCATCCTCAGCGATCTGCTGCCTTAGTTCCCTGACAAAAGATTGCGGATGCTCAAGCCGGGAGTAGCGGTCGCCAAGGCTGTTAAGCAGCTGAGACAGCTCTAAAGCGACTTGCCTGACCTGCTGCTGGTCACGGGGATCGATCTGGGCCAGCCTTTGGTTTATCTGTTGGATCTCCAGGTACAGGCTGTGCTGCCAGCGGTCGATATAGGCATGGACCTCTCTGGTGGCCCTGAGCTGCCTGACCATGCCCAGATTGGCAAAAGGCAGGCCTTCGCCGTCCAATTCAACTTCAACATTGGGATATTCCATGATCAACATGTTGACCATCTTGGAGAAGTTGCGCTGAGCTTCAACCATGTAAGCGATCATCCTGGCGCAGAAGCCTTGAGTGTTGCGCAGGTCAGCGTCGCTGATCAGAGAATCCTCGGGATTGAACATGGAACGCTTCCAGTTGATGGCTGAGGTGATCGAGGCCTGGCCGGAGTGCAGGTCGGCGAACAGGGTCCAGCTGCCGGCAAAGACCGTGGCCAGGTCAAAGAACATGGACAACGGATCAACAGCAAAGGGCAGGGTCGCGGCCAGCAGGGCGCCGTACTTGATCACTGTTCCGGTAATGAACTCAATGACCATCTTGTCCAGGGGATGATAGTGGAGCCGCTCTGCCCGCTTAAAAACAACACGCAGGGCCCGCTTGACCCGGTCAGTGCAGTTATTGGCACCGAGCTGGCTTTCCGCCTCTTCGATGATCTTGTCCAGGTCCTGCTTTGTCTTGCCCTTATAGGAAAAGACCTTGCTGCCGTTGTTGACCTTCATGATGATGCTTTCATCAGAGGCTTTGGAAGCTGATATCCTGATAGCCAATTCCTGCGGCGTGCCGCGCCGAAGCGTGACCGTGCGTGAATTGATCCGGTTGACCTGGCGCTCATACCAGTTGGCCACGCGCTCGGTCAGCCGCTCTCTCCGCAGGCTGGGATACTTCCTGGCCAAGAGAGGCAGGCCGACCCGAAAACCAAGTCCCACGCCCAGGCCGACCAGGCCAAGGGTAGGCAGGGTGGCGGCATGGAAAGCAGCCGCGCCGATGGCAAAAGCGGCTAGCAGCACGACCCGGTACGACATGTAATTGATGCCGGAGAAGATCTTGAGGTTAGACCAGATCATGGTCGAGGCGATCTGTTTCTTTGACAGCGGCCGCTTGTAGCCAAGGTTCGATGAAAAACCGCGAATGATGTCGCTGATGGTCCAGGCTATGGTGCCGGCAAAACCCAGTCCCAGGCCGATCAGGGGCAGGGAGCCGAAATGCTTTTGCATCGCGTCGATGAACATAAAACCGCTGTTGTAAGTGACCAGACTGCCGTAGAGCATGCTGCCCGTCAGGGTGAAAGGCAGTATCATGCTGCCGAACTTGCATGTCTTGCCGAGCAGCGAATGGGGATCAACGCGGTTGACCAGAACACTTGAGATGATGCTGTAAACAGTGGCACTGCCCAGAAGATAAGTCGCGGGTACGCCCAGGAGCGTAGCGCCAACGGCTGCCGCAGCGCTTGCGCCCAGCAGCAGGGCGACATTGAAACCGGCCCGGCCCGCGTCACTGCCCAGGAGACCGGTCAAGGCAGTTTCCTGGGCCTGAAAGATGCCGATAGAGAGACTTTCCAGCACCTCGGGTGTTCCTGGAAAGATGCCCTGCAGGCCCTGGTTCAGCGAGGCCATCCTGGCTGAGTTGACCGTGCGCAGCATGAAATCCTCAAGTTCCCCGACCGAAGAGATCTGCTTCCGGAACCGTCCCTTGAGCACGCCTTGAGCCACCAGTTCATTAAGCAAACTGCTCTGTTCCTCTACTTGCAGATGTGCCAGGTTCTGGGATAAGTTCTGTGCCAGGATGCTGCGGTTGGCAAAGCCCAGGCGGGCGTAGGTGTTGGTCAAACGGGGGGAGATGCGGGTCCTGACCCCCAGTCTTAAGCGGCCAATCAAGTTGGTCATCGGTTGATTAGGGCTCATAGCATATAATCCTTTCCGATTATATATCGGCAAAAAACAGGAAAGATTTCAGATGAAACAGCAGGAAATTATCCGGCCTTGGCCAGGGGGAGATAAAGCTCAAGCAGGTCTTCAGCCATATCAAAGTCAGCTTCAAAGGCATTGCTGATCTCTTCCAGGTCGAATTTTTCCAGGAGACCGACCAGTTTGGTAAGCTCCTGTCTAAATATCTTCTTCCTGAAATTGAGCTCGAAACTGACGTTGCGCACCGCTTTGGTCCGGGTATGTTCGGCCAACCAGATGAGCAGGCGGGCCCGAAGCCGGGCGTCTTCCAGGCTCTGGCTCAGATAGTCCATTTTACGGATGTCCTCCAGCGCGCCCAGCTGTTGCTTGGTCTGGGCAATCTTTTCCCGGACACGCAGGTGGAATTGCCGCCGGATCCCTTTTCTCCGTTTACTGGAGCTGGAGTCTGATAGGGACACCAGATCGTCGTGCATTTCCCTTTCTACGCTCCGTTGGGCAAAATGTTCCAGCTCTAAAGCCGCCAGGCTGGCATCCCTTTCGCGTATTTCTTTGTTCGCGTCCTTTTCCCTGACCACCCAGCGGTTCCAGCGGTTGGCCCCTTCGAATTCCTGGCCAAAACCCAGGTCCTCAAGCCTTTGGCTGAGGTGTTCGGTGTCCCTGGCGAACAGGACGGCGTGGTAAGCCTGGCGGACCTTTCTGATCGATTCCGGCGTCAATCTGCCCCGGCGGCCGATCGCGTCCATGTCGGCGATACCGATAAGATACAAAGCCTTGATTGCCAAGTCGCGCAGACGCCGGTCGGGGAAGATATCGTGTATCTCGTGCATATCGTCGGGGTTCTGTTCGCGCAGCACGATCGTATCACCGAAGATCGAGTGATGCTGGATCAGCTTTCTGGCAAATTCAAGCTCCGGGTCGTTAAGCAGGCCGCGGAAAGCCCGGATAGTCTTGAGCATCTGGCCGCCGACGCGCGCGTGGGTGTCATGCCTGATGATCTTGCCCAGGTCATGCAGCAATACGGCCACCAGAAACGCGCGATAGAACTGATGGCCCTGTTCCTGGGCCACGTAATTAAAGACCGCAAAAAAATGCCTGAAATCGGCCGTGTTGCCGGACAGGCTTTCTTTTCCCCTCAGGTTGCCACGGTGGGCCAGCTCCTCGGCCAGTTCTCCGTCGGTCAGATCGATAGCCAGGCTGATACGTTTGAGGGTCTTGAGCAAACCGATGGTATGATCGAGCAGGCTGGTGTTATCAGCGCCGCGATAGCGGCTGAAAGCTTCAAAGATGCTGATCTTTTCCGGCGAGAAACCGGGTTCCGAATCCCGGAGCTCTTCGACCAGGGCCGGGCATCTTGAGAAGGTCAGGTCCAGCGAGAAGATGCGGTCAATGTCGCCGGCGAAGAAAGGCTCAATGAATTCCTGGAGGCCTTCCGCTATAAGCTTGGCTTCCAGGCCGGCCGCGGGTTCGAGCCTGAGCAGGCGCAGGATATCACGCAGGTCCTCGGGTTCCTTGACGCGGGTGAACCTCTTTCGCTCTCCCCGGTCAAGGGCGTCCTCGATCAGCGCTTTCTCGGTCCGGTTGAGCTTTAAATAGAGCTCCGCAGCGACCGGGCTGGCCTGGCTCAACTCTTCGTAAGCTGTCAATGAGAGATAATCCGACGGCGGGCTGGTCGCTTCGGCCAGGCTCATTTCAGCAAAAGGCCTGGGCACAACCGAACGGTAGACCGCCAGGGTTCGTTTGGCCCAGTCCAGGGCCAGTTCGTCCGTCAGTTCCTGGTCAGGGCGCCAGGCAGTTTCATCGGCCCAGAGGCCGACCAGCCGGCCTGCAGCAAAACGTTCCCTGGCAATGCCGGAAAAACCAGGCAAGCCGTATCTTTCTTCAATGACGGCCCTGATATATTCCTGGCTGCGGGCCAGGGTCCGGTCGGCCTGGTACAGGCCGGCTTTAAGCGGGGAAAGCTGGCCGTAGAATTCCGCATATCCCGGCAGGTATCTTTCCCAGCCTAAATGCAGTTGATGGAAGGCGGGATTGGAGGCTTGGCCGGTGAAAGCAAAATCATGGACGGATAGGACGGCGGCTGTATTATTGAAGAATTTATCGACGACAGGAAAATCAAGCCGGCTGTTAGCGATGGCCAGCCGCAAGAACACAGGGAGCAGGGAGCTTTGCCAGTCATGACAGTCAAAGACATCAGGAGCTGTTCCCAAATGCCGCTGAAGCTCCATGGCGGCATGACAGAAAAAAGCGAACCTTTCCAGGTCATTGGTCCAGCCGTACATTTTTGCCTGGCCGAAATAACCGGCATTGCCGATAAAATAGATCGGGAATTGAGGCTCTGTGGCCGAAGGAAGTGTGGTCACTTCAGCTTCCAGAGCTTCGGGCCCAAAGCGCAATTTAAGCGTGGCCACGGGGACAGGTCGCTGCCCCAGGTTGCTGATGATTTCCTGCGTGGTGCGGAATAGCGGCAAGACCAACGAAGTCTCAAGCCCCAGACCGGTTTGGGCGGCCGGGACCTTGCCGGCGACCTGGGACAGGCCAGGCCTCATTTTGGCCGTAACATAAGGGTCTGCCTGCGTGGCTACGTGTACCACCCGCAGCGCTTGCTGTCTTTGTCTCCTGAGCAGGTCAATGTTTGCAGAACGCATCCCTTCTCCTTAAAGAGGATCAAAAGCTAATCCGCCGTGCACGGTCTCATAAACAATGCGGTCCTTGATCACTCTGGGGGCGTCTTCCTGCCTGAGTTGACCGCCGACAAAAATGCTGTTGATCAGTTTAACACCTCTGCCTATCAGGTTGCGTCTGAGGCTTGGTCGGTTCTCAACGGTTTCATGCCCGCCGGAAAAGACCACACTGCTGATGACATCACCGCTTATCTCGGTGTTGGCGCCGATGACCGATCTTTTAACGCTGGCATGTCCCCGCACAAGAGCGCTTGGATCGATCAGTGATACACCCTGTTGCTGGCGGATCCAATCGAGCAAGGAACGCCAGCGGCTGGGGAACGATTGTGATGTGCCGCGCATTCTCTCCATTGCTTCAGCCTGTTCGACCCTGAGAATGTCCATGTTAGCCTTCAAGAGGGCTAACGGGTTGCCGACGTCCTGCCAGAAAGTGTCAGCGGGCAGAATATGGGCGAAAAAGGGATAATCATTCAGGCGGCGGATTAATTCAACCGGCAGAATATGCCTGAACTCGTCCTGCCGCCCGCCCAGCAGCGGCAACAAATGCAGGCCGATATCGGAGAACCCGTGACCGGCATTCTTAGCCGTGATATGGTCGGACAGGTCCATCAGCAGGCCGGCATTAAAAAAATATATTGCCGTGCTGATTAGATTGCTTTGGGCTTTATCGCGCTCCTCCTGCTCGCAGAAACTAACGACTTGAAAGGATGATCCCTGCACGCCTTTAGCGCACTGGTGCAGATCGGACTCAAAGATATTCCTGTCCTTGTAATCAGCGATATCAGGCATGACGCCTAACTTAACGGTGCCGAAAGTCCGTTCCTTCCATTCGCTTGAGCTCCACCTGATCGGCAGGGCCGCCACGGTCACGGCCGCTTCATTCTTTAAGTGATTGAGCAGGATCGGTCTCAGCAGGATATCGTTGGGGGTATCGCAGGGCAGGACAACGATGGTGTCTTTGCGTTCCACGTCGACCATGAAATTTTGCATGATATATTTGAGCGTGCCCAGCGTATCCAGGACCGTATTCTCGCAGTGGGAATGGATTTCGAAATCAGCGGTTTCCAGATCGTTCAAATGCTGTTCAGTGATCTCGGACAGCGGCCGGGGGCCTGTGCCGACATAGATCTTGCGCAGTCCAAGTTCCTGCAGAGCGCGGACCGAATAATCGATCAGCCGTTTCTGACCGACCGGCAGCATGGCTTTAGGCAGGGCGTAGCGGCAGATCGCTGGTGAAGTGAGCGCACGGCCTCTTCTAGCCGGGCCGGCGGCCAAAATGACGCCATGGACCCGTGTTTGTCTTATCGAGGAACTCGGGGACAAAGTATATCCAAACCTCCTTAGATCAAACCCCTTTCTCTAGTATGCCTAAATTCTAGGGACTGGAACATATCTATGTATCTGTCAAGCTAACTGCAGAGGCAAATAACTGTAATTATTTGCGTGCAGTTCTTCTGCCATTGCTCGATCGCCGGCGATCAGACGGCTCATTGTAGGCGGGAAAGTCGCCACGGTCTCATTGACGTAGTGCAGGTAAGTCCTGCCGCCAAGGGCCTCGACCGGCGCGCCACCGGTAATAAAACCGCCGTCCTTGATTCCCAAGAAGTTCATTCTCGGGAATTGAATGAAGGCCGGGTTAAGCACTGCCGCGAAGATGTCGCCGGCCCAGGAATCGACGCCAAAGATCTGTTCAACCGAACCTTCAGCCCGTCCCGGGACTTCTTTAACAACAAGAGATTTATCGATGGCCAAGAGATCGGCCTCATGAGCGGCCAGATACTCTACGTCACAAATATAAAATGTCGTATTCAGGGCGATAGGAGCCCGGCCGGCTTGAACGACCTCCCAGGGCAGGCGCGGTGTTTCGACTAATGATTGTTTGCCATCGGCAGTACGGACAAAACCGCCGCCAAACTGGTTATTTATGTTTTCAACACCGATAATGACCATGTGATGGCCGCGATCGAACATCTCCTGAGCAATTGAGATTATAACCGGATCGGCCTGCCAGAGGAATTCGTCGGCGTTGGAAAAAAGAAAGTATTTAACCCCCGATTCCAGCAGTGTCTTGGCCATGCTGTATCTGGCGAATAACATTGGATAATCGCCGTGACCGGCCGGGTATAGTTTGCTTTCAATGATCTGCTGATCCTGGACCCACATTCGCGGCATAACGACTTGATTAAAGAACACCGTGTTCTCGAGTTCCGCCTGCCGCCAGTTGCCCCAGCGTTGTTTGACGTCGGCCATGAAAAGCTTAACGTTCTCTGAATTGGTCATAGCCAGGTTAGGAAAGACGCGGCCGATTTCGCGGGCGATGTGCTGTGACATCTCCAGGGTCAGCTGGAAGAGAGTGCGATCGCCGATGCGGTAGAGCGGACGCGGAGTATTTTCGTCAAAATCAAAACGTGCGGCTAGCTCAGGATTGAGCCTGGCCCATTTAGCCGCCCGGGAGGAAGCTCCTCCGCCAGGGATGCCTCTGGCAGCAGTCCCCAAGATGTCGCTTCTCGTGTTGCTGCGCAGAAGTTCAACGCCTTGCTTGGCGCGGTCGATAATGTCATTAGGTGAAAGGCAGAGATCGGGCATTTGAAGCAATTTTTCAAGGGAAATAGGCTGCATGCTGCCGGCAGGGTAACGGTTGGCCATTTCCAGGGCATTTTGTCGTTCTGCGCCGCTCAATGCCGGATCCAGGCCCTGTAGTCTGTGGCCGGCTTCCTGGTGGAACCATTGTTCGAGTTCCTTGTCTCTGATAGCTCTACGTAAAATCTGGGGTATCGCTGCTCTGCTGCGCCTGACCTGAGCCGCATTAATTATAAATTGACGGTTCATCTCTCTTTGCTGAATTAATGAGCCAAAACCAACTGCCATTACTATCTACTCCTTTGTTTCAGGTTTCTATGCTTTCTTCGTCCCGGAAATACAGAAATTTCATATTTTATGCTATAATCAGTCCATCATGATCAAGGTCAAACCATTACTGGGCGGGTTCGGCAAATCGGGTGAGAAGGTCTCCGAAGAGAACGGCGTCTATTCCCTGGAAGGCAAGGGCACGGACATCGGCTTTAACCTGGTCCTGCAGGAAGAGATTGCCCATCCCTCATTGCTGGAGCTGGAGATCCGCGGCTTGATCAAAAAGGATGCCGAGTGGACCAGGCTGCGCATTGAGATCTTTGACCGCGATCGG
The DNA here is from genome assembly GCA_016932255.1 of Candidatus Saganbacteria bacterium. GTDB lineage: Bacteria > Margulisbacteria > WOR-1 > O2-12-FULL-45-9 > O2-12-FULL-45-9 > JAFGDE01. Next base: position 39,717 of record JAFGDE010000003.1, read on the forward strand.
CCGGACGAGCCGGCCACATCGTTCGAGAACGAATACCTGCCACTGGACCTGAGCGCTGATATCTTCAAACAGCTGTCCTTCCCCATACTTGGGATCGTGAAAACCCCGTTTAAAGTGCAGTTCATGGTCGTCGGCCCTTCTGAATCAAAACTGGAGATCAAGAACGTTGCCATCAGATGAGGCGTAATGTCGGTTCGATCCTCAGCCTGCTTCTGTGTTCGGTCATGTTCAGCGGCTGTAACGTCAACCGGACAGGAGAGTACGTGCTTTACGATAAAATAGACGCTAATTTCACCGGCTGCGGCCATGGAGCTTTTGTCAACGGCTTGTCCAACTTGGCTGATTTCCAAGCCATGGCCGGCAAAGATCTGGCAGTGGTCCTGTCCTATGTTCATTGGAGCGATGCCTTTCCCGCCTCTGATGCCGAGCAGGTCTTTAATAACCGCAGCGTGCCCTTGATCACCTGGGAACCCTGGATCAGCCATCCATTAGGCACTTTAGAGGCGATCGCTTCCGGCAGCTATGAAGCTTATGTCAGGGGGTTCATCCAGTCAGCCAAGGATTGGGGCAAACCGCTTTTGCTTCGTTTTGCCCATGAGATGAACGGCAACTGGTATCCCTGGGATGGTTATCATAATGGAGCGACCGCGGAAGCTGCGGAAAAATACAAACGCGCTTGGATCTATATATATAATGTAGTCCAGGATGTGGGAGCCAAAAATATTGCGCTGGTCTGGACGCCCAACAACACCGATCAACCGCAGGCAAGCTGGAACGTGATCCAAAATTATTATCCGGGCGACCAATATGTTGACTGGATCGGCATGGATGGCTATAACTGGGGCTACGGCAACTGGCAGGATTTTTCCTCGACTTTTTCGACCGTATATACAGCCTTGACCGCACTCAGCCAGAAGCCGCTGATGATCAGTGAATTCGCTTCAGCGGAGCAGGGGGGAGACAAAGCCGGCTGGATCGATGATACTTATTTGCGCATAGCCGGCGATTACCCGCGGGTCAAGATTGTCTGCTGGTTCAACATCAACAAAGAGCGTGACTGGCGCGTTGATTCTTCGGCTTCGGCTGAAGCCGCCTATAAGCGGGCAATAAGTGATGGTTATTTTGTTCAAAGTTTGTTATAATTAAATGGAAAAGGGAGGTAATAATGGATATCAATATTATTATCTTGGTCTTTAAAGTGATCGTATTGATCGGAGCTTTTGTGGCCACCTGGTTCGGCGGGATGTTGATATTCTTTTATGATAAGTTCAATGCACTAAACGAGCTGCTCAACAGCCAGTATCTGGTCGGGAAAGATAAATACGGTGACGGAAGCGGCTTCAAGCTCGATAATTGGGTGCTGGGCTGGCATACAGTAATGGGCCTGGCCTGTCTGCTGGTGGCCGTTTGGTTATACTGGACGTTTTACACGTACATGTCAATGTAACCTGGCCCCCTTTGTGGACCGCGGCTGTCCGCCGATCCCCGCCGAGTTGATTTTCTGCGGGAATTACTCTAACTATGGCTATGAGCGTGAATAAAAAAGGGTTATGGGCTAAGATAAAGCAATACCGTTTTGCTTACTATTTCCTTGCGCCAACGGCCCTGGCCATGCTGCTGCTCCATCTCTCTCCGATCACTCAGGGCATTTACATGTCCTTTCTTAAGCTCAACCAGTTCACTCTGCAGCAGTATCTTTTAGCCCCTTTTGTCGGTTTTGAAAATTACTATAAAGTCCTGATCGATCCCGGCAGCCCGATCCGCATCGGCTTGTTCGAGGCTGTGCGCAACACGGTCATCTATACTATTGTGGTTACTGTAGGCACCCTGGGGGTCGGCATGATCGTAGCCCTGATGCTTAACAGGAAGTTCTTCGGTCGGTCTCTGGTCAGGACTTTCTTTCTGTTCCCCTGGATCGTACCGACTTATGTCACCGGCTTGCTCTGGGGCATTATCTGGCTGAAGCAGGGCGGCCTGGTCAATGTAATGCTGGCTGATTGGCTGCATATTTTACCGTTCAAGCCTTCCTGGCTCTCCGGCCCCAATACCATCTGGGCCATTATTATTCCCACGGTTTGGCGCTACTGGCCGCTGTCCATGCTGATGCTCTTGGCCGGCATGCAGACTATCCCGGACGAGCTTTATGAAGCTGCGGATATCGACGGCGCCAGCCCCTGGCGTAAGTTCTGGATGATCACCTGGCCGATGCTGCGTCCCGTCTGGTTCATTCTTATCCTGTTCGGCCTTATCTACAACACCTATTCTTTTAATATTGTTATCATGATGTTCGGTTTCGGCGCGGGCTATCCGGGCGAATGGGGCGACCTGATGATGACCAACATTTTCCGCAACTCGTTCCAGCTCTGGAACTTTGGCACAGGCGCTGCGACCTCTGTTCTGCTGCTTATAGTTATGATTGTCATTGTCAATGTCTGGTTCAGGTACTTTAAGAAATCAGAGGAACTGAGATGAGCCTGCCTTATTACGTAAAAAAGCGCGTATCCGATATCGTCATCAGCGTGGTCATGCTGGCCTTTTTATTCCTGACGCTGCTGCCGATAGGCTGGATGATCTATTCCTCGCTCAAGGATTCGACCGATATCGCTATCGGCAAGATCGGCCTGCGCCGGGCAGGCACGGACATATTGGAGATCGTGCCGCAGAATGGGGACCTGCTGGTCCTGACCGCTGACGGGGGAGTCAATCTCTATCGCGCAGCCGACCTCAAGCGCCTGGAACATCAATCTTACAAAACAGCTGCTTCGGCCTATGTGATCGAGCCTGACTATATCTGGCTGGTCTCAGCCAATAACGGATTATTTTGCATCTCGCGTGGGGACTTCAAGGACTATAAACGTTTTGCCCTGCCGTTCAAGGACGGCGAGGTCGAATTGAACAAGGTCACGACCATGTTCATCAAGAAGGCAGGCCGGAACCTTTACCTGGCTTTGGATTACAAAAACTATAACAATGTCTTCCGGTTCGATGCGGAGGAACTCAAGTTCATGCAGACCATCAGGAACGGTAAGAAAAAGTATTTCCCCAATGCCGGGATCCTGCAGGGCGGCGAATTCCCCGGAGTTGACGGCGAGGTCTTTGCCCGGGCGCGGAGCAACGGCTATCTTTTTCTGGGCAGCAGCAGCGGCAAGCTTTATAAATACGATCTGACAAAAAACAAGATGGTCGCCGAAGAGCGGATGCCCCGCGGCCATCTGCTGGTGCGCTGGCGCAACTATCTCGATATGTGGAAGAACGTTAACTTTGGGCTCTATCTCAAGAACTCCCTCATAATCTGCGGTTTTACCATGCTTATCTCGATGACCCTATCGACCATGGCGGCTTATGCTCTGTCGCGCTTCCGTTTTCCGGGCGCGGACCTGTTCAGTAACGCTATCCTGGCGACCCAAATGATCCCGGCGATCATGTATTTGATCCCGCTTTATATCATGTTCGTTAAATTTACCCTGATGAGCGGCATTCCGGTCAAAGGCACTTATCTGGGCATTATTTTGATCTATTCGGCCTTTTTTACGCCTTTCTCGATCTGGATCCTGCGCGGCTTTTTCGCGGCCATTCCCAAGGAACTCGAAGAAGCTGCCTTGATCGACGGTTGTTCGCGCTTCCAGGTCTTCTGGTACATCGCTTTGCGCCTGGCCGTGCCCGGCATCATTGCTACAGGGATCTACACATTCCTGACCGCCTGGGATGAGCTGATGTTCGCCTGGGTCCTGACCAACGCCGATACGATGACCATACCGGTCGGCATCCGCCTGTTCGTGGGCAATTACCAGAACCGGTTCGACCTGATGATGGCGGCGGCCGTTGTTGCAACCCTGCCGGTCGTTGTGTTATTCTTTATGCTGCAACGCCATATCGTGCGCGGCTTGACTGCTGGAGCGGTCAAGGGATAGAGAGGAGCGAACTCTTTGATGAAAAGAAGGACTAGCGTGGCGCTGGCAGTGCTGATTGTTCTGATCACGGCCGGTTGCGCTGTTTCAGGCAGTGAAAATGACAAAACAAAAGCCTCGGCCAGCCAGACCGGGCAGCAGGTCTTTATCGGTGTTTTCCGCGAAGGCGCTCCCCGCAATATGGGTTATATCAAGCAATTTGTTGATCAAACAGGCAAAAAGCCGGCGATGGTCATGTGGTATCAGGATTGGGCCCAGAAATTCCCGGCTGAGGCGGCGCAGAATGTCGTTGATTTCGGCGCCGTGCCTCATATTGTCTGGGAACCCTGGTACTGGGGCAACCGGGACAAGGTCAAGCTTGACGATATCATTGCCGGCAAATGGGACGATTACATAAAGTCCTGGGCCAAAGAGATCATAGCTTTCAAATCGCCGGTCTTTCTCAGGGTCGGCCACGAGTTCAATATCGACGGTTATCCCTGGGGGATCGTTCATAACGAGAAGGACCCGGAAAAGTATGTCAAGGCTTACCGCCATATAGTGGATGTTTTCCGCAAGGAAAAGGTCAACAACGCCAAGTGGATCTGGTGCTTCATGAACTACTCTTTCCCTGATGAACCTTGGAACGACTGGACCAAGGCTTATCCGGGCAACGATTATGTCGACTGGATCGGTATCGATGGATACAACTGGGGCAAAACGCAAAGCTGGTCGGATTGGCAGGCGTTCAAGTACCTGTTCCGTGACCAGGTCAGACAGTGCCGGGAACTCTGGCCGGATAAACCGATCATGGTGGCTGAGTTCGCTTCCGCGGAAAAAGGCGGCGACAAGGCTGCTTGGATAAGGGAACTCCCCGGTTATCTAAAAAGCAGCATGCGCGATATCGATGCGATCATCTGGTTCGACTTGAAGAAAGAAGCTGACTGGCGGATCACCTCAAGCGATAAATCCCTGGCGGCTTTCAAGGAGATCATGAAGGACCCGATTTTTTCCAGTTCCGGACAAGCAATGGCGGCACTGAGCCTTACCGGAAAAAAAGCGGAGAAACGTTTAGCTGAGGCTTTGCGCAATTACGGCACGATCACGGTAGATGGCGACCTGAAAGAGTGGGGCAAATGCCGGCCGATCAGCATGGCCGACCGATCCTTTGTCAAAGAGGGCTCTGATTGGGGCGGACCGGAAGACCTGTCCGGCCTGGCTTATGTTATGTGGGATGATGAGTATCTTTACTTTGCCGCCGATATCACGGACAAGATCCCGCTGGTCAATAAACAGCAGAAACAGGATA
>JAFGDE010000027.1 GCA_016932255.1 Candidatus Saganbacteria bacterium
AAAAAAGGGAAAATTCAGTCCCCAGAGAGACCGCTTTAGCCGTGCTCGGCGTCAGAACAAGAATATCTTTGTAGCGGCCGGCCAGGACTGCCAGCAAGGCTGCCGGAGCCGCTCCGACCAGGCCGGCAAAGACGACTTGCCCCATTTGTTTAAGTGAGAGGGCTTTTTTGATGAAGACCGGGTGTTCGCTTATTGGCTGGATCAAATGCTCAAACGGCATGATAAGTAATTTTATCACATATCCCCTTCTCTATCGAAGATGGAGAGGGGGTGAGGCTACTGGTTGAACTGGTTCATGGCCTTGCTCAAACCGTCCTTAAGCAAGACTTCGACCGCTTCCGCGGCTGTAAGCACTGCCTCGGCCAGGACCTGTTCCTGGTCCACAGGGATCTGCTGCAATACATAATCAGAAACATCGCCGGTCAGGGATTCGCGGCCGATACCCAGCCTGATCCTGGGAAAATCAGTGGTACCGACGCTGTTGATGACCGATTCAACTCCATGATGGCCGCCGGCATTGCCCTTTTCGCGCAAACGCAGCTGGCCGACTTCCAGGTCAACATCATCATAGATCAAAATAAGATTTTCCGGGGTTATTTTGAACCAGTCAAGCAGTCCGCGCACGGCCGGGCCGGAATTATTCATAAATGTCTGGGGCTTGACCAGGATAAGTTTATGATCGGCCAGGCGGCTTTCCGCGATAAAAGAGCGGCTTTTTTCCTTAAAGACGGTAACGCCCAGGCGGGCGGCCAGTTCGTCAACGGCCCTGAAACCGAGGTTGTGCCTGGTGTTCTCGTATTCAGGCCCTGGGTTGCCCAAGCCAACGATCAGGTACATGTTTTACCTTCCGTAGGAAAATTCCACGCCAAAACGCACGTCAGATTCGACCGAGTTATTGGGATTGATCGGCCTTTCCTTAAGGTACTGGACCTTAAGCACTTCGGCAAACATTTTGAAGGTCCGGAACAGATCGTTCTCCTGACCGATACTGCGCAAAGGCACGAAGCGCAAGCCCACGCCGTAATCCGCGATATTCAGGAAAGAGTAATCGGCGCCTTCCTTGCCCGACATCGTTATGTCAGCCTTGAGATAGGCCTCGATCCCCTGGCCGAGATGGATGCCGTACTTGGGCTGCATATAAAAGACCCAGGTCTTGAATGGCTCCCAGCCGAAATTGGTCTCGCGATTCTCCCATTTCAGCCAGAGTTCCCCCCAGGGCATTCGCAGATCAGGTTCTGACTGGTTCCAGGCGTACCATATCTCCAGCCCGTAACGGCCGTCGGTATCGGCCAGGGCTTCGGCTGAAATAGCATTTTTAAGATAGCTGGCCGCCAGCGATTCATAATAAAGTTTTATCCCTTTGATCCATTCATTGGCCCAGCTGGTCCCTTGAAAATCCCTAAAAGGGATCAAGCGAACGCCGCCGCCGGAAAAAATATAATTATCCCAGTAATCGGGCGATTGTGAGGCAGCACCATAATAAACGCCGTAAACCTGTACAGGATAATGAAAAACATTCAGGCCGACCTTGCCTTCGAACCGCCCGAGAATGGAGGCAAAGCGCGGTCTTTCCAGGTTGGTATCATAGAAAGCTACATGATTCCAGAGATCTATAAAGACAGGCGGCTGGAGGCCTGCTTCGGAACGGATGCGCAGCGGTCTGGCTGCCTGAATCTGAGCCCCAGCGCTCAGCGCCAGGCCGGCCAGTAAAATGATGACCAGCAAACAAAAAGAGGGCAATCGGCCTTTCAGCCTGCTGCCCTCTCTTCCTGTTGAACTATCTGCTAGATGTCTTTGCCTCAATTAAACCCAGCTTATTCTTTGGTCAGAGTGATGTTGTCAACATTGAAGTTGACCTTGCCGACCTGAGCCGGCGCGATGCAGACCAGCTGGATCTGGAGCAATCCACCGGAGTCGCCGGCTTGATTGGGGTTCCAGATATCATCACCAACGCCCGGATTAGCGTCAACAAAATCAGCCAGCGGAATGGCCAGCCGCTGCCAGCCCTGCCAGTCGACCAGTATCTCGGTCGTCAATTTGTCGTCGCTGGTCGGGGCATAGGCCTTTTTCGGGTCCTGTTCGATCTGCCAGTTGCCGTTGTCATCATCCAGCAATTCGATCTTCAGGGTGCCGGAAGACTCGCCGTTGCCGTAAATATCAACGATCAGTGTGTCGTACTTGGACAGGTCCTGGCCTTCCTTGGCCACATAAGTGCCAACGCCCCCAACATACCAATTCGCTGCGTCACCTTTTAACTGGAGCGAGTATCGGCCCACATTTTCCGCCACTTCGCTGTCGCCGCCGGTATAAGCCGTGTTGGGCACGACCGCAGCGGTCTTGATGTCGAATGTCCACCATTCCTGGGGTGACTTGAGACTGCCGGACTCAAAATCACTGATAATATGGCTGCTGCCAGAGCTAATGGTCGGTGCAACAGCCGCCGGGGCCGGTTCAGTTGCCGCTGGTGTTTCACTACCCGGATACTCATTATATTCATCGACAACGCCGGTCTTTTCCGGTGATCCACCACCCATGCCAGAGACCGTATAGGTCAATCCAAGCACTAAGGCAATAAGTACTACCAGGGTCAAAATGATCCTCTTCATTGTCAGAACACTCCTTTTGCTCATGATATACTTCCCGGAATAATGTCGGGATTTCTCTGAGGGAATTTCATTATTGCTCATGATTAAATGTTACAATCCCCCCTTCCCCTTTGCTCATTTTCTATTTAAGCTCGAGAACTCCCCAAACGCTCGGGTCCTTGTAGAACATGTAATCGCCGTTCCAGATCATCTGACGTTCACGCTGGCCGGTGCTGTCCGCGTCATCGAACGCGATGTCAAAACCCAACTTCATGCCCTGTTTCGGCGCATCCTGGCCGCGGAAGAATTCCCAGGGGATCTTTGCTTCAAGCGCATAACCAAGCGGTTTGGCCTTCTTTTTGACCGCGATCTGACTGCCGTCAGGCATCCTGCGGCGCTGCCAGTTCCAGATGATCGGCTTATTGTCCGCGCCGTTGCCCGTGCTCAAACCGATCTGGTAATCCTTGCGGCCAAAGCGCTTGCGGTCCGACTCCGCCCCCGGATCAACAGAAATGACCACTTCTATGGCATCGCCGTTCCAGATATCCTGTTTCTGCTGTTTATTGACCAGCGGGATCTTGTCCGTGATATCGGCGGCAAAGTAAAGAT
>JAFGDE010000028.1 GCA_016932255.1 Candidatus Saganbacteria bacterium
CAGCAGCAGCAGCAGCAGCAGCAGCAGCAGCAGATAAGACGCCTGGCGACGGTGGTGCTCGATTCTAACGACGCGATCTTGATCCAGGATCATGAAGGAAATATAACCGCCTGGAACTGCGGCGCCGAGCTGATGTTTGGTTATAGCGAAAAGGAAGCGCTGCAGATGAAAATATGGCAACTTGTCCCCCCCCGCTAAAACTGCCGAACAAAAGGATTTTAACCGCCGGATCTTTGCCGGGGAAAAGGTTACTTCGTTCGAGACCCAGCGGCTAACCAAAGACGGGCGTTTGCTTGACGTCTGGTTGACGGCGACAAAACTGATTGACGAGTCGGGGAAAGTAATCGGTATCTCTGCTACAGAGCGCGACATCACCGAGCGCAAGCGGAAAGAGGCGGAATTAAAGGCCAGCGAAGCAAGATATCGGACTCTCGTTGAAAACGCTTCCGACCAGATCTTTATGGTTAATGAAGAATTGAAATTTATGGCGATGAATAGCGCCGCTTTGAGCCTGTTAAGGAAAAAACTGGACGAAGTGCTCGGGAAACCTGTGGCCGAGGTGTTTCCAAAGGAAATATCCGCCAATAATATAGCCAATCTGGAAAAAGTGTTCAAAACAGGCAAGGGTTTTACGCTTGATGAGGAGTTAAGCTTTGGCGGGCAACGCGTCTTTGTGAATTCAAGTCTTTCTCCTGTGAAAAACAATGAAGGTAAGACAGTGGCAGCATTGGGGGTTGTCAGGGATATTACTGAGCGCAAGCGGAAAGATCTGGAATTAAAGAAGAAAATTAGTGACCTTGAGATCTTCTACAAATCGGCCATGGACCGTGAAGATAGGATCCTGGAGTTGAAGGCGAAGGTCGAGGAATTGAAAAAGATCATAGATACTAAAGTATAATCTAACTTGAGCCGCCCCGCTATTTCTTTTTCCGTAAAAAATAGTTGTCTTAAAGCTAAATAATCACTGATGTGTTTGCGCGTCGCACGAGGTTTCAATGGCCAGGATCTTCATGGTTTAAAATTATAACCTTTTGACCGCTTGCAGTCCATTGAGGCCGGCAGTATAATACGGGCAGTTATGTCTACTGCTCAAGAGAGACTGGAAGCTTACCGACGGACAGTGATCATCATCGCGGTCGTTGTTTTTCTCTATCTGGCCTTCATGATCGTCCGGCCTTTCCTCATTGCCTTGATCGGCTCCGCGGTGCTGGCTTACCTGTTCTATCCGATCTACAAATTTTTACTCAAGTACATGCCCAAATTCCTGCCCGGCGAGACCATTGCCGCGCTGATAACCTGTCTCCTGATCGTGTTGATTGTCCTCATCCCCATGGGCTCCATCACAGGGCTACTGACCGCTGAGATCGCCAGCGGCTACCGTTATCTGGCGCGGGTCGTTTCTTCGCCCAGTTTCACTATCGAAGTGCCGCCGGTCCTGGCCCGCTATGTCGGCGACCTGTCGCAGTACAACCAGCAAATAGCCGGTTTCGGCATGCAGATTATTGCCTGGCTGCAGAACGTGGTCAAGGGTATTCCCAACGTCTTTCTCAACCTTCTGGTGACCATCATCTCGGTCTATTTCTTCCTCAAGGGCGGCAAGAACCTCTATGGATTCTTCCAGGAGTTTTTCCCGCTGTCGGAATCGCGCTACAAGCAGATACTGGAAAGGCTGGATGACTTAAGCCGCGGCATGCTGATGGGCCAGATCGTGGTCGGCGTCATCCATGGCTTGCTGGCCTGGTTCGCTTATTCAATGCTCGGCGTGGGCAACCCGGTCCTCTGGGCTTTTCTCACGGCTTTGATCTCGATCATCCCGGTGCTGGGCGCGGGCCTGGTCTGGGGCCCGATAGCGCTTTACCTGCTCCTGGCCGGTCTGCATAACGGCACTTACTGGAAAGGCATTGTCCTGTTCACGTACGGCCTGCTGCTGATGTCAACGATCGATAATGTTCTCAAGCCCAAGATCATCGGCCAGCGCTCGCGCATCCATCCGCTGATCATCCTGTTTGGCATCCTGGGCGGGATCCAGTTCCTGGGCCTGCCGGGAATTATCATCGGTCCCCTGGTCCTGGGGCTGTTTGATGTGGTGCTGTCGATCTTCCGCGAGGTTATCTAGGCGGACTGTTTGCCGCCGAAGCCCCAGTTCTCCTTTGGGATGTCCTCGATCACCACAGTCACGGCTTCGATCGGACATTTGACGATCTCAGCCACGTCCTGGCTGACCCTCTTGATCAGTTCTTTCTTGGTTTCCTTATCCCTGCCCGGGTACATATCGATCCTGACTAACGGCATGATCTGACCTCCGTGAAAAACATTTTATGCCCTCATCCAGAGTCTAACACATTAATTTAGCTGTGCTCAAACGTCCTTCTTCCACCTACGGCGGGAGAAGGACTGGTTGTCAGTGCGGCGATAGCCCTCACCCACTGTTCCTCAAACGGTTAGTAAACCTCAAAATTATGTATGATCTTGCCATTGACTTGAGCTCGGGTGAGGGCAATGATAACCATTCAGTGTGTTATAATCTACCCATGCCTGAACTGCCTGAAGTAGAAACAGTCAAGCGCGGCCTGGAAAAAGCGATCAAAGGGAAAAAGCTGGCGGACTTTGAGTCTGACTGGCATAAAATGACCAATAAGCCGGCCAAGCAGTACCAGAAGATCCTCAAAGGTAAGCAGATCCTTGATGTGCGGCGCCGGTCAAAAATGCTGATCATCGACCTTTCGGCTGGCTGGCATATCCTGTTCCACCTGAAGATGACGGGCCAACTGGTCTATCGTGATAAAAAACACTGTCTGATCGGCGGACATCCGATCGAGAAGAGCTGCGCCAACCTGCCTAGCAAGTTCACGCACGCGATCTTCACTTTTTCAGACAAGAGCCATCTCTATTTCAATGACGTGCGCAAGTTCGGCTGGGCCCGGTTGTATAAAAGCGAAGAGCTGGCGCGCGTCCTGACCAAGCTGAAACTTGGTCCTGAGCCTTTAGCCAGGGAATTCACTGTTGATTATCTGCTCAAAGCGCTCCAGCGCCGGTCCAGGAGCAAGATCAAACAGGTGATCATGAACCCGGAGATTGTGGTCGGCGTGGGCAATATTTACAGCGATGAGACTTTGTTCTCGGCCGGCGTGCGGCCTGACCGGCCGGCCGGCAAGGTCAAGCCGGATGAGGCCAGGCGCATCCATGACAGCATCATCAGGATACTAAAGGCGGCCATTAAAGCTCAGGGGACCAGCTTCAGCAATTATGTAAATAGCAACGGTGAGGCCGGGGCTTACACCAAACAGCTCAAGGTCTATCAGCGCTACGGCAAGAAATGCTGCCGTTGCAGAGGGACGGTCAGGAAAATGAAAATAGGAGGCCGGACAGCTTCCTTTTGTCCGAAATGCCAGCATTAATAATGCCTAACTAAGGAGCTTATTATTTTTATGGAACTCAAACCGTCAAAGATTGTCTGCGTTGGGTTGAATTACCGTGATCATGCCAAAGAACTGAACATGCCGCTGCCGCAGATGCCAATCCTGTTCCTGAAGCCGGTCAGCTCGCTGATCGGCAATAATGACCGCATCATCTATCCTAAAATGACCAGGAACCTGCACTATGAAGCGGAGCTGGCCATTGTGATCAAGGACCGGGTCAAAGGGCTCTCGGAAAAGGAAGCCCGGCGGCATATCAAAGGCTTTACCTGCGCCAATGACGTGACCGCGCGCGACCTGCAGAACACTGACGGACAGTGGACCAGAGCCAAATCGTTCGATACTTTCTGCCCGGTCGGGCCAAAGATCGTCAAGAACGTTGACCCGGATGATCTGGACATCAAGCTGTACTTGAACGGTGAGGTAAAGCAGTCATCTAATACTTCGAACATGATCTTTCGAGTGGACTATCTGGTGGCTTTTATCTCGCAGGTCATGACCATGGAACCGGATGATATCATCCTAACTGGAACGCCGCCGGGCGTTGGTCCAATGCAGGCAGGGGATACGGTCGAAGTTGAGTTGTCAGGCATCGGCAGGCTGAAGAACCAGGTAACGGCTTAGGATTGGAGCGAGCGTTTCAGCTGGATAACGACCAGGTCTCCCGGCCGGAAATCACAGCCAGGGTTGTCGGAAAGTATTTCGGCAACATTCCTGATGCCGTGGCTTTCGGCCAGGTCGCCTAAGGATTCGCCGTCTTTGACCACGTGTAAGTGGTGGACCTGCGGGTTATAACTGATAGGAGACGAGAAAGACATATAGCTCATTTACCATCCCTTCCACTTATTATATCGGGCCCAGCAGTTCAAAACTTGCGCAATTAAATGCTACAATTATGTATATGAGGTTATACATTATAATAGGGCTGGTCGCCTGCCTGCTTGGCCCTGCCTGGGCCCTGCCGGAAAAGGCGTATATCTCAGTGCCGTTCCTTTGCCAGGCCCCGCGGGCGGACTGGTCCCAGCCCTGGCAGGATGCCTGCGAGGAAGCTGCTGTCATCATGGCCATGGATTATATGATGAGAAATAGGGTACAGGGTTCTGGGTCCTGGGTTCTGGGAAAAGAAAAAGAGATCCTTGAATTGGTCGAGTTTCAAATTAAAAAATATGGCGGGCATTTTGACCTGACCGCGGAGCAGGCTGCCCGGCTGATCCGGGATTTCTATAAATATAATGATATCAGCGTGCGTTATGATATCGTGGTCAATGACATCAAGTCAGAGCTGGCCGCGGGCCACCTGGTCCTCGCACCCATGGCCGGCCGCCTGCTGGGCAATCCTTATTACACGCCGCCCGGCCCGGCTTACCATTACATGCTGTTCAAGGGTTATGATGACAGGACCGGGGAATTCATCACCAACGACATGGGCACGCGCCGCGGCAGGAACTACCGCTATAAATACCAGGTCGCCTATAATGCCATCCACGACTGGACCGGCAGCAAACAGACCATTGCCTCAGGCAGAAAAGCTGTAATTGTGATAAAATCTAAGTAACTGCGCCAGTAGCTCAATTGGATAGAGCGTTTGCCTCCGGAGCAAAAGGCTGCGGGTTCAAGTCCTGCCTGGCGCGTTCTTTTTAAAAGCTCTACTTGTCTAACTCCTGAAAATCCGATATAATAGCCAAATCGAAAAATGAAAAAGAACATCAACCAGCTGCGCATATTGTTCATTCTGGCCATTGTCGGCGTTTCCGTTTATGTTTTTATGAACCTGCCCATTACGCTGGGGCTTGATCTGCAGGGCGGGACAAGATTGGTCCTGGAAGGCCAGCCCACGGACAAGGTGCCCCTGTCCAACGATGCCATGGCCGGAGCAGTGGCCGTTATCCGCAACCGCATCGATGCCCTGGGTGTGGCCGAGCCCATCATCCAGCGCAAAGGCAAGGACCAGATAGTCGTTGAATTGCCCGGCGTGAAAGATCCTGAACGGGCCATCAAGGTCATCGGCGATACCGCCTTGCTGGAATTCGTTGAGGCGGAATGGGCGCCGGCCGACAGCTCACGCCTGACGCAGGAAAAGGTCAAGGAGTTCTACGGCCCGGCCGCTTATCTTGATGAGGTCGAGATGGTGCGGGGCGGCCAGGTCCTGTCCAAGAAACCGATTGTGCTCAAGAAGACCGTTCTGACCGGCGGTTTGCTCAAAGGCGCCTGGCCGGGCGTTGACGAATACGGCAATCCGGTCATTGATATTGAGTTCAATGCCGAAGGCGCTAAACTGTTCGCTGAAGTTACCAGCCGTTCGGTCGGCAGACCGATCGCTATTCTGCTAGATAAAAAAGTTATCTCTGCGCCCAATGTGCGCGAGCCGATCCCCTCGGGCAAGGCCCAGATCTCCGGCGATTTCAGCATTGAAGAGGTCCAGGATATGGTCATCAAGCTCAAGGCCGGCGCTCTGCCGATCCCGGTCAAGCCGATCGAGACCAGGATCGTCGGGCCGACCCTCGGACGCGACTCGATCGACCGCAGCCTGGTCGCCGGCCTGATCGGCTTTGTCATCATCGCTTTCTTCATGGTGCTTTATTACCGTCTGCCCGGTTTCCTGGCCGACGTGGCGCTGGGCATTTACATGACGATAGTTCTGGCAGTGCTCTCCCTGATCCATGCCACGCTGACTTTGCCCGGCATCGCCGGTCTGCTGCTGTCCATCGGCATGGCGGTCGACGCTAATATCATTATCTTCGAACGGCTCAAGGAAGAGCTGCGGCAGAATAAATCGATCAAACTGGCCATCGATACCAGCTTCAAGCGGGCCTTTACCGCGATCCTTGATTCCAACATCACCACGATCATCGCGGCGGCGACCCTGTTCTTTGTCGGCACCGGCACGATCAAGGGCTTTGCCGTCACGCTCTCCGTCGGTATCGCGGCCTCGATGTTCACGGCCATTGTTATCGCGCGTATGCTGCTTAATATGGTGGTGGACGGCAAGATCATCCCTAACTCTGAAAGCAAGCTGGTGTATAAATAATGTTCGATTTTGTCGGCAAGCGTAAATACTGGTTCATCCTCTCAGGCCTGCTGGTCATCCTGTCGCTGGCAGCGCTGATCTATAACAGTACGGTCCGTGGCCAGGTGATGAACTTCGGCATTGATTTTTCCGGCGGCACGATGATCAGCCTGCGCTTCCCGGAAGCGGTCTCGGTCCAGGAAGTGCGCGAAGTCCTGACCAAGCACGGCCTGGAACAGAGCGTGATCCAGCGCTCAGGGGACAAGGACATCTATATCAGGACGACCGAACTTGAGAGGGATCTGCGCGTCAAGATACTGGACGAGCTGAAAGATAGGTATGGCGAGGTCGAACTGCTGGAAGCTGATACGATCGGCCCGGTCATCGGCCAGGAACTGCGCACCCAGGCGCTCTGGGCCCTGCTGCTGGCCTCTCTGGGCATTATCATCTATGTTTCCTTCAGGTTCGAGTTCAAATACGCGGTGGCCGCCCTGATCGCTCTTTATCATGACGCTTTGATCACCACCGGCATCATCGCGCTGCTCTGGCGCGATATCGAAACGCCTTTTGTGGCCGCGATCCTGACGATCATGGGCTATTCGATCAACGATACCATAGTTATCTTTGACCGGATCCGCGAGAACATCAAGAAATACGGCACCAAAAAGAAGAAATTCTCGGAGATCGTCAACATCAGCATCAGCGAGACCCTGGCCCGCTCGATCAATACGGTCCTGACCACCGTCATCATTGTGCTGGCGGTGTTGTTCTTTGGCGGCGGGACAATCAAAGATTTCGCCCTGGTACTGCTGATCGGTTTTGCCATCGGCGCGTATTCTTCGATCTTTTTGGCCAGCCCGATCGTGGCTATCTGGGAAGCCAAAAGCCATCATAAATAGTGAAGTATCTCCTTCTTGGCGTTATTCAAGGGCTGACCGAATTCCTGCCGGTCTCCTCTTCCGGCCATCTGGTCATCTTTCAATCCCTTTTGCAGGTGCCGCAGAGCATAGCTTTTGACGTTGTCGTGCATCTGGCCACCGCGCTGGCAGTGGTCGTTTATTTCCGGCAGGACATCATCGCTCTCTTTACCACCGAGCTCAGGCTGCTCTGGCTGATCGCGGTTGGCACATTCTTCACGGCGCTGATCGGCCTGCTGGGCAAGGATTTTTTTGAAAGCCTGTTCAGTTCGGTCATTGCGGTCGGCTTTTTCCTGCTGTTGACCGGCGTGGTCATTCTGCTGGCTGAATGGCGGGGCAGGGGGCAGCGGGGTTTGCCTGATATAAACATCTGGGACGCTGTGCTGATCGGCCTGGCGCAGGGCTGCGCCATTGCCCCGGGCCTGTCGCGCTCAGGCACGACGATCTCGGCCTCGCTGGCGCGCAATCTGGACCGTGGCCTGGCGGCCAGGTTCTCTTTTCTGCTGGCTGTACCCGCAATCCTGGGAGCGGGAGTGCTGCAGGCTAAAACGATCTTCAAGGCCGGCACGGTCGACCTGGGCGCGGCACCGCTCTTGGTCGGATTTATCGCGGCTTTTATCTCCGGCTGGCTGGCCATCAAGGTCTTTATGAACGTCATCCAGCGCACTTCGCTCAGGGTCTTTGCTTATTACTGCTTCCTGCTTGGGCTGTTGGTCATCGGCCTGAGCCTGCTTCATAGCGGATAATGCAGGAAGCGTTTGAATTTATCATCCCTCACGGTGATACTTCCGAAGAACGGCTGGACAGTTTCCTGGCCCGGCAGACCAAGGCAGGCCTAAGCCGGTCCCAGGTCAAAAAGCTGATCAGCGACGGATATGTTGAGGTCAACAAGGAAGCCTGCAAGGCCAGCTACCAGATCAAGCCTGACGACCGCATCATGCTGAAGCTGCCGCCGCCCAAAGGCCTTGAGGTCAAGCCTGAGAACATCCCTCTGGACATCGTTTATCAGGATGAAGCGATCGTGGTGGTCAACAAGCCGCGCGGCATGGTGGTGCATCCGGCAGCGGGCAATTATTCCGGCACACTGGTCAACGCCCTGCTGTATCACTTAAAAGACCTGTCCGGCATCGGCGGAATACTGCGGCCGGGCATTGTTCACCGCCTGGACAAGGATACTTCGGGCCTCTTGGTCGCGGCCAAGACCGATCAGGCGCACCAGAGCCTGACCAGGCAATTCAAGGAAAAACAGGTGCTGAAGCAATACCTGGCGCTGGTCCATGGCGAGGTCAAGGACAACGAAGGCCTGATCGAATCGCGGATCGGCCGCCATCCTGTGCACCGCAAGAAAATGGCGGTGATCGAGGGATCGGAAACATTGAAAAGCCGGGAAGCGGTGACGCATTACCGCGTTCGGGAAAGGTTCAAGCAGTATACTCTGTTGGAGATTACCCTCAAGACAGGCCGCACCCATCAGATCAGGGTGCATCTGACGTCGATCGGCCACCCGTTGGTCGGGGACCTGACCTACGGCCACAGAAAAGAGGAATTCCGGGTCAAGGGGCAGCTGCTGCACGCGGCAAAACTGGGCTTTGTTCATCCGCTAACAGGAGAGCATGTCAGGTTCACGGCGGACCTGCCGCCGGATATGGCTGAGGTGCTTAGAAAATTACAAGAGAGGCAAGCAGGCCGAAGACCGAGGGCAGACTGATGATCAGGGATGTTTCCATGCCAGAAACATTAAAGCCTACCAGTTGCAGCGCCAGATGGGCGACCACGCCGGCGCTCAGGCCCATGAGCGAGCCAATGATAATGTTAAGGGCCCTTTCAAAGGTCCGGTGCAGTTTTTTATTGGACGTTAATACTTTATAAGATAACTTTGGCAGGCTGGGCTTGTCAGATGGGGTAACTATTCTTACTATGTAAGTATCTGAATTCATTGTTGATACCTGCTTTATTATCGGTCCGCTTTATAGAAAATTTCACTGTTTCCTGATATAATTCTGAAATGATTCTGACGATCGATCTGGGCAATACTAATATAGTTTTTGGCCTTTTTAAGGGCAAAAAACTTATCGATGTCTGGCGTTGCCGGACATCGAAATTAAAAATTAAAAATGTCAAAGAGCGAATTGATGCTGTGATTATTTGTAGCGTTGTTCCGGCCTTGAACAATAAGCTTAAAAGCCTCATTAGAAGACAATTTGGACTTGCTCCTGCCTTTGTCACCGCTCGCAACATTCCCGGGCTCAAGGTCCGGCTGAAAAATAAACGCGAGATCGGCGCTGACCGGGTGGTCGACGCCCTGGCGGCTTATGAGCTTTATGGCGGGCCGGCGATCATAGTTGATTTTGGCACCGCCACAACGCTCGACCTGGTCTCAAGCCGGGGGGAATATCTTGGCGGCGTGATCGCTCCGGGAGTGCTGCTGGCCCGCGACGCGCTCTACGAACGGGCGGCCAAGCTGCCCAGGATCACGGTCAAAGCGCCGAAAAAAGTATTGGGCAGGGATACTGTTTCGGCTATGCAGAGCGGCCTGGTCCATGGTTATGTCAGCCTGATCGAAGGCCTGGTTGCCAGACTGAAAAAAGAGCAGGGGACCAGGCAGTGTCTGGTAGTGGCTACCGGCGGCTTGGCCGGCCTTATTTGCAAACATACCGACGTTATTGATAGAATAGATAGGCATTTGACCCTGAAGGGTCTGGCAATGATCGGAGCAGAGATTAAACGAGCCCACGACTGAACGTTGTGGCTCTCTTGATAAGGAACCGACAGGTTCAATGTCGGGATGACCATCGGAGGATTCAATGACCGAAGAACTCAGCGAACTGTTAAAGGTCAGGCGGCAGAAATTAGATGAGATCCGGGCCAAAGGGATCGACCCGTTCCCTTACCGTTTTGACAAGGATCAGACCGCGGCCGGCGTGCTCAAGGAGTTCGCCAAACTCGGCGAGGGCGAGGAAAGCAAGCAGAAGGTGACCATCGCCGGCCGGATCATGACCAAGCGCGGCCACGGCAAGGCTTCCTTTGCCCACCTGCAGGACGAGACCGGCCGGGTCCAGATCTACGCCAAACAGGACCTGATCGGCCAGGATAAGTACGAGATCTACAGAAAGCTCGACATGGGCGATATCATCGGCGTGACCGGCCATGTTTTCCGGACTAAGACCAAAGAGATCACGCTGCGCGTTGAGGATTTCCAGATCCTGTGCAAATCACTCCATCCATTGCCGGAAAAATGGCACGGTCTGACCGATAAAGAACTGCGCTACAGAGAGCGTTATGTCGACCTGATGGTCAACCCCGAGGTCAAAGAGGTCTTTGTCAAGCGCAGCCGGATCATTTCTCTGATCAGGAGAACCCTGGAGAACAAGGGCTTTCTGGAGGTCGACACACCAATCCTTAACATGCTGCAGGGCGGGGCAGCGGCCAAGCCGTTCGAATCATACCATGACGCTCTGGACATGCCGCTGTTCATGAGGATCGCGCCGGAACTGTATCTCAAGCGGCTGGTGGTCGGCGGCTTTGAGAAGGTCTTTGAGATCGGCCGGGTCTTCCGCAACGAAGGCATTTCTTACAAGCATAATCCCGAGTTTACCATTATCGAGATCTACGAGGCTTACGCTGATTATAACGATGTGATGAAGCTGACCGAAGAGCTGATCACTGCCGCGGCCAAAGAGGTCCTGGGTACGCTGAAGATCGAGTATAAGGGCGAGAAGATCGACCTGACCCCGCCCTGGAAAAGGCTTTCGCTGGTCGAGGCCCTGAAGCAGGCGGGCATTGATATCGGTGGCAAGAACGAAAAGGAGATCCGAAAGATCGCCAAGTTAAAAGGCATCGAGGGCTATGAAGAGATCGGTATCGGCAAGATCATCAACGTGCTCTACGACAAGTTCGTCGAGGCCAACCTGAGACAGCCGACCTTTATCATCGACCATCCGATCGAGACCTCGCCGCTGGCCAAGAAACACCGCGATAAAACCGGCCAGGTCGAGCGCTTCGAACTGATCATCGCCGGCATGGAGCTGGCCAACGCCTTTTCCGAGCTGAATGACCCGGTCGATCAGCGCCAGCGCTTCGCCAAACAGGCAGAGCTCAAGGCCGCGGGCGATCAGGAAGCCGAGTCAATGGATGAGGATTTTCTCCGGGCCCTGGAATACGGCATGCCGCCGACCGGGGGCCTGGGCGTCGGAATTGACCGGCTGGTCATGCTGCTGACCGACCAGCCCTCGATCCGCGATGTGCTGCTCTTTCCGCACATGAAGCCTCTGGCGCAAGCTCAGCCAAAAGCAGAGGAGATGGGGGTATTAGATCAGGAACCTGCGAGTAAACCTCGCGCTTCCTGATAACCGCGGCGTTCAGCCGCAGGTTATCCCAATCCAGAATGAAACTATGTTCCTCACTTAATAGATCTGAGCCGACACTGTCATTTGAGCTCTTCCCGCCCAAGACAGAGGAACGGGAGCAAAAGCTCTTTAGCGTCCTGGAACAGCTTAAAGGTTTAAAGCCTGATTTTGCTTCGGTCACCTGCGGGGCGCTCGGTTCAAACCGCAACAAGACGGTCTTTTGGGCAAAGCAGATCAAGAACAGGTTCAAGATCGAGCCGGTCGTGCATCTCACCTGCGTGGCGCAGACCAAAGCCAGCGTGCTGGAACATCTCAAAGAACTGACCGCTCTGGGCATCGATAATATCCTGGCCCTGCGCGGCGATCCGCCGGCCGGACAAAGCGATTTTACGCCGCCGCAGGACGGCTTTGCCTATGCCCGCGATCTTTTAGCCTTTATCCGCGGCCACAGGCTGGACCTGTGCATCGGCGTGGCCGGCTATCCCGAAGGTCATATCGAATCAGCCTCGCTCAAGCAGGATACCCAGCACCTGAAAGAAAAAGTCGCAGCCGGCGCCGATTACATCATCACCCAGCTGTTCTTTGACAACAGGTTTTTCTTTGATTTTATTGACCGCGCGCGCCGGGCCGGCATCGAAGTGCCGATCATTCCCGGCATCATGCCGATTACCAGCCTCAATCAGGTCAAGAAAATGACCGAGATGTGCGGGGCGACCATTCCGGAGCGGCTTTTGGATAAACTTGAGCAAGCGGGCAAAGACAAAGAAGCGGTGATCGGGCTGGGCGTTGACTGGGCGGCCGATCAATGCCAGGAGTTGCTGGACGCTGGGGTCAAGGGGCTACATTTCTTTGTCATGAACCAGGCCAAACCGGTCTCACAGATCCTTGGCCGGCTTAGATCCTTCCGCCGACAATGATCTCCGGGATGCGGGTCGTCGGCTGGGCGTCACCCACAGGCGCGTGATCATACTTGCCGCAAACCCCTGTCTGCCAGCCAAGATCTGAGCCGACCATGTCCATGAGGCTGATGACTTTTGGCCCGTTGCCGGTCAGGATCGCTCCGCGAACCGGATGTTTGATCCTGCCGTTGCCGATCAGATAACCCTCAGTTACCTCAAAGACAAAGTCGCCGTTGGTCACGTCGACCTGGCCGCCGCCCATGCGCTTGACCAGCAGCCCGTCCCTGACCGAGGCCACGATCTCAGCCGGCTCTGTTTCTCCGGGCGCGATGATCGTGTTGGTCATCCTGGGCTGGGGCTTGGAGCGGAAGCTTTGCCGCCGGCCGTTGCCCGTGCGGCCCAGGCCGACCAGTCCGGCGCTGAAATGGTCGGTCATGTAGCCTTTAAGGATGCCGTTCTCGATCAGCACGGTCTTTTGTCCGGGCGTACCTTCATCGTCAAAAGAAAAGGAGCCGAAACGGCCGTGGAGGGTCGCGTCATCGATCACGGTGACAACGTCAGCGGCGACTTTCTGGCCGATCTTGCCGCCGAAGACCGACGTTCCCTTCATGATGAAGTCCGCTTCCAGCGCGTGGCCGCAGGCTTCGTGGATCAGCGTGCCGCCGGCTTCTGAAGAGAGCACGACCATCATCTTGCCGGCAGGGGCGTGGGGCGCCTCGAGCATTTTCAGGGCCCGCTCAGCCGCCTTGGCCGCGTATTCCTCCGGCGGATAAAGCTCGAACAGCTCAAAGCCGACCGTGCCGCCGGGCGCTTCGTAACCGGTCTGGAGGATGCCGTCCTTGCCCGCGATCACGTTGATGAAATAGCGGCTGCGAATGCGGTTATCCTCGACGTAAATGCCCTCGGAATTGGCGATGGTCACGGCCTGGTTGCTGTCAGCGTAGCGCACGGTCACCTGCTTGATCCGGTCGCCGAACTTCCTGGCGGTCCTGTTGAGCAGTTCGATCTTGGCCCGCTTCTTTTCGATCGCTACGTCATTAGGCCGCAGCTTGATCCGGTTGCTGAAATGCGGCACCGACGGCTTGAGGTCGATCTTGTGCTTTTTCCTCGGCGCGCTGAGCGAGCCGGCCAGTTTAAGCGCAGCTTCGCGCAAAGAGGCGAAACTGGTGTCAGAGCTGGCGATATAAGCGGTCTCTTTGCCCGCGATCACGCGGATGCCTGCACCCGCGTCCGTGCCTGAAGAAAGCTTTTCGATCTTATTGTCCTCGCAGGTGATGCTCGAGACGTTGCTCTCTTCAATAAAGACCTCGGCAAAGTCGCCGCCGTTGCTTAAAGCGGTACTGAGGATCTCTTCGAGGTTTTCCTTGGTCAGCATAATTTCATTATACCTGTGAATAATGAAATTATCCATAATATAAAGCGATAAATCAGGGAGAAATAATGCCCTTTGAGGTGACATTCATTGATACGCCAACTTAGCTTGAATTTTTATCCGATCGTCAGCGCCAGAAAATCGCGGCACTGGCAGATAGAGCAAAACGCCCGCATGCGCGCTCGCGCGCGTTTGCCGCAGAACTCATCGATCGAGCAGCCGATCCTGATCGGCAGGTTCGGCAGTCTTTATATCGGTTCTGATATTGCCCAGGTTAAACCGGTCAATGTCCCGCAACAGGTCGATGAGCTCCTGGCTTTAATGCACTTGCCGTCTGATTACCGGGATCGTGAAATCTTGGTCAGGGCCTGTGAGCTGGCCTGGGAAGCCCATTACGGCCAAAAACGGCGCGACGGTTCCCATTACTATTCCCATCCGCTGGCAGTGGCCAAGATCGTGGCGGGTTGGGGCCTGGGGATCGAAGAAGTTTCTGCCGCTTTGCTGCACGACGTGATCGAGGACGGAGAAATAAACGGCCGCCGCATCACCCGTGAATATCTGAGCTGGCTTTTTGGCGGACGCATCGCCAATCTGGCTGACGGTGTGACCGAGCTGGGCAAGGAGCCGAAATTCAAGGGAGCCAAGCCTTCGGTGGCCGAGATCTACCGTAAATTGTTCGAGTACGGCGACCGCGACCTGGCCATCCTGATCATTAAACTGGCTGACCGTCTGCATAATATGCAGACATTGGAGTACACCTCAGAAAAAACACAGCAGGAAAAGGCCCAGGAAACGATGAACGTTTATGCGCGTATAGCCGATATCCTGGGCATGTGGCAATTAAAGCGCGAGCTAGAGGATTGGAGTTTCCGCTATCTTGACCCGGAGAACCACCGGCTTTTTGACATCAAGATCTTTCAGGCGCTCGAGACCGGCAGGCACGATATCCTCAGGATCGAGAAAGAGCTGGAACTGGTAATTGAGGAATTGCCTTATCCGGTTGAAATGGTCTTTGAGCGCAGGTATGTTTATGAGCTTTTCCAGCGGGCCCAGCTGAGGGGGATCAAGCCGGACGACCTCCTGCCGCGGGACATTTGGCGGATCAACCTGAACGTGCCGACTAGGGAGGACTGTTACAAGCTGCTCGGCTATGTTCACGCGATCTATCCGCCTGTCCAGGGGGAGTTCCGCGATTATATTGCCGATCCCATGCCCAACGGCCACAGGTTCCTGCATACCTATGTGGAAATGCCTCATTTCGGCAAGTTGCTTGTCCAGCTGCGCAGCCGGGAAATGTACGATCTTTACCAGCGCGGCATCATTGCCGCGATCAGGCTGCGCGAGGGCTGGCAAGAGCAGAACCAGAACTGGCTCAAGGCATCGCTGGCCTCTCTGGAGGAAGAGAAATTATCGGCGGAAGAGACCTATGAGATCATCAAGGCTGTCAGCACGCCCATAACCATCTACACGCCCAGGGAAGAAAGCAAGGAGCTGCCGTTCGGTTCTTCGGTGCTTGATTTTGCCAGGGCGATCCATGAAGAGGTCTTTCTGCGAACTGAAGGTGCGATCCTGAACGGCCGGCCGATCCTGATCCCCATACACCACCGCTTGGACCACGGCGACCGGATCGAAGTGGTCCGGGCGGCTTCTGAGACAGCGGATATAAGCTGGTTCGAATATTTGCGCACCCCGGCGGCGATCAAGACCCTGCGCGCTTATCTGCGCAGCCGCAGCAATACTGAGAAGTACCAGAACGCTATCCGGGCGCTCGACTCTTTTTCCAGAAAATATTATTTGCCGGCCCAGGAATTGGTCAATACGGCCTTGTTCGACAGGTACGTCAGCGACAAAGGTTACCAGGACAATCAGGAGCTGATCTACATGATCGGCACCGGAGAAGTAAGGGCCGGCAGAGTGAGCCAGGAATTGCTCGAATTGTTCAAGGATGAATTTACCCGGGCGGTCAAGAACGGGCGTGAAATGGTTCCTTATTATCTCTCGGTCGAAACAGAGGACCGGCCGGGTAAGCTTAACGACCTGATCTCGGCCCTGACCCTGATGCGTTATAATATAGCCGATATCTTCCAGGTCGCGTCAGAAACAGAGGGCAAAGCGATGATCGTGCTGGCGGTT
The DNA here is from genome assembly GCA_016932255.1 of Candidatus Saganbacteria bacterium. GTDB lineage: Bacteria > Margulisbacteria > WOR-1 > O2-12-FULL-45-9 > O2-12-FULL-45-9 > JAFGDE01. The sequence continues at coordinate 16,091 of JAFGDE010000028.1, forward strand.
GATGTCTTTAAGGGTATAGGGGAGGCCGGCATGCTGCGGCATATCCAGACGATCCAGGTCAAGGAAATAGCCGATACCGTCGGGACCGCGCAGATGTTGCGGCCGGAGCGGGTGGAGGCTTATCTGGCGCAGAAGCGGGAGCAGATCAAGAGCTAGGACTTGGCCTCGGCCCAGCTAGTGCCGCTGTTGATGTCGACCTTGACCGGGACAGAGAGCTTCAGCGCTGTGCCCATGGCCTCTTCGACCAGCTTCTTGGCCTTTACCGCGTTCTCTTCAGGACATTCAAAGACCAGTTCGTCATGCACCTGCAACACCATTCGTAATTCGTAATTAGTGATGCGTAATTTCTCCCGGACATTGACCATGGCTACCTTGATCATGTCCGCGGCCGTGCCCTGAACCGGCGTGTTGATCGCGGTCCTTTCCGCAAAAGACCTCAAACCGAGATTGGGATTGTTGATGTCGGGGATAGGGCGGCGGCGGCCCAGCATGGTGGTGACATGGCCGTTGGCGCGGGCTTCGCCGATGGTTTGGTCAATAAAAGCCTTGACCCCATTGTGCCGGGCAAAATAGCGGTCGATGAACTCCGCGGCCTCGGTCCGTTTCACCTTCAGCTGTTTGGCCAGGCCGAAATCAGAGATGCCGTAAATAATGCCGAAATTCACGGTCTTGGCCGCGTCGCGGGAAATGCCCAGCTCATCAGCCGTGGCCTGATGCACGTCGCGGTCTTCTTTAAAGGCCTTAAGCAGGACCTCGTCCTGGCTCAGGTGGGCCAGGATGCGCAGTTCGATCTGGGAATAATCAGCGGCCAGCATGACCCAGCCCTTCTTTTCCGGCACAAAAGCAGCGCGCAGCCGCTTGCCCCAGTTGCCCCGGGCCGGAATGTTCTGCAGATTGGGATCTGAACTGGAAAGACGGCCGGTGGCCGTCATGGTCTGGTTGAACGAGGTGTGGATGCGGCCGTCGCGCTCACAGATCAGCTCGGGCAGCACGTCGACGTAGGTCGAGCAGAGCTTGCTCAGCTGGCGGTAATCGAGCAGTTTGGCCGCAATCTCGAACTTCTGGGCGAGCTCATCCAGCACCTCGGCGTTGGTCGAGGCTCCCGTCTTGGTCTTTTTGATCACCGGCAGTTTCAGCTTGTTGAACAGTATCTCGGAGAGCTGTTTGGGCGAGTTGATGTTGAAGCTTTCCCCGGCAATGGCGTGGATATCGTCCTCCAGCTCCTTAAGCTTTGCCGCGATCTCCTTGGACATCTGCTTGAGCTGTTTAGCGTCGATCCTGATGCCGGTCAGCTCCATGTCGACCAGCACTTCGATCAGCGGCATCTCGACCTCGTAGAACAGCTTGTCCAGTTTCTGGCCTTTGAGCGCCAGCTTGAAGATCTCATACAGGCTGAAGGTGACTTCCGCGTCTGAACAGGCATAATCGACCGCCACGTCGATGGGCACCTGGGCAAAGTTGTCGTATTCCGTTCCCTTGCCGATCAGCTCGACCATCTTGATCATATCGCGGCCGAGGAGCTGCCGGCCCAGGTATTTAAGCGAGTATTTGCCCGAGGTCGGATCGATCAAATAGGCCGCTACCATGGTGTCAAAGAGCGGCCCGGCCACTTGGCACTCCGCGTTCCTGAGGAATTCGATGTCGAACTTGATGTTCTGGCCGATCTTGAGCTTGTCAGAAGAGAACAGGGAACGCAGCTCTTTAAGCACGTCTTTGAGCGGCAGTTGTTTGCCCTGGTCATGTCCCACCGGGATATAGGCGGCCGACTTGGGGCCTGCGGACAGGGCAATGCCGACGATCCGGTCCGACATTGCGTCCGTGCCTGTCGTCTCCAGGTCAAAGGCAAAGGACCCGGCCTGGCTTAGCTCTTTGATCAGCGCGTTGAGTTCGCTTTCGCTGCGCACGCACCGGAAATCCAGGCCCGCGACCTGTTCGCGCTTTTTCTCGATAATGTTCTCGGGCTGGTAAGCCGCGACTTTCTGGCCATACTTCCTGACCAGGCTGTCGAACTCAAGCTCTTCCAGCAGGGGCAGGGCTTTTTGCCAGTCAATGCCCGTCTGTCTGCACCGCTCAAAGTCAATGCCGATCGGCGCGTCCGTCACTATGGCCGCCAGCTTCCGGCTCATTTTAGCTTGGGCCACATGTTTTTTCAGGTTCTCCTTCAGGCCTTTTTTGCTGATTCGGTCGATATTGGCCAGGACCTCGTCCAGGCTGCCGAATTCCTTGAGCAGCTGGGCGGCGGTCTTCTCGCCTACCTTGGGCACGCCCGGGATATTGTCCGAAGCATCACCCATAAGCGCCTTGAGGTCAATGAGCTGGTCGGGCCGGATGCCGAAACGCTCCTTGACCTCTTTGGGGCCGTAGAGCACCGTGTCGGTGATGCCTTTGCGGGTATGCAGGACCTTGATCTTGTCATCGACCAGCTGGAGCGCGTCCTTATCTCCGGTCACGATGGTCACGTCATAGTCCTGTTTTTCCGCGGCCTTGGCCAGCGTGCCGATCACGTCGTCGGCTTCATAACCGGGCAGCTCAAAGATCGGGATGTCAAAAGCCTCGGCTATTTGTTTGATATAGGGGATCTGCTGGTGGAGCACCGGCGGCGCCTTGTCGCGGGTGGCCTTGTACTGGGCGTATGCTTTGTGCCGGAAGGTCGGCTCGGCCAGGTCAAAGGAAATGGCCGCCAGGTCGGGCTTGTCCCCCAGCACTTTAAGCAGCATGGTGGTAAAACCGTAGATCGCGTTGGTCGTCAGCCCGGCGGAATTGCGCATGGTGTCGGGCAGCGCGTAAAAAGCCCGGTAGGCGAGGGAATTTCCGTCTATCAGTACGAGCCTGGGAGCGGTTGGTTTAGGATTTTTCACCTAGCTGATATCTGGTAAATCTTCGGACAACGATATTTTCGCCGATCTTGGCGACCAGTTCGGCCAGCAGGTCGCTGATGGTCTTTTTCGGGTCCTTGATAAAAGGCTGTTCCATCAAACAGATCTCGGCGTAGAACTTGTCCAGCCGGCCGGCCACGATCTTCTCCACGGCCTTCTCCGGCTTGCCTTCCTGTTTGGCCTGGGCGACCAGAATGCCCTTTTCATGCTCAATGATGTTTGCGGGCACTTCCTCGCGCTTGACGAACTGCGGGTTGGAAGCGGCGATCTGCATGGCGATATCCTTGACAAAGGCCTGGAACTCGATGTTGCGGGCCACGAAATCCGACTCACAGTTGACCTCGACCAGCACGCCGATCTTGCCGCCGATGTGGATATAGGCATCGATCAGACCCTGCGCGGCCACGCGTCCGGCGCGTTTGCTGGCAGCGGCCAGGCCCTTTTCGCGCAGCAGGTCAACGGCCTTGTCCATATTGCCGCCGGTCTCCTTGAGGACCTTTTTACAGTCCATCATGCCGCAACCTGTCTTTTCCCTTAATTGCTGGATCAGCTCAACGGTGATCGTCATTTTCTCCTCCTGACCTAGAGTCCGGTGCGCTCTTCGTTGTTTTCTTCCTTGATCTTGATCAGACCGGCCTGTTCGATCCGCTCTTCCTCGGACAGGGCCTGGGCCTCTTCAGGCACGGCCTCTTCCTCCAGCGGCACGGCGATGTCCTCGGCCTTGCCTTCGCTGCCTTCCTCGATCGGCTTGCTCATTTCGCGGCCGGCGATGACCGCCTCGGCCGCGATCCGGGTGATCAGCTTGATCGAGCGGATGGCGTCGTCGTTGCCCGGTATCGGGTACTCGACCTCGTCCGGGTCGGCGTTGGTGTCAACGATGGCCACGATCGGTATGCCCAGTTTCCGGGCCTCGTTGACCGCGGTCTGTTCCTTCTTGGTGTCGACGATGAAGACGATGGCCGGCAGGTTGCTCATCTGGCGGATGCCGCCCAGGCCCCGGACCAGCTTCCGGTGCTCGCGCTCGATCAGGATGACCTCTTTCTTGGGCAGCAGGTCAAAAGTGCCGTCCTCTTTCATCTTCTCGATGTCGTTCAGGCGGGCGATGTTCTTCTTCAGCGTCTTGAAGTTGGTCAGGGTGCCGCCCATCCAGCGCTGGTTGACAAAGAACATGCCGCAGCGCTGGGCTTCCTGCTCGATGGCTTCCTGGGCCTGCTTTTTTGTGCCGACAAAAAGCATGGTGCCGGAATTAGCGATGGTCTTGCGGATGAACTCGTAGGCTTGTTCCACCATGGGGATAGTCTTGTTCAGGTCGATAACATGGATATCGTTCCTGGAAGCGTAGATGAATCTCTTCATCTTCGGGTTCCAGCGCTTGCTCTGATGGCCGAAGTGGACCCCGGCCTCAAGCAGTTCTTTCATTGTTACTACAGGCATCTATTTTTTTCCTCCTTGCCCTGAACGGCTTCGCTATACCTGCCAGCCGGCAGGGGGAAGTCCCAGGGCTTTTTCATGAATGGGCACAAAACAAGGCATAATTTTATCATGAGCAGGCTAGATTTGCAATGGCCGGGAGCGGGTCTGGCCGAGGAAACGGTCAGGCAGGCCTTCGAACGGCCAGCCTTTCTCATCAAAGGAAAGCGAGAAGAACGAGGTGCCGAGGTCATTGAACCGGTGGTAAGCGAAATGAAAACCGACACCAGCGACCTGCAGGCTCAGGCCGTAGGTCGGATTGGTCTGCAATCCGTTCGGGCCGGGGTCCTGGTCCAGCCCGGTACGCAGGATCAGCCAGCGGTGGGGCATCAGCTCCAGGCCCGCATGTGTGGTCGTGGGCACGCCCGCCTGCAGGCTGATGTTTGCGTCCAGGGCGGCGGTCAGCGTGACCGGTGCCAGGAAGGCCGATTCAATATTCTCGCCCAGCAGGAACAGCCTGGTGCCGACGTTGACCGAACGCGTCAGTTCCTCGCCCGCGGCGTTGTCGTAGAGCATGCTGCTGTTGCTCAGAATATTTTGGCCGACCACGCCGAAGGAGGTCCAGCCCAGGCCTTGCTGCAGCACGCCCACGTCCAGATTGACCCCGCGGCCGGTTGCCGCGGCTTCGGCGTGGCCATCGTCGCTGTAATATTTGAGATTAAGGCCGAGGGAGAGCTTTTCGGTCAGTTTCCTGCCGAAAGAGATGAAGAGGATGCTGCTGCTGTAATTGGAGCGGCCGTAGAGCGCGCCGCTGCTGTCCCTCAGCTCGATGTCGCTGACCCCGGCGACCACGTAACCCAGGCCCAGCGCGCTTTTATCGCCCAGGGGATAGACGCCGCCCAGCAGGGTATAGTTGACCTCATCTAGCAGTCTGGCCGACATGCTGGAGAACTCGAACGAATCGATCTCGCCCAGCCCCGCCGGGTTGGTGAATATTGTGTCCCCGTGCTCGGCCACGGCCACAGCGGCCCGGCCCATGCCCAAGGCCCGTGCGCCCACGCCGATGGCCATGGGGTCAAAGGCGGTCTGGGCCGAGGCGGTGCTGCTCAAAGCCAAACAGAGCAAAGAGATGGCGATCAGCCTTGATCCTGGCCTCACCCCGGCTCCGCCTTTGGCGGAGCCACCCCTCTCCATTTCATGGAGAGGGGAACTGTTCGATCTTGAGTAGACCCTTCTCCACGCAGTGGAGAAGGGTGCCGAGTCACGACGCCAAGTCGTGACGAGACGGGATGAGGCTAGAATAATGCCGTTCATTGATTAATGACCCATATCTTGCCCTTGCCGAGCTTGGCGCCGGTGCGGCTGATCAGGCTGTAGAGGTAGATGCCGTTGCCCACCGGTTCATTATAATTATTGTAGCCGTTCCAGCCGGTCCGGTTGATCACGCCGCCGCCGGTCAGGTTAAAGTCGCGGCGCAGCAAGAGCCTGGCTGACATATCATATATATAAAGCACGGCTTCGGTCGTGGCGTCGCAGGTAGCTTCAAAGGTCGCGCTCTGTCCGCCGGCCGGATTGACCGGGTTGGGATAGTTGATGATAGTGACCGCCAGGAGGCCGGTCAGCAGCCAGCTAAAGAATCTGTCTCGCGGGAAGGTCCGGTTCACGGGAACAATTATGCTATAATTGACCGCAAGGTGTCAATCAAGCAGAACCTGAACGAGATCAAGCGGCGGGTGGCTGAAGCGGCGCAGGCCGCAGGCCGCGATCCTGCCGGGATCAAGATTATCGCCGCGGTCAAGACCAGGTCGATCGAAGAAGTGCTGGAGATCCTTGAGGCCGGGCTCAGGGACATCGGTGACAACCGGGTCCAGGAAGCCGCGGCCAGGCAGTCCGCTATCCGCCAGAAGTTCCCCGATGTTGCCTGGCACATGATCGGCCATCTCCAGCGCAACAAAGTTAGACAAGCGCTTGACATCTTTGATATAATTCAGTCAGTTGACTCGGAGCGTCTGGCTAAAGAGCTCGACCGGCGGGCTAAAGAGAAAGGCATCCGGGTCCCCATTTTAATCGAAGTAAATACCTCTGGCGAAGAGACAAAGTACGGCATACCTGTTGATTCGGCGATCGATCTGGTAAAGAAGATAGCGAACCTTCAAAATCTGCTGGTCCGGGGCCTGATGACGCTCGGCCCTTTATCGCCCGAAGCGGGGCGTTCCAGGGCGGCTTTTGCCGGCCTGCGGCGCCTGAGCGAGTCGCTCAAGGCCCTGAACCTGCCCAATGTGGAGATGGCGCATCTCTCGATGGGCATGACCGATGATCTGGAAGCGGCCATAGCCGAGGGTGCCAACATGGTCAGGATCGGCCGGGCATTGTTCGGACAAAGGAGTGGATAAAAATGGTGGAAGGTCTGTTTAAGCGGGCAAAGGCGTTCATTGGTCTGGAGGAAGAAGGCGAGGAAGAGAAGAGCTACGGGCACCAGCAGCTGGACATGAGCAGCATACTCAAGAACAAGAAGGAAGGCGGCGGAGAGCCGGGCTACGGCATCATGATCTACGAGCCCAAGGTCTATGAGGATTCGCTCAACATCTCGACCAACCTGCGTAACGGTTCACCTGTCATCATCAATCTCAAGCATCTTGACCCGACCGAGGGGACCCGGCTGATCGACTTTGTCTGCGGCACGGCCTACGCCATTGACGGCCACATGATGAAGATCGGCGAGACCATCTTTTTGTTCGCGCCGAGCCAGATCGCCATCACTTCGGCGGATGAACGCCAGCCCCTGGAAGAAGAGATCTCTTTTGAACAGGAAAAAAGAGAGACGTTCTTTTCCCGCTGAACCTAGAGGAGATTAATGACCAATATAGGCTTCATCGGCGGCGGCAAAATGGCCGAAGCCATCATCAAAGGACTGCTTGATTCAGGCTGCGTGGCCGCTGCCGATGTCCATGTGGCCGAGATCAGGCGGGAGCGCCGGCAGCAGCTGGCCGCGGCCTGCCGGGTCGGTGTTTACGCCGACAATTCGGAAGTGGCCGGCCTGCACCCGGACGTGCTGGTCCTGGCGGTCAAGCCGCAGGACCTGGCTAACGCGGTCAACGGCCTGGTGGTCCACGGCCGGAGCCTGGTCATCTCGATCGCTGCCGGCTTAACGCTGGCTACGCTGGAAAAAGCCTTTCCCCAAAACGCGGTAATCAGGGCTATGCCTAATAATCCGGCACTGGTCAAGGCTGGTGTGACCGCTCTGGCTCCGGGCAGGAAGGTCAAGCCTGACCAGCTGGAGCTGGCCAAAAAGATCTTCGGTTCGGTGGGTGGGGTCGTGACAGTTGACGAAAAACTGATGGACGCGGTGACCGGGCTGTCCGGTTCCGGGCCGGCCTATGTTTATCTGATGATCGAGGGTTTGACCCGGGCGGGCGTCAAGCTCGGTCTGGAAAACAAGACCGCCGAGCATCTGGCGGTCGAAACAGTCTTTGGCGCGGCCAAGACGCTGAAAGAGTCGGGCAGGGGCGCTAGGGAGCTGAGGGAGATGGTCACGTCTCCCGGCGGCACAACGATCGAAGGCTTAAAGGTCCTGGAGAAAAAGGGTTTTATCCCCGCTTTGCTGGACGCGGTCAAGGCCGCGGCGGAAAAGTCAAAGAAACTGAGCCAGTAATGGACTTCGTTGTCATTGTCATACGCGTATTATTTTCGGCCTATTACGTGCTGCTGGTCTTCAGGGCGCTCTTGCCCTGGTTCCGGCTGGATAAAAGCCTGGCTGTCCTGCGGCCGGTCTATTTTCTGACCGAGCCTCTGCTGGCGACGATCAGGAAGGGCTTGCCGCCGGACAGGATCGGCATGGATGTTGCGCCGTTTGTCGCACTGATCATGCTCTGGCTGCTTGAGCGAGTGCTTCTGGCCTGGGTCTTCTAGCCCGGCCTTACAGAAAGGAATTTATCGATGAGTGTTCTGATAGTCGGTTCTATTGGTCTGGATACGATCGAAACACCGTTCGGCAAAAAGCAGGATATCCTGGGCGGCTCGGCCATCCATGCGGCGGTCGCGGCCAGTTTTTACGGGCCGGCGGCAGTTGCCGGCGTGGCCGGCAGCGATTTCCCTAAAGAGCATCTGGATTTCCTTGGCCAGCGCAAGATCGATGTCAGCGGCATCCAGATCATCGACGGCAAGACCTTCCGCTGGTCGGGCTATTATGAGTTCGACATGAACCAGGCGCACACGCGCGACACCCAGCTCAATGTCTACACCCGGTTCAAGCCGGAACTGCCGGAAAGCTTTCGCGACTGCAATTACGTCTTCCTGGCCAATTTCGATCCCGAGCTTCAGCTCAAGGTGCTGCAACAGGTGAAAAAGCCCAAGCTGGTGGCCATGGACACGATGAACTTCTGGATCGAGAATAAAAGGCAGGCCCTGCATAAGGTGATCAGGCACGTTGACCTGCTGCTGCTCAACGACGGCGAGGCCAGGCAGTTCATGGAAACACCCAATTTGCCGATCGCGGCAGCGCGGTTGCTCAAGCTCGGGCCAAAGTCGGTCATTATCAAGAAGGGTGAGCACGGCGCGCTATATTTCTCGGATAAGGGCTATTTTTCCGCGCCGTCGTACCCCCAGGACCAACTGCGCGACCCGACCGGCGCCGGCGATTCCTTTGCCGGCGGATTGATCGGTTATCTGGCAGGCAGCGATGACCTGTCGGAAGATAACATCCGGCGGGCGATCATTGTCGGCTCGGTCATGGCCTCATTCAATATCGAAGATTTCAGCTTGGACCGGATGAAGCGATTGACCCGCCGGGAGATCCAGGAGCGTTTCAGCGAGTTCAAACGTTTTTCAGAGTTCGAAGCAATCGGTGCTTTGCAATAAAATATTCAGGAGGGCAATATGTTAGAGGTTTTTCAGAAGATCGGGAAGATGATGTTTCAGGCCGGCTTAGTGGACGCGGCGGGCGGCAGTTTAAGCCTGCTGGACGGGGATAATATACTTATCACCAAAAAGGAGGCAATGCTGGGTGATCTAGGCAAGGACGATCTGGTCAAGGTCGGGCTGGAAAAGGGGCCGGATGACGAAAAAGCCGCCTTTGATCTGGAAGCCCACCGCGCAGTCTACAAACGCGGCAAGGTCAAGGCGATCGTTTCCGCTGTGCCGGCCGAAGCCATTGCCATCTCTTTGACCGACAACAAGATCGTGCCCCAGGACAGCCGGGGCCTGAGGCTGTTTAAGTCAGCGTCGATCGTGCGTGTGCGTGATAATAGTAATTTTGACGAGGTCGTGCGTTTGCTGCCTAATTTCCTTGGTGGCGAGAACAGCGCGGCCGCGGTCAAGGGCCAGGGGATTTACGCTGCTGGTTCCGATTTGGCCGAGGCTTTCCGTGTTGCTGCGGCCTTGGCCAATTCCTGCAAGGTGCTGGTGGCCATGCGCTCTTCCAGCAGCGGTCGGGGAGGATCAGGTCCCAGCGGTGGTCACAGCCGCGGGCCGGGCGGCGGCCGCGGCCAGCGCGACAAACGTGAGTTCAAATCGGCCATCCCGCCGGGGATTGGCGTGATGGGCCGGGACCGCTATCGTAAAAGATGAACGACCTGTCCGTCCTCTTCGACAATATCAGGAAATATGAGCCCGAGGCTGATCTTGGTCTTATCGAGCGGGCCTATGGATTGGCTAAAGAGGCGCACAAGGAACACAAGCGCCTGTCCGGCGACCCTTATATTACCCATCCTTTAGCTGTGGCCGTGATCCTTTCCGAACTGGAGCAGGATGCGCTGACCATTGCCGCGGCCCTGCTGCACGATGTGGTCGAGGACGCTGACGTAAGCAACGAGGACCTGGTCGAGCAGTTCGGCAGGGAAGTGGCCAAGCTGGTCGAGGGCGTGACCAAGCTCGGCCGGCTTTCGTTCACCAGCCGTGAAGTGCGTCAGGCTGAGAATTTCCGCAAGATGTTCGTAGCCATGGGCGAGGATTTCCGCATCATTGTCATCAAGCTGGCTGACAGGCTGCACAACATGAGGACCCTCAAGTATCTGCCTCCGCCGAAACAAAAAGAGACCGCGCTTGAGACCAGGGAAATTTTCGCGCCGCTGGCCCATCGCCTGGGCATGTGGCGCTTAAAGTGGGAGCTGGAGGACTTATCTTTCTCTTTTCTTGAGCCGGACAAGTATAGCGAGATCAAGAACCGCGTGGCTGAGAGCCGCAGCCTGCGCGAAAAATATATCAAGGATTTTCTGGACCAGTCGCGTCAGATGCTGGGCAAGGTCAGCATTGAGGCTGATATTTACGGCCGGCCCAAGCATTTTTATAGCATTTACCACAAGATGGTCGACCAGAACCTTGAGTTTGACGAAATTTACGACCTGACGGCTGTGCGCATGATCGTTGATACCATCAAAGAATGCTATGCCGTGCTTGGCCTGGTGCACGCGGCCTGGAAACCGATCCCCGGCCGGTTCAAGGATTATATAGCCATGCCCAAGAGTAACGGCTATCAATCGCTTCACACGACGGTTATCGGCCCGGGCGGCCGTCCTGTTGAGATCCAGATCCGCACCACGGACATGCACCGGGTGGCTGAGTACGGCATTGCCGCGCACTGGCGTTATAAAGAGGGCGAGACCGACCGCGGCCTGGACCAGAAGATGTCCTGGTTCAGGCAGATGCTGGACTGGCAGGAGGAACTGAAAGACGCCAAGGACTTCATGGAGAGCCTCAAGATCGACCTGTTCATCGAAGAGGTCTTTGTTTTCACGCCCAAGGGCGATGTTTTTGACCTGCCGACTGACGCCACACCGGTCGATTTTGCCTATCGCGTGCACACTGAGGTCGGCCATAGGACTGTCGGAGCTAGAGTCAACGGCCGTATCGTGCCGCTGGACTTCAAACTGAGAAATGGCGACATTGTTGAGATCCTGACCGGCAAGAAGGACAATCCGAGCAAGGACTGGCTGATGTTCGTCAAAACCGCGGGCGCGCGCGTTAAGATCCGCAACTGGTTCAAGAAGCAGTTAGGTATTACCAAGGTAGAATCGTCGCAGGCGATCGTGGCCAGGGAAGAACCTCAGGTCAAGCCGCTGCTGCAGCCGCGGCGCAAGGGCAAGACCAAGTCAGCTGTCCATGTTTCCGGCCTGGAAAACGTGCTGGTGCGCTTTTCCAAATGCTGCCGGCCCATTCCGGGCGAGCGCATTATCGGTTTTATCACTCGCGGCAAGGGCATCACGGTCCACCGCCATGATTGTCCCAATGTGGTCAGCCAGGACGTGCCTCAGGACCGTTTGATCAAGGTTGATTGGAACCCGAATTCTGAGATCTTTTTTCCGGTTGAGGTCGAGGTTGAGGCTTTTGACCGGGTAGGGGTGCTGAAGGATATTCTGGCTCAAGTTTCTGAAACTAAAACGAACGTTTCCGCGGCCCGCATCTCCACCAAACGCGGCTCTTCCGCATTTTTGCGTTTAACTGTTGACGTTCAGAACAAAGAACAGCTCGACCACGTCATTGCCGCTATCCGCAAGGTCCCTGATGTGTATGATGTGCATAGGTAAATTCCAATAATCAAAGGAATGGCTCGGAAAGGATTTGAGCCATTAAAGTTACAAATTCATTGTTTTAAAGAAAAAGCTCGTTACCCCCGTGTTTCGCGGTTGAAGAGGTTAAGCGAGTCGCGCAGGTAGCGTAGATGGAACTCTTTTATGGTCGCGTTCAGAGCTTCAAGCTCAAGATGAGCCGGCTCGCGGTTCTGTCGGCCATTGTTGAGAAAATATTCCAGCCAGCTTTTCAGGTCCCCGACCTCAGCCTTCTGCTCTTCAGAAAGATCCTGATAACCCGTGTACTGGAATAAATAACGAAAAGTGAAACAACTTTCGCGGAGCGTTATAAGAGTGGCGTCAGAGAACCGGTTGTTCTTGGGCCGCCTCAGGGAGGCTGGTCCGCCGATTGCCGGCTCAGGCCCCGTAAACTTCGGCTTGCCCAATATATCTTCCCTGGTCATCGGCCTGGCCAATATCTGAACAGCCGGCTTTGAGCGGTTAATGAACTCGATCTCAATGCCTTGGCCGGCAAAAAGCTCGGATAATTTTTCGCCCATCAGATCCGAAGACCTGATGGCCTGGATCAGCTCGCTGAGCGCGGCCTCGGTCACGCCGGTTTTTAAGGTCACGCGTTCAATGCTGCGCCTGGCCAGGTTAGCGCCCAGCGGGACAGCCTGCCGCAAAGTTTCCAGTTGAGTGTCCCAGGGGGTCTTGAACAGGAAACGCAGGCTGAAAAAAGAACGATCGCCGTAACCTTGCTTGACCGGTGAGATGCTTACCGTACGGCCGGCAGCGATATTGACAAAAGCGGCCAGACTCCTGGCAAAATACCCGTAATCTCCGGCTGTCGGCCGGCGATGCGTCGGGGTCGCCTGGATAACTGAACGGACGTTCATGACGGCTATTCTTCGGATGACAGGAAGAGAAATTTCAGGCTTTTGTTACATTACATGATTCATGCTATAATTACCCCCATGTCGCGCGTGGAAAAGATACTCAAAGGCATCGCGAAAAGCGAGCGCGTGGCAGGCGCTTATCTTTTTATCGGGCCGCCCAATGTTGGTAAAAAGGCCGCGGCAGATCAGCTGGCTGAACTGCTCGGCTGCGCCAAAATAGACCGCGTTGTCGTCGGGCCGGATGGGGCAAGCGTCAAGATCGAACAGGTCAGGGACCTCCAGATCAGGGTGCGCTTTGGCCCGAATTCCGGCAAGTATTTGCTGGCGACCATTGAACGGGCGGATACGATGACGGACCAGGCCGCGGCTGCGTTCCTGAAAACTTTGGAAGAGCCGCCGCCCGGCGTTGTCTTTATCCTGCTCTGCGAGCGGGAAGATAAACTGCCGGCCACGATCAGCTCGCGCTGCCAGCGGGTGCTCTTTCCTGAGGATGTGGTCGAGTGGCGGCCAAAAGATGAGTGGCAGACGCTGTGCAAAGAGCTGAACAGTCTGGCAAAAAAGAACACAGCCGAACTGCTCAGCTTGTCGGGTAAGCTGGCAAAGGAAAAAGAGCGCATCGAGGACGTGCTTTATGAGCTGGCCAGCTACAGCCGATATCAGCTTAACAGGGCGGACCTGGCCAGGATCGTGCTGGATACTTTGCGGTTCATCAAACGCCGAGCCAATCTGCGCCTGGCGCTCGACGTCATGTGCCTGAAAATGGGGGAGACCAATGTCTGAAGAAAAACCGGCCCACGCGCCGCATATGGCGATCAAGCTGAGGAAATTCGACCGTGTCTGCCCGATCACCGGCTACAAAGAGGGTTCGATCAAGGTCGGCTCGCCCGTCATCGTCCAGACCGACCGGGGTGTTGAGTACGGCGAGATCCTCGAATACAAGTTCGGCCTGCCTAAGGCCCAGTCCCGCGACGTTAAACTGAAAAAGGTCCTGCGCTACGCCACGGCCCAGGACATCGACAAGGTCAGGGGCCTGCCGGACCTGGAAGAAAAGGCCATCAGCATCTCCGCCCAGAAGATCCTGGAGCATGAACTGCCGATCAAGATCGTCAGCGCCGAGTATCTCTTTGACGCCAACCGGGCGATCATCTATTACAAGGTCCAGGAAGGCAAGAAGATCAAGAACCTGCGCGACCTGACCCGGGACCTGTCCTCCAGCCTTGAGGCCAGGATCAGCCTGCGCCAGGTCTCGCCCCGCGACGAGGCCCGCATGTGCGGCGGGCTCGGGCCGTGCGGCAGGCCGCTTTGCTGCGCCGCTTGGCTGGAAAAACCGCGCCACGTGACCGTGCGCATGGTCAAGGACCAGGGCCTGCAGATTTCGCCGACTAAGACGTCCGGCATCTGCGGCCGCCTGATGTGCTGCCTGGAGTATGAATATGGAAAAAACGATAAAGGAGGGAGATCATGACAAAGATAGAGGTCAGAAAAGGCGAAGGCTTGGAAAAAGCCTTGCGCAAGTTCAAGACCAAGATGCGCCGCGAAGGTTTGCTCGATGAGGTCAAGAAGCGCGAGTTCTACGAGAAGCCGTCCCAGCGCCGGCGCAAAGCCGAGGAAGCCGCCAGACGGCGGGAAAAGAGACGTCGCCGGGAATCTGAATGAAGATACTCGACCGATACGTTTTCAGGGAAATGGCCGGTCCGTTCCTGATCGGCGTGATCGGCTTTGTCCTGGTCCTGGCCGTTGACCTGCTCTTTACCATGGCCGACCTGATCATCAATAAGGGCGTGCCGCTCTGGGCCATGATCAAACTGCTGGTCTATAAGCTGCCGGCCATCATGGTCCTAACCTTTCCGGTCTCGACCCTGTTCGCTACGTCCATGGCCCTGGGCAGGCTGTCCAAGGATAACGAGATGGTGGCGCTGCGCACCTCGGGGGTCACTCTCTTCCGCATCTCCGTGCCGATCCTGGCCATGGGCCTGCTGGTCAGCCTGGCGTCCTATATAACCAACGAGAGGATCGTGCCGCACGCCAATTTCGTGGCCGACAACATCATCCGGCAGATCATCTATAAACAGCCGCTGCCCGAGGTCAAGGACAACGTGTTTTTCAAGGACGCGCATAACCGCTATTACTATGCCAAGCGAGTCGACATGAAGAACAAGACCATGACCAGTATCATGGTCTATGAGATCACCGATGAAAGGTTCCCGCGGGTCATAACGGCCGAGCGGGCGGCCTTTGAGGGCAGGATCTGGAACCTGGAACAGGGGGTCGTGCATAATTACGACGCCGACGGCTATCTCAAATACGAAGGGGCTTTCAGCCGGATGAAGCTGAACGTGTCAGAAGACGTGCTCAGCTTCAGCAAGGAGAGGACCTCCCAGGACATGGACAGCGGCGAGCTCAAGAACATGATCAATATGCTGGAGAAAGGCGGCATCAGCACCCACTCTTATGAAACCGAACTGCTGATGAAGTTCTCTATCCCGGCCACCTGCTTTGTCTTCGCCCTGATCGGCATCCCGTTCTCGCTCTCCTCGCCGCGCTCGGGCCGCACCTGGGGCATGATCGTGACCATTGTCTTTATGTTCACTTTCTATGTTTTTGCTTCGGTCTTCCGCTCGCTGGGCAAGGGTGGCGTGCTTTTACCCGCGGTCGCGGCCTTCACCCCGCAGCTGACCTTCATGCTGATCGGTGGGGCGCTGCTTTTTCTGGAGGGCAGGTTCCGGTGAGACACGAACTGCGCGAGATCAGACAGGCGCTGAAACAAAACCCGGACGACCCTCTGGCCCTGCGGGCGATCGGCCTGCACTATCTGACCGAAGGCCGCTACAAGCAGGCGCGCGATCATTTTGACCAGGCGGTCAAGCTCTGTCCCAGGCTGATGCCTGAGATCCTGCTCGATTACGAACGCCTGATCGACCATGACCCCAAAGAGATCGGCACGAGATTGTGCCTGGCGGGCTTTGATATCTACCAGGGCGACCTGGAAGCCGCGATCCTGGAGATCGAAGAGGCGCTTGAGGTCAACCCCAAGAACATCGAGGCCTATAACGTGCTGGGCAAGATCCTGGTCAAACAGGGCCGCATTGACGAGGTCATCGCCTTGCTGGAGCGTTCGCTGGCCTTTGGCGTGCGCGATGTTTCGCTCTCAGAGATCCTGGCCAACGCCTACCTGGAAAAAGGCCGGATCAAGGAAGCGATCAGGTTCTACAACGACGTGCTGAGATATCGGCCGGGCGACAAGCGCACCCTGCGCGTGCTGGGCGAACTTTACGGCCGGATCGAGGACTATAACGAAGCGGCCAAGAGCTACCAGGCCATGTTCTCCGACGACCCTGAAGTTGCCCGGGAAGTGATGCAGCGGCTTGAGGACCTGCTGAAGAAACAGGAAGGCAGCATCTTCATCCGCGAGATCCTGGCCGATATCTATATGCGCTCGCTCCGGCCCGAGGCCGCTGTGGAAAAACTGCTTGAGATCATCAGGCTTGACCCGCAGAAACTCGGCCCGATGATCGACCGGCTTAAGCACATCCTGAAGAACTATCCCGATCATCCAGAGACCATCTTGGCGCTGGCCGAAGGCCTGCGGCGGCAGGGCAGTTTCAGTGAAGCGGTTGAATATTATCATGACTTGCTCAGGCGGCAGCCCGAAGCCATGGAGCAGGTCCTGCGCGGCTACCAGGAAGTGATCGAAGCCTGCCCGGAACAGATACTCAGCCGCACCTACCTGGCCGAGGCCTATCTTTTCCGCAACCAGCTCAAGGAAGCGCTGGAGCAGTTCCAGATCATGCTCGAGCTGGACCCCTCTGCCGCCGAGACCGTGGTCAAGCGCTGCCGCGAGATCATCAAGTCCCAGCCGGACATGCTGATGGCCCGGCTGGTCCTGGGCAAGGCCTATCTGGTCACCGGCGATGTCCAGCGCGCCGCGATCGAGGCCGAGGGCATCATCGCGGCTGACAAAGGTTTTTCGCCGGCCTACGTCCTGCTGGGCGAAGCGTATTTCAAGCTGAACATGTGCCGCAAAGCGGTCAATATCTTGGGCCAGGCCCTGGAGCGGGAGCCTTATAACCTCGAGGTCCAGGAAAAATACCGCGAGGTCAAGATCAAGGAGCTTGAGCTTGAGACAGACAATCTCAAGGAACGCATCAGCGAAGATCCCTGGCGAGTATCCCAGCACCTGGACTTGGCCAGGCTCTATCTCCAGCGCGGCCTGCGCGACGAGGCGATCAGGGAATTGCAGATCGCCCAGAAAGACCAGGCCAGGGCACCGTTCGCTTTCAACATGCTGGGCTGCGTCTACCGCTCGGAAGGCCTGTTCGAACAGGCCGCGGCCCAGTTCAGCAAGGCGCTGGACGCTTGCCCGGCCGAGCTGGCCGATCTCACCAAAACGCTGCGCTTCAACCTGGCCACGACCTGGGAAGCGCGCGGCGAGGTCGGCAAGGCCCTGCAGCTTTATGAAGCTGTCCTACAGGAGGACCTGGACTTCAGCGGCCTCAAACGCCGCATAAAATATCTCAAGTCGACCAGCTACAAGAGCATGAAGGTCAAGTCGATCATCACGGTCCTGGCCAGGCCGGGGGCCAAACAGCTGGTTTACTTCTGGGGCCGTGAGAGCGGTTCAGGCCGGCCGGCCAAAAAAGAGGAGTTCAGCCAGTCGTTCGGCCAGGACCACAACGCGGCCGGGTTCGATTTCTTCATGAAGGGCATGATCAGCGCCGCGCAGGAGAAGTTCCAGCTGGCGGTCCAGCTCGACGTCAAGTTCGCCAGCGCGCTCAACAACCTGGCCGTTACTTTACTGCACGACGGCAAGCTCCACGAGGCCAGGAGCCGGCTGGAGGACACGGTCGATATCGAACCGAACTCGGTCGTCTTCCGCAATAACCTGGGCCTGGTCTATTCACTGCTGGGTCAACCAGACCAGGCGGCTTATGAAGTGGAAAAAGCTTACACCCTGGATCCCGAAAGCAACGCTGTCTGCCTTAACCTGGGCGATATTGCCTATGCCCGTAAGGATGTCCGCCGCGCCATTGACCTTTACAGGCGGCCGGGCAGCTGCGACCTCCTGGCTGAGCTGGCCGAACAGCGGTTGCGCTTCAAGGTGCCTGAACATAAAGCGGAATGAGCACTCGGTGCGGCGCTCGGTCGCTTTTCCTACTGTTCCTGCCTTTTTTGTTTGTTTCCTGCGCCTTGGCCGACGAGATCCCGGTCAACCTCAAAGCTGATGAGCTGCAGCTGATCGAAGGCAGCGGTATCGTCCGGGCACACGGCTCGGTCGAGGTCGCGCTGAAAGGCGTGCTGATCAAGGCCGACCACCTGGTCATGGACCAGCGCAGCAACACGGCCACGGCCGAAGGCCACGTGGTCATGGTGACCAAGGACTACTGCGCCCAGGCCGGCAGCATCGCCTATGACGCGACCAGCGAAGTGACCTATTTCAGCGGTTTTTCCACCAAGCTCAACCCGCGCAAGATCCAGGGCACGCTCTATCTTTCAGCCGAGGAGCTGACCGACCTGGGTGACAGGATGTTGGGGCAGCAGGGCGACCTGACCACCTGTGACAGCAGCTCACCTCACTTCCACCTGGTCGCCGACCGGGTCGAATTCTATGAGGATGACAAGATCATCGGCTATAACGTTACCCTGTTCGTCGGCAATATGCCGGCGCTCTGGCTGCCGGTCATCTACTATGACCTGAGCGAGCAGGCCAGGCGCAACTGGGTCTACGGCCATAACGAGGTCGAAGGCGACTACCTCAAGACGACCTGGGCCTATCCACTGGGCCTGCTCTTTCTTGATCAGATGGAGAAAAAGGGTTTCGGCCACGGTACGGAAATGGCCTACGGCCTGGGCGCGCTGGGCGCGGGCACCCTGTTCCTTTACCACATCGATGAGAGCGATACTCATAGAACCGACTGGGTGACCAAGATCAACCACGAAAAGAAGCTCGATCCCTGGACAACACTGACCTTGAACCAGAAGCTTACCGCGACCTACCTGATCCCGTCGGGCCGGCGCGACCAGACCGACGTTTCGCTGGGCCTGAACCACAGCGGCCAGGCGCGCTGGGGCATGAACTACAACAACTTCGATGACCGGCTGGGCTACCTGTCAAAGAATTCGTTCCAGTTCAGCCAGGCGTACCAGAAGACCGCCACCAGCTACAATTTCAATTACGACACTGCCAAGCGCGATCCGAAATGGATCCGGGCCTCCCAGCGCCTGACCCACCGCCAGCCGGTCAGCGAGCGGATCATGCTGGATACGCGCTTTAATTATTACAATAATGTCACGGTCGAAGGCACTGCCGGCGACGAGCGCCTGGAGCCCCTGCTGGAACTGACCGGGACCGAGGCCGGCTACACCTGGCGGCTGACCGAGAACTGGTACATCGACCTGGACGGCGACACCTACAAGGCCGACGACAATTTTCAATACCTGGAAAAACGGCCGGAACTGGAGATCAGGCCCAACGCGATCAACCTGCCGTGTTTCCGGCTGCGGCCCAAGTTCGGCTTCGGCTATTACCATGAGGTCCGCTATGTGCCGCAGCTGCGGCGCAACCGTGACTACAGCACCGAGCGCTACAGCGCCACGATCGATCTGGACAAAAGCTATAACGTCGGCTTGGGCACCACGGCCACGCTGGGCCTGGGCCTGGACCAGTACCTGTACTCGCCGGGCGACCAGATGTACGCTTACCGCGAAAGCCTGCGGCTGAGCACCAACCTGGGCGGCTTCTACCGCAACGAAGTGACCTACGGCAAGGGCAGTAGCGACGGCAATTCGCCGTTCATGTTCGACAAACTGGGCACTTTCTACCACAACGTGCGCGACCAGATGACATTTTATTATAAGACCAACTGGCGCTGGACCTTGAACGGCGGCCACAACTGGCAGACCCACAAGTGGTTCGATGTCACGACCAATATGCTGGTCAAGCCGGACGACAGGCTTTACTGGACGGCCAGCACCGGCTGGAGCATTGAGGACCTGCGCTACCGCGACCTGGTCAACAGCTTGACCTACACGCCTTACAGCTTCCTTTCGACCAAGTTCTCGACGGTATCCGACCTCAACAACGGCGAGCTTAAGTCCGGCAGCATCCTTTATGACATCTTCTTCCTGGAGAACCAGGCCAACCAGTGGCACCTCAAGTTCAGCCAGGTCTACGAAACGGCCACGGACCAGTTCAAGGTGCGTGATATAATGGTAGTCAAGGACCTGCACTGCTGGGAGATGAAGTACACCTATTCAGATTACCGCAAGGAGTTCAGCCTGACAGTCGGTCTCAAGGCCCTGCCGGGCGAACCGATCGGCGTTTCCACGGGCCGCGGCTTCTTCTTTGAGGGCTGGGAAAAAGACATCAAGGAATTCAAGCAGGAAGGGGCAGTGCAGAGATACTGATGCGAAAACCAAAATCTGAAATCCTGGATCCGAGACCTGCCTGCCGGCGGGCAGGATCCAACCGAAGCCGCAGTCGTTTTATAATAATCACATTATTTGGATTTCTGATTTCGTCATTCGGATTTATTTCCGGTTGCTCCCGCACGGTCACGCCGCTGATCGATTACGGCGACCAGCTGCTGGTCGAGATCACCCTGCGCGGCAGTTACGATGTCAATTACAACAAGTACTTTGTGGTGCTGAGCAGCGGCACTTTCCGCATCCCGCTGCCGCCGCCCGACCAGCTGGACGCCGCGCCTGAGTTCATCGAGCCGGGGGATACGCCGATCGTCGGCTCCCAAGAGGCTTATTACAGCAATTTCTTTGATACCTGGTCGGGCTATGTTGTCGTCGATCCCGGCGGCTACGCCGTGGTCAGGGGGCCGTTCGTCGTCGGTCAGACGGCGACCCGCGAGGTCATAGCTATGCTCGGCGCCGCCGGCAACAAACTGGCTTTCCTGCTCTCGCTTGACCGTCTGTTCCAGACCG
>JAFGDE010000029.1 GCA_016932255.1 Candidatus Saganbacteria bacterium
CCGAAGCGGTCAGGCGCAAACCCTATTCCGTTATACTGTTCGACGAGATCGAAAAAGCCCATCCCGACGTTTTTAATGTCCTGCTGCAGATCCTGGAGGACGGCCGGCTGACCGATTCCAAGGGACACGTAGTCGATTTCAAGAACACGGTCATTATCATGACCAGCAACATTGGCCAGAAGATGATCGTGGACCAGGGCCCGATCGGCTTTATGGCCAGGGAAGACAGAGAAGCCACCTACGACAAGATGAAGGATATCGTACTTGATTCGATGAAGCGGGAGTTCCGGCCTGAATTTCTTAACCGTGTAGACGAGATCATTGTCTTCCACCAGTTGACGGACAAGGAGCTCAAGGAGATCGCCGGCCTGCTGGTGGCCGACGTGCAAAAGAATGTCAGGAGCCGCGAGATGGACCTGGAAGTGACGGAAAGCGCCGAGGACCTGATCGTTAAAGAAGGCTACGAACCCAAGTTCGGCGCCCGGCCCCTGCGCCGCGCGGTCCAGCGCCTGGTCGAGAACCCGCTCTCCAATGAGATCATTGAGGGCAAGTTCAAGCCGGGCGACAAGATCAAGGCCGACTCCGACGGCGACAAGATCGACTTCACCAAGATCGGCGAGATCACCAAGAGCCAGCCAACCCAGCCGGCCAAAGCTGAAGCAGCGGCTCCTGAACCAAAGACCCCGGCCAAGCCCAAGAAGAAAAAGAAATGAGCCAGTACGACCCCGCACATATCGAACCCAAATGGCAGCAGAACTGGGCTAAAGCCGGGCTTTACAATACCCCTGACAGCTCTGACAAACCCAAGTTCTACGATCTGGTCATGTTCCCCTATCCTTCCGGCAACCTGCATATGGGCCACGTCAGGAACTACGCTATCGGCGACGTGATCGCGCGGTTCAAACGGATGAACGGGTTCAATGTGCTCCAGCCCATCGGCTGGGATGCCTTTGGTATGCCCGCGGAGAACGCGGCTATCAAGCACAATACCCATCCTGATGAATGGACCCGGCAGTGCATTGCCCATATGACCAAGCAGATCAAGCGGCTTGGCCTAAGCTATGACTGGGAGCGTGAAGTAACTACCTGCAAAGAGGATTACTACAAATGGACCCAGTGGCTTTTCCTCAAATTCCATGAAAAAGGCCTGGCCTACCGCAAGGCAGCCAAGGTCAACTGGTGCCCCACCTGCCAGACCGTGCTGGCCAATGAACAGGTCAAGGACGAAAAATGCTGGCGCTGCGATTCCTTGGTCCAGGAAAAGGACCTGGAACAATGGTTCTACAAGATCACGGCTTATGCCGACCGCCTGCTGGACGATATCGAGAAACTAACCGGCTGGCCAGAACCGGTCAAGATCATGCAGCGCAACTGGATCGGCAGATCCCGCGGCGTTGAGATTAAGTTCTTGCTTAAGACTAAAGACCGACGGCCGAAGACCAAAGACCTTACCATTTATACGACCAGGCCGGATACTTTGTTTGGCGTGACCTATATGGTCTTAGCGCCCGAACATCCGCTGGTCGAGGAATTGGTCGCTGGAACTCAATATGAGCCCGCGGTCAGGAAATTTCAGGAAAAGACCTGCCACGAGACCATGGCCGAACGCGCTGAAAGTACCAGCAAGGACGGTGTTTTCACCGGCTCATACGCCGTTAACCCTGCGACCAACGAAGAGGTGCCGATCTGGATCTCTGATTACGTGCTGATGGAATACGGCACCGGCGCGGTCATGGCTGTGCCGGCCCATGATGAGCGTGATTTCGCATTTGCCAAGACCCACAATCTGCCGATCAAGGTCGTGATAAAGGACCGTAACCGCGACGTTCAGTCGCAGGTTACGGACGAACAGGCGTTCATCGACGAGGGCGTCATGGTCAACTCAGGCGAATTTGACGGCCAGACATCTGAACAAGGCTTGCAGAACATAGGCGACAAGTTCGGCCAATGGAGGGTCAATTATAAACTGCGCGATTGGCTGGTCAGCCGCCAGAGATATTGGGGCGCGCCCATTCCGATCATCTATTGTGACAAATGCGGCACACTGCCGGTGCCTGAGAAAGACCTGCCGGTCAAACTGCCGCGCGACATCAAGTTCACGGGCGAAGGTGCATCACCCCTGACCCAGTCAAAAGCTTTTCTGGAGACAAAATGTCCCAAGTGCGGCGGAGCAGGCAGGCGGGAAACTGATACGCTTGATACGTTCAACTGTTCCTCATGGTATTACCTGCGCTACAGCGACCCGAAGAACGATAAAATGCCTTTTGACCCGGCCAGGGCAAAACAGTGGCTGCCGGTCGACCAGTACATCGGCGGTATTGAGCACGCGATACTTCACCTGCTTTATTCCCGCTTCTACACCAAGTTCCTCAATGACCTGAAGCTGGCCCCGACTGATGAACCGTTCGCCAACCTGCTGACCCAGGGCATGGTGGTCAAGGACGGCGCCAAGATGAGCAAATCAAAAGGCAATGTGGTCGATCCCGATGCGATCGTGGAAAAATACGGGGCCGACACTGCCAGAATGTTCATTCTCTTTGCCGCGCCGCCGGAAAAGGAACTGGAGTGGTCCGACCAGGGAGTGGAAGGAAGTTTTCGTTTTCTTAAAAGGGTCTGGAAGCTGGTTAGCGGCTCATTGGAGCCTGCGAATAAACTCCGCGGCTCCAATAACCAAGGGAACCGCGACGTTCAGTCGCAGGTTCCCGATCACTTGATCCAAAAAAAGCTTCACCAAACCATCAAGGCGGTCACCCAAGACCTGGGGCGCTTCTCCTTCAATACAGCCATCGCCCGTTTAATGGAACTGCTCAACGAACTGAGCAAGTCAGAAAAACTGAACGCGGATACTTTAAAGGTTTTCCTGCTGCTGCTCTCACCCTTTGCCCCGCATATGACCGAGGAGCTCTGGCAACTTATCCAGAACCCAGAACCTAGAACCTGCCTGGCCGGCAGGCAGGCCCAGAACCCGAAATTAAAAAGCATCCATCAGGAAAGCTGGCCTTCATATGATGAGTCCTTGACCCAGGAGTTTGAGCTGACCATTCCGGTCCAGGTCAACGGCAAACTGCGTGACACGATCAATGTACCGGTTGAAGCAAGCCAGGACGATATCAAAGCAAAAGCCCAGGCCAGCGACAAGGTCAAACCGCACCTCAAGGGCAAACAGATCGTTAAGATCATCGTGGTGCCCAAGAAGCTGATCAACATCGTCGTCAAATAATGCCCCTCGCCTTTTACCAATCCAACCGCCACGAATCCCTGGCCCAGGCCTGCCAAAAGATCGGCGCTAAAGAAAGCGCGCTGGTCTCAGCCGAACAGGTCCACGCCGACAGGATCGCTTTTGTCACAGCCAAACATCTGGGACAAAGAATTCCCGGGGTTGACGCGCTGATCACCAATGAAAAGAACGTGCCCCTGGTCATCAGGACAGCGGACTGCGCTCCGGTATTGATCCATGATTCTAAGACCGGGATCCTGGCGCTGGTCCATGCCGGAAGAAAAGGTACAGAGCTGGCGATCACAGCAAAAACTATTGCCCGAATTGATGCCGACCCAAAAAATCTGGTCATCAAGATCGGCCCGTGTATCGGCAAATGCTGCTATCCTATGGATATCAGGGCGGAGAACCTTAAACAGCTGGCAAGAGTCGGAGTTTTATCTGAAAATATCGAGGTCGCGCCGGATTGCACCTGCTGCAATAATGACACATACTTCTCATATCGCGGGGACGGGCCGGCTACCGGCAGGATGTTCCTCGTTGCCAGTTTATTATAACTGATAAGCCGCGCCGGCCTGCAGATAGTAGCCGCTCGAAGTAACATCGCGGTTGCCCGCGCTTTCTCCGGCAAAAGAAACATAACCAAGCCTGACCATATACGCCTGGCTCTTGCCGCTGCCCAGGTTGGCCTCAATGAACGCCTGATAGCCCAGCCTGCTGGCGATCGTGATCAAAGTCTTATAGCCGGGAGAGAAAATGCCGTAATTCAAGCCCAGCCCTCCGTTCAGTTTCATCCCGCCAAGATCAAATAAATTCCGGGAAACGTTCAGGTAGGGGGTCGAGATGGCCATGTTGGCTTCCTGGGTGGCGCTGGTCGAGATAACTGAAGGATAATTCTGGTTAAAACCAAGGTCGATACGGAAATTGAAAACAGGCACCGGGAACTGTACTTCAGCGCCAAAACCATATTGAGGTTTGTAGTTCAGGTTGACCGTGCCTGTGGCCAGTTTTTCGCTGTAGCCGACCCCGGTCATAGAGCCGTAAAAGAAGACCGAATTCGGCTTGCGCCGCTGTGCCAGCAGCTCCTCTTCGGACGGCTTGGCCACTATGATGGTTTCCTCGCCCTCCTGGACAGAGACTATGCCGCTCTTGATCGTTTCGTTGCCTTTGGCCACACGTACATAATGTTTGCCGGTCGGGATATTGGAAATAGTCGCGCGGTCCTGGCCCACGAATTTGGCGTCCACGTAGATATCCACGCCGGAAACATCAGAGAAGACCGTTAATTTACCGTAAGTGATCGTTTCAGTCTCCTGGGCCATGGAGGGAATAAGCAAACATAATGACAAATATCCAATGACAAATGTCAAATGCATGGATCGCTTCGCGATATTATAATAACGCGCCGCAGACGCACCGACATTCGTCATTCGGCACCTGCCTGCCGGCAGGCAGGATTCGTCATTCAGCATTTGTCTCATAAAAACGGATTATAACATAGATGTGTTATAATTCAATTATGAACAATATTCTCGAGGAGAAGATCCTGCCTAACGTCATGAAACCGGCCCGCTATGTCGGCAACGAACTTAATGCCGTGCATAAGGACTGGGACAAGACGCCGATCAGGGTCTGCCTGACCTATCCGGATACTTATGAGATCGGCATGTCCAACATCGGCATCCAGATCCTTTACTATATATTGAACCAGGGGCCGGACGTGCTGGCAGAGCGGGTTTTCGCACCCTGGCCGGACATGGAAGAACAACTGATAAGTAACAACTTACCACTTTTCAGTCTCGAATCAAGGAAACCTTTAGACCAA
This sequence comes from Candidatus Saganbacteria bacterium, assembly GCA_016932255.1. Taxonomy (GTDB): domain Bacteria; phylum Margulisbacteria; class WOR-1; order O2-12-FULL-45-9; family O2-12-FULL-45-9; genus JAFGDE01. Next base: position 5,043 of record JAFGDE010000029.1, read on the forward strand.
TTCGACCTATTAGGCATCAGCTTGGGACATGAACTGACATATACGAACATTGTTAACATGCTTTCTCTGGGCAACATCCCGGTCAGGGCCAAAGACCGCCGGGATAAGGACCCACTGGTCATGGGCGGAGGGCCATGCGTTTTCAATCCAACCCCGGTCGAAGCGTTCTTTGACTTTTTTGTCATCGGCGAAGCCGAAGAGATCCTGCCGGAGATGGTTGATTTATTTCGAAAATCGAAAGGCGAAAATCGAGAATTGAAAATAGGGGAGTTGGCCAAGATACCGGGCATTTATGTACCCTCGCTCAAGAACAAGGTAAAAAAACGCTTTATCAAGGATTTCAGCAATACGCCCTACCCGACCAAGCCGATCATTCCTTTTATTGAAGCGGTCCATGACCGGGCTGTGGTCGAAGTGATGCGCGGCTGCAAATGGGGCTGCAAGTTCTGTCAGGCCGGCTGGACTACCCGCCCGGTCAGGGAAAGACAGATGGACAAAGTGATCGAACTGGCCGACCAGATCTTGAAGAACACCGGCTATGAAGAATTGTCGCTTGTTTCTCTCTCGACCTCGGACTACAGCAAGATCTCGGAGCTGGCCAGGACCCTGGCCAGGAAATACGAGAAAAAGCGCATCAACATGAGTTTGCCTTCAATGCGCACCAATACTTTTTCCGTCGAACTGGCCAAGGATGTTTCGCGCGTGCGGCCTAGCAGCGTGACCCTGGCACCTGAGGCCGGCACCCAGCGCCTGAGAGATGTGATCGGCAAGCAGATGAGCGAAGAGGATATACTGCAGGGGGTTTCCGCAGCTTTTACCGCCGGCATGTCAGCCATAAAACTTTATTTCATGATCGGCCTGCCCACAGAAACAGATGAAGACCTGCTGGGCATTTGCCAACTGGCCAAGAAGATCCTGAGTATCGGCCGGACCAAGACCAAGCGGGCCCGCGTCACGGTCAACCTGGCGACCTTCATTCCCAAGCCCCACACGCCCCTGCAGTGGGAGCGCCAGATCACGATCGAAGAAACGCTGGCCAAACAACACCTGATCAAGGATAACCTCAAGGTTAGGAATTTAGATGTGCGCTGGCATCAGGCTGAGGCAAGTTTTCTGGAAGGGGTCTTTGCTCGGGGCGATCAGAAACTGGCGGCAGTGATCGAAGCCGCCTGGCAGCTTGGCTGCCGTTTAGACGCCTGGTCAGAACATCTGAAGTTCGATCTCTGGCAAAAAGCCTTTGCCGAATGCAGGATCGACCCGCACGATTATCTTAAAGCACTCGACCCTAAAGCGCCGCTGGCCTGGGATTTCATTGACACTGGCATTCCCAAGGAGGTCCTGCTGCGTGCAGCGAATCAAGGTTAAATACACCAAAGGGGAAGCGGTCAAGTATATCTCCCACCGTGACCTGATGCGCACTTTTCAGCGGGCCATCAGGCGGGCAGAGCTGCCCATGGCCTATTCGCAGGGCTTTAACCCCCACATGAAGATCTCCTGGGGCCAGGCGCTCAAGGTCGGAGCAACGTCCTCTGGAGAAGAAGCGATCCTGCAGATCGACGGCTGGCTCAAACCTGCTGAATTAATGGCCAAACTCAACGAAAAATTGCCCTTGGGTATTGAAATAGTAGACGCCTCCGTGGTATAATCAATATTTGCGTCCGCAGTACCTGCCTGACGGCAGGCAGGCGTTATTCATAATAAGAAAAGGTGGAATATGTACGCTATTATTGAAACCGGCAACAAACAATATAAGGTCAAGCAGGGCGACATCATTGACGTCGAACTGATCGAGGCTAAACGCCACGTGACCTTTGACAAGGTCCTGCTCATCTCAGTGGACGGCAAGACCGAGATCGGCGCTCCGCATGTTAAGGGCGCTAAGGTCTCAGCCAAAGTGCTCGAGCCCCTGATCAAGGACAAAAAAGTCACTACTTTTCGCTACAAGAACAAGACCAACTATCATAGAACGATCGGCCACAGACAGCGTTATACCCGGGTCCAGATCGAGGAGGTCAAACATGGCTCATAAAAAAGCTGGCGGCGCATCTAAGAACGGCAGGGACTCTGCTGGACAACGCCTGGGTGTTAAGGCCTTTGGCGGCCAGATGGTTAGCGCCGGCAGTGTTATCATCAGACAGCGCGGCACCAAGTTCACCGCAGGTGAGCATGTCGGCATGGGCAGGGACTTTACCCTGTTCGCTTTGGCCGACGGCGAGGTCGTGTTCGGCCCGAGCAAGAGAGTTCACATTAAGCCTGCTTAAGCATGGCGAAAAAAGCCTTTAACACAATCGTTGTCAAGGTCGGCAGCTCCTCCCTTACTGATCCTCAGGGCAAACTGGATCTCAACAACCTCAAGCGTCTTGTCGCTGATATCGCTGAACTGGTCAAGCTCAAGAAAAAGGTCGTGCTGGTCACTTCTGGCTCGATCGTCTGTGGCGCCGAAGCCCTTAACCTGGGCAAACCCAAGACCATTCCGGAAAAACAGGCCGCGGCAGCGGTTGGACAGTCGCGTTTGATGCGGCAGTATGAAAAAGCTTTTGAGAAATACGACCTGACCGTGGCGCAGATACTCCTGACCCGCGATGCTATCGCTGATCGCGAACGCTACCTCAATGCCCGCCATTGTTTTGACGCTCTGTTGGCCAAAGGCGTTGTGCCGATCGTTAACGAGAACGATACCGTGGCCATCGATGAGATCAAGATCGGCGACAATGACAATCTGGCCGCTTTGACCGCTTCATTGATCGGCGCGGACCTTCTGGTCCTGATGACCGATGTGGACGGCTTTTATATGAAGAATGAGGAAGGTATTTCCTACCTGGCCGAGGAGATCCAGGAGATCGACCAAGACGTTGAGGAAGCAGCCGGACACCCTTCGACCCAGTTGGGCACCGGCGGCATGATCACTAAACTTCAGGCTGCCAAGGTCTGCGCTAATACCGGCGCACACATGGCCATTATTAACAGCCGCAAGCCAGGCTTGCTCAAGAAATTAATCACCGGTGAAAAGGTCGGCACATTTTTCCTGCCTAAAGCCTCGAAAATGGACAGCCGCAAACGCTGGCTGGCCCACGGCCTGACAGTTGAAGGAACTTTGACCGTTGATTCGGGCGCTGAGTCCGCCCTGCTTAAAAAAAATACGAGTCTTCTGCCGGTCGGCATCAAAGAGATTAAAGGCAAGTTCTCTGCCGGCGCGCTAGTCTCGATCACCGATGAGAGCGGCAAGGAGCTGGCCCGCGGCCTGGTGGAACTACCCAGCGAAGAATTGATTAAAATGATCGGCAAAAAAGGTGTCGGCGAAGCGGTTCACCGGGATAATCTGGTCATCCTCTGATCACAGGCCGGTCGGCGGCAGCTCCATGACCGGCGCCCGGAAATAAGCCGCCATCATCGGGATCTCCGTATCATGCAGGAATTGCTGATATTCCGCCCGCTGGGGATGGAGCGCGGTCGCCAGCAGAAAGAAGCTTCCCTGCTTCATCAGATCGTTGAGTTTGCCCCAGAATTCGAACATCACTGAATTGTAGCGCTCGCCCCGATAGACGGGGATGCCCCAGTGGTCGCGTGCCGTGACTTCCGGATGCCTAGGAAAGGCCTGATGGAATTCATCAAGCAGGTAATAGGCAGCTGAAGGCAATTCAGCGACCGTCCGCTGCTGAAATCGGTCCAGATCGATATAAGCGCTGGCCCGGTTGGCCAGTTTCAGCTCCTGTTTCATGTCCCGATACTCGACCCTAACGCCCCGGCCCAATAAAAACTTGAACAGTTCCGTACAGGCGTAGGTTTTTCCGTTATTGCGGTTAGCGGTGAATTCCTGGTTTATGCCGGTCAGGACGACAAGAGGGTTAGCCTGCAATAGTTGGTAAGCCTCCCTGCTCGCCCGGTAAGCCTCAACCGGCCTGGGCCGGTAACAAGCTGACTGTATTCTTGGTGTGATCCTGAGAACGGTCATTGTTTCAAGTTATTAGTAACAAAAAACCGGAGAACAGGCGCTCCGGTTTAATGCTTGGTGAAAGGCTTGCCTGCCGGCAGGCAGGTATGGCTTCCTATATATTTATCGTTAAATTACCCTGGGAATTTCACTTTTTTCCAAAATTACTTTGAGGCGGCTAACTGGCCGCAGGCGCCCTTGATATCACTGCCGAAACTGCGCCTGATCGTGACCACGACCTTTGCCTGTTCCAGCAGTTCTGCCAGCTTTTTGGCGTCGCCGGCCTGATAAGGCGAATCCGGGGTTTGATTATAGGGGATCAGGTTAATGTGGCTGTCCAGGGGCCTGGCTATCTTGATCAAATTAGCCGCGTTATCAGCGGAATCGTTGATTCCCTTGAGCACCACATACTCGATCGTGATCCTTCTTTTGGTCTTTTTCTGGTAGGCGGTCAAGACCTTGACCGTATCAGCAATCGAGGGGAGCCCTTTTAACAGCACGACCGAGCGCCGGGTCTGATCGTCAGCAGCGACCAAGGACCAGGCCAGGCGGAACTGCTCCCCTTCTTCGGTAAAGCGCTCGATCCCTTTGAGGATGCCGATGGTCGAGATCGTGATCTTGCGGCCGCCGATATTCAGGCCCTGGGAATGATTGAGTATCTTCGCCGCTTTAAGCACATTGTCGTAATTGAGGAAAGGCTCGCCCATGCCCATAAAAACGATATTGTCGATCTCTTCTTTCGCCGCAAAGTGATAGACCTGGCCCAATATCTCGGCAGTTGTCAGGCTGCGCTTAAAGCCCATTTGTCCGGTAGCGCAAAAGAGACAGCCGACCGGACAGCCAATCTGGGAAGAGATGCAAATGGTCTTTCTGCCGGCCTCGTAGCTCATTAGCACAGCTTCGGTCTTTTGGCCATCATCAAGCAGAAAAGATACCTTGCGCGTATCTTTGCCTTTCAAGTCCTGATCGACCTGAAGAGGCTTAACGAAATGCTCACGGTTTAATTGCTGCCGCTCTTCTTTCGATAAAGTAGTCATCTGGTCGATGGACTTTAACTGGCGGTGTACCGCGCGAAACAGCTCTTTAGCCTTGAACTTGCGCCAGCCAAGGTCTTTGACCAGTTGTTCTATTTCCGTTAGATCGTAATCCCTGAGGTCGTTCATGTCTGAATTCTAACACATCCATTTGGCCGATTCGGGCAATTCGGGATAGATCAGCTATTCGGGAATATTCGGGAAAGCCGATTAGCGATAGAATTCGGGATCACTACGGCCAACAAAAAACCGGAGAACAGGCGCTCCGGTTTAATGCTTGGTGAAAGGTATGGTTACCTAATATATTATCGACAGGTTTTACGAATAATTTCACTTTTTCAATAAATTGCGAAAATTTTCCCGATGGACATTATAAGTACAATAATTATAAAATCATCGGGATCCCGACTTTCCATAATTAGATATATTAATGTCGTCGAGACATTTTTCACAAAAATATTCTTTTTTGCCCAAAGCCGGATTTTAGTGCTATAATAGCCCCACTATGGCATCATCAGAAGTCAGACAAAAAGGCCAGGCAGCCAGAAGCGCATCCAGAAAATTAGCTGTCACATCAACTAAAATAAAGGATAGCGCGCTCGAGCGCATGGCCGAAGCCCTGGACAAGAACGCCAAAGCGATCATTGAAGCCAATTCGGTCGATCTGGAAGCCGGCGAGAAAAAAGGCTTGTCCAAAGCGCTTTTGGACAGACTGGCTCTGGACGGCAAGCGCATCCAGGGAATGATCGAAGGGCTAAACGCTGTCAAAGGCCTGGCTGATCCTATCGGCGAGATCATCAGCGAGTGGAAACGGCCCAACGGCCTGAAGATCAAAAAGGTCCGCGTACCTCTGGGCGTTATCGGCATTATCTATGAAGCCAGGCCCAACGTGACCGCAGATTCGATCGCCCTTTGCCTTAAGTCAGGCAACGCCACGATCCTGCGCGGCGGCACAGACGCCATTCAAAGCAACATCGAGATCGCCAAGACCATGGCTGACGCTGCCTACAGCGCCGGCATCCCTCAAGGCGCGATCCAGTTGATCGAAGATACGAACCGCCAAACCGCTGAAGAACTGATGAAAGCGCGCGACTATGTCGACGTGTTGATCCCCCGGGGCGGACGCGGCCTGATCCAGACCGTGGTGCAGAAGTCGCAGGTCCCCACCATCGAAACAGGCGAAGGCAACTGCCACGCTTATGTAGAACAGAGCGCTGACCTGAAAATGGCAGCAGAAATAGTCATTAACGCCAAATGCCAGCGGCCGTCTGTCTGCAATGCGATCGAGACTCTGCTGGTCGATGAAGCGATCGCCTCGGAATTTCTACCAAAGATCAGGCTAGAACTGGAGCACAGGAAGGTTGAATTAAGGGGCTGCCAGAAAACCCTGAGCATTCTCAAGGATATCAAGGAAGCGGCCGAAGAGGACTGGCGCACTGAATTCCTATCCCTGACCCTGGCGATCAAGGTCGTCAGCGGGGTCAGCGAGGCGATCGACCATATCAATAAGTACGGCACCAAGCATTCGGAAACAATTATCACGAAAGACAAGAAAGCAGCAGCTAAATTCCGGGCGGAGATCGACTCAGCTGCCGTTTACGTGAACGCTTCGACCCGGTTCACGGACGGTTTTGAGTTCGGTTTCGGCGCGGAGATCGGCATCTCGACCCAGAAACTGCACGCCCGCGGCCCTATGGGCCTGCCCGAGCTGACCTCTTATAAATATTTGATCAACGGCAGCGGCCAGGTCAGACCATGAAGCGCATCGGCATCATGGGCGGAACGTTCAATCCGATCCATAAAGGCCATCTGGCACTGGCTAAAGCCGCCTTGCGCGAATACGTTCTGGACGAAGTGATCTTCATGCCCTCCGGCACCCCGCCCCACAAGGCCCTGGGCAAGATCATCGACAAAGAAGACCGTTTCAAAATGGTTAAACTGGCGATCAAGGGCGTCAAACAGTTCTCGGTCTCCCGGCTTGAGATGGACCGCCAAGGTTTAAGCTACGCTGTCGACACTTTTAACGAACTGAAAAAGAAATACGGCGACAAGGCCAAACTCTTCTATATCATGGGGCTGGACTCGATCAATGAGATTTTGGAATGGCGCAAACCCTTGGAGCTGTTCAAGCTCTGTGAGTTCATCGTGGGCACGCGGCCTGGCTCGCGCATCCGTACTTTCAAGCGCCTAGTCAAGTTCCCGCCTCTGCAAAAAGAGGTCGATAAGATCAATTTGATGGAGTTGAACGAAGACATTTCCGCCTCTGAGATCAGGCAGAGGCTTAAAAGCAACAAGAAGACTGCCGCCCTGCTGCCCAAAGCCGTAGCTGATTACATCAGGAAGCACAAGCTTTACCGATGAACGTCATTCCCTCAGCCAAGAAGACCGAACTCAATAACGGCCTGACCCTGGTTACCGAGGACATTTCCTCGGTCAAGGCTGTCGCTATGGGCGTGATGATCGGCGCCGGCTCGGCCAATGAGACAAAGCGACAAGGCGGCCTGTCCCACTTGATCGAGCATATGACCTTCAAAGGTACGCCCAAGCGCTCGGCCTATGAGATAGCCAAGGAGCTGGACGCTGTGGGCGGCAAGATGAACGCCTATACGACCAAGGAATATACCGTTTACTACGCCATTGTGCTGGACAAGCACATTGACACGGCAGTTGACGTGCTCAGCGACATCGTGCTCAATCCCAGCCTGGACCCGCCTGCCCTGGAAATGGAAAAAGGCGTTATCCTGGAAGAGATCAAGATGTACCAGGACACGCCGGATGAGCTGGTCCACGATCTGTTCGCCCAGCAGATCCTGCGTGAACACCCGATCGGCCGGCCGACCATCGGCAACGCTGATTCGGTCAAAGGTTTCACGAGAGATGACCTGCTCGATTACCGCAAGGATTGGTACACGCCTGACAATACTATTATTTCTCTGGCCGGCGATATCCCGAAAAAAAGCCGGCAGATGATCGAACAGGCCTTTGGCCGCTGGCAGGGCAAGTCCAGGAAGCCCGGCTCGATCAAAGCCAGCATCAAGGGCGGCCTGTTCCTGAAGAAAAAAAAGACCGAACAGGTCCACCTCTGTCTCGGGGTCAGGGGCGTGGCCCAAACAGATGAAGAACGTTATCCTTACGCCGTACTGGACAATATCCTGGGCGGCAATATGAGTTCCCGCTTATTCCAGGAAGTCCGGGAAAAACGCGGCCTGGTCTATTCCATATTCTCGACCTCAACACCTTTCCGCGATCTAGGCCTTTCCTATGTTTACGCCGGCACCAGCAAAAAGAACCTGGAACAGGTCATAGAACTGATCCTGGCCCAGTTCGGTCAGATCAAGAACCACGGCGTCAGCCCGGAAGAGCTGAACCGGGCCAAGGAGAACATGAAAGGCACGCTGGTACTGGGATTGGAATCGACCGCAGCCAGGATGAACTGGCTGGCCAAGTCGGAATTCTATTACGGCCGGACCATGACCATTGATGAGATATTCACAAAAGTGGATAAAGTGACGAACGACCATGTGATCGAGCTGGCAGAGAGATTTTTCCGTGATGAATATCTGAACCTAACCGTGATCGGCGACCTGGCTGATCTGCCGGTCAAGGAACTTCACTGCTGAGGCTCACCTGAACCGATCAATCGCGCCAGGCCGATGCTCAAGCCGCCGGCCATGACAAAACCGACCGCTCCTGCCGCCATCATGGAGCCATAACTCTTGAGATCGACCTGTGGATCGCCCAAAAATGACCAAAAATCAACGGCTGCGCCCATTTCCCGGGCTGCCTGATTGATAGTTTCTTCCAGAATATGATACTGCAGGCGGCAGCCGGCCAGTAAGCCGCCTGTTCCACCAAGAATGCCTGCCATGACCTCTGGAATAGCGCTGCCGCGCGAACCCCGCAGTATCCTGCGGTTGAACCTGATGGTCAGCACGCCTTCAGGCAGTTTGCGCTGAATATTGGGGTTAGTCGGGAATATTTCCATCGGATCGAGTCGCTTGTTCGGTTCAAGTCTGACCACCCGTTTGGCCAGTATTGCCTGGCTCGAGCGCATCGTGCGCAAGCTTGGATTGATCAGCCTGTACGAGCCGTGTAATTTTGAGATCGCCATGATATCTTATTATCAGGACATCATTTTGGAAATTTCAGGTGATTTGGGCTATAATAGCAGCCTATGGCACAGTTGAAAGCCCAGATAAAAAGATTGCCGCACAATCAAGACCTGCCCCTGCCAAAGTACATGAGCGAGCACGCGGCCGGCATGGACCTTTACGCCGCGGTCGAGCATATCACCATTGTTAAACCGGGCGGTTGGAAACTGGTCCCGACCGGATTGGCTATTGCCCTGCCCCCGGGCTATGAGGCCCAGGTCAGGCCAAGGTCCGGCCTGGCCTTAAAACAGGGCATTTCGATCCTTAATACGCCCGGCACGGTCGACGCGGATTACCGCGGCGAAGTCGGCGTGATCCTGATGAACCACAGCAACGATGACCTGGTAATCCGCCGGGGCGACCGCATCGCCCAGATGATCATCAATAAGATCGAACAGATCGTTTTTGAAGAAGTGACCGAACTGCCAGCATCTGACCGCGGGGCCGGCGGTTTCGGCCATACAGGAGTGTGAATTAAATGACAAAAATCAAAGTATTAGTTAACGGCGCTAAAGGCAAAATGGGAGCCGAAACCGTCAAGGCCGTGAAAAAGGACAACGACCTGATCCTGGTCGGCCAGACAGACATGGGCGACGACCTGGCCAAAGCCATCAAACAGACCAAAGCCGAAGTGGTCGTAGATTTCACCCATCCTTCAGTCGCACTGAAGAACGCCAGGACCATCCTGGAGAGCAAGGTGCACGCGGTCGTGGGCACGACAGGGTTAACGCCCAAGGACCTGGAAGAGATCAAGAAGCTCTGCATTAAAAATAAAGTGAACTGCCTGGTGGCGCCTAATTTTGCTATTGGCGCGGTCCTGATGATGAAATTCGCCCGTGAGGCATCGCATTATATGCCTGAGGTGGAGATCATCGAACTTCACCACGACCAGAAAGCTGACTCGCCTTCCGGCACGGCCATCAAGACGGCTGAAATGATCCTGGCAGACCGCAAGAATATTAAACGGGCCCAGATCAAACCGGTGGAAAAGCTCAAGAACGCCCGCGGGGCGGAGCTTGGCGGCATTAACATCCACAGTGTCAGGCTGCAGGGCTTTATCGCGCACCAAGAGGTCATTTTTGGCGGCCTGGGACAGACCCTTAAGATCAGACATGACTCGATCTCGCGCGAATCCTTCATGCCGGGAGTAATCCTGGCCATTAAACGGATAAAAAGCCTGAAAGGACTGGTCTACGGCTTAGATAACCTGTTATAATATGGCCAAATATTTCAAGGTTATCGCGGACAATCGCAAGGCACATTTTGATTATAATATTCTGGAGACCTATAAAGCCGGCCTAGCACTAGAGGGCGCCGAGGTCAAATCGATCCGCCAGGGCAAGGTCAACCTCAAGGACAGCTTCGGCCAGGTGCTCAAGGAAGAGATTTGGGTCTTCGGCATGCATATCAGCCCCTACAAAGCGGCTGATCAAAACAAGCTGGACCCTGTCCGGCCCAGAAAGGTCCTGCTGACCAAGCGCGAACTGGTGAAATTGATCGGTAAAGTCTCCGAAAAAGGTTTGACCCTGGTGCCGCTGAAGATATTTCTCGACGGCAACTGGGTCAAGATAGACCTGGGTCTGGCCCAGGCCAAGAAAAAATACGAGAAACGTGAAACGCTCAGAACTCGAGAAGCTAAAAGAGAGATTGAAAAAGCACTTAAGGGAAAAACTTATGGCCGCAAAGACCAGTAAAAGATACACCGTCTCTGATGTTTACGCTGAAGCGGACCGGATGCTCAAGGAAGAGATGCAGAACATGAAGCAGCGGCCGCTGACCGATGCGGAAGCCGTGAAGATGAAGCAACTGGGCCGGTTGATCTCAAAGATGGTCCTTAAGGAGATGAAAGTCATATGATCTGGGTACCCGGCGGCGGCAAACCTCATGTGCCTCCTTCGATCCAGCCCAAGGAAGTCGGCAAGGATGCCAAGAAGGTCGACGACCAGAGCGGCCGTCAGGCCAAGCCCGCTCCCGGCCGGGCCGATATCGGCCGAGGCCCGGAGATGGACGCCAGAGCTATCGCCGTCAGATTAGCCGCGCTCGCCACGGAAGCCAAGGAAAAAGAGATCGCCACTGAAGAATTCGAAAAGATCCTGGAAGAGGTCATCAAACTGACCGGCTTGAAGGACCCGCAGGCTGCCATGGAAGCGGCCAACAAGCGGCTGCAGGAAGAGATCGAGACCGAATTGGAAAAGATCAAGGCTAACAAGGACCTGATGGAAGAAGCCGACAGCTGGGAAAAGTTCGGCGAACTGCTCTCGCACATGAACAAAGAACAGGTCGAGGCTTTTATCGGCTTGCTGCAGAATGAGATACGGGCACTTTGACGGAACCTGCGACTGAACCCCGATATGGGAATCGGGGCAGGCGTCGCGGTTCCTAATAATAATTCTACCTTCATTTGCCCTTTGACATTTGTCACTGGTCTTTGAAAATATGGAGCTGTATTACGGCCTTGTAGCACCAGGCAAAAGGCACAGGCACAGGGGAAAATTTGCCGCCTGATCCTGCGCCTGTGCCTGCGCCTAATAATTTGCGCAGCAAATTTTCCGGGGCTGTAAGGGTTTTGACGGGAAGTGTAGTAGTAAGGGTTGCGAGCCGAGGGCGCTAACCTCCCCTCGTAAAACACGTGTTAGCAAAACACAAATGCAGATTCTTATGAATCTCTGCAAGCTCGTGTTGACTGGAGCTTCGGCGAGAAAATCGTCGCTGCTCTCGGTTTAGCACAGCCTGCACTTGCTCTTTCTTAATTTAAGAGCACACTAGCTGTTTTTTACCGATAGAGACAGGAACTAGTGTTATTTTATCGGTTGCTTAATTAGCCTTTTCTGTTTGGCTGATTACTAAGACTTACATCAGATAGCGCGGGAATTGCCCTGCTTCGGGTTAAGTCCCGGGCGAATTTTAAAATGAAGCTACGCTCGTAGTAACCGTTGCACTGCCTTTTCGGACGCGGGTTCGACTCCCGCCAGCTCCACCATTTTTTTGTCGCAAACTCCCAAAGCGGCGCGATTTTCCGCGAAAAGTTGGTTTCTGCGGCGCTTTTTTGGACGGCGGCAAA
>JAFGDE010000030.1 GCA_016932255.1 Candidatus Saganbacteria bacterium
CCGGCATTTACGCGCAGGGCAGCGCGCCGATAGTCTCGATCGATCGCAATACTATCGTTAAGAATCTTTACGGCGTGCGGCGGACCGCGGGCACTTTCACGGTCAAGAACAGTATTATTGCGGCCAAGGTCGGCGGCACGGTCCTATCAGGCAGTATCGGGTTGCAGGGCAGCATGAGCTGTACCTATAACGACGTTTATGCAAATGATACTGATTATTCAGGCTGCACTGCCGGCACAGGCAGTATTTCCCGTGACGCCAGGTTCATCAGCGCCGCGGGCAATGATTATCATTTGGATTATAATTCGCCCTGTATCGATTCCGGCGATCCTGCTTCAGTGCCTGACCCTGACACTTCCAGGGCCGACATGGGCGCTTTTCCCTTTGACCTGACCGTGCCAGGCACCCTGGCGGTCTATGTCATTGAGCCCAACGGCGGTGAGTCCTGGATCGGACTGACAACTGAGGCGATCACCTGGTACGCCACGCCAGAGATCGGCCAGAGCGTTGACCATATCGAGCTGGCTTATTCACTCGACGGCGGCAGCAGTTACACCATGATAACGAGCAATGAGACAAATGACGGCGCTTATGATTGGCTGGTGGCCAATGTGACGACCACCGAGGCGATGATCAGGGTGGCGGCGTTCGGCTCCGCGGCCACGGATGAGTCGGACAATGTTTTTAGCATCGCGGCAACGGCTGAAGCGCCGCCGCTGGTAACGGTCGAAGCGCCCAACGGCGGAGAGAAATGGCGCGGCGGCGCCGCTTATAACATTACTTTTACTGTGACCGATGAGTCCGGCATCAAGGCGAATTCCCTGTATATCTGGTATTCCACCAACGGCGGAGCGACCTTTACCGGCGTGATCACCGAGGACGCGGCCGTTAGTTCGCCCTATATCTGGCAGGTGCCCGGCGGCATCAATTCGCAGCAGATGCGCGTCAGGGTCACGGTCAGCGATATTTACGATCAGCCGGGCACTGACGAATCTAACGCCGATTTTACCGTTGATTCCACCCCACCAACTGTCACGGTCGGTTCTCCTGACGGCGGGGAGAAATGGGGCGGCAGCACCAGTCATAATATAACCTGGACGGCAGGGGATAATTTTGGTCTCAAGGCCGATCCGATCACCCTGCGCTATTCAAGTAATGAGGGTGTCAGCTACACGAATATTTTATCGAACGAGGCCAATGACGGCGTCTTTCCCTGGACCGTGCCGCTGCTCAGCACCAACGAAGCCAGGGTCAAGGTCCTGGCCGAGGATGAATGCGGCAATATCGGTTCTGATGAGAGCAACGCCAATTTCATCATCGATTCAACTCCGCCGACCCTGCCGGTCCTGGTCACGCCGCCTGACGGCAGTATAACCGGCGACAATACGCCTTTACTGACCTGGGAAGCGGCCACTGACCCGTTAACTAATGTGGTTAGTTATGAGGTCAGACTCGACGGCAGTGTTGTAGCTACTCTGGGAGCGGTGACGCAATATACCGCGGAAGCCCTGGCGGAGATGATCCATACCTGGGAGGTCAGGGCCAAGGATGAGGCTGGCAACTGGAGCGGCTTCAGCGTTTCGTTCACCTTTGAGGTGGATACGATCGGTCCGAATTTCACTGCGGTCAGATTATCAGACAGGTCGACCGGCAATACAGAATATACGAATAATGACACTATCTCTTTAGAAGCCTTGAACGTGACCGGTTCGCCGATCGAGATGATGATCGAAGAGGTCGGGGTGCCGGCTTTTCTCAACTGGTTCCCCTATGCCAATCCGACAACTGTGACATTTTCTGATACGACTAACGGGACGAAAGAGATCAGAGAGCAACTGCGCGACGCGGCGCACAATGAATCGAGCTGGATCTCAGGCTTCATCATCCTCGATACTCAAGCGCCCAGCACGCCAACCCTGGTAGCGCCAAGCAACGGCGCGATCGTTCTGCAGGCCCGGCCGGTCTTCAGCTGGGAAGCGGCAACTGATCTGACCAGCGGTATTGCCAACTATGAGATATCGATCGACGGAACGATCGCAACCACTCTGGCCGCGGTGACCAGTTATACGCCGGCTACTGATCTGGCGGGCGGCAGCCATACCTGGAAGGTCAGAGCGCGTGACCGGGCCGACAACTGGGGCAGTTATTCCACGACCTGGTCTTTCACTGTCAGCCAGGCGCCTTTTGAAGTGATCAGCCTGACCTTCTCGGAGATGGGCAGCGACGGCGTTGGCTTGAGCAGTGACATAATCATGAATTTTTCCAACACAGCGGAGACCGATACTGTCGCAAGCGCTTTCAGCATCTCCCCTGAGGTCACAGGCAGCCTGGTTTGGAGCGCGGACGACCGCGTGATGAGTTTTGACCCGGCGGTCTCGTATGAAGTGGCTACAAGCTATGCGGTTGATATCGCGACCGGCGCCAGGGATATCAATGGCACGCATCTGAGTTCGCCTTTCAGCTATATCTTTACGACCCAGAGCAAGCCGACAGACAGGGTCAGTCCAGAGGTCAGGGCGGAGGTGGCCGGTCTGGCGCTCAAGAGCGGCGATGCCATCGACGACCAGCCGGAAATAGAGATCATTGCCACTGATAATTTATCGCTTGACGCGGCCTCACTAAGGGTCTGCCTCGACGGCAGCGAGGTCAGCTATACAATCGTTTTCAGCACGGACATCAGCCTCGAGGCCAGCTATCAGCCAGCACTGGCCCTGAGCAGCGGCTCGCACACGCTGGAAGTCGAGATCAGGGATTTTGCCGGCAACAGGCGTCTCAGGACCTATGCCGATCTGTCGGTGGCCGGCGCGGAAACCGGAGTTAACCTGACCAGCCCGCCGATCGCCTCCAAATCCGTCTTTGCCCCGGCCTCGGACAAGGAAGGCTTGCTGGTCGCTTATTCGCTGAACAAGGATGCTGATGTTACGTTCATGACCTATGGTGTCGCGGGCGAAGTGGTCTGGACCAGACATTTTGGCGCTGGATTAAATGGCGGCAAAGCCGGCTACAATGAGATCAAATTCAGCGGTGTTTCGGATATAACCGGTTCGCCTCTGGCCAACGGCATCTATGTCTATCGCCTGATCTCCGAGGGTAAAGCGATCGGCAAGGGCTATATCGTCATCTATGAATGATCAGACAAACTGTTCGAAGACCTCATTGGCCAGATAAAGCCCTTTGCGGGTCAGTTTGATCTTTTCCCCGTTTTTGATCAGCAATCCTGACCTGACCAGTTCATTGACCTCCTTTTCAAAACCGCGGAAATTGTCATGATGCAGGCCGTCCAATAATCTTAGGCCCATGAAAATTGTCTCGCGCTGGTCAGGGCCCGGAGCATCAGTAGCCTGTAGTCCGTAGTCTGTGGACAGATAATCCTCTATGGTCGAAGGATTGGCCCATCTCTGGCCGTTGATATGCGAATGCGCGGCTGCGCCAATGCCGATATAGTTCCTGTTTTGCCAATAAGCCAGATTGTGCCTGCATTCAAGGCCTGGCCGGCAGAAATTTGAGACCTCGTAGTGTTTGTAGCCGCTGAGCCAGAGCGTTTCAATGGTGAATTCATACATGGCGAGTTCGTCATCCTCCGATGGTAATTGAATCCCGCTCGGAAACCTGCGAATAAACCTGCCTGCCGGCAGGCACGGCTTCGCGGTTTCCTCGCGGATAGCTGAACTGGAGCCGCGACGTTCAGTCGCAGGCTCGGAAAACCATTTGTAAAACGGCGTTCCTTCCTCGATCTGCAGATTATAAGCCGAAATATGCTCCGGCCCCAGGGCCACGGCGGCCCAGAGATCCTCTTTCCATTGAGCGACTGTCTGGCCGGGCAGGGCAAAGATCAGATCAAGATTGATGTTGGTAAAGCCAGCGGCGCGGGCATCCTCATAGAATTGCCTGGCGGTCGCGGCATCATGGATGCGGCCCAGTGTTTTAAGGTTCTCGTCGTTAAACGATTGGACGCCGATGGACAGACGGTTGATGCCGAGTTCTTTTAAGGCTTTAAGCTTGGCCTGATCGGCCGTGCCGGGGTTGGCTTCAACGGAAAATTCCAAATTCTGAATGCCGAATGCCGAATTAATGCTGCTTATTATTTTATCGAAATGGTGGGGTTCTAAAAGGGTGGGAGTGCCGCCGCCGAAGTAAACCGTACGCAGTTCCCCCTCTCCCTCTGGGACCTGCCTGCCGGTAGGCGGGGAGGGGGGGCAGGGGGTGAGGGATTTTATTTCCTGACACAGCGCTTCAACATAACGATCGATAAAATTTTCTTTGCCCGCATAGGAAATAAAATCACAATAATTGCACTTGCGTTTGCAGAAGGGGATGTGGATGTATAAAGACGGAACCTGAGGCTGAACGCCTCGGTTCCTTGGCTCATTTGAACCGCGACGTTCAGTCGCAGGTTCAAGGGTCACCTTCCCAGCCTCAAGACCGCCAGGAACGCCTCCTGCGGCACGTCAACGCGGCCGACCCGCTTCATGCGCTTCTTGCCTTCTTTCTGCTTTTCCAGGAGTTTGCGCTTGCGGGTCACGTCGCCGCCGTAGCATTTGGCCAGCACGTTCTTCTTGATCGCCGGGATGTTCTCCCTGGCAATGACCTTGGCCCCGATGCCGGCTTGGACCGGGATGACGAACTGGTGCCTGGGGATGACCTCTTTGAGCTTTTCCACCAGTTTCCTCCCGCGGCTCTGGGCCTGGTCGCGGTGGACGATGGTCGAGAGGGCGTCGACCGGCTCCGCGTTGAGCAGGATGTCCATCTTGACCAGGTCAGACTCGCGGTAGCCGATCAGCTCGTAATCCATGGAGGCATAGCCCCGGGTAACGGATTTAAGCAGGTCATGGTATTCTGAGATGACCTCGGACAGCGGGATCTCAAAGCTCATCATGACCCTGGTCGGGTCAAGGTATTCCAGATTGATGAACGTGCCGCGTTTTTCGGTCGTGATGGTCATGACCGAGCCGACGAACTCAGCCGGCACAAAGATCGTCAGCTTTAGATACGGCTCCTCGATCTTCCCGATCTTAGCCGCGGCCGGCATCTTGGTCGGGTTATCGACCAGCAGCACCTCTTTATTGGTCTTGGTCACCCGGTAAATAACGTTGGGTGAGGTGGCGATGATGCCCAGGCCGAACTCCCGTTCCAGCCGCTCCTGGACGATCTCCAGGTGGAGCAGGCCGAGGAAACCGCAGCGCAGGCCAAAGCCTAAGGCGGCGGAAGTTTCCGGCTCAAAGGTCAGGGCCGCGTCGTTCAACTGCAGCTTGGCCACAGCGTCCTTTAGGTTCTCGTATTCCTCGCCGGCCAGAGGGAAAAAGCCGCAGAAGACCATGGGTTTGATCGGTTTGTAGCCGGGCAGGGGTTTGGCTGCCGGCTTTTTCGAGTCGGTGATCGTGTCGCCTACGCGGCAGTCCTTGACCTCCTTGATATTAGCCACCAGATAACCGACCTCGCCGACCTCAAGGCAGTCCTTGGGCTGCAGGCCGAGCTTGAGCGTGCCGACTTCCTGGACCTCAAAGGTCTTTTTGCCGCCCATCAGGTGGATCTGCTGGCCGGTCCTGATCTCGCCGTTGACCACGCGGATGTAGGCAATGACCCCGCGGAAAGCGTCATAATGCGAATCAAAGATCAGGGCCTCAAGCGGCGAGCTCTTCTTCCCAGCGGGATGGGGCACGCGCTTGATGATCGCGTCCAGGATCTCGGGTACGCCCGAGCCGTCCTTGGCCGAAGCCAGGATAATGTCCTTTTCTTCGACGCCGAAAACATGCTTGAGCTCCTCGGCAATGCGGGCCGGCTCAGCCGCGGGCAGGTCGATCTTATTGATGACCGGAATGATCACCAGATCGTGCTGCCTGGCCAGGTAGGCGTTGGCCAGGGTCTGGGCCTCAATGCCCTGGGTCGCGTCGACCAGCAGCAGGGCGCCTTCGCAGGCGGCCAGGGAACGTGAGACCTCATAGCTGAAATCAACATGGCCTGGTGTGTCGATCAGGTTGAGGATATGGTCCTGATACTGCATCCTGATGGCCTGGGCTTTGATGGTGATGCCGCGCTCGCGCTCCAGGTCCATTGTATCCAGTATCTGTTCCCGCATCAGGCGCTTATCCACGGTCTGGGTGAACTCCAGCAAGCGGTCGGCCAGGGTCGACTTGCCGTGGTCAATATGCGCGATGATCGAGAAGTTCCTTATCTTGGAAAGCATGAGTCACTATTTTAGCATACTTTATAGGGTCGAGGAACCGCGACGTTTAGTCGCAGGTTTCTGGTTTGCTTTTAACAAATATCGTGTTGACTTATGGGGGGTAAAGTAAGATAATTATTATCAAATGAAGCAATATATTATTGCGGTCTTCATTTTATGCTTAAGCGTTTCTGCTTGGGCCACTGTTGACATTGGTGAGATTGGTGTGGGCGCGCGGGTGCTGGGTCTGGGCAAGGCCAGTGTCGGCGGCATGGATGACGCTTCAGCGATCTTCACCAACCCCGCGGGCCTGACCCTGAACAATAACCTCAATATCATCAGCATGAGCGGCACGATCCTGACCGACATTAATTATCTGGTCATTGGTGTGACAGAGAACGCGCCCATTGGCCGCGTCGGCATCGGCTACATTAATGCTTCGGTCGGCGGCATCCCGATCACGACCATCACCGGCACCGGCTCAACGGCCGCAGTTTCCTGGGAAAGCAACGCTGATTACGGCTCCAGTGTGGTCTTCTTCACTTACGGCACGCCTGTGAGCCGCTTCCTGCGCGGCAATTTTGAGAATATCTCGATCGGCGCCAGTTTGAAGTATTTTCTCCAGAGCTTTAACGGCGGCGGCACCAGTTTGCAGGACGCGGTCGGCTCGGGCATGGACGCTGACCTGGGCCTAACTCTCCAGGCCAATGACTGGGCGCGTATCGGTCTGACCTTCAACAACTGTCTGCCCATGTCGGCCGGCGGCAAATTTACCTGGAAGAGGAACTCGGTCGAGGAATCGATCCCGATGGCTACCCGGCTGGGCGGTAATTTTCAGCTCCTGGGGGAAAAGGGCTGGCAGCAGAGCGAAGATAAACAGGTCAACCTGAACCTGGAATACGAAAGCGGCCGCGGCGGCGAACGGCCGTCGGTCCTGCATACAGGCCTGGAATTCTGGCCGACAAAAATATTCTGTTTCCGGGGCGGCATTGACCAAAAACCAAAAGCGACCACGACCGGCACAGGGGTGGATAACAACCTGACCGCCGGGCTCGGCATCCTTTATCAGGGTTTTACTTTTGACTACGCTTATCACCAGTTCGGCGAGCTGGCTGAGAATACCACCCATTTCTTCTCCATCGGTTACCGCGGGCCTGAAAAAAAGAAGGCAGAGAAAAAGGTCGTGGAGCAGCTCAAAGACCAGGCAGGCAAGCCGATCACTGAGGTTGTCCAGAAGCCGAGCCTAAAGACCTTTACCGATGTGACCGACGGCTACTGGGCCAGGCGGCCGATCGAATACCTGGCCACGCTGGGTATCATGAACGGTTATCCTGACCAGACATTCAGGCCGGAGCGCTCTCTGACCAGGGCTGAACTGGCCGCCTTGCTGGTCAAGGCCAAGGGCTTCGATCTGGTCGGCGCCCGGCAGCAGGTCTTTACTGATGTCAAGGCTAACAGCTGGGTCGCTCCTTATGTCAAGGTGGCGGTTGACCGGCAGTATGTCAAGGGCTATCCTGACGGCACTTTCAAGCCGGACCGCCAGATCACCCGGGCGGAAGCCGCAGCGGTCTTTGCCAAGTTCGGCGGGTTCTATATCAAGGACAAGGTCAGCGAGAGCGGTTTTCCTGACGTGCCGGCCGGCCACTGGGCAGCACCGGCGATCGCGGCCGACCGGCAGGAAGGCTTGTTCGAATATCTGGTAGGCAAGGACTTCCAGCCCAACGCTTATCTGACCCGGGCCGAAGCCGCGGAAATACTTTCCAAGACCCCGCTGATCAAGGACCGGATCAAAGAGATGCTGACCAACGGCAAATAGTCAAGGAGCCTGAGACTGAACGTCTCGGCTCCTTGAAGGAACCGCGACGTTTAGCCGCGGGAATTATCAAGATGTGCATTTTTTGCAAGATCATCAAGGGCGATATCCCGTCAAAGAAGGTCTATGAGGACGAGAAGGTCCTGGCTTTTCGTGATATTGATCCTAAAGCGCCGGTCCATATCCTGGTCATTCCCAAGCAGCATGTTGATACGGTGGACCAGCTTGAGGATATGAGCGTAGTAGCCGACCTGTTCGCGGTGATGAAGAAGATCGCGGCAGAAGAGGGGATCGCCGGTTCAGGCTATCGCATTGTGGTCAATCACGGCAAGAACGCGGGGCAGGCAGTGCCGCACCTTCATTTTCATTTACTTGGTGGCAGAGAACTTTCCTGGCCGCCTGGCTAGACCTCGAGACGATTCTCCCTGATAATGTCCCCGGGCTGTCTTTCCCTGAAGTAGCGGGTTATCCTGTCGATGGTCCTTTCATAGAGGTCGCGGGTCATCTCAATGATCTGCTGCGACAATGCATTGAGTTCAGCGCGCGCTGAGCGTGTTTCCGGCCGTTCGGTGCCGGATTCGTTGTCCTGAAATTGGTCCGCCGGCCGGACGGTGTTAAGCGGGGCCGGGCCGAAAAGCGAGATCGGCAGGGAAGTCGGCTCCTCTGCCGCCTCAGTTTCTTCTTCTGGGGCGGGAGCCGGAGCTTCAGTTATAGCTTCTGCAGCTTCAAGTTGGCCGGCGCCAGGGTTCACGGGCAGAACGAGATCAGGGCCGTCCGGATCGTTCTCGACGGCAACAACCGTTCCAACGGCGGGTTCCGGCATGGTCAGATAGCCGCATTCAGCGGCATCCAGTTCGGCATTGATCTCAGCCAGCAGTTCATCGGCTGCTGTGCCGTGCTGCGCTCTGAGTCCCGGCGTTAGTTCAAGCAGCCGGTCCCTGACCGCGTCGCGCAGGGCCTGGCATCTTTCCGCCATGCCGGGCAGGTCGGCATAGGCGTATTCAATATAAGCCAGGGTATCGAAAATGCTGGCGAACTGATCGAGGACGTTCTGTCTGGCGTTATCGTCCGCCGCTTCGCTCTCATAGGCGGTCGATAGATAGGCGGTCAGGCTGTCTTCCGCCTCGTTGAGGCCGAGTTCGCCGAGCAGGTAGTCAGTCGCGCCGCCGTCAATGGCCGAGGAATTATAGATATCAGCGGCCAGCGGGTCCATCTCTTCCGGTTCGCTCTCGTAGCAGGCCAGGGGAGCAACGCTGACGCCGACCGGATCGACCGGCGGAAAAATATTGGGCGAGGTGCCTTGATAATGCGGGTCATCCCAGCACATCTCGTCCGCGTAATCATAATACGAGTTTGTCTCGTTATTGATAATTGCTGATTCGACCCGTTCAATGAACATTTTTCGAGTTCTCTCCCATTTATATTATCGCTTTATGAAGCCAAAAACTTGCACCCTTCAACAGAGCTCAGGGCAAGTTTCAAGGGTGGGGAACAACGAGCCTGTTAATCGCTGCCCCCACCCATTATTCTCAATAAAGGGGCGACGGGCCTGTTAACCGCCGCCCCATGATCATCAATAAATAAAAGTATGCGGTAGTCCGCCGTTGCTTGGCCGGGTACCGCCGCTGCTACTACTGCTGCTGTGCGCTGAGCTGGAACTTGAATGACTCGGCTCGGCGCTGATGGTCGGTGCATTGTTGTAGCGATCGATCATGCCAGCGAAAAGCTCCTCATCCTCATAAAAACCGAGTTCCGTGTTCAGCCTGGTCATGGTCTGGCCCAGTGTCGCGGCAAGGGATTCGATCTCAGTCTCATGCCCCGGGGCTGAAAGCAGGGAGAGCTGCAGGTTGATATCGTTAAGTTCACTCCTTAAACCGCGTAAAGCGTTGCGGGTGGCTGTCGGGTCAGCGGAGATCGCGTCGCTGATCCTCTGGTCAAGGCCGTTGACCTGTTCGGTCAGGCCGGAGATGGCCCTGATCAGGTCATGTTCTGCCATGATGTCATCGATCGGATTCATGCTGATGACCCTGGCTAAGAGGCCGGCGATCCTCATGCTAATGGCGATCTGGTCGGCTTCAGGGTCATCTTCTATCATCTTATAAAGCGGATCAGTGATCTGCTGCATCTCAAAAGCGATGTTCTCCAGTTCCATCATGTAATCAGGATCAGAGTTCCATTCGAAGGGGTCATCGCCGTAAGCGATCAGCTGCTCTTCCAACAGAGGCAGCCTGCCTGACATGGCATACTGCAGCCTGGCCAGGGCGATACGCTGGCGCTGCTGCGTGTTGCTCAACTGATTGAATTCTTCGGTCCAGCCCTGGCGCATGGCATCGACCATGGAGGTATAAGTCTCGGATTCAGTGCTGATCGAGTAGTTGTCTCCATTAGCGCTCACCAATCCCAGCTGACGGTCAGCTTCGGTGACCATATCTGCCGGCACAACCCCGTTGTTGAGCACCGCGGCTTCGGTCAAAGTGATCAGGCGCTGGACCCGGCGGGCGGTCAGCAGCTCTTCTGTCTCATATTCGCTCAGTTCGCCCAGGATCTCTGTCCGGATATAGTTCTCAAAAGTCTCAAAATCCCTGGGTTCGCCGTTCTCGTTGAAGTATTCGCGGATCGTATCGTTCAGCTCAAGATAATGGTGGGCGTGCAGAGCGCGGGACGTATCCAGCTCGTGATCCTCAGGCCTGACATTACGGGTAAAGGCTATCTGCTGCTGGAAGCTGGCCACTTGGACCATTCTCTGGAACTCGGGCATCTCGCTGTTAGAGATGTCGTAGCGGTTGCCCAGATAATCCAGCAGCCGCGGATCATCGATGCTGCTGACCTCGACCGGGCTGCCGCCTGAAGCAGGAGTGAAATGTCCGTTGTGCATGATCTCCTGGAGCTCTTCCCAGGCATCCTCTTGATCGCCGGGCCAGGCTATTTCGTGGCCGCCGGCCATAACACTGGCTATATCGATAGGCAAAGTGAAATATGTTTCATAAATCTCGCGCAGGTCAAAATCAGACAGGCTGATCCCGGTATAATAGTTGTAGCCGTGGGCCGAACCTTCTCCGGTCATGATCTCCGAGAAGAGCAGGGTCTCTGTGATATCATTGATATCGCGCCAGGTCTCGACCGCGTTATCAACGTCGCGGTCGATTATTCTGCGCGATTCTCTTCGGCAGAAGATCTCTGAGGCAGTGTCAAGCGTGCCAACCTCGCTGTAGAGGCCCAGGTTCCACTGTCTGGTGAAACCAATGGCCAGGGCAATGCTTTCGCCGGTCGACAGGGCCGCGTCGCTTTCCTCAGGCAGGTCTTCTAAGGCTTGCTGGACCCGGGCGTAAATGGAATTGTGATAGCTATCCTCCATGATCATGTCAATAACGTCCATGCCCAGAAGGCCCCAGCCAACAAAGCTCAGTGCCCGGCCAAAAACGAAGCCAAGGGTCTGGCGGCCAATAGTGATCCCGCTGATCCTGGCTAAAATACCTCTTTGGGCAGCCAGTCCTAATGCCCTGTTTTCAGCTCGACCAACAAGGAGCCTGACGATGCGGTTGCGCGGGAAAAGCACCCGTGCGACGTTGAGAGACCAGCCGCCGGCTTGCGGCGCGATCGCAGCTACCAGGCTGGCTGTTTCACCGCGCATCACTGAATCGGATTCAAAACCGATCGTGGCCATCAAGCCTTGATAGACCCCGACATAAGCGCGGGCCGTGGCCACGCCGTTAAGCGCCTGGCCGGTCTGTCTCAGGATGCCTGTGCCCATAGCCCGGCTAAGTGATGGTGTGCCAAAGCGGGCCTGGGAAAAGTTCGCTCTCATGGCCGGTGAACGCAGGCTTCTGAACAACTGTGAGCTATCCTGGAGCAGGGCGGTCCTGGCCTGAGGATTAACGATCAGTCTGGACGCGGCTGATATGCCCATGGAAGAAACATGCACGCCGGCGACCAGGAAAGTGAACCTGGTCAACGGGTCGTCAACGCCCATGATATCCATCAGGTGCTCCAGGCCGATGATAGCGATAACCGAACCGAACAGGTTGATGCCGCCTTCAATAGCCAATCTGCCTTCGGTCGGCGGGTTGTTTTGCAGGTGCTCGATCAAAGCGCGGCCTTCCTGACTGCGCAGGAATTCCCCGCCTTCTTCCGTGCCCAGCCATTCAGTAAAGCGGGCCTGGAAATTCTCGCCGATGCGCACGCCGCCTTCCTGGAACAGGCGGGAAACATCTTCCGGAGTGGAGATCTCGCTGGTGCCCAGGATGCCGCTGATATCGGCTTCGGTCAGGCCGACCATGCTGGCCATGCTCCTGGCATTCCTGACCAGGGCCTCATTGGAGATGCGGGTCGCCTGTTCGGAGATCGGCTCGGTGATCTGGGTGCGCAGGGACATGATCCTGGCCACTTCCTCGGCTGAATGCCGGGTCAGCAGCTCGTTCTCAGGCAGGGCGTCGATCTCGACCTCGCTCAAGGTATTGCCTTCAAGATGGTAGGTCCTCAGGGTTTCGTTGGTCGCCTGGTCAAAGATGCGGATATTGCCGTCACTGGTTTGTTCCACGGCCATGCCCTCGACCAGTTCGATATTGACCGTGTCAACGTAGCCCCCGTTCATCACGCTGGCCTGGCTGACCAGGACAAGCACGCGGCCGGTGCGGACATTGCCTTCCGCGTCAGCGACCTCCGGGCCGGTCGTGGTCTCGCTGATGCGTCCGAGCAGGGCTTCGACATCGGCCTGGCTGAGCACCGTCCCTTCAGTAATACCGAGCAGCCTGACGTTGCCTCTGACCAGTTCAGCGCTCAGGCGCGTCCGGAGCTCGGCTGACACGTCCTCGGCAAAAGTAATGGTCGGGTCAGCCACTGTCGAATAGTCAACAGGGATACCCTCGGTTTCCAGGACGCCGGAGATCTGTTCGGTCAGACTAAAGCTTTCTTCAAAACCGTTCAGGGCGTTGCCGAAATTGGTGCTTTCCGTTTCAAGCAGGCGGCGCAGATGCCTGTTGAACATGCCGCGCTCCATAGCGCCCTGCTGTTCCAGCTGGCGCAGCAGTCTGGCGCGGTAATTAGCCGCGGCCTCGAGCTGTTCAGCCGACAGGTTGCTTTCAATGCGGCCGCTGAGCACGCCTTCGATCGTTTCCATAAAAGCTGTGGTCCGGCCGTGCAGATAGTTCTGGAAGATCCGCTGGGCCAGCCTGACCCTGGCCTGAGGTTCAGTAATATGGTTGGCTATGGCATAGCGCCGGACCATGGGGTGGCCTTCGAGCGCTCTAAAGACAGAACGCCAGCCGCTGAACCTGGCTTCAGGCAGGCCGCTTTGGCCGACCAGGGACAGGGCGCGGTTATAAACTGACCTGAAAAAAGCCCTGAGGCGTCTGGGTGTCAGGCGCTCGTTCAGGTATGTGTCATCAACTGCGTGATGATGGCCTAACCGGCTGAGCTGACCCCAGAGCGTGCTGCTGCTGGCACGGCCGATCAGTCTCTGAATGTCCCTGGCATTGACCAGGCAGTGGAAATGCCGGACCAAACCAGCATCGAATTCATGGCTAATGATCGCGCGGCCGTGATTATTGGTATGAGGCCCGTTATTGTTCAGGATCTCCAGGATCTGGCGGCCGGTCAGGGTCTCGGTCCTGGTGACAAGTTCGCCTGTTTCTCGGTTGATCACCGGCCGGCCGGTTTGCGGATCTATCTCTGTAATGGTAAAACGGTAAGTGCTGCCGAGATTGTTGCCGGCGGCAGCATCGCGCAGGAAGGCGGCCTCATCAAAGACAACTCCGTTGGGGGAAATAGTCTCAAGGATCTCGGTATTGATATTATTATAAATATTGGCCGGTGTCTGGAAAGCGTCCCAGAGCTGCTGCGTTGAGCCGGCGCTGAAAGTTTCGCCCGCGGTCATATTATGCTGCTGCACCAGGCTTCTGAACTGTTCAAAGTAGCGCTGGGCCAGGACCTCGTCATTAGCGGCCAGGGCGCGCGCGCGCAGTTCCACCATCTGGCGGTAGGCTTGGCCGTTAAACCTGATCTGTGCGCCGGGCTGCCGGCCGCTGCCAAATGACAGGATCAGGTTCCTGCCCGGGTTTTCCCAGGCGCTGACCAGGGCGTCGGTGGTCGTTTGATAAACAGTGATAGAAGCCAGGCTGGCAGTCCGGCCTTCGAATTCGATCTGTGCGTTGGACAACCTTGAGGCCTCGATATTGCGTAAAGATTCAGGGACATTGCCGCGGAGCAGCTCAGCTAATTCAATGCCAGAGATCTCAGCGGCCGGGAAATCAGTGCCGCTGAGCCTGTAGGTCCGGGTCGGGTCGACCTGGTAACTTTCAGCAATGGACCTGGCATTCTCGATCATTGCGGCGTCCATGATCAGGCTGGAAGAGGTGCTGCTGCTGATCGCGTCGATCATATGCCTGGGTACAAAAAAACCGTGGCTGGCCAGCCGGAGCGACTGATTCAAGCGATAACCGGCATTGGTGCGCATGCGGCCGATAGTGCGCCAGGCCGAAGCGTCGCGCTCCACGGTGTTGACAACTTCGATCTGGACCGGGGCCTCGCTGACGCTGACGCTCAGGCCGCCGGAGAGATAACGGTAGGCGCCGCCGACCGTGCCGAGCCTGACCCTGGCCCCATTATACCCATCAGATAGCAACAGGAAAGGATTGAGGTGGTAGGAGAGCAGGCGCAGACCCAGCCTGCCGTTGATGCTGCGTTGATACATGGTTTCGTATTCAGCCATCCTGGCTTCATACAGGGCATTGGCAGTTTCAACGTCGCGGATCCTGATCATGCCGGTCGCCCGGTCAACTTCAGCCAGGCCTCTGGTAGCCAGGGTTTCGAATACTTCAACGGTCGTCATGAACGACCGGTAGGTCATCATAGTAATGGCGATGGCTTTACCAAAGGCCGCGTCGTAGTTGCCGTTCTCGATCTCGTTAAAGACCTCGGTATAGAATATCCAGGGGATGACCTCAAAAACAGTGAAAGCGCCCGTGGTATGGGCAATGCCATCGGCCGCGCGCTCCAGGGCGGTCAGAGCCCGTTCTCTGGCGCCCGGGACACCGTTGCGCGCGTCCATGAGCGCGTCCATCAGCTCTCCCAGGCCTTCCCAGGTGCCGGCAAAGCCAGCTTCGATCTGGCGGCCCATGAATAAGCCAAAGTGGATGGCAAAACCGCCGGCGCCCCTGGCCGTGTCGCCGATAGCGTCAAGCGGATCAGTGCTGAACTCGTCGATCAGGCCTTCCAGCGCCCTGGGGCCGTATTCCTCAAGCCAGTTCTCCGTATCGGTATAGAGCAGGCCGGCCCGGTTGCCGATCTCCAGATCGCCGACCTCAGGAGCGTCGTTATAATGGATGACATGGATCCGCCGGGGTGAATCAACATTGTCGGCTGACTGGTATCTGAGCTGGTTGTCCTGCAGGGCCTGCAGCGGGTCGAAATAGGTCATAGGGTAGAGGTCGATGTTCTCGACCGCCCTGGTCTGGTTGATCTCACCGACGATCCTGAGGACCGATTCGATAAAGCGGGCGGCCTCTTGGTATTCCTGTTCGTTGAACGAATCATGGATCCGGAAGCTGCCGTCCTCAGGCAGGCTGGCCAGGAAAGCCGCCTGGCCTTCTTCGGTGCCTAAAGCGATCAACTGATCGTAGCCCATCGGTATCCGGTTGGTCTCGTGCAGGTATTCCACGCGCTGGCTCAGGCGCGGACTGTTAAGCTGGGGCAGGATCTCCTCAACATAATATTCCATGAAGACTTCCATGGTGCGCTGGTCCAGTTCGTTCAGGGGCAGATGGTCGGCGTTGGACCAGTCTGCGCCGGCCAGGGTGCTTGACAGGTGCTCTCTGACGCCCTCGCGGCGGCTCTGGGCCAGCAGCATGTAGATCTGGGACGACATGTTCATGCGCGGCCGTTCATTGCCTGATAAGGCCAGGAAGGAAATGAAGCTGTAGGAGAACCTGCCCCAGGAACTGTTGGCTATCTCCAGCATCTCTTCGTAGCTTGAGATGTCGTAGGTCACTTCGGTGGCGTTGCCGGTAAAACCGCTGGTCAGGGCGGGGACGTCTCTGACAACGCTGAACAGGCCGTGGGTCATGTGGCCCCAGCCCAGGGTCATGACCGGAACTGTCGTGGCCAGGTCGATATGCTGGTCGCGCGGCAGCTGCTCGATCATCTGGGACAGGGCGATCTTGGCTGTGACAATATCAGGATCTTCACCCGGCTGGGGCAAAAGGTTGCTCAGGTTGATTGAGCGGGTCTCATCTGCCTCATTGACCTCGCCGTCGCCGTTGGTGTCAAAGAAACCATTGAGCACCTGGAAGATCGTCTGGTCGGTGTGGCCTTCAGCGCCGATTACCTCACTGCTGGTGCCGGTGAAGATGCTGCCGGCCCAGTCAAAAGCGCGGGCCGCCACAGTGCGGTGTTCCAGGAGTTCCGGGAAGGCCCGCTGCAGGCGCATGAACTTGTCGGTGTCAAAGCGGTCGCTGCCCAGGATGTCCATGATCTCCGAACGCCGGATCTCGGCATTCATCTTTGCCTCGAAACCGGGCATCTGCTCGTCCCTGGTCTGGCGCAGGCCGCGCAGTCCGCTGGGGCCGGCAGGGTCATCGCTGGTCTGGCCAAGTATAGCGACCAGCGCTGTTTCGATCTCTTCCAGCAGGGCGCGTTTCTGGCGGTTTTCACAGGCTTCCTGGGCTTCCCTGACCTGTTCCAGCTGGATCAGCACTGATTCAATGATGCTTTCCAGGTTCGTCAGGTAAGCGGTCGGCTGGCGGTTGTAATTATCCAGCTGCTCGAGCAAGCGGTCAAAATTGGCCAGATAAGTGCGGTTGCGGTCGCGCTCTCCGATCCTCGGATCGCCGCTGTCCGGCTCGCCCTGGAGGATATGATTTATCCGGATATGCAGGCTATTGATATCACTGCCGGAAGAGACCAGGGTCTGGCAGTCTCTGACGCTGTCGACCAGCGGATTATGCTGGTCAGGATCAGCGACCTGCTGACCAAAGCTCTCAAGTTCGAGGTCGAGCTCTTCCCGCAGCCTGGTTATTTCTTCATTAACGGTCTCCAGTTCAGCGGCCAGTTCAGGGTAGAGCAGGACGTTCAGGACAAAGTTAAGGTCATTGGGCAGGCCGGCCATCAGGAAGTCGGCCTGGCTCGGGGCCTGGATCGCTTCAAACGACGCCCTGGGCAGGGATTCAGTAACATAATGTTCCATAAAAGCCAGCGGACCTTCCCAGCCCGGGTTTTCCGGCGGGTACTTGCTGGCCATGATCATCAGGGTGCGGTGCAGGTATCTCAGGATCCTGACCGATTCGCCGTAGGTAGCGCTGAACTGCTGCTCATTGAATTCATGGCCAAGCACCTGGGCTGCCTGGCGCAGGGCTGCGACCAGTTCGTCAGCCGGTTCTTCGCTGGTCAAGCGGCCGTCATGGATAGCGATAGTGCGGCGCAGTTCATCGTATTCTTGGGTTTGCGGCAGTTCATCAGCCCAGGCCAGGTAAGTTGCCAGATCTGACAAGGTATCCTGTTGGTCCTGGCTCAGACCGTGCTTGCGCTGCATCTGCGGCACGGCTGTGTGCAGGCTGCGCAGGCTGGCCGCGAAAGCTGTGCGTTCATCCTCGTCCAGGGTCGGATATTCGTTAGCCAGGAGCTCTTCATCAAGCACGAACAGGCCTTGCTCGTCTTCGGTGAACAAGCAGGAATACTGGTCCTCCAGCCAATCGGCCAGGGCAGCCTGTTCTTCCGGGCTGAAACGGGCTTCCTGGTTGCCGCTGGCGACCTTTCTTAAGGCCGAGGCAAGCACGCTGTCATTCTCAGCGACCGTGCCGGCAACGATGCGCATAACAGACGATTCAAAGGCATTGAGCTGCAGCGAGCCCGGCCTGAAAATGTAATCAGTGCCTTCGGCAAAGACCCGGTTGATGCCGGCCAGGTCAACATGGGTCAGCCTGGCGGTCACCGCGCCGTCCAGCATCAGCACCTGTTCATCGGAGATGGTAACATAGCGGGCAATGGCCAGTTTCAGGGAGGCAACGCGTTCATTGCGCAGGAAGGAGACCGGATCGCGGTCGTGCCTTGTGCCGGCCAGGTTGTTAACGTCGATCTGTTCAACGCCCTCAAGCTGGGCCGCGTCGACCCGCTGCACGCCGTGGATCGAGACAAAGAACATATCGCCGGGAGCGGCGTTTTCCGGTAAATATTCCGGCCCCCAACGCTGGATGTCGTCATATGAGACCAGGCCGTTGATGGCGGATGACTGGACGAACTTGGTCTCCAGGTGGTGGATGACCCTGGGCGAGATGACCAGCTCGTTGGCGCCTCTCATGCGGCGGTCATCGCGGTGCGAGTAATTGGTCAGGGCCTCTTCGAGCTGCTGGCCGATCTCGGTGTTGGCCAGCTCAGCATTATCTGAAGTGTTGCCCGCTATTCTCAGGATAGCGTTGATCTCAGCGCCGGGCAGCGGATCGCCGTTCGGGTCCTCAAGTATCTCCAGGGCTTCCTGGATAACAGCCGCGAGTTCCTGGAAGGTGATCGGCTGGACACCGGCGGCGCGGCCGGCGTCTGAATTAGCATAAGCATTGTGCTGTTCGGTCAGAGCGTAAAGATGTCCGGCCAGGCTGGCGACCCTGTTGAACTGCTGGTTGGACATGTTATAGAAAGACCGGCTGGGATCGTGATAGATCAGGTAATTGTAATCATTATCACTGTCATATCTTTCCGGCATGCCGAACGATGAATAGATATTGTTGTTATAGGAACCCTCGGCCATCCTGTTTAAGACGTCGCGGTAGCCCAGCACCGAAGAGAACAGGGCAAAGTCATTGCCTAATTCCTCTGGTTTCCTGGTGCGCAGTGATTCCCTGAGGAACTGCATGGCCACGCTGCGGACCTCGCCGCTGCCCAGGGCGCGGGAGAACTGGTCAGCGCGATAATAACGCAGGCGCAGTTGGGGAATGGAAAGTGAATCAACAGAGCGGTTGCCTTCGATATCGGTCAGGACCTCCTGGTCGATGGCTGAGAGGCGCTCCTGCATATGGGTCCTCTCAGCGCCCGGGAAATCCGGGCCTAATTCTTCGTCAAGGATGGTGCTGGTGACGCGGTTGATCAATTGGTCGATCCTGGTCGAAACAGCCTGATAGAGTTCAGGATCGTTCTGGCAGAATTGCTGCCACTGTCTCATTTGCGAGAGGACCCGCTGGGCCTGGTTGGAAAACTCATCAAAAGCCTCTGATTCCTTGCGCTGGTTGTCTTCGGTTGGTGAGCGTCTGGCCCGGTTTCTGGCCTCAACGTATTCGCTCAGGCGATAACGATACGACCTCAGTTCAAGGGTGAACAGGCCAGAATCTTCGGCCATGATATCGCCCAGAATGCGGTCAGCAATGGCACGGAAACCTTCTGAATCATCAGCGCCATCGATGGCGTCATTGCAAGCCTGGATAAAGGCCTGGTCTTCAGCCGAGAGGTTGGCGCTCTGGATATCGCGGTAGCGGCTGGCCAGATCAATGACCATGAAAGCGCTGTTCAGGGCGTCCTGGGCCAGCTGGTAGCGCTGGTAAGCATCGATCAGTTCCCGGCTCGGGGCCGCGTTGTGCCTGTCCTGAAGCCGGGCGATGATCTGGTCGTCAAGCGCCGCAATATCGAGCTCTTCTGAGCAAGCGCTGTCATACGCTGCGATAGCGCGCCTGGCCTCGGTGATCCTCTGGGAGAGAATGTCACTGGCTATCTCAGAGTTGAAATTGGTCTGGATCAGGTTCTCTGTGGCCATGAAGGAATAGAGGGCGGTCAGGGTGTCGCGGCAAAAAACGCCTTCCTGGTCAAAGGTGTAGCGGTTGGCAGTACTGCCGCGCATCAGGCGCTGGAGGTAGGCGATGGCGCCGCGGGC
>JAFGDE010000031.1 GCA_016932255.1 Candidatus Saganbacteria bacterium
AGTAGGGACCGTGTCTCAGTTCCCTTGTGACTGGTCGTCCTCTCAGACCAGCTACCCGTCATTGCCTTGGTGAGCCGTTACCTCGCCAACTAGCTGATAGGACGCAAGCCCATCCTTAAGCCCCTTGCGGGGTTTAATCACCAGGAGATGTCGCCCGGTGACCACATCTGGAATTAGCTAACCTTTCGGCTAGTTGTGCCAGTCTTGAGGGTAGGTTGCTTACGTGTTACTCACCCGTCCGCCACTATATCGTTCGACTTGCATGTGTTAGGCACGCCGCCAGCGTTCGTCCTGAGCCAAGATCAAACTCTCAAAGAATTTGATAGACTCAAATCAAAATAGAATGATACGAGAACTCGCATCAAACCTCACTGCTTAGTTTTCAAGGTCCAGGGGCAAATGCCGAATTACGAATGCCGAATCCCGAACTAATGTCACATTATTATAATGTCCCGAGCGAAGTCGAGGGACACCAACATTCGTCATTCGTAATTAGGAATTCGTAATTAAAAATGGAGGGGTAAATCGAAAGTGCATTCCCATTTAGGGCACCGAAATTAAGCCTGCATCCCTCCTTTCTTTCGGCAAGCCTAATTATACAGTGTAAGATCATCATCTGTCAAGAGGCAATCCTGAGATTTTTTCGGATCTTTGGCCGAAGATGGAACGAGAGAATATCATTCACTGTTGTTTCAGACTGTGTTAAAATCGGTTTATGAAACGAGTTTTCTTTATCTTTTTCCTGTTGGCGCCGATCATTTGCGGCCGGCCTTGCTTTGCGGCAGAAACAGCCTGTCAGGTTCACCCGCAAATCGCCTGGCAGGGCAAGACCCTTGCGGTGAAAGTGCCGGCTGAAGATGTCGCCTCTGTCTCAGGGATATTCCTGGGCCAGAAATTCCTCTGTTATAAAAAAGGTGATGTTTATAAGGGTATAATCGGCGTGCCGCTCGATCAGAAGCCCGGGTATTATAAATTAAAGCTTTTCATCACCCGGACCGATGGGGCAAAGGAAACAAGGATCAAGCAACTAAAGGTTTGGTCGACCAGGTTCCCTTATAGTAAATTCTGGCTGCCGCCGGCCAGGAATAAATTGCGTGCCAGGCAGATCGTTAATAATGAATGGGCCTTGATCGATAAGGTTTTGCGCCAGGAAGCCACGGCCCAGCGCTGGCAGGGAAAGTTCATCGATCCGGTGACAGGAGAGGTCTCCCAGGGGTTCGGTCATAAACAGATCATCAACGGCAAAGCTGCCGGCAGTCATCGCGGCGTCGATTACACTGTTATTAGCGGGACAGAAGTAATCGCGCCCAATAACGGCAAGATCGTTTTTGCCGACAGACTGCAGGCATTTGGCGGCACTATGGTGCTTGATCATGGCCAGGGGATACATACTTTGTATTTTCATTTGTCAAAAATGATCGCGCCGGTAGGCCAGGAAGTAAAGAAAGGGCAGGTGATCGCATTGAGCGGCAATTCCGGGGTTTCCTCGGGTGCGCACCTGCACTGGGGCATGTCGGTGCATAATCTAAGGGTGGATCCAAAGCAATGGGTGAAGTATGACATCTAAAATCCGAAATCCTAAATCCGAAATCCGAACAAAGAAAATATCCAGAATTATAGATGCTAATATTAACCGTGCGGCTGAGGGGTTGCGGGTGATGGAAGAGGTGGCCCGCTTTGTGATCGAACAGAAACGCTTGACCGAACAGCTTAAGAAACTGCGGGCAAAGCTCAGAAGCCTGGCCAAACGTGCCGGCGATATCAGACAAAGGGATTCTTTGACCGATGTCGGCGGCAAGAGTTATACCAGGAGCGAGGGCAGCAGAAAGAACGTCCGCGATGTTTTTGCGGCTAATGCCAAGCGTGTCGAAGAAGCGTTGAGGGTATTGGAAGAATTCACTAAACTGACCGGTCCCGGGCTGGGCCGGTCATTCAAGGCCATCCGCTACAAGGTGTATGATCTGGAAAAAAAGGGCTACCAGGCGCTGGAGCGGTTCGATTAAAGTCGTGCTGTCAGATGACGGGCCAAAGGCTCTAAGGCCAGCCTGGCCGCGTTCCTGGTCCTGATCCCCAGCAATCTGCAGATCCAGGCCAGCAGCCAGGTGTTGGTTGAGGCTAAAGGCTGGGTCTCTCTCATGAGCGCCGGCAGGGTCTCCGGCAGGTCTTTGACCGCGGCTTCGACCAGGGCGATCTTGCTCTTCAATACGATCCTTTCAAGCTGATTCCCGGGCCGCGTCTGTCGCAGATCCAGCAAAATATCGACCAGGAGCGCAGCCATTTCGTGACGTTTGAGCCTGTCCGTTCTTACAAGCAGGCCGGTCAAAGTAACCAGGTCAACCGGTAACGGCAGTTCAGCTTCACCGGGCAGGCTGAGCAGTTTGATGTCGGCGGCTGCTTCAATCAGGAGCCGGAGCGCTGTTTCGCTCTCTTGCCGGCAGCTTTCGATGATCAGGCTGTTGCGCAGGGCAGTGAGCAGGTCCGGCCGTTGTTCCGGGAAGATCCCCAGCTCGATCAGGCTGTCCGACATGTAGATGGTCCTCTGGACAGCGCTCGCCAATTTTCTCGAATCTTCCTGCAGGAGGGCCTGTGTTACCGCCTCAAGGATCTCACCGAGCTCGATCAAGGCCTCCAGGAACCTTATCTCATTATCGCGCAGGTCAAAGGGCTTTTCTGTTTCCTTGAGCTTGGTACGTATATGCTTCTGCCGGATAAAGATGTCACGGAAAAATTCATTCATCAGTTCGATGCTTTTCTTGATCTGCCGCGTTTCTTCTCCGACCGACCGCTCTGCGCCGGCCAGATAATCAAAGGCGTACATCAGTCTGGTAAAACTGCGGCCTATGGTCAGGATGCTGAGCAGGCTGGCGTTATCAAGGCTGAAATTCAAGATGGCTTCTGCCTGCTTCACGGTTTCATCCCTGAACCGATCGGGTTGCTGATAAAGTTTGCCTAAATAGTAAAGATAATCCAGATGAGCCGGTTCCAGCTCAAAGAGATTTAAAAATCTCTCAGCGAAGCCGAAGTTCCGGACGCCGAATTCCTTGAAGCCAAAAAGCAGGCGGTCAAAGTACTGGCTGCCGGAAATGCCTTCAGCAGCGACTATGCGCTCGTAGCTGAATGCCAGGCTGCGGTTCTGGTCGTTGGCGTAGCGGTAGGCCAGGCCGGGCAGCAGTTCGCTGCGGCTCATGCGTTCGCGCAATTCAGCCTCAAAGCCCCTGATCTCCCGCTCGCGCATTTGCGCGGCCGGCGGACTGCCGGTCGCCTCAGCGAGCGCAGGTTGAGCTCTGCGGCTCAGGCGCCTGGTCAGCCTTTCCATGATCGCGCGCGGCGAGTAGGCGGCTGTTCTGTCTATGACTTTTGGCGGCATAGTATACCCCTATATATATCGTCGGTAATCTTGCCTGATTTCATGGTTCTTGCTATAATAGCGGGGTTTACTTGAGCAAGTGAAAGGAGAAAAAGACACAAATGGTCAAGACAAAGAAAAGTCCAGCAAAGAAGTATAACATCGCGGTGATAGGAGGGGACGGCACAGGTCCGGAGGTCGTGGCTGAGGGCTTGAAGGTCCTCAAGGCGGTCGCCCAAAAGCATAATATTGATTATTCCTTGAAAGAATTTGACTTTACCGGCAAGAGATACCTGAAGACCGGCAAACTGGTGGGGGACAAGGATGTCGAAGAGCTCAAGACCTTCGACTCGATATATCTCGGCGCGGTCGGCGACCCCGAAGTAAAGCCGGGGATCATTGAGCACGGCGTTCTGCTGAAGCTCCGCTTTGCGCTTGACCAGTATATCAACCTGCGCCCGGTCATCCTCTATCCCAATGTCTGGACGCCGGTCCGGGACAAGGGGCCGGAGCAGATCGATTTTGTCGTTGTCCGCGAAAATACCGAAGGCTTGTATGTCGGCACCGGCGGCTATTTGAAGAAAGGTTCGCAGGATGAGGTCGCCACCCAGGTCTCGGTCAACACCCGTAAAGGGGTTGAACGCTGTCTCCGTTACGCTTTTGAATATACCAAGAAGCGCAACAAGAGGAAGCAATTGACGCTGGTCGGCAAGACCAATGTCCTGACCTATGCCTGGGACCTCTGGGAGAGGGCGTTCCACGAGATCGGTCAGAAGGACTACCCAGGGATCAAACGCGAGTATTCGCACGTCGATGCGACCTGCATGTGGTTTGTCAAGAACCCGGAGTGGTTCGATGTGATCGTGACCGACAACATGTTCGGCGACATCATCACCGATCTCGGCGCGGTTATTCAGGGGGGGATGGGCATCGCCGCCGGCGGTAACCTCAATCCCGAAGGGGTATCCATGTATGAGCCGATCGGCGGGAGCGCTCCGAAATACACGGGAACAGGGAAAATCAATCCGATGGCGTCGATCATGAGCGTGCAGATGATGCTCGATCAGATGGGCGAAACAACCGCCGCCGATATTCTGGAGCGCGCCTGTGTCGAGGTTATCACAAAAAAAATGAAGAGCATGGCGGCGGGTCGTATGGGCATGACAACAACCGAAGTCGGTGATTGTGTGGCGGATGCCATTCTTTCGCTGCCCGCGTGAGGTTATGCAATTTAAGTTACGAAACATCCAATTGTTCGAAGG
>JAFGDE010000004.1 GCA_016932255.1 Candidatus Saganbacteria bacterium
CAGGGCCTGGTCCAGGTCGCGCACTGACGCGCCGATCAAGAGGTCCGGCAGCTTCTGCCGCGCCTCAGCCACCGGCAGGTCATCTTCGCCCAGATGCACGCCGTCAGCGCCAAACGTGACCGCCAGATCGACTGAATCGTTCATGATGAAGAGGGCGTCATAGCGCCTGGTCATCTGGCGGAAGTCAGCGGCATAACGCTCAGGCAGTTCCTTGTCGCGCAGCTGGACTATCTTGGCCCCGCCGTCCAGCACCGCCTCCAAAATGACCAGCGGTGAGCGGCCGTTGCAAAATCCGGGCGTGATCACCGGATACACGTCGGTCTCTTTGAATTTTTCTTCAAGCGCCTGCCTGTTCATGGTCAACCTTTGGCCAGTTCCGCCGCGATCGTCCAGTAGGGATCGACCTTGGGGTGCTCCAGCGTTCTTTTACCTTCCTGACAAATTATCTCAAGGCCCTGCTGCTTGTCAACAACTTCGCCCACGACCGCGCTGAGTATCCCCTGCCGCTTAAAAGCCCGGCTCAGCTCATCAGCCTCCAGCGGGTCAACGACGGCCAAAAGCGTTCCCTCACTGATCGCGCAGAAAGGATCAAAAGCGAACAGCTCCGCCGTCTTTTTGATCACCGGCTGGATGGGAATAAGGTCCTGCTCGACGCGCAGGCCGTAATCCCCTGCCCGGGCCATCTCATACAGCCCGCCCCAGATGCCGCATTCGGTCGCGTCATGCATGACATGGACGCCGGGGAAGCCGCGGGCAATAGCGCAGTCGTCCATCACGCTCATCTGGTAAAACACGTCAGCCGCCTGGCGCTGGAATTCCTCACCACCCGCCTCAACGAACTTTTGCGGAAAGAGCACGGACAGCAGCCCGGTCGTTTCGACCGCCGGTCCTTTTGTCACCACGACCTTATCGCCGGTCCTGACCTTGTGCGGTCCGCGCAGGTCCTTTTCCGGACCAACAGCAATGGCGGTCGCGCCGCCGACCATGGGATAATCGCAGCCTGTGTAGCGCGCGGTATGTCCGGTGATAATGCTGATCTCGTATCTTTCAGCCTCAAGATGGACCCTGTGCCACATCTCTTCCAGCTGCTCCTCTGTCATGGCCGGCGGCAGGTTAAGATCTATGGTCAGATACTTCGGCTTGAGGCCCGAGACCGCCACATCACAGAAGATGATATGGAAACCGAACCAGGCCGCCCGGTCAAAGCCAAAGGCCGGCACAATGAAGAACGGGTCGGTCGACATGGCCTGGTACTGGTCGCCAACCTTGAGCACGCCGTAATCGACCCCGTGGCAAGGCCCGATAATGATGTTCTTGTCCGGCACGCCCAGTCGCGGGTATATCACTCGATCGAAGAATTCAGGATGGATCTTTCCGAGCTCAGGCAGTTTTTCTTTACTCATTGTTTGTTCCCTCCGCAGGCATTACCCTGATCAGGTTTATTAGGGTCCCCCGGTTCTCCCGGAGTTCTCAGCCCTGGCTGACTCGGGCTCCCCAAACCGACATTATACCAATTTCAGCCGAGCCTTGCCAAGCTGAAATCGCGGGAGTATACTAACGATGAACAAGAGGTGGTAGACATGCCCGATCTGAACGCATTTAAAGAACGGCTGGAGAGCACAATTTCCATCGACCTGACGGCCAAGGAATTGGCCGAGCGGGTCGTGCGCGCCGCGCTAGAGTGCGAGTACGGCCGCAACTTTACTTTGACACCCGGTTTTGCTAAAATGGTCAACACGCTAGCGGACTCGATCGTCGCGCATCCTGAATTGCGGCGGCAGGCCCTGGCGATTACCAGTTTTCTGGTGAAAGAAACCAGTGGACAAAAGGATCTCACGTAAAGATATCAGACGAGCGGTTGGGCCAAAGGAACTGGCCGAGGCCGCGCCGGCTAATTTTCCCCCTGTCCTTAAAGCTGCCTGGAAATTCGCCCAAAAGTGGGCCAAACAGTTCAACCGCGAACTGATGCGCGACCGTTTAGGGCATCTGCTCAAGAAGCTGGCCAAGGCCTTTGTGCCGATCAAGCCCAGGACCGTGACCCGCAGGCAGGTCGAGGACCGCATCATCGATATCCTGCGTGAAGAGTTCATGAAATATTCTGATGAGACCCTCAGGAAGTACGATCCCCAGATCAAAGCCACGGTGCGCTGGTATGTTTCTTCCCTGCCCCGGCACATCGCCTCTTCCGAAGCCCATGACCTGGAATCAGAGGCCAAGATCGCTTTTATGGACTGTCTCAAGACTTGGGACCCGCGTAAAGGCAAGCTCTGGTCCTATGTTTCCTTCCGGCTCAAAGGCGCGATGCAGGATTACCTGCGCAAGCGCGGGGGCGACCCGGTCGCCGGCCTGTACGAGCACGTAACCGCCGCGGCCAACGTTTACATGGCCTTTAACCAGAAGTCCATTGCCTCAGAAGAGATCGACAAGTCACTGCACCTGGAATCAGCCATGAAGGACTTCTCTGACAAGGAAAAAGCGGTCATTGAGGGCTATTACAAGCACGATCTAACCTTTAAAGAGATCGGCAAAAAGATCGGCCTGTCGGAATCCCAGGTCAGCCGCATTGCCAAGGACGCCACAGCTAAATTAAAGCAGGTCCTGACCGCAGAACCTGAAGAGGTCGAACCCGAGGACATCTCAGGCCAGCTCGGCTACCGGCACTAACACCCCGCCAGCCAGCCTACTGCGTTAAAAGGGTATTCAGGAAGTCAAAAAACTGGCCGAGCCAGGTCGCGCCGAAATCCCCGATGTTCTGCAGGAAGTTGGTAACGACCGCCCCGCCCACGACCGAGACAGTGATGAACAATATCGTCAGCCAAATCATCAGTGTGTTCTGCCGGCTGGATGACCGCATGCTCCTCAGGATTTCTCTTTGCAGTTCCAGCGCGACATCGTGCGATGTCGGGGCATGATGGACGATCCTTCTGGCTTCTTTTCTCGCGTGGCCCAGCCAGAAGATCAGGACAAGAAGAAGCACGATAATAACGTAGGCGAGAATCACCAGAACAAAGAGCCAAAGAGGCACACCCTGGAAGACCTCGACTTCCATGACAGAAACCGCGTCAATAGTGGTAACTTCGTTCATGAAAGGACTTGAATGAATTGTAACAAAACTGTAAAAGAAGTCAATAAAAATAATTGACAAATAGAAAGGGCATCCATTTAAGGATGCCCTTTAAATTTTAAATAAGACTACCATGCTAATCGATCATTAGGGGTGCACTTCTTCTATCGAAGGAGGCAGCGCACTGAAATCAATAGGACACATTTCTATCAATTCTTGACTCGTCTCTTCTTCACAAACAGGATCTTCTGGATTGTCAGTACAATAAGCTGCCATGCCGCATCCTTCAAAAACCTCAAAACTGCCGCTCGGCAAAGGCAGGGCCTCCGTCCTAGCATCTCTAAACCCTTGATAAATTTGTTTTGGCATTAAAACGCCAAAATCCAAACTACTCATTCTTCACCTCCTCATAGGAACTGTAGTAATAGCCTTTAAGCTATCAATGATATTATTGCAAGAAAACGGCTCTAACTTGTATAAAAATGGCAAATAGAATGCGCGCTAGTTTTCTAACTAACAACTTACAACTAACAACACGTCCGCCTGCGGCGGCTTACAACTTATGAATTAACTATTATGACAAGTTGTCAGTTGTAGCGGGCGAAGCGAACGTGTCGTAACGCAGTGTGTTGTTATTTGAAAATGTGTTTGAATTTTAGAAACTATTTAAAAGGATTTATTTGCTATTTGCATTTGTAAATTATAAAATACCACCAAATAAGGAACAGCACGGCTGTTCAATGATCAGGAGGGTATTATGTTTAAAAAAATTGCATTATATTTTATATATTTGATCGCTTTATTTTTCATTCTAACTTCAACTTCTTGTGAAGACAGCGGGATATTCATCACCGCAGAAACTGGGGAAACCGTTGAATCCATTGCAGATATAGGGGGCAAGCCTGATGGTGTGACAATAGATAGTCAAGACAACTATTATGTAACTGACATCGGAAACGGTGCGATTAAAAAGGTGGGGAATGATGGCGTAGTGACAACAATATCAACTGGCGAATTTAACCATCCAGATGGCATCACAGTTTCAAAGGATGATGATAATGTTCTTTATGTCACAGATACGGGATCCGGCGACTTGGGAGATAGTGGTGATGAACCTTATGCAAGCAACAACGACGGAGTAGTTAAAAAAGTTGAGATCGCAGAAGATGGGACCACTACAGTTACAACCCTTGTGGATTCGACTATTTTGAATTCGCCAACAGGGATCGCCACAGACAATGAAGGATCATTATATGTTGCTGATGAAACGAACTCTCAAGTTTATAAAATTAAGGTTGAGGAAGGGGTTGCTCAAGACCCTGTTCCTTTAACAGAAGAAGGAACTCTTAATAAACCTCATGGGTTAGCTCTTGTTACCAATGCAGATAATTCCATTTCTTTGATAACAACTGATCAAGGGAATAATAATGTTGTCAAAATCGACCTTCCTTCCACTGCGGTAGATGATGACATTACTTCGGCAGACACTACCATAACAAATTTAACTCCTCCCTCAACTGATGGCGGCTTTGAAGATGGAGATGCTTCAAAGGCAAAATTTAACAAGCCTCATGGAGTAGGCGTTGATAATAATGGAGCTATATTTGTTTCAGATGAAGATAATAACCGTGTGAGAATAATAACTCCGGGCGGAAATGTTGCTACATTTGCAGGAGATGGCACAGCTGGTGATGAAACAGGCAATGCTTATAATGCTCAGTTTGAAAAACCAAGAGGACTTGCCGTGGATTCTAGTGGAGATGTGCTGATCTGTGATTATGAGAATGGAAAGGTCAAAAAAATTGAAAAATAAGCAAAAAGAATGCGCGCTACAAGACTCGAACTTGTGACCCCTTGCCTGTCAAGTCCCGAGGAATTATTTTATCCATGCGCGCTAGAAGACTCGAACTTCTGACCCCTTGCCTGTCAAGCAAGTGCTCTAACCAACTGAGCTAAGCGCGCATGGATAAAACTCGAATTCCGGGATCCCGACTTTCTATATTTATTATATCATATAGCAAAGGCGCGAGCCGGAATCGAACCGGCGTAAACGATTTTGCAGACCGTTGCCTAACCACTCGGCCATCGCGCCCTAAAAAATGAGCGGGAGACGAGGTTCGAACTCGCGACCCTCAGCTTGGGAAGCTGATGCTCTACCAACTGAGCTACTCCCGCGCAATAAAAAGGAATTATAACATAACATATGCTATAATTCGACCCTATGAGCGTGATCGTTATCGGCGGGGGCATCGTCGGGGCCGCCGCCGCCTATTACCTGACCGAGGCCGGGCTCAAGGATATTACCCTTATAGAACGGGAAAAACTGCTGGGTACGCAGGTGACCCAGTACTGCTCCGGCGGAGTGCGCCACCAGTTCAACACTGAGATCAACTGCAAGTTCTCAATCGAATCAATGAAAACGATCAGTGCCCTGGCAGAGAAGATCGATTATAAAAAATACGGCTACCTGATCCTTGATATGGAGCCTGGCATGACTGAGCCAAGGGTCCAGATGCAGAGAAAGCTTGGCATTAACTCTGAGAGCCTGACACCTCATGAGATCAAACAACGCTGGCCCTTTCTAGACGTGACCGGAGTTATCTCCGGCAGTTTCTATGCTGAGGACGGCATAGCCGATCCCTCGATGCTGCTAGAGCATTACGAAACCAACGCCAAAAAGAAAGGCGCCAAATTCCTGCTTGAGACCAGCGTCAAAAGGATGGTCAAGGAAGACAATAGGGTCATTGGCGTTGAGACGGACAAAGACCTGATGAAAGCTGACTGGGTCGTATTGGCAGCAGGCGTCCAGTCAAAAGAGCTAGGTCAGACCATCGGCTTGGACATCCCAATAGTTGATAAGCGCAAATACGTTTTCCAGATCGAGGGTTTTGACTTTGACCACCCGCTGGTCATGGAAATACCCCTGGGCTGGTATATTAAAAAAGAAGGCAGTGACGCTTTGATCGGCATGTCAGGCAAGGTCGAAACAAAACCGTTCGCCAAACAGGAAGAAAGCATGATCGAAACTGTTGAGGCCAGCATCAACCGTGTGCCTGAAGTGGAAAAGAAAGGCATCAAAAAAACCTTAAGCA
Organism: Candidatus Saganbacteria bacterium; assembly: GCA_016932255.1. Lineage (GTDB taxonomy): Bacteria > Margulisbacteria > WOR-1 > O2-12-FULL-45-9 > O2-12-FULL-45-9 > JAFGDE01. Next base: position 6,157 of record JAFGDE010000004.1, read on the forward strand.
GTTTAAGCGACGAAACGCCGGACAAGCACGCGGTGATCGACTCTCCCCTGCCCGGCTTGATAATCGCCACGGGCTTTTCTGGACACGGCTTCATGCACTCGCCAGCCACAGGCAGGATCGTGGCCAATATGGTCAAAGGCGAACTGCCCCTGATCGATATCTCGGAACTGAAACTGGGCCGTCAGCAGATCAGGGAAACGGTCGCTATCTAATAGGAATACTTCAGGATCGTGCCGCCCGCCCCGACGGCCCAGCCATGCGTCATGTTAACAAAGCTCAAGCTTTCAAGATAGTTTGTCGTGCCGCTGGCCTGGGCCGACCAGACGCCGCCGCCGTCGGTCGTGTGCAGGATCAGGCCGCGGTCGCCGACGATCCAGCCGGTGCTGGCATTGAGGAAAACCACGTCATGAAGTGTTTGGCTGGTGCCGGGCAGCTGAAAGGCCCAGAGATCGCCGCCGGTCACGCTTTGAATGACCTCGCCGTTGACCCCGACCGCCCAACCGGTCGAAGAATTGACAAAATAGACCGCCTCAAGGTAATTGGCCGTGCCGGTCCCGCTGCTCTGGTCGATCCAATGCGCTCCCTTGTCCGTTGTCTTGAGCATGGTGCCGTTGTTGCCCGAGGCCCAGGCGACCCACTCGCTGAAGACATCAATGCAGTAAAGGCCGGTGCTGACCCCGCTGCTCTGGGCCTGCCAGTTGGCTCCGCCGTCGGTCGTGTGCAGGATCAGGCCGGCTGAGCCGACGATCCAGCCGTTGTCCTCGTCCGCGAAGTTCACATCATAAAGGATACTGTTGCCCCCGCCTGTCTGGACCGACCAGGTTACGCCGCCGTCAGTGGTCCTGCGGATGGTGCCGGAGAAGCCGACGATCCAGCCGTTATTGGGATCGACAAAATCGACCGCTTCCAGCTGTTCTGTCGTTTTGCTGGACAAAGCCGACCAGACACTGCCGCCATCGGTCGTCTTGAGCACCTTGCCGTCAACGCCGGCCGCCCAGCCTTCAACGATATTGATGAAACAGACATCGTTCAGCGCCGTGAGCAGACCGCTGGTCTGCGGCCGCCAGGTCAATAACGTGGTCGTGGTCGTGGATGTCGGGACCAGGGCTTCATGGCAGCCGCAGACGAACAGACCGGACAGGGACAGGATAAAGGCCAGCAGAAACCAGGCAGAATTCCTCATATTGAACACCTCTTGATAAGATTATACCAGCAAATAAACGAACCTGCGACTAAACGTCGCGGTTCCTTTGACCTAGCTGGTTTTAGAACCGAGAAGTTCATTCTCAGGTTCCAAAACCGAAAGAGATGCTCTAGGATTTGGTTAACCACCAAAACAATGCTATAATAAAAGCTGAAATGTCGATCCAGGAAAAGTGCCGCATCTTAGACCACCAGCAAATTGCCCCACAGCATTTCAAATTGACCCTTGTTTCCAAATATATCTCAGCTCACGGCCTGCCCGGCCAGTTCATCAATGTAAAAGTGTCTGACAGCTACGATCCCCTGCTCAGACGACCGTTATCCCTGCACAGGATCATGCCTGAGGAAGAAAGCTTTGAACTGCTCTATGAAGTGGTCGGTAAAGGCACGGAACTGCTCTCAAAGCGAACCGTCGGATCAGAGATCGATGTTCTCGGACCTTTGGGTTCGGGTTTTTCCCTTGAACAAAAAGAGATCGCCGTCCTGGTCGGCGGCGGCATGGGTGTGGCTCCGCTGCTGGCGCTGGCAGAAGCGCTCAAGGATCCGGTAGCCAGTAGCCAGGGGCCAGGGGCGAAAGCTATCTACGTTCTTCTCGGAGCAAGGAACAGGGCTCGCGTCCTGGCTGAAAAAGAGTTCCGTTCAGTGACCGAACAAGTGCTGATCGCCACGGATGATGGCAGTTACGGCAAAAAAGGCTTTGTTTCTGATATCCTGATCGATGTTCTAGAGAATACCCTAGAACCCAGAACCCAGAACCTAGCAGTTATCTATGCCTGCGGCCCGGACCTGATGCTCAAGGCTGTGACTGATATCGCTTTTCAGAAGAAGATCCCTGCCCAAGTGTCCATGGAACAGCGCATGGCCTGCGGCATCGGCACGTGTCTGGGCTGTGTGATCGGGACAAAGAACGGTTATAAGAAGGTCTGCGACGACGGGCCGGTCTTTAACTCTGAGGAGCTCATATGGCAGGACTAGATATCGAACTAGCAGGCATAAAATTAAAGAACCCGGTCATGGTGGCTTCGGGCACGTTCGGCTACGGTCAGGAAGCAAGCTCGTTCGTTGACCTGGACCGGCTCGGCGCGATCGTGACCAAGACCATCTCGCTTAAACCCAGGCAAGGCAATCCCCCGCCGCGCATCTGCGAAACAGCAGCCGGCATGCTTAATTCCATCGGCCTGCAGAATAACGGCGTTGAGGACTTCATCAACAACGCCCTGCCCTTCCTGTCCAAGTTCAAGACATCGGTCATCGCCAATATCGCCGGGGAATCGGGCAAGGAATACGCCGAATTGGCCAAAATACTTAACCAACAGCCGCTGGTCAAAGGCCTGGAGGTCAACATCTCCTGCCCCAATGTAAGCCGTGGCGGCATGTTCTTCTGTTTTGATCCCAAAGCGACATTTGAACTGGTCAAGATGATCAGAAAAGCGACCAGCCTGCCGCTGATCGTTAAGCTCTCGCCCAATGTGACCGATATCGCCCTGATCGCTAAACAAGCCGAGGACGCAGGCGCTGACGCGGTCTCGCTGATCAACACGCTCCAGGGCATGGCAATCGATATCGAGATGAGAAAGTCAAAACTGGGCCTGGCTACCGGCGGATTGTCCGGCCCGGCCATCAAACCCGTGGCTGTCAGGATGGTCTGGCAGGTCTTTAAGACCGTTAAGATCCCGGTCATCGGCATCGGCGGCATCATGACGGGAGCTGACGCGATCGAGTTCTTCCTGGCCGGCGCCTCAGCTGTTCAGGTCGGCACGGCCAATTTTGTTGATACGCAGGCACCGCTCAGGATAGTTGAAGAGATAAATGCTTATCTAGCCAGGAACAAGATCGGTCACTACAAAGAGCTGATCGGCCAAGCCAAGATTTGACCATCATGAGAAAGTTTCTTCTCAGCATCATTCTACTTGCCTTTTGTTTTACGCTGGCAGCGGCCAGCAAAGGAGGATCAGATATGGCAGACAAGAACCTCGTTTATCAGGTTAACTGGAGCAGTTCAAATATTACAGGCAAGATCATCCTTAATGGTTTTGAGATCGGCGCTCTTGACGGCGACCAGGCCAGCGGTTTTCCAGCCAGCCTCTGGTTAACGGGCAAGAACAAGCTTGAGGTCAATGTCAGCAAACAGGACAAGAGATCGCCGGCCAACCTGAGCATCAATGTCTCCGAGCTGGAACTGGGCGAGATCACCAGCACCGATGAAAAAGGCAATATTGCCAGCCTGACAGTAACGGATGCCGACCTCAAGACCGGGCCGGTCAAGCGGTCAGTTGAGTTCGATTCAACCTTTGATTTCAGCAATCATTTGCTCGGCCCTACTCCCGAAGCTAAAGCTGTGGCTGAATATGCGGCAAAAGTCTATCAGCTTTTTGCCAAGAAAGACGCTAAAGGCCTGGCCAGGGAATTCGCGGTCAAGGTCGAGGACAGCTCCAAAGCTTTTTATCAGAAGATCGCGCCGGAGCAGTTCGTTGAGATGCTCAAGAACGATCTGCTGCAGGACAATTTGGTCAAGGTCGAAACCAAGAACATCAAAGCTAAAAAAGCCAATGCGCAGGGTTCTCTCTGGCAGCTGGTTGACGGCAGCGAGGAACTAATCCGGACCAGATCGGATGACGGTTCAACCTCAAGTCTGCCGATCTATGTCGGGCTGATTAACGGGCAATTAACTATCGTCAGATAGAAGGTTTTTACTGCTTCTGGAACAGCGCGACCTGCTCCTCCAGCCTGTCGCCGGCCGCCTTGACAAAACCCGAAAAGACCGGATGCGGCCTGGTCGGCCTGGACTTGAACTCAGGATGATACTGCGTGGCCAGGAACCAGGGGTGGTCCGGCAGTTCGACGACCTCGATCAGGCCGGCCTGCTCATAAATGCCGGAAAAGACCATGCCCGCTTCACGGAAGTGCTTTTTATACGCATTGTTGAACTCATAACGGTGGCGGTGGCGCTCTTCGACCGTTTCCTGGCGGTAAAGCTTATGCAGCAGGGTGTTCTTCCTGATCTTGCAGGGATACGCCCCTAAACGCATGGTCCCGCCTTTTTCCGTCACGCCTTTCTGTTCCGACATCAGATCGATCACCGGATGCTTTGTCCCGGGATCAAACTCTGATGAATGCGCGCCTTTCAAGCGGCAAACGTTGCGGGCGAACTCGATCACCGCGCACTGCATGCCCAGACACAAGCCAAGGAAGGGTATTTTCTTCTCCCTGGCATAACGGATCGCCCTGATCTTGCCCTCGATCCCCCGGGCACCGAAACCGCCCGGCACGACCAGCCCATGGACATCCTGGAACAGCGGCTCAAGCTCCTCGGCTTCCTCCAGCTTCTCAGCGTTGATCCAGCGCAGGTCGATCAGAGAGTCATTGGCTATGCCGCCGTGTTTCAAGGCTTCCACGATACTGATATAGGAATCCTTGAGCTCGGTATACTTGCCGACAATGGCAATGGTCACTTTTTTTTCGCTCTTCTGCATGTCGTCAACGACCTTCTGCCACTGCCGGAAATCGGCCTTCTTCATCGGCAGGTCAAGGTACTTGAGGATGATATCGTCGAGCTCTTCCCGCTCCAGCGCCAGCGGCACCTGGTAAAGCAGCGGCACATCGACCAGACCGATGACCGCCTCGTCAGCCACGTCGCAAAAGAGGGAGATCTTGTCCTTGAGGTCCTGGCTGATCGGCTTGCATGACCGGCAGATGATGATATCGGGCTGGATGCCGATCTCGCGCAGCTTCATGACGCTGTGCTGGGTCGGCTTGGTCTTAAACTCATTGGTGGTCTCCAGATAAGGCACCAGCGTAACGTGGATATTGATGCAGTTGTGGCGGCCGACCTCCTTGCGGAACTGGCGGATCGCCTCAAAGAACGGCAGCCCCTCGATATCGCCGACCGTGCCGCCGATCTCGCAAATAACGACATCAAAGCCCTTGAGCTCCCTGATATGCTCCTTGATCTCGTTGGTGATATGCGGCACGACCTGGACCGTGCCGCCCAGATAATCCCCCCGCCGCTCCTTGGTGATGACCGACCAGTAGACCATACCCGTGGTCACATTGTTGGCCCTTTTAAGGTTGACATCGATAAATCTCTCGTAATGGCCCAGGTCAAGGTCGGTCTCCGCCCCGTCCTCGGTCACAAAGACCTCGCCGTGCTGATATGGGTTCATCGTGCCTGGGTCGACGTTGATGTATGGATCGAGCTTCTGGATGGTAACACTGATGCCGCGGGACTTGAGCAGACGGCCGACCGAGGCTGCCGTGATGCCTTTACCAAGGGAGCTGACAACACCCCCGGTTATAAAAACATATTTTGCCATGTTTCTCCGCCCCTTCCCCCGACACCTTTAACCGACGAACAAGCTGTTGCTCGAAAAATTGGAATCACAGGTCAGATTCACCCCCAGCCGGCGCAGGCCCGCCTCATCGCCGGGTGTTGGCATGTGGGTGATATGCATCTCACAGCCTTCCAGATCCTTAAGCTTCTCCATGGCCAGCTGGGCGGTCGGGTTGGTCGCGGCCGACATCGACAGAGCGATCAGTGTTTCGCCCAGGTCCAGACTGACCGTTCTGGCCCTGAGGACCTTTTCCTTCAACTGGCCGATCGATCTGACGACGGCCGGGGACAACAGGTGGATCTTGTCGGGTATCCCGGCCAGGTGCTTGATCGCGTTGAGCACCAGGCTGGAGGAAGCGTGCATCAGGTCGAAGTTCTTGCCCTTGATGATCGCGCCGTCCGCCAGTTCAACGGCCGCGCCGCAGAAGACGCCTTCGTTGCCTTTGTTCTTTTCAGCTTCGAGCGCAGCCTGCCGCGCTGCGGCCACGACCAGGCGGTGGTCCTGTTTCAGGCCCAGTTCGCCCATGATCATCTCAACGCGCTCAGGCGTCCTCTTGTCCATCAGCCCCATGACATATTCGCAGGCGTACTTGAAATAGCGGCGGATGATCTCCTGTTTGGCCGCTTCCTGGACCGCGGCGTCATCCACGATGCCGAACCCGGCCTTGTTGACCCCCATGTCGGTCGGCGACTGATAGATCGAAACATCACCGGTGATCTTTTCCAGGATCTTTTTCAGCAGCGGGAAAGCCTCAACGTCGCGGTTATAATTGATCGCTATCTTACCGTAAGCCTCAAGATGATGCGGATCGATCATGTTGACGTCTTCCAGGTCGGCCGTGGCCGCCTCGTAAGCCACATTGACCGGGTGCTTGAGCGGCAGGTTCCAGATCGGGAAGGTCTCGAACTTGGCATAGCCGCTTTTGCCGCCCCGTTTATATTCATGATACAGCTGTGACAGACATGTTGCCAGCTTGCCTGAACCTGGGCCGGGACCGGTGACCACGACCAGGGGCTTGTTCGACTGTATATAAGGATTGGCGCCGTAGCCTTCATCACTAACGATCAAGTCGACCTCGGTGGGATAGCCCTTGGTGAAAGCATGGGTATAGACCTTGACACCGCGGCGCTCCAGCTTGTTCTTAAAGATGACCGCGGCCGGCTGGCTGGCAAAGCGGGTGATGACCACAGCTAGAAGATCAATGCCACAGTCCCGCAGGTCATCGATCAGCTTGAGCGCGGCCGCATCATAAGGGATGCCGAAATCGGCCCTGAGCTTTTTTCTCTCGATATCGCCGGCATAGATGCAGAGCAGTATCTCGGCCTTATCCTTGAGCTTCTGGAGCAGGCGCATCTTGATGTTCGGGTCAAAACCGGGCAGGACGCGGGCCGCGTGGTAATCAAAAATTATCTTGCCGCCGAACTCAAGATATAATTTATTGTCATAGCTCTTGATCCGCTCAAGGATCTCCTTTGACTGCTCCTGCAGATATTTCTCATTGTCAAAAGCTGCTTTAAGTTTCTTTCCTGCCATTAGCCTCCCACGACCTCATCTTCCACGCCCCGCGGGCGTTTGATTATCTTGACCCTGACGATCCTGCGCCGCAGTATGCGCTCGACACTGATCAGCAGGTCTTCGAACCTAACACTGTTGCCGACCGCCGGCGCTTTGCCTAGCTGGGAAAAGACAAAACCGCCGATCGTGTCGAATTCCTGCCCATCCTCAGGCAGGCGCAGATCGAGCTGGTCATTAAGGTCCTTGAGCGTCATCGCCCCATTGACCAGAAAAGTCTTGTCATCTATCTTTTCGACCATGTCCTGGTCCTTTTCGAACTCATCGTGGATCTCGCCGACGATCTCTTCGATCAGGTCTTCCAGAGTGACCAGACCGGTGAAGATGCCGTATTCGTCGATGATCATAGCCAGGTGCGTGCGGGCCGCCTGCATCTCCGGCAGAAGCTCCGCCACCTTTTTGCTCTCCGGAATGAAGATGGCCGGCCGAATGATCTCCTTGAGGCCCTGGCCCGGCCCGGCCTGCAACATATCCTTGGCATAGACCACGCCGATGATGTTATCCAGCGTCCCCTCATAAACAGGAATGCGTGAATGGCCTGAATCGATGATGACCTGCTTGACCTCTTCAAGGGTCTTGTTCGCCTCGCAGCAGGAGATATCCGGCCGCGGCGTCATGACCTCGCGTACTACGGTCTCGCCGAACTCGAAGATCGAAGTGATCATCTGGCGCTCTTCTTCCTCGATCACTCCTTCTTTTTCGCCGGCCGCCAGGATCAGCCTGATCTCTTCTTCAGTGATGAAGGGCCCCCTGGCCGGCGCCTGGCCGCCGAACAAAACAATGATCGGACGGCTTATAAAACCGATAAAATAAGCGATCGGCCTGAGGATCGTCCGCAGGACGAGCACTATCGGCGCCGCAAAGAGCGAGAACCTTTCCGCCCGGCGCAGGGCAATGGTCTTGGGGATGATCTCACCGAAGGTCAGGATCAGGAAGGTCATAATACCCGTGGCAATGCCCACGGCCACAGCTTCGTTCTGCCAGCCGCGGTCGTAAAGCAAACGGATAATAACGCTGGTCGCCAGCGCCGAGGCCCCGATGTTGACCAGGTTATTGCCTATCAGAATAGTGGACAGGAAGGCGCTGGGATCTTCCTTGAGCTTCTCGACCAGTTTGGCCCCGCGCGATCCCTGTTCGAGCATGCGGTGGACCTTAAGGCGAGACAGGCTGGTCAAAGCCGTTTCAGCGGCCGAGAAAAATGCCGATAACAGGAACATTACTATCAGACTTAATAATTCGATCATTACATCACCTTCGGTAAAAAGATCAGTGCGCCGACGCAGACAGAACCCAGCGCCGCCAGCAGGACCGCGGCAGCTGAAACGTTCTTGGCCAGTTCAGCCGCCGGCCGTTTTTCCGGCGACAGAATGTTAACGATCTCTTCCAGCGCCGTATTGACCATCTCGGTCACTATCACGCCGAAACTGGTCACTATAAGCAGGGCCAGTTCGGTCAGACTGACCCTGAGCCGAACAGCAAAGGCCAGCACGACCAATGCAACAAAGAAATGGATCCAAAGGTTGCGCTGCGTCCTGAGGGCGTGGCGCGCCCCTGCCCTGGCGTAATTAAAGCTTTTGATAAATCTCTTCGGCATCTTTCATCCTCTTGCCATGATCGTATCCCAACAAATGCAAGGCCCCGTGGACGACCAGGCGCTTAAGCTCGGTCTTGTAACTGACCCCGTAGCGTTTGGCATTGCGCTCCGTTGTTTCAGTTGAAATGGCGATATCACCGATTATCCCGTCCTCATCCATCGGGAACGCCAGCACATCGGTCGGCTTGTCCTTGTGACGGAACGTCGCGTTCAAACGCCTGATCTCCTTGTCATTCACCAGCGCCAGGTTTATTTTACCCCGCCTCTTCTCATTTTTCAAAATTTTGCTGATCATCCGCTCAAACAATCTCGATCTCCACGCCCAGCCCTGCCAGTTTCTGCTGGATGTTCTCATAGCCGCGCTCGATATGGTGGTCCTGGTCCTCAATGATCGTCTCACCCTGGGCCGCCAGGCCGGCAATGACCAGCGCCGCTCCGGCCCGGAGATCAGAGACCTTGACCGGAGCGCTCGACAGACCGGGCACGCCGTTGATGATAGCGCTCTGACCCTCCAGTTTGATGTCAGCGCCCATGCGCTTTAATTCGCTGACGTGCATGAACCGGTTCTCAAAAACCGTTTCCGTCACAACGGAGGTCCCTTTGGCCACTGACAGCAGGGCACAGAGCTGCGGCTGCATGTCGGTGGGAAAACCAGGGAACGGCAGGGTCTTGACGTCGGCGGCGCGAATACCGTCCTTGACCGTGACCAGGGCCTGGTCACCCTCGACATCAACATTGACCCCGATCTCTTTCAGTTTACGGACCGTTGACTCGATATGCTCCGGCACGATCCCTTTGACCAGGACGTCTCCCCGGGTGATGGCCGCAGCGACCATGAACGTCCCGGCCTCGATGCGGTCAGGCAGGATCCTGTACTCGACCGGGTTAAGCTCCGCCACGCCTTCGATGCTGATCTGCTCGGTTCCCGCACCGCTGATCCTGGCGCCGGCCTTGTTTAGGAAATTGGCCAGATCGATGACCTCGGGTTCGCAAGCCGCGTTCTCGATGATGGTCTGGCCGTCGGCCAGCGTCGCTGCCATCATCACGGTCTCGGTCGCGCCGACCGATGGAAAATCAATATAGACCTTGGCCCCTTTCAGTTTCTTAGCCCTGACGATGACAAAGCCATGCTCCATCTCAACGCTGGCCCCCAGGGCCTCGAGCCCCTTGATATGCAGGTTGACTGGACGCGAACCAATGGCGCAGCCGCCGGGCAGCGGAACTTTGGCCAGGCCCTTGCGCGCCAGGATCGGGCCGACAACAAAGAATGAGGCCCGCATCTTGGTCACCAGTTCATACGGCGCTACGTGTTTGACGTCGTTATTCCAGACCTCGACCGTATTGGGCTGCGAGGCCGAGTATTCGGCCCTGAGGCCCAGGGCCCGCAGTACCCGGATGATCGTCTGGACATCCAGCAGGTTGGGCACGTTCCTGATGGTGGTCTTGCCTGGCAACAGTATGGTCGCGGCCAGGATGGCCAAGGCTGAGTTCTTTGAGCCGGAGATCCGCACCTCGCCTTTGAGACGGTTCCTGCCGTTGATCGCGATCCTTCTCATACTTTCAGCACATTCCTTA
>JAFGDE010000005.1 GCA_016932255.1 Candidatus Saganbacteria bacterium
AATGACAGCGTGAACGCCCGTTCCGGCGTATATCTCAAAGGAACGGGGACAGTGGCCTCAAATGAGGTGAGGGGATACAGAAGCTCGACTTATGCGGCGGTATATTTGGTCAGCGGCGGGCCGTATACGATCAGGAATAACACGATAGTTAAGAATATTTACGGCATTCGTAGCGGAGTAGATGCCACACTTAATAACAATATAGTAGCGGCCGAAATAGGTTCATATGAAGCCAGCGGGACAAGAGGGATTTATCGCACAGCCGGTACGGTTGTTTCCGAATATAACGACGTTTATGCTAATGACGACAATTGGTACACGGGGATAACATCCGGCGAAGGCGATATTTCAATAGATGCCCTTTTTGTTGCTAGCGGCGAAGCCAATGACTTCCATCTGACCGCCTCTTCTCCCTGTATCGATGCTGGCACTCCGGAAGGCACAGATATAGGGGCTTACCCGCATGAAGGTCCGACCATCACGGTCAGCCTGATCACTCCCAACGGCGGCGAATCCTGGATCGAGGCGACCGATCACGACATAACCTGGGAATCGAGCGGCTCACCTGACAGTATTAATCTGTATTATTCGGTCAACAACGGCGTTTCCTATGCGCCTATTGCCACAGGCGAAGCGGATGACGGAGTTTATTCATGGACGATCCCGAACGAACCAACATCTGAAGCACTGGTCAGGATCGAAGCGGTCAAAGGCGCGGTCATCGCCACGGATGAATCAGCCTCGACTTTCACGATCGAGGCTTCGCTCCTGAGCGTTACCCTGCGTGATGCCGCTGACACAACCGACTACACTACCTGGGAAGTCGGTACAGATAAGTCGCTTGATACTGCTTATCTGATGACCACAGCCGAGTGCGTCTACGTCAAGAATGACGGCAACATTGCTGAGGACTTCAGCCTCTCAGGCGAAGCAACTAACTGGACACTAAGCACCACAGGTGAGACAGGCGTTAATATCTGCGTCTTGATGGGCCTGTTCAACGCTGATACCGCTCCGACAGCCGCAGACTTTTCGCTCTCAACTGACATTATCACGACCGAAGCTGTCTGGGCAACTGAGGCGGGCGGCAGCGGTCTTTTCGAGGGCGCGGAAACAGGCGTTAATGTCAGTTCAGGAACAGGCCGAAAGCTATATATCTATCTCAAGACGCCGATTGAGATCACAGGAGGTGATGAAGAAAAGTTAACCGTGACGATCGGAGTGAAAGCTAACTAGGAGGCGATGGTATATGAGAATGTTAACCGGGTTCCTGGTCGCGTTGATGGTGATCAGCTGCGCTTTGCCGGCCTTTGGCGCCGGTATCAGGGTGGCCCCGGGGGCTTTCTGCATGCAGGATGCCCAACCGGGTGATGATGTTGATCTGGGGATAGACCTGGTCGTCTACAATGACAGCCCGGAAGAAGTTGAATTTACGCTGAATCCCATCCGGGCCAGCAGAGCAAAACGCACCTGGCTGCACGGCTATGCGGATATCCCTAATCCCGAATGGCTGTATTTTTCTAAAGACAAGATCAAGGTCGCTGCGTATGGCGAAGGCCGGACAAGGATCCATTTGAATATCCCTGACAATGAAATGTATTACAACCAGCATTGGATGGTCTATGTCAATGTGGCAGGCGCGCCCAAGAACAGCCAGCTCTTTAACATAGCTATCAAGCCCAATTACATGATCGAAACTAAAGCAAAGGCTGATACGGAAGCTGAACCATACGGCAAGCTTGGCCTGGTCCCGAGCGTGCTGAATGCAGATGAAGCGGGCCAGGGCAGGGAAGAGAAGGTCACTTTTACGGTGTTCAACCGGGATAAAATAGCCAGAACTTTCAAGATCAGCTCCTATATACCCCAAGGATCAGAACAAAAGCAGGATATCAATGTCACGCCTGGTTATGAATGGATCGGCAAGGAGGACTGGATCAAGCCGGCCGTTACAGAGATCGAGGTCCTGCCCCGGGAAAAGGCAGCAGTTGAGCTCAAGGTCAAGCTGCCTTACAACGCTGCAACAGAAGCAAAAGGCTGGGAAGGGATCGTTATGGTCGAGCCCAGTGAAGGCCTGTTAAATTTTGTGCGTGTCCGCATAAACAAATAGCAAGGAGGTGCGCAATGATCTGACACGGCCTTGTTCTTTTGTGTTCGAATATTGTTTAGGAGGAGATACAAATGAAAAAGTGGCTAGCAACAATATTAGTTATGTTGTTCGCGTTCCTCGGCTTGGTGACTTACGCGGCTCAAACAGATTATTTCCAGATAACGATAACCGTTGGTTACATAGGGATCGAGCTTAAGGATCAAAGCGGAGCTGGTTATGGTACTTGGGATATCGGCGCTGTCGAAGGCGGGATATACACCACCATGGAAGCCTGGGGTGATACAGCCAGTACAGAAGGTATTGAGGTATATAACGGCAGTAACGTATCGATCGATCTGTCTTGCTGGGCGACCAATTCACTGGGATGGGACTTGGGCCCAATTATTCCGAGCTCAGATAAATATGTCATGCATGTTACCAGTGAAACGACCTGGGTAGATAACAGCGGGCCGGCTGACATGAGCAGTTCCGTTGTAATCACCGCGACAACTTCGCCGGGCGATGACGTCGATACGGGAATAAGCGCTTTTGACATGCGATATTGGTTCTTTTATATAGCGGCGCCGACTGAAGTAACAACAGGCAGCGGCAATACTATTACTGTAACCATTGAAGCATCAGGATCATAAATAAAACTATTGGTTTTATAGCATAAGGCAAGGAGGATGCCTTGTTAAAAAGGCTTATCCTGATAGTTGGATCATTACTATGCCTGGTTTGGCCGGTATCCGGCCGCGGGCTTGATGTGGGACCGGCGGTCTTTCGCTGGCAGGATGTTGTCCCGGGCAAGGTCGTAGCAAGACCCTTTGTCTTGCGCGTGACCAACCGGTCCGACCTGCCGCAGAACTATACGGTCCATGTCAGACAGCCCGGCCAGATAAATTCGCGTCCGGACAAGGGCTTTGAGCCTTTACCGGAAACCTCCTGGTTGTCGCTAGCCACAAGGGACATTAGAGTGCCTCCGCGCACCACCCAGCAGGTCCCTGTCTTTTTGAAGGTCCCGGCTAAGAGCGTCAACTACGGCAAGGCCTGGCAGGCATACATTGAAGTGAGGGAAAAAACGAACAGAAGGGGCGGGCTGGCCTTAGCCTGTTATCCTAAAGTACTTATTAAGACGATTAAAAAGTAAAAAGTTTAAATAATTATAGAGTGATGCGTAAGACGATCTTACGATATATCTGCGCGGCATTCATGCTGTGTACCATATCAGCGGCTTCCATACTGGCCGCGACAGGGGCGCATTTTGCCATAACCCTGTCCGTGCTGACGCCGCCGTCCGCGCCTAATGTCGTTACGAACTGTAACGACTCGGGCCCGGGCTCGCTACGTGAGGTGTTGACCTATGCCAGCACAGTGGCCGCAACTGTGGTTATCTTTGACATCACTACAGCTGAAGCTGGTTATTCGACCGGCGAAGCTTATCCGGGCCTGGTCACGGTCGCTGGTAATTCCTGGTTCAGGATAGTAGTTAATTCGGTACTCCCGAGCATTTCACAGAGCAATATTTATATTTATGGCTCGAGCCAGACCCGTGAAGCCAGTAATACGCTTGGGCCTAAGATCGAGATCAAGGCTAATTCTGCTTCTTTCTATGGCCTGACCGTAACGGCTGATAACTGCACTATTGAAGGTTTGTCCATGGGTGGTTTTACTCAGTTAGGTTGCGCAGCCATTCGCTTTGACAGCACTAGTCAGGGCAATAACTTAAAGGGTTGTTATCTGGGAGTATCACCGACAGGCGAGGGTTCTATTGCCAATTTTGCCGGCCTGAGCATTGCCGGTATTAACGCTGATGGCCATCAGATCGGCGGCCCAGCCACAAGTGACAGCAACCGGATAATGAACAGTTACAGGTACGGCATTATCATGGTCAATGCCGGATTCGTGACCGTTGAAGGTAATGTGATATCAGGCAATGGGGTCGGTGATGCGCTGCACTCCGGCATCTACATGCAATCCAGCGATAACAACCGGATAATCGGAAATATCATCGGCCTTGATCCGACAGGCATGACGGATCTAGGCAATAATCGCTATGGCATTTATCTCAGGTTGGGTTCTGACAACAATATTATCGGTGGCAGCACTGAGGCTGAACGGAACATCATTTCCGGCAATGATAATGATGGCATATTTATCGATGCATCTAATGGCAACGAGATCTGTGGTAATTATATCGGCACTGACATCAATGGCATGGTTGCCTGCGGCAACTCTCAGTATGGCATTGCCGTCTCCGGCACAACAAACAATGTGATTGATGGTAATATAATTTCAGGTAATAATTATTCCGGCATCTATCTTGCCGGAGCCAGCGGCAACCTTATCACCAATAACTATATTGGCACTGATAAAAATGGGAGCACAGACTTAGGCAATACCTTCCACGGCATTTATACATACACAAGCAGTTCTAATACGATTGAGAGCAACATTATCTCAGGCAATGATCAATTTGGCGCCTTCTTTACCACTAATTCATATAGCAATGAGGTTAAGAATAATTATATAGGTGTTGGCTCAACCGGCGGCAGCTTGGGTAATGGCAGTTACGGCCTGTATGTCAATCTCTCCAGCCATTACAATCAGTTCGGACCCAATAACTGGATCGCTAATAATGCTAGCGATGGCATCCGTGTCGCTGTTAATGTTCAGTGCGCCTATATCACCAGAAATACCATCGAAGCTAATAGTGGCGCTGGAATATATCTTGAATCCGGAGCCAACAATGACATTGCTTATCCGACAATTATTTTAGCAGATTACGATGGTTCACAATATACGACCGTCAGCGGCACTTCGCCGGTTAGTTCAACGATAGAGATATTTAAAACAGAAACAACGCCAGGCGGCGACAATCAGGGCGAAGGCAGGACTTGGCTTAAAACCGTCACGGCAGAAGCTTCGGGGTCATGGATCGGGACTGTCGAAGGGGTCAGCAGCGGCGATAAAGTCACCGCGACAGCGTCGCTCTTCTCCGGCGAGTCTGGCTATACATCTGAGTTCGCTATTAATATGGATGTCCATTATGACGGGATAGGCCCAACAGTAACGGTCGAGTCACCTGATGGCGGCGAACAATGGATGGGCAGTACAACTTACGAAGTGACCTGGGCAGCGACCGATGAATCAGGCATTGATGAAATCAGGTTGTATTATACGACCGGCTCTGGCTGGACGGTCATTGCCACCGGTGAAGCCAATGACGGGGCCTATTCATGGTTGACGCCGGCCATTAACAGCTCAACGGTCAGGGTCAGCGTTGAAGCGATTGACAGCTCGGCCCAGCATAATCATGGCACAGATGCAAGCGCGGCTGATTTTACGATTGATTCAAATGGACCGAGCACTCCTAATCTGATCACTCCGGCCAACGGGACTACTGTGACAGATACCACGCCGACACTGACCTGGGAGGCATCGGCCGATAGTCTGACTGGCATAGCCAGCTACGAGATACATTTTGACCTGACCCTGATCACACAAGACGCTACAACCGCATTCACGTTGCCGGCCCCGTTAGCTGACGGCTGCCACACCTGGGAGGTCAGGGCCAGGGACGGCGCGGGTAACTGGGGTGCGTACAGCACCACCTTTACTTTTGAGGTTAATTCCAGTATCCCGGCGGTCAGCAGTATCGTTCTGCGCGACCTGAACACCGGCAGCCAGATATACACAAATGATAGGATGGTTTCACTGGAAGCCCTGGGTGTTTCAGGCAGTCCGATAGAAATGATCATTTCCCAGAGCGGGACCTTTAGCGGCGCTTCCTGGCAAGCCTATCTCAACCCGACCACGTTCGAAGTTACGGCCGGCGACGGCGGCAAAACGGTCTATTATAAGCTGCGCGACGCTGATCTGGACGAGTCAAGTACTGTCGAAGCCTTGATCACGCTTGATATGACCTCGCCAGAGGCGCCGACATTAATCGCCCCGACCAATAACAGTTACACTAATGAGGTCAGGCCGGTCTTCAGCTGGGACCCGGTCACAGATGCTGTCAGCGGTATTGCCAGCTATGAGATAACTATTAACAGCCCGCTGATCGTCGCAACGCTTGGCGCAGTGACGACCTATACGCCTACGATCGACCTGCCGGAGGGCTTCCATAGCTGGGCGGTCAGGGCCAAAGACGGAGCTCAGAATTGGGGTGCCGAGTCATTGACCTGGGGCCTGACGATAGATGCTACCGCTCCAACGGTTGATCTGATCACTCCTGAGGGTGCGCTGGCCTTTGGCGCTTTTGCCGGACCGGCAACGATCGAATGGACCGCTAATGATGTTCAGGGCCTGGCGCTAAATCCGATAACCTTGCGTTTCTCATCTGATTCAGGGGCGAGCTGGACGCTGATCCAGTCAGGTTTAGCCAACAACGGCAGTTACTCCTGGACACTGCCGGCGGTCACTTTGCCAAACTGCCGCGTCAGTGTTGAAGCGGTCGACCTGGCCGGTAATAAAGGAGAGGACTCTTCGGCCGGCGATTTCACCATTGACGCGCTGACCCCGGAAGCGACCTTGATCAGCGCGGCTACGAATGTACCGCTGACCGGCGAGGTCGTGATCAGCTTTAACAGGGCCATGGATGTTGCCGGGGTTGCAGCCAGGTTCCTGATCTCGCCGGAAGTGACCGGGACGATCGCCTGGTCGTCAGGCAACACGGTCATGACCTTCGGTCATACCGCTTTATTTGACTACAATACTGTTTATAGCGTGACAATAACGGCCGGGGCCACCAGTGTTTTTGGCAATCCGATGCCGCAGCAGACATTGACCTTTAGGACCATCCCACGCGATTCTGAGCCGCCTGAGATCAGCATAAAGATATCCGACCTGGCGATTAAGAAGGGCGACTTTATAGACAAGGACAGCCGTTTTGATATTGTCCTGACAGATAACCTGTCGCTTGATGCTGATTCAATAAGGGTAGCTTTCGACGGGACCGAGGCCGTTTTCTTTATTGGCGAGCTGACCGATAAGCGTATCGCAATTTCATATACACCGTCAACATTGATCGAGGGCGTTCATGCCATCGCCGTTTCGGTCAGTGATATCGCCGGCAATACGACCACCAAAGAGGTCACTGACCTGACCGTTTCGACCGGACCGATAATAGCTAAGGATATCATTGTCCATCCAATGCCCATGGCGCCGGGCAGAGGCCAGACAGGCAAGATAGCTTATATCCTGAGCAAGGATGCTGATATCCGCATCATCATGTACGGCTTGTCAGGCGAGCTGGTCTGGAACCGCTATTTTGCTGAAGGCTCTAATGGTGGCAAAGCAGGCTATAATGAAGTAGAATTTAGTGGTGTATCAGATATCAGTCAGACCGCTCTGGCCAACGGTATTTATGTTTTCAGGCTGCTCTCTGACGGCAAGGCGATCGGGAAGGGGCATATAGTCATCTATGATTAAAAAGCTGCTGGTCATTACTTTTATTCTGTCAATCGGCCTGTTTCCTGCTACAGCTTTGACTTTTACCGTGACAAATTGCGGCCAGGCAGGCCCCGGGTCACTGCGTTATGAGGTCGATCAGGCCAACGCCAATCCGGGCGCGGATGCTATAGAGTTCAATATACCGACCACTGAAGCCGGGCTGACGACCGAAGCGGGTTATAACTGGTGGAGGATACCGTTCGATAATATTGATTCAACGATAGTCATAACCGGCGACGCAACGACGATCGATGGCAGCACCCAGCCTAAACCAGCCGGTTTCACCTGGCCGGCCGGGCCAGTGATCCAGCTGGGGGCCCTGGATGCCCTTTCTTATGACGGGATCAGGATCAGCGCAAATAACTGCCTGATCCGCAGCATCAATATGACAATGATGCCGCATGCTGGTTTTCAATTCGGTTTTGACGACGCGATCGAGATCAACGGCAACAATAATACGATATCCGGCTGTATATTAGGGCTAACCCCCAGCGGGGAAGGGGCCGCCCATGGCAATGTGAACCAGATACGCATCAGCGGCAGCGGTAATATTATAGGCGGCACGACCGCAGCGGCCAGAAATATTATCAGCCAGTCTTGGAGCGCCTGTATCTATGTCACTGGTGCCAATAACAGGATCATTGGCAATTATATCGGGACCGATCTTACCGGCACAAAGGATTATGGCTCAGCTTTAAGCAGCGGGGTCAGCTTGCTTGGCCCAAGCAACGAAGTGGGGGGAAGCCTGGAAACCGAACGAAATATTATTTCAGGACATACGTATTTCGGCGTTTCCCTGAGCAGTTTAACTGCCGCATATAATAAGGTCAGGGGTAATTACATCGGCACGGACGTGAGCGGCAGCAACGCTATCAGTAATGGTGTTGGCATTGCTTTGAGCTCGCTGGCGCATTATAACCAGATCGGCGGGCAGGGACAATTTGACGGCAATGTTGTCGGTTTTAGCGATAATTCGCTTGATCCCCAGTTAGGAGTGGGCATCGGCTGTCTTGGCTCAGTTTATAATTACTTCCAGGGTAATTATGTCGGAGTTAACCGGAGCGGGGGCGCAATACCGAACGATAGCATTGGTGTAGCTTTTGCCAGCGGCGCCAGTTATGAATCTTTTGGACCGGGCAATATAGTCAAGAACAGCGCCTCTTATGGCGTTTTTGTTTCCCCTGAATGTCAGTTTATACTGATCACTCAGAACACAATAGAGTCCAACGCCCTCGATGGCATATTTATTTCACCCGGAGCGAACAATAATATCGCTTACCCGGGGATCGCCACGGCGGAGTATTTTAATCATTCCGGCCAGGTGATCGCCAGCGGCACATCACCCGCCTCAGCAGTTATCGAGTTCTTTATGGTGCCGGCAACGCCCGATCCCAGCGGCAGGGGGGAAGCCGCTTATTATCTTGGTTCAACCGAAGCGAACTCTTCCGGTATCTGGAGCGCCACTCTTGAAAGCCTGTCGCTTGGTGATACGATCACTGCTACATCATCGATTTATCTGAGCCCGGGCTATACTTCTGAGTTCGCGGAAAATTATATCGTTGTGCAGGGGACAACTACCACAACTACGACCACGACAGCTACCACCACGATCACTGGCACAACAAGTACAACCACAACATCAACTACCACGACGACAATTGACGGCCAGCCGCCTGAAGTGATAATGCTGATCGAAGGAGCGGCCATTAAAAGTTGTGATTATATCGGCAAACGCCCGGCAGTTGAAGCTGAGATCACGGATAATACATCAATAGATGCCGGCTCGGTCAGGGCCTATATAGACGGACAGGAAAGTTCCTATATTACAACGGCTTTCAGCGGCCAGGCCATGGCTATCCGTTTCATGCCCGCAGACGACCTGTCGGTCGGGGACCATATTCTCAAGGTCCTGGCCAATGACATTTACGGCAATGCCGGCTGGCAGGAGCTTAACGAACTGGAAGTCTCATCTGAGAACGTCAGGGTGGTCAATGACGTGCTGGTCTCGCCTTCGACCTATACGGGAGGTAATGTCAGTCTCGCCTACACATTGAACACGGATTCCGCCATCCGTTTGCATCTTATCGGGCCGGACGGGACCGTGCGCTGGACCAGGTCTTTCAGCGCCGGCAGCATGGGCGGCAAGGCCGGCTATAATATTGTGGCCTTTAATGGCGTGACCGACCTGGCAGGCCAGCAATTAGGCAACGGCATTTACGTGATCATGCTGGTCGCTAACGGCCGAAACATCGGTAAAGGGCATCTGGTAGTCTTTGAATGACGAACATAAAAGGCATCGGCGTGGATATAATCGAGCTTGAACGCATCCGCGAGGCGGTCGAAACATACGGCGAGGCTTTTCTGAAGCGGGTCTACACGGAAAACGAGATCGCTTACTGCTGCCGCAGGAAGATTTACCGTATCCCTGAGCTGGCCGTGCGTTTTGCGGCCAAGGAAGCTTACTCCAAGGCGATCGGTCGCGGTATCAAAGGGTTTGGCCGGCCTAACAACGGCATTAACTGGCAGGATATCGAAATTATCAATAACCTGCACGGCAAACCCTTGCTTTCGCTCAATGGAATGGTCTCCGACAAGGCCCATGTCAGTTTATCTCATTCAAGGGATTATGCTATAGCAACGGTCTATGTTGAAGAGTAAAATCAGAAATTTATTGCCAAAACGGAAAGCCGGCACGCATAAGGGCGACTACGGCAGGGTCTTGATCGCTGCCGGGTCAAAAGGCATGACCGGCGCGGCGGTGCTGGCTTCCCGGGGCGCTCACCGCACCGGAGTCGGGCTGACCTATCTGGCTGTGCCTAAACCTATCCTGGATTATGTCGATGCCATGACTCCGGAGATCATCACTCTGCCTTTCTCTGAGATCAAAAAGATCAAAGCTGATGCTTATGCTATTGGTCCGGGACTGCGTGTTTCACTTAAGACCAAGCAGCTGCTAAAAGAACTGGCCGCTTATCCAAAAACATTGGTCGTCGACGCTGACGCGCTCAATGTCATTGCTAAAGCTCCTGGTCTTATCAAAAAGACCAAAGCCTCACTGATCATGACGCCTCATCCTGGCGAGATGGCCCGTTTGCTCAAAAAGAGCACGGCATATATCCAGTCCAACCGTTTAAAAGCCGCTTGGGAAGCTGCCAAGAAGTTCAAATGCGTCATGGTCCTGAAAGGCAGCCGCACAGTCGTGGCCGATCCTCACGGCAAGACCTTTATCAATAATACCGGCAATCCCGGCATGGCTTCAGCCGGGGTGGGCGATATCCTGACGGGCATGATCGCCGGTCTGGCAGCCCAAGGGTTGTCCGCCTGGGATGCGGCCGTTGTCGGCGTTTATCTGCATGGCCTGGCCGGAGATCTGGCTGACAAGGATAAAGGCGAATATGGTATGATAGCATCAGATGTAGTGGAGAAGATCCCTTATGCCATACAGAGAAGTCGCTGAAACAGTCGGCAACAGGATGATCGACATCCTGGAAGAGCTTGGCCGGATCACAGGACTGGCCGGAGCTGCCTTGCGCGACATAATCCGCGGCAAAATAAACGCGAAACTAACGCTGGACCAGATGGTCAAGATCGGCGTTGATTCACTGCCCCTGGCGCTGATCACGGCGGCATTCATCGGCATGGTCTTTGCCGTGCAGATCGCTTCCGAGTTCGTGCGTTTTGGCGCCGGCAAGTTCGTCGGCGGTGTCATGAGCATTGCCATGGCCAGGGAGCTGGGCCCGGCGGTCACCGGCATAGTCGTTGCCGCCAGGGTCGCGGCCTCGATCACTGCTGAGATCGGCACCATGAAGGTCTCCGAACAGGTCGACGCGCTGGAATCTTTAGGCGCCAGCCCGATCAGATACTTGGTCATTCCACGGCTGATCGCCACGACCCTGATGCTGCCGCTCTTGACCGTCTTGACCATAATCACCGGATTTTTCGGCGGCTATCTCGTGGCAGTCACGGTCAGTAAGATTAACGGCGTCCAGTATATGGAAACAGCCCAGAGCCTGGCCAGTCTCTGGGACGTTTACGGCGGCTTGATCAAAACAGCTGTTTTCGGCGTAATCATAGCCATTATTTCCTGTTATAAAGGCTTGACCACCAGGGGAGGGGCCAAAGGAGTGGGTGAGTCGACCACTTCTTCGGTCGTTATTACTCTTATCAGCCTGTTCATTGTCAATTATTTCCTGTCGATCATTTTCTTTAAATGATAAACCTGAGCAAATTAACCAAATATTTCGGTAAATTGAGGGTCCTAGAGAATGTTGATCTTGAGGTCCAGCATGGAGAATCGGTCGCTGTCATCGGGCCGTCGGGCTGCGGTAAAAGCACCCTCCTGCGTTTGCTCATCAGGCTGGAGGACCCCACCGCCGGCAGAATATATGTTGACCGCCAGGATATCAGCCGTTTGAGCGATGAAGGTCTGATCCGGCTGCGCAGTAATATCGGTATGGTCTTCCAATCATCTGCTTTGTTCGATTCCATGAACGTCTATGATAACGTGGCTTTTGCCCTGCACCAGCGCGGCAAGCGAAATGAGGACCAGATCAGAAGGATCGTCAGGGAGAAATTGCGTCTGGTAGAGCTGGAGGGCACGGAGGACCTGATGCCTGATGAACTTTCTGGCGGCATGAAGCGCCGGGTCTCGATCGCCCGGACCCTGGCGTTCGATCCCAAGATAATCCTCTACGATGAGCCGACCACGGGACTTGACCCGATAACTTCTGTTACCATTGAGGATTTAATGATAAAATTGAGCCGTGAGCTTAAGGTCACGTCGATTGTTGTGACCCATGTCATGCAAACAGTCTACCGCACGACCAAACGGATCCTGATGCTGCATGATGGCAGGTTCATTGAAACTGGTACTCCCGAACAGACTAAAAGCTCGAAAGATCCAATAGTCAAAAAATTTATTACAGGAGGCTTATGATGTCGCTTTCAACTGCGGCTAAAGTAGGGATACTGACCATCATCGCTCTGATCGCCCTGGCGCTGGTCAGCGTCTGGAAGACCGAGTTCTTCATGGTCAAGGAGGGTTATCAGCTGACCGGATCGTTCAACAATATCGAAGGCCTGACCCAGGGCTCGGAAGTACGCTTCCGCGGCTTCAAGGTCGGCAAAGTGATGAAGATCGATCCAGGACCGCTCGACATCAAGGTCTTTGCCGTGATCGACAAGAACATCAAGGTCCCGGTCGATTCTCAATTACGGGTCTCATATGACGGGATCGTCGGCCAGAAATATCTGGAGGTCAGGCCGGGCACGTCTGAAGTCGCCTATAAGTCGGGGGATGTGCTAGAAGGCGTTAAAACCTCGGCTATCGTTGATTTTGTCGATGTCGGCACTCAGAACCTGATGGAAAGCAAGCGAATTCTGGAAGATATCAGGATCATGCTTGAGGATCCCCGGCTGCAGCAGGCCCTCTACGGCACTGTTTACGCAGCACAGAACGTGGCGGTGGAAGCCGACCTGTTGACCAAGGAACTGAGAAAGACTAACCAGGGCATCAGCGATATAGTGGCCGATCCCAAATTTCAACAGAACGTCAAGGGCACGATCTCTGAGACAGAGAAAACACTCTCTTCAGCCAACAAGTTTTTTGATTCGGTCGGCAAGATCAATATGCGCGCTTCAGCCGGGCTTGATATCGGCACCAGGGCCAACGCGGTCCAGGGGGATATCGATATCATCCGGGATGAAAGTAATTATTTTCGGGTCGGCATGGGTGAGGGGCCGACCAGGAGCATAGGCCTGCTCGACTTGCTGTTCACTTCAAGGCTGAACGAGGCCTGGAGCTACCGCATCGGCGTTATCAATAACCAGATCGGCGGCGGCGTGGCGTTGTTCCCGGGACCGGTAAGCGTCTTGCGCGGCGATATCTATGACATTAACAATCCGCGGCCGAATTGGCCCAAGGTCAGGTTCGGCTACGAGCACGAGCTGAGGAACTATATGGACCTGGCACTCAAGGCTGATGACGTGCTCAATGAAGGCAACCGCAACTTTACTTTCGGCATCAAGGTCAAACCGCCCGGGTCAAAAGTCTTTTGAATCGGAAACGGTTGATATTAACTTGTGTTTTTCTGGCCCTTTTTACGGGTCTTATCAAGGCTGAGGAAGGCGCGCGCTTCAGCATACAGGTAAACGGCACTAAACTGACGATCACCGCACCCGGCAGCTATACTGCCTCAGGCAAAAGGGTCTTTAAAGATAGTGCCAAGAAATTACGAGTTAAGGCGTACTATGGCGATCTGGTCGTCAAGGCCAATATAATTAAATGGGATCAAACAAGCCAATCCTTGGAATTGGTTGATGGGTTCGAAGGCAAATTCCAGAATTATCATCTGACCGGCGATTATCTCAGGATAAACGCCAAGACCGGGACTTTTTCGGGCTATGACCTTAAGTTCAGTTACCTGAGCGCTTTTTTCTTTGGCGAAGAATTTACGTTTTACGGCGACCAGGTCGAGGTCAAGAATATCTCGGCTTCCCCCCTGGATTTCCCTGTTTTCCGGCTTTTCGTTGGCGAGATCGATATGTTCCCGGGTTATTCTCTGGCCCAGAAGAACATTTTAAAGTGCTTTGAGCTGCCGTTTTATTATGTGCCGCTCTATGTCCAGGACAGCCGGCGCAATCATTATCAGCTTGATTTCCCTGCGCCCAGCTTCAACAGCGACATCTTTCACGGCACTTACGGCTTTGTCAGCAGCCATTATTTTCTCAATAAATACCATTATGGCGATATTTCGTTGGGCTATTCTGATCAGGACGGACCAGCTGGCGGCATCAAACATCTTTACAGGATCTCGGACCATGTGCAAACCATGGCCCAGGCCACGGTTTGGGAAAAGGGCAGGGTCAAACTAAGGACTTCCGGCATTATCCAGGTCTTTGACGAGCCGAAACGTTTGAGGGGGATGACATTCTGGCAGCAGCATGAACTTGAACAGGAGACTGCCGGCATTGAGCCAAAACTCAGTCTATTGGGCGATGTGACGATAAATGAAGAGATCGAGCGCAGTATCATTGACCGTACGCCGGACCTGTGTTTCAGCGGCACTTTGCACGGCATATTATATAATCATCAATATACGATCACTCCAAAACTTGAGGCCGGTCATATCAAGGAAAAACGCATTTATCCTGAATCTGCTCCTGCCCAGGATGTTGATCGTGAATATGAACGAACCAGAGGCTCGGTAAATTTCACGTATTTTTTAGAAACGCCGCAGTTACGGCTTTATAACATCCAAAAAGCTTTGCTGGAGGTTGATTATGAGCATGCTGTATACTTGCCTGGATCGCAGGATCGTGGCTTGATGGAAACATCCCTGACCGTGCGGAGGCCTATTTTTATTCCAGTGGGCCTGTTCTATGAGGCATCTTTGACCAAGAACCTGCTTAAGTACGGCCAGAGCCCGTTCTTTTTTGAGGAATACGGCCGTTTAATGGACAGCGGGGCAGTGGACCTTTATATAAAGAACCCCTTTATGATGACCGGGGCGCAGTATATTTATGACTTTTCCCGCGGTGAACCCTATAATGAGATCTATTATTTCGGCCTGCGCGCCAGCGATAATTATTTTACCTTCCAATATAACCGCCGCATGGGTTCCTGGGAGCTGGCTTTCACTAACAAAGAAGACGCTTTTTAAGGCCCGCAGCCCGGGCCGGGGCATTAAACCACTTGAAAAACCCGCTAATTTCTATGTCGCATAATATATCTTATGTCAAGTTATGACCAGTTGATGATTAGGTAGATTTTAGCTATTTTACGCCAAATTAAACACCACTAAATACTTATCCCCATTGGTTGTCTACAGCTGTTCTGGCGTTATTGGCTTATTGATGCCCTACACTATATATGGCGTTGTTTGAGAAATGACCGGTAATAATTTTTTCTTACGCACCCTATTACATGTTTAGCTCAAAGATCCAGGTCCCCCGGACCCAGCCATTTTTTTTATTGTATTCAAGGCTATGATCAGCTTTCATGCCTGAATCATCACCAGTTAGTCTATCTAGTGGTCAAAGTGCTAAATTGAGGCAAAATGCGGGTTTTGACAGCTTGAGAAATTCGATTATAGCCGCGTTAGGATTTCCAGAGAAACCCAGGTAAGCTAACTCTTGAGTTGATTTTGCGGTTTATGAGAACCAGGAGCTGACTTCGTCCCAGACGTCCTCAGCCGCGTCAGCGACCGTATTAGCGGCTTTTTCTGCAGCATAGAACGTGTCTTCAAGCCCGTCAACGACCTGCAGCGTGTTCTTGAACGTGCTGGAGAGCTTATCAGACGGCAGATAAGTTTTAAACGCCGTGTCCTGGAACGTGCCCGGTTTGGACATGGCCATGTAATACCGATGGCCGCCAGGGATAATATTATTGTCCCAGAATTTGCTCTTGAAGTCCGATGCTGTCCAGCACTGGGTCGTGCTGCGGTTCGGGTTATTGAAATAAATATGCGTGATCTAGCCGGAATCATTCTTTTTATAACCGGTCACGACCATCCAGTGCGCGCGCTTGGCATTATCAATGTAATTTGATATGGACGAATTGCTGCCGCCGCCGTAAATGCCCAGGGTCATTACCGGTATACCTTTGTCTACCAGAGCGGCCAGATCGCTCAAACTGCCATAGTTCTCCTGCCTGACCGTCAGCCCCTTATTTCTGACCTTTTGCTTGAGCGCCAGCGGTCCGTGCCCTACTGTATCGGATTCGAACATATTATGGTAATTGCCAGGATTAACACCCAGATACTGCATGATCATGGCCAGGGACGTCGGACCGCACCCATTGGAGTTCTGGACCAAATTTGAAACATTAAGTTTATAATCGGTCCTGGGCGAAACCTGCAGCTGCGGTAATTGGGGTTTAACCTCATGCACCCGGCTGAAAATGCTCTTTGATATTGATGAATTGGGCTGCCTGGCGGCTACGGTTTTAAAGGCGTTATTGAACGAAAAGCTGGTCGCACTTAATTGTTTGGTTATCTTTGCGCTGGTCTTTTTGATCTCTGTGGTCCTGGGACTGAATGAAGCTGAAAATCTCTGGAAAGCGCGGCTAAAACTGGCCATCTAAAGAGCTCCTCCTTATATATAATGTAATTGGGAGTCTGCACTAGTATTATCGCAGAAAATGGCCGAAAACTTTTGTCTTAAAGCTGCTTTTTGCCTAAACTAAGCCAAACCAAGCCGCTTAAAGATCGTTTCCACGTTCCTGAGGTAGTAATTGATGTCGAACGCCTGCTCGATCTCTTTCTCTGAGAGATGTTTTCTGGCCAGCTTGTCATTCAAGACCATTTCTTTAAGATGCTTGCCCGAGGCCCGGGCCTTCATGGCCGCTGTTTGGACGATCTGATAAGCCTCCTCGCGGGTCAGCCCTTTATCAGTTAAAGCCAGTAATAACCTTTGCGAGAATGTCAAACCCTGCGACTTCTCGATATTTTGCTTCATCTTTTCCTGATAAACGACCAGGTTATCGATGATCCAGATCATCTTCTGCAGCATATAATCGACCAGGGTCGTTGAATCAGGCACGCAAACACGTTCGGTCGATGAGTGGCTAATATCCCGTTCGTGCCAGAGAGCAACATTCTCAAAGGCGACCTGGGCATTGGCCCGCACAATACGCGAAAGACCGCAGATGCGCTCGCAGGTAATCGGGTTCTTCTTGTGCGGCATGGCTGAAGACCCTTTCTGCCCTTTCTTGAACGGCTCCTCAACTTCGCCTATTTCAGTTTTCTGCAGTCCCCTGACCTCCAGAGCGATCTTTTCCAGGGTAGCGGCAACGACCGCCAAGGTCGACATATATTCAGCGTGGCGGTCGCGCTGGATCACCTGGTTCGACACGGATACAGGCTCAAGCCCCAGTTTCTTACAGGCGAATTCCTCGATCTTGGGATCGATGTTCGAATATGTGCCTACCGCGCCGGATATCTGGCCGACACTGATCGTCTTTATAGCCGCTTCCATGCGCTCCTTGTTGCGTTCCATCTCCTTGAGCCATAAAGCGAACTTAAGCCCAAGTGTCATTGGTTCAGCGTGCACGCCATGCGAACGCCCCATCATCACCGTGTCACGGTACTTCCTGGCCATCTTTTTCAGGACCTTGATGAACTCATCCACATCCTTAAGAATGATATCGGCCGCATCGCGCATGACCAGGGAGAGGGAGGTATCAACAACATCCGAGCTGGTCATGCCCATGTGGATATAACGGCTTTCAGGGCCGATATTCTCCGCCACCGCGGTCAGGAAAGCGATCACATCATGGTCGACCTTCTTCTCGATCTCGTTTATCCGTTTGATCGAGAAATTGGCCTTGCTTTTGATCTTTTTCAAGGCAGGCCCCGGTATCTTGCCCAGTTTGTTCCATGCCTCGCAAGCTGCCAGTTCGACCATCAGCCAGGTCTTGAACTTATGTTCTTCCGACCAGATCTCCCTCATTTTAGGTAAAGAATATCTATCTATCATGATTACTCTCCTTCTTCCTCGCTGAAAACCTGCGACTAAACGTCGCGGTTTTCAAACTTCATGGAACCGCGAAGTTCATTCGCAGGTTCCATGACGGTCAGTTAATAGCCATTGACTCGATCTCGTCCATTAACGCCTCGATCATCTCAGCTTCCGGCACTTTACGCACGACCTGGCCTTCACGGAAGATCAGGCCGACCCCCCTGCCGCCGGCCAGACCGACATCAGCGTCAGCCGCTTCACCCGGCCCATTAACCTCACAGCCCATGATCGCAACTGTCAGCGGCTGCTTGATATTGCGCGTGCGCTCCTCTATCTCATGCGCCACATCAACGACATTGATGTCGCAGCGGCCGCAAGTCGGGCAGGAAATTATCGTCACGCCATGATAGGTGAGCTCAAGTGATTTAAGTATCTCATAAGCGACTCTGACCTCTTCAAGCGGATCTCCGGTCAACGAGACGCGGACCGTGTCGCCGATACCCTGGGACAGGATCGCGCCGATGCCGGCGGCTGAACGGACCGTGCCTACTCTGGGCACACCTGCTTCGGTGATCCCGACATGCAGCGGGTAAGCGACCTTCTTGGCGATCATCTGATAAGCCTTGATCGTCATAGGCACGCTGGTCGCCTTAATCGAAATCACTATATCCTCAAAGTTCAGCTCTTCAAGTATCTTGATATTGTTAAGGGCACTTTTGACCAAACCATCCGCAGTGACATGGCCATGATACTTCTTGCGTATCTTTGGCTCAAGTGAGCCTGAGTTGACCCCCACCCTGATCGGGATCTTGTGGGCTTTGGCCGCATCAACCACTGCTCTGATCTTTTCCTTGTCGCCGATATTGCCGGGGTTAATGCGCAGCTTGTCCACCCCCGCCTCAGCGGCAACAAGTGCATATTTATGGTTAAAATGGATATCCGCGACCAGGGGTATGTTGATCTGCCTCTTTATCTCCTTGAGCGCGTCAGCCGCTTCCTCATCAGGCACGGCACAGCGTACGATCTGGCAGCCAGCTTTTTCCAGGTCCTTGATCTGCTTGACGGTCGCATCGATGTCGGCGGTATTCGTCTTGGTCATCGACTGCACGGTGATAGGATTGCCGCCGCCGATCTTGAGCTTGCCGACCGAAACGACCCTGGTCTTTTCCCTGTTATTGATCATGCCGCGCTCCTATTTGGACTCGTCAGCGTAGGCGCAGGCCAAGGCACCCGAAGTTATCGGCGCGACCAGCACAGTGCTCAGCACGTAATAGACCCAGACCGGGATGTTAAGCGCCATAACGATCTGGCCGATAACGAAGTTAATGAAGAAGATGACCACCAGGAAGAGCAGATGCCACCAGGTACCGTTCTTCCTGACCAGCTCTTTGCTCGAACGCATGCCGTCTTCAATGTGCATATTGCGGTCAACGATGAACAGCATGGCGTACATCCACCAGGCGGCAAAAGCCAGGCCCGGCACGATCAGAAGTATACAGCCAAGAAAAATGAACAGGCCGATCCCGAAGTAAGCGCCGACCAGAGAAAAATAACGGCCGACCGGGTCGAGCACGGAATTGGCTACCAGCTTCTCGCCGCGCATCGCTTTGACAAAGAGCAGCTGAAAACCGACAAATAAGGGCAAAGCCAGTACCCCAAAAGTGACCAGTGACAAGATCAGTGCGATCAGTAGCCCTATAATGATGGTTCCGAAATTCTTGATATAGATGTTCCACGCGTCAACAAATGGTTTCCCGATGTTCATATGAAGTCCTCCTTTTGATCTCACAGCTCTTTTTATCACAGCTTGCTCCTTCCTGTCAGCATTTTATATGCTTCCAGATATTTTTCCCGGGTCTTCTGCACGACCTCGTCCGAGAGCCTGGGCGCCGGCGGTTCTTTATTCCATTTGATCGAGACCAGATAATCGCGCACGAACTGCTTGTCAAAGCTCGGCTGCGGCCCGCCCGGCCTATACGTATCCTTGGGCCAGAAACGGGACGAATCAGGCGTCAGCATCTCATCGATAATGATGATATTATTCCCCAGCTTGCCGAACTCGAACTTTGTATCGGCGATTATTATCCCTTTGCTATCAGCGTGATCCCGGCATTTATCGTATATCTCCAAAGTCTTGTCCCTGAGTATCGTGCCGACATCTTTGCCGATAATGTCCATCATCCTTGCCTCAGAGATGTTCTCGTCATGGCCGCTGGCGGCCTTGGTCGCGGGCGTAAAGATCGCTTCAGGCAGCTTGTCAGATTCTTTGAGCCCGGCCGGCAGTTTAATGCCGCAGACAGAACCGGTCTTCTGGTACTCGCTCCAGGCTGAGCCCGATATATAACCGC
Source organism: Candidatus Saganbacteria bacterium (assembly GCA_016932255.1). Classification (GTDB taxonomy): domain Bacteria; phylum Margulisbacteria; class WOR-1; order O2-12-FULL-45-9; family O2-12-FULL-45-9; genus JAFGDE01. The sequence continues at coordinate 20,350 of JAFGDE010000005.1, forward strand.
GCGCCACACACTCGATATCGATCGATTCGGTCTTTTTGCACAGCATGGACCGCTTGGTCAGGACCTTTTTTATATCCTCGTGGATAGTGATCTCTTTCGGGAAGTCATTTACATCGGCGGAGATAACATGATTGTCAATGATGCTTTTAGTGAAATCGAACCAGAAAGCGGACAACTGGGTCAGGATCTTGCCCTTGTCCGGAATGCCATTGGGCATGACCGAATCATAAGCCGAAATACGGTCTGAGGCGACCAGCAAGAGCATATCACCCAAGTCAAAAACATTGCGTACCTTGCCCTTCTTGAACAGTTTCAGACCGGGCAAATTGATGTTAAGCAGAACCTTGTCATCAAGTTTTTCCTTCAAATCAGCCCTCCTATGCTGGCCCGAGGCTGAACGCCCCGGTTCCTTTTTTGGGATTATATCACTTTCTTGACCAATGTTAAATAAAGGAACTTTGGCAAAGCCAGCTGGCGTTTCCAGCGCTTAGGCTCCCTGAACAGACGGTAGAGCCACTCAATATATAATTTCTGGACCCAGCGTGGGGCCCGCTTTTTACGGCCGGAGATAACGTCCAGGCTGCCGCCGATGGCCAGGCCGACCGGAACGCCCGTGGCCGCCAGGTGATGATTCAGCCAGCGCTCTTGCCTGCCAGCTCCCAACCCAACAAAGAGGATGTCAGGCTTCGTCACCTTGATCTGCTCAACGATCTCCCGATCATCGCTGAAATAACCGTCATGCGTGCCAACTATCTGAAGTCGATCGTACTTGTTCAGCAGACGGGCAGAAGCTTCATTGGCCACACCAGGCGCGCTGCCCAACAGGTAGATCCTTTTTCCAGCCTGGTTCATCACATCGCAAAGTCTAAGCATTAGATCGATACCGCTGACGCGCTGCTTCAGCGGCTGCTTGAGCAAACGTGAAACGACCAGCATGCTGACGCCGTCAGGCACGCGCAGGCTGGCGGAATTCATGATCCTTTTCAGTTCGGCATCCTTTTGGCAGACAACTATAATCTCTGGATTAGGGGTAACAATTATATGGCTGCCGCTCGTTCCAAGATAACCGAGGACGCGTTCCACCGCATCATCAAGCGTCACATTATCTATGATCAGTCCGCCCAGATTAATCGCTGACATTTACCGCTGTTTCTGCTTTTTCCTTGTTCCTGGCAAAATGCTCAAAGAACAGCGAGAAGTTCTGCTCGGCCTGCTGATGCAGCCGTTTTTTGCTTTCTGAGAGCTGCTGCCTGACGGCATCCCTGTTGCTCAGTATCCGCTCCAGGGCTGACCGCAGGCTTTCCGGGGCCAGGTCTCCGGTGGCAGGGAAATACGGCTGGCCGATCTCTTTCATAAAGGCATCGACCTTGGGGTCATAGGACAGGCCGAGCATCGGCACCTGGTTCATGGCCGCAAAGATCAGGGAATGCAGCCGCATGCCGATCAGCAGGTCGAAATTGGCGATGAGCGAAAGCATCTCATCAGGCCGGCAGATACGGAAGATGACGTTTGATTTCTGCTCCATGTAATTGATCACTTTTGAGGTCTCGCCCATATCTTCCGGACACTGGAAGAGGATAAAGACCGGCGATAGATTCCGTTCTTTGGCCAGCCAATCAAGGGTCGCGGATAGTGTCTGATAAAGTCTTTCCTCATCCTGTCTTGGCACGTTCCTGACAGCCACGCCGAGCAGCGGCTTGCCCAGCCTGACAGCTTCCAAACTGAGTATCTTCCTGCCCTCCTGCAGCAGCGGCAGCTTGAGCATGGCAGTGGGATCGGCTGTGACAAAGATATTCCGGTTCCTCACTCCCAGTCTTTTCAGTTCTTCATAAGAGGCGCTGTCGCGTAATGTGATCAGGTTCGCCCGGTTCAAGGCGAACTTGGCCAGGAACCGGTTAAAACGGCCCTGCAGCGGCCCGAAACCCTGGCCGATGACCGCCACTTTTTTGAACATCAGCTTGGCTAAAAGGACCAGGCCGACATAATAAACGAAACTTTTTGTACTGGTGATGTTCTGGAACAGCGTGCCGCCGCCGCTGATAAACACATTGGTTTTGAGCATTTTAACCAGTAATCTAAACCAATTGTATCGGTTGACCGCTTCGACCTTATTCAGCTCTTTAGTGATCTTGGGCGCGGCTGAGAGGACCGTGATCCCGATGTCAGGATCGATCTCTTTTAGCCCGGAGACCAGAGCCTGCAGTACAGATTCATCCCCCACATTGCCGAAACCATAATAGCCTGAGATCAAGACTTTCATCAGCAATCATTCCTCCTTGCGAAAAAAAGGATCAAAAATGAAGACCAGAAGAGCGCCGACCAGAACACCTATGACCAATCCGTTAAAGGTCCTGATCAAAGAGATGATCAACGGTGTGTGGATGTGCGAAAAAGTATTGAGCACCGAGATCGGCGCTATGGTACCGAGCGCCGCCAGCAGCCAGAGCCAGTGTTTTCTCTGGCGCAGCATGGCCAGGGCCGCCAAGTATAAAAGCGGATAGCCGATAATGAATTCCTTGGTCCGCGGCCTGATAAAGAAAAGAGCCTCCATAAAATTCCTGAAATATTTCTCAAAGACAGGCACCGGCAGGACAAAATTCCCTGACCTTGCCAGATAAACGAACAGTCCGCCCATCACGCCGACTCCCAGCAGGATGGTGGCAAGCTTGACCCTGGTATTGAGGAAGTACAGTAAACGGTCCTTGAGGCTGCCAGTGCCCATTTTAATGATAAAGTAAAAAGCCACGACCATCACCGGCAGGAGCAAGGCGAGCTTAACCCCCTGGAATGTCTCGACTCCCAGCATAAATCTGTGGTCGGCCATTATGCCAATCAACAGGAATACGCCGACCATAGCTTCAGCCAGGACGTTGAGCACGATCAGGGTGGCGTCGAGCACAACAAGCGAAGGCCGCTGCTCGCGGCTCAGGCTCGAGATCACTGCCAGCGAAGGGAAGATGACCGCGGTAGCCAGCGCCAGCAGCTTCTGCAGCTGGATCAGCGGCAGGAGCAGCCCAGCCAAATAAAGCAGCGCTGCGGCCAGCGCGACCAGCAGGTACATGATAACGATGTGCAATCTGATGAAATAATTCAGCAGAAAGACCGCGCCGATAATAATGCCGATACCGAGGAAGAACAACTGCCAGTCAAGCACTCTGACCGGCGGCACGCTTTGCGGCTGACCAACGATGAAACCGGCTTTGTTCAATCCATCTTTGACCTGGCCGAAGAACTTCAGATTATAAGCTACTGGATAAGCATCGATCTGCGGCGGCAGGAACGGCCGCAGATAGATCAGCCGCACTTTGCGCTCGCGCACTGCTCTGACAAATCGGTCAATGACCTCATCTTTGTTCAATTTTTTAAGCTCTTCCTTGGGCACGCTGTGGACACGAATGACAGCCAGGTCCATCAGGCGCCTTAGTTGCTTATCGCCGTCCTGCTTGACTATCTCAATATAGCCGTATTTAAGACCGTTCTTCTTAAGCGAATAGCTTAAAGCCTTCAGCGCTTCTGGATAACCCAGTATCTCTTCACCTTCAAAGATGACCACATCATGAGCGGCAAGGTCGTTGATCTTAAGGCCGACGTTGCCCAGATGATAACGGGGATCGTTCCAGATCCGCGGGATTATCCTCAGCCCTTTTTTTGTCAAATAGTCGACCTGATCCTCAGGCAGCCCCAAGCCGAGGCCGCGCAGTTCCTCTTCAGCCTCATTTATCTCCATGACTTCGCGGCCGAGAAAACCGATATTATTCTCTCCTACAACCCATTTCAACTGATTGTAGACGCGCTTGCGCACTTTATCATCGGGCGCGTATATATATGTTTTACCCAGCTGGATCCGGCCCTGTTTGGCCAAAGGCTTGAGTTCGGGCAGCACATCCTTCAGTCTGATGATGCCGCTGCCTTTAGCGTAATATAGCCTGCCGGCGGCCGCGGCATCCGGCAGGGTCTCTTCGAACAAGCCGATAGAGACGATGCCCTGCTCCTTCATCTCATCAAGTATCGGTCCGAGCGGCTTCTTTTCAAAGGCCGCGACCTTGCGCATATCGTTCAGATCAACGCATAGCTCGACAGTTCTGTCCTGCAGTTCAACGAAATACCGCGTATAGCCCAGATAGCCGCCCAGCATTACGCTGGCGGTCAGTGAGATGATCAACAGGCCCTTGCCGATCTTGTCCAGCATTATTTTGCCCCTTTCCTGAGCATGCCTTCGATAAAAGGATCGATATCGCCGTCAATCACTCGCTGCACATCGCCGACCTCGACCCCTGTACGGTGGTCCTTGACCAGTGTATAAGGCTGGAAGACATAGGAGCGGATCTGGCTGCCCCACTCGATCTTTTTCTTCTCTCCGGCCAGGTCCTCGATCTTGTCCTTCTGTTGTTCCAGCATCATCTCATAAAGCCTGGCTTTAAGCAGGCGCATTGCCGCTTCGCGATTGGCGTGCTGGGAACGATCCGTTTGGCTTTGGGTAACGATACCGGTAGGCAGGTGAGTGATCCTGACGGCCGAACTGACCTTATTGACGTTCTGGCCGCCCGGGCCGGAAGCCCGATAAGTGTCGATCCTCAGATCATTGGGATTTATCTCCACTTTAATGTCCTCTTCGATCTCCGGGATGACCTCAACAGCCACGAACGAGGTATGGCGTTTGCCTTCCGAAGAAAAAGGAGAGATCCTGACCAGCCGATGGATGCCTGATTCGTTCTTGAGGTAGCCGAAAGCATACATCCCTGAAATGATCAGGGTCACGCTCTTTATGCCTGCTTCTTCTCCGTAGGAAATATCCGGCATTTCGACCTTAAACTCTTTACTTTCTGCCCAGCGGCTGTACATGCGCAGCAAGATCTGGCCCCAATCCTGCGCATCTGTGCCGCCGGCACCCGCATTGATCGAGAGTATAGCATTGTTCTTATCGTATTCGCCACCCAGTAAAGCGGCCAGTTCCAGCTCTTGGGTCTTTTTACTTAGTTCAGAGAATTCACGGCGTAGTTCGGCTTCATCTTCGTCCTTGGCCATCGCCAGCAAGGTAATGAGATCATCACTGCCGCTGACCAATTGCCGGTAGGTCGTGATCTCGCGTTCCAGTGCCTTTTTTTCCTGCATCAGCTTCCTGGCCCTGTCCTGGTCCTGCCAAAGTTTCGGGTCAGCGACCTCAGCCTCGATCTCAGCCAGACGTTTTTGCTTGACCTCAACCTTAAGCAAAGCATGCAGATCTTTGGCCTTTTCCTTCAGTTTATTCAATTCCAGCTTAAATTCGTCAAGCATGATATTCGGCAACCTGCGACTAAACGTCGCGGTTGCCAGGAACCGAGGCGTTCAGCCTCAGGTTCCCTCTCCTCCTTCTTTGGGCAAACAACACTTCTTATACTTCTTGCCTGAGCCGCAGGGACAGGGATCATTGCGGCCTATCTTTACTGCTTTAGGCGGGGACGAGGGACGCTGGACGCTGGACGATTGTTCCGGCGGGCCTGCCTTGCCGGCAGGCAGGCCATAACTGACCTCGCGCGGACGCGGCTGTTCCTGCGTCTGTTCGACCAGCTGGACCTTGAAGATCATGTTAATTATCTCTTCGCGCACGCCGGCCATCATCTGTTGGAACATGGTATAGCCTTCGATCTTGTACTCGACCAGAGGATCGCGTCCGCCCATGCCGCGCAGGCCGATACCTTCCCTGAGGTTGTCCATATTGTGCAGCTGGTCGATCCAGGCGTTGTCGATCACCCGGAGCATGACCAAACGTTCTATCTCACGCATTGCACCTGACCCGACTTCCTGCTCACGCCCTTTATATGCCTGTTTCAGCGCGGCAATAAGCGCTTCTTTTACTTTTTCTTTGTTCTCCTGGCCCTTGACCTGTTCAATGCCCTGGACCGGCACTACTTCATTGACCGCTTTGATCAAGCCGTCATAGTCCCATTCTTCCGGATGGACCTTATCGGACAGGAAATTATCCACGATATCGCCCATGACCTGATCGATCATCTCAAAAGCTTTTATCTTAAGCTCTTTGCCCTCAAGGATGCGGCGGCGCAGGGCGTAAATGGTCTCGCGCTGGCGGTTCATCACGTCATCGAACTCCAGCACCTGCTTGCGGATGCCAAAGTGATATTCTTCGACCTTCTTTTGTGCGCGCTCGATCGAATTGCTGATCATACGCGCTTCGATCGGCGTGTCCTCCTCTATACCCAGGCGGTCCATCATACCGGCAATACGCTGGGAACCGAACAACTTCATCAGATCGTCCTCCAGTGAAACATAGAACCTGGTCGATCCGGGATCGCCCTGGCGGCCGGAACGACCGCGCAGCTGGTTATCAATGCGCCGGCTCTCATGCCTTTCGGTACCGATCACGTACAGGCCCCCCTGTTCCACAACACCGTTGCCCAGCACGATATCGGTCCCCCTGCCTGCCATGTTGGTCGAGATGGTCACGTTGCCCGGCTGACCGGCCCGGGCAATTATCTCAGCTTCTCGTTCATGATGTTTGGCATTAAGCACATGATGCTGAATACCCCGTCGTTTAAGCATCTGGGACAGGAGTTCAGAGTTTTCGATCGAGATGCTGCCGACCAGCAGCGGCCGGCCCAATTTATGCCATTTAGCTATCTCATCGACAACTGCCTTGAACTTGGCCCGCTTGTTCTTGTAAACGATATCAGACAGGTCCTGTCTAACCATCGGCCGGTGGGTCGGAATGACCATGACTTCCAGTTTATATATCTTCCAGAACTCGGCTTCTTCGGTCTTGGCCGTGCCGGTCATGCCGGCCAGCTTCTGGTAAAGGCGGAAATAGTTCTGGAAAGTTATCGTGGCCAGGGTCTGGGCTTCATTGCGCACTTCGACCCTTTCCTTGGCCTCAATTGCTTGATGCAGGCCCTCGGAATAGCGGCGGCCCTGCATCAAGCGGCCGGTGAACTCATCAACGATGATGACCTCGCCTTCCTTGACCACATAGTCAACGTTCTTCTCAAAGCAATGGCGTGCCCTGAGCGACTGGATGATCTGGTGTGCCAGGTCCATATGGGCGATGTCAAACAGGTAATCCACCCCGAGCATCCGTTCCACCTTGCGCACGCCCATATCAGAAAGCACCGCGTTCTTCGTCTTTTCATCAACCGTGAAGTCGCTGCCGCGCACCAGCTTGGCCGCGACCTGATCCCCTTTGAGATAGCTTTGGACCGAACCCTCGACCATGCCGGAGATGATCAGAGGCGTCCTGGCCTCATCGATCAAAATGCTGTCAACTTCGTCAACGATGGCGTAATTGAGCTCCCGCTGGACGCACTGCTCCAGGGATAGCGACATGTTATCACGCAGGTGATCAAAGCCGAATTCGTTATTGGTCCCATAGGTGATATCGGCAGCGTAAGCCTGCTGCCGTTCCTCCGGCTCCATCCAGTGCTGGATCACGCCGACCTCAAGTCCAAGGAACCGGTAGATCGGCCCCATCCATTCAGAGTCTCGCTTGGCCAGGTAATCATTGACCGTGACTACATGGGCGCCCTTTCCGCTCAACGCGTTGAGATAGACCGGCAGTGTCGCGGCCAGCGTCTTGCCTTCGCCAGTCTTCATTTCGGCGATCTTGCCTTGATGCAGGACGATGCCGCCTAAAAGTTGAACATCAAAGTGGCGCATTCCCGTGGTGCGGACCGAAGCTTCTCGGACCGCGGCAAAGGCTTCAGGTAAAAGATCATCAAGGCTTGAGCCGGCGGTCAGCCGCTGCCTGAATTCCGCGGTCTTGGCCCTGAGCTGTTCATCGGAAAGTTGCTGCATATCCGGCTCAAGTGCATTGATCCGCTCGATCAGCGGACCGAGCGCTTTGAGATCGCGCTCAGCCGAACCGCTGAATAATTTAAAAAGCCATGACAGCATGCCGGCTCACTGTTCAGCCGGCGGGGGTTCGATCTCAGGCTTGCGCAAACCAAGCCTGGAAAGCAGCTTAAAACGAAAACCTTTGCGGCGCCTTTCGCCGACCTTTTTTTCCTTGTATCTCTCCACCTGGCGCTTGGCTTCTTCCAGTGCCATGTCAAAGGCCGCGTAAGCGTCACGTCCGGCCTCGACAGCCTGGATCATTTTCTTGCCGGCCAGCCAGGCCCGGATCTCGGCCACCTGCCGCCGGTCGACATTATCAATGGCTTTTGTCTCAAGCACTACCTCAGCCTTCTGTATGTTACGGAAGAACTCTTCCAGTTTTGTTACTTTTTCGTGGATGTAATCCCTCAGTGCCGAAGTGATATCGATATTCCTGCCTGTTACCTTGATCTGCATTTTTCCCCTCCTCTTCAAACCTGGAACAATTCTAGCAAAGTTAATTGTTATCCTCAACCAGCTACTGAGCCTGGCTCATGGTCAACTGCCCTGGAAAGTGTTACGACCTCAACCCTATTCGCGCCAGCCTCACTTAAAGCCTTGGCGCATTCGCTCAGTGTCGCGCCGGTCGTATAAATATCATCGAGCAAGATCACCCGTTTGCCCGCGACCTGTCCATTATTGACCGCGAAAGCGCCGATGATGTTCTTGAACCGCTCTTCTCTGGGCAGGTCGAACTGGGCCCGGGTGTCCCTGACCCTATGCAGCACTGGACTGAGCGGCAGGCCGAAATATTTTCCCAGTACACTGCCCAGCAATTCGACCTGATTAAAGCCGCGTTCCCGCAAACGCCTGGGGTGCAGCGGTACCGGCACGATCATATCCAATTCCGCCGGATCAAGGCTCGGCATGCTGCTGAGATATTCGACCATAAGGACTCCCAGGGGTTCGGCCAGCCTTTTACGGCCGTTGAATTTGAAACGATGGATCGCTTCACGCAGAACGCCGTCATAGACCGAAACACTGTGGATGCCCAAATGGGGTTTCATGAACTTGATCTGTTTATAACAGGCAGGGCAAAGGGCTGCTTTGTTGCTCTTCCGGCAAACCTCGCAACGGGGCGGAAAGATCAGGTCTAAAATTGAATCAAAAAATACCTTCATGATCTCCCATTAAAACCTGCGATGTTAACTTTCGTCATTGCCCTTGATTATACCATATGCTATTATATATCCGCTATGACCTGGGAAGACATCATTGCCCTGCTTGACCAGGGCGAAGGTCAATCGGTTGAGTTTGAAAAAAGCATCCCATCTGATGATGATATCGCACGCGAACTGGTAGCTTTTGCCAACGCCGACGGCGGTAAATTGATCTACGGGCTTGACGACAAGAACAAGCACCTGGTCGGCGTACAGGTCACTGCCGACCTTAAAGAAAAGATCAGCAAGATCGGCAAGGAAAGCTGTTCCCCGGAGATCCACCCCAGCGTTGAGATCGTTGAGAAGGCCGGCAAGCAGATTGCGGTCATCAGCGTGCCTGAGGGTGACGATAAGCCCTTCCGCTACGACGAGATCTGCTATGTCAGGGACGGCAATGTTTCCCGTCCGGCCGAAGAGAACGAGGTCAAAGCGCTGACCAACCCCTGGTCAGGCAAAGGCCTGAACAAGCGGCAGATCAGGGCGATGCAGCTGATGGCCGAGCACGGCAGCATCACCAACAGAGAGTTCCGGGAAGCGTTCAATGTTTCGCACAAGACAGCTCATATCGAGCTGACAATGCTGGTCGATAAGAATCTGGTCCTGACGGAAGGTGCCGGGAGATCCACGCGATATATCCTGCCTGCTCCGCCTGCTGAATAGTTCTTATTGCCCCGTAAATTTTGAGAGGAGCTGAAGCAAATGAGGAAACCGATCATTGCCGGCAACTGGAAGATGTTCAAGACCGAGGCTGAGGCCGTTGATTTCGTTAAAAAGGTAAAGCCGCTGGTCAAGGACGTCAAGGACAAGACCATGATCATCTGCCCGACGTTCCCCGCTCTGTCCAAGACCGCCGATGAACTGCAGGGCAGCAATGTCGCTCTGGGCGCCCAGAACATTTTCTGGGAAGATGAAGGCGCCTTTACCGGCGAGATCTCAGGCCCCATGCTCAAGGCCGTTGGCTGCACCTATGTTATCATTGGCCATTCGGAAAGAAGGCAATATTTCGGTGAGACAGATGAAACCGTCAATAAAAGGATCAGGGCCGCGCTGAAACATAAGCTCAGCCCGATCGTATGTGTCGGCGAGCGGCTTGAGGAAAGAGAGAGCGGTTCGACTTTTAAGGTCGTTGAGACCCAGATCAGGGGCGCGTTCAAGGATATTGATGAAGCTCACTGGGACAACATTATCATCGCCTATGAGCCGGTCTGGGCGATCGGCACCGGTAAGACCGCGACCCCGGACCAGGCGCAGGAAGTCCACAAGTTCATCAGAGGCTTGCTGCCCAAGTCAGTGGCGGAAAAGACCAGGATACTTTACGGCGGCTCGGTCAAACCCAACAACGTCAAGGACTTGATGGCTCAACCTGACATCGACGGCGGATTGGTCGGAGGAGCTTCCTTGAAGCCGGACAGCTTCAGCCAGCTGGCAATGTTCTAAGATATCCGGTATAATTACGGCTTCGGCAACAAAAAGATCAGAAGGAGTTGGGTAATATATGGCAAAAAGATTGTATGAGCAGCTGGGATTGGTCAACACGACGGAAATGTTCAAGAAGGCAATGGCGGGTAAATATGCCATTCCGGCCTACAATTTCAATAATATGGAGCAGCTGCAGGCCATAATCATGGGCTGCGCTGAGAGCAAATCACCGGTTATCTTACAAGTATCATCCGGCGCCAGGAAATATGCCAACCAGACCCTGCTTAAGCATATGGCCGAAGGTGCGGTCCAGATGTGCCGCAAGGACCTTAAATCAGATATTCCGATCGCTCTGCATTTGGACCATGGCGACACATTTGAGCTGTGCAAATCCTGCGTTGATTCCGGTTTTTCTTCGGTCATGATCGACGCCTCCCACCACCCCTACGATGAGAACGTGGCCCTGACCAAACAGGTCGTTGATTATGCCCATAAATACGGCGTGACCGTTGAAGGCGAATTAGGTGTTCTGGCCGGTATTGAGGACGAGGTCAAGGCTGACAAGCACACCTACACCGACCCGGCCCAGGTCCAGGATTTTGTCAAGAAGACCGGAGTTGACTCACTGGCCATCTCTATCGGCACTTCCCACGGCGCTTACAAGTTCAAGGTCAAGCCGGGCGAGTCCGTTCCCCCGCTGCGCTTTGACATCCTGGCAGAGGTCGAAAAACGACTGCCGGGCTTTCCGATCGTGCTGCACGGCGCTTCTTCGGTCGTCCAGGAATACGTCCAGATGATCAACAAGTACGGCGGCAAGATGGAGAACGCGGTCGGCGTGCCTGAGGACCAGCTGCGCAAAGCCGCCAAGTCAGCGGTCTGCAAGATCAATATCGACAGCGACGGCCGGCTGGTCGTTACCGCCGTTATCAGAAAGGTCTTCGCTGAAAAGCCGTCCGAGTTCGATCCCAGGAAATATCTCGGCCCGGCCCGCGAGGAACTGAAGAAGCTGATTGTCGCCAAGAACACCAACGTGCTCGGCTCAGCAGGCAAAGCTTAGAGTTTAGACGGAACTTGCGAGTAAACCCTGCCTGCCGTCAGGCAGGCTCGCGGTTCCTTTTGAGCTTTGAAACCGCGACGTTCAGTCGCAGGTTTCAGAGGGGAAGGAAATAAGATGAAAGCTAAGTTCAACGGCAAAGAGATCAACATCAGGAAGGTCGGCATCCTGACCGGCGGCGGCGACTGCGCGGGACACAATGCGGTCATGTTCGGCCTGCTGCGCCGGATCAATCAGGCTAACCAGTCTTTACCTGACAACGAAAAGATTGAACTGCTGGGCTTGTTCGAAGGCTGGAAGTCGCTGACCAAGGACCCGGCCAAGGTCCCGGTCGATCAGATCATGAAGCCGCTTAATCGGGCTGATCTGGAAGATTCCTTTAAAGAAGCCGGCACGATCATTAAATCATCCCGCACCAATCTCTTTTCCAAGGCGAGCGTTGAAAAGGAACTGCCGGAACAGGCCATGGCCAACGTTAAAAAGCTTGGCCTCGACTGCCTGGTCGTGCTGGGCGGCGATGACACCCTTGGCGCCGCGGGCAAGCTGGGCAAACAGTTTACTTTTCCGATGTTTGGCGCACCCAAAACCATGGACAATGATGTCTATGGCACGGAGAGAACTTACGGTTTTGCTTCAGCTGTTGAAGAATCGCTCCACTTCCTGGAGAACATCACTACCACTGCCCGCTCCCATAACCGGACCTTTGTTGTTGAGCTGATGGGCCGCCACGCCGGCTGGGTCGCTCTTTACGCCGGGATCGCTGCCGGTGCTGAGGTTGTTATACTGCCTGAAGAGGTCGTTGCGCTTGAAGAGCTTTTTGCCCGTGTCAGGAAAGCGATGAAAGCTCAGGGCTATTCCGTAGTAGTCGTTTCCGAAGGGGCCCGCCTGTTCGATAAGCGCTATCCTGACAAGATCAATAAAAAGAACCAGGAGTTGCTTGACGCGGTGCTGGCCGATCCCAAGCACGCGCTGGTCAAAGCGCGTCATGAGATGCCCAAGAAAAAGGATTCATTCGGCAATGAGCAGCTGGGCGGCATCGGCGAATATTTTTACTCACTGCTGCAGAAGCATGTGCCGGAGTACGAATACCGTCTTCAGGTCTGCGGCCACGCCATCCGCGGCGGCATCGCCCATATGGAAGACAGGGTCCTCGGCCTGCGTTTCGGCGACGCGATCTTTGACTTCATGAAGCAAGGCAAGTTCGGCGTATATCCGGGATTGAAAGCTGATGAGGTCATAGCTAATGATCTGTTGGAGGTCAAAGGCGAACGTTTCATCCCTGATACCAACCAGCTTTACAAGATGCGCAACGCGGTCGATTTCTACTAAGCTAGCTCGCCAGCATAGTGGCGATGCGCAGGTGTTCCATATCGATCTGCTTCTTGGTCTTGCTGATCTTGTCGATGGGAAAAAGCACCACGCGGTCGGAGATCGCGCCGATCAGGTTGCCGTACAACCCGTTGACCAGCGATTCGACCGCCACAGCGCCCAGCTTACAGGCCAGCTCCCGGCTTAAAGATGACGGCGTGCCGCCTCTCTGGACATAACCGAGATTGGTCACGCGCACCTCGATATTAAGCTTGTCCTTAAGCTTGTCAGCGATCTTATAAACATTGCCGCAACCCTCGGCCACGACCAGGATAAAGCTCTCTTTGCCCCGCTCCTGCCCCGCCCTGATATCCCTGGCGATCTGGTCCAGGTCATAAGGCACTTCAGGGATAAGGATAGCTTCCGCGCCGGCCGACAAACCAACATCCAGCGCGATAAAACCGTTATGCCGGCCCATAACTTCAACCACAAAGAGCCGTTCGTGGGATGTCGCTGTGTCGCGAATCTTATCGATCGCCTCAAGCGCGGTGTTGACCGCTGTATCAAAGCCGATAGTGAAATCTGTCCCTGGTATATCATTATCTATAGAGGCCGGGATCACGTTGACCGGCACGCCGAATTCTTTCATAAAGCGATAAGCGGACTTCATTGAGCCGTCGCCGCCGATCACCACCATGGCGTCGATCTGCCGAAGCCGGAGCTCGTTATAAGCCATTTTGCGGTTCTGCTTCTCATTAAACTCAGGGGTACGCCTTGTGTGCAGAATGGTCCCGCCTTTATTAATGATGCCGCTTACGGATTTTGGCCCCATTTCCTTGACCAGCCCGTTGATCAGACCGTACCAGCCTCTTTCAACGCCCCAGACCTTAAGACCATGATAGGTCGCTGTCCTGACCACCGCACGAATGGCTGTGTTCATGCCAGGAGCGTCGCCGCCGGGCGTTATGACCGCGATTGAACTGATCTTTTTCGCTGATAATCTCTGACTAGCTCCAGTGCGTTTTTTAGTTATTTTCTTTGGCATTTGTTCACCTTCTCCTCCCGGACCGATTGACTCATATGATAACACAGTAAAATACGCATAAAAAGTTGAAATTTGCTCTTTTGCCGACCGAGAAATAACCAGAGACTCAATAAAGCCTTGGCCGATCATGATGAATAGATCACTACTTGCAGGTCATGGCGTAAAAGATTAGAATTCATCTGGGACTAAGGAGGATCAATCATGGCAGGTCTCGCTATCCCGGCAGGTTTAATACAAAGAAGCGGAATGAAGCCCCAGCGGCAGGTCAGGCTTGATTACCGCCGTTTCGGCCGCTTTAACGGCCAGCATGTGACCGAGATGCCCCAGTTCAAGATCGCTTCACAACGCATCGTCGAACTACACGAACTACTGATGGCGGGCAAGGATGATATGCTCAAGGATAAGGACGTGGTGATGACCGGCTGGAAGATGGACAGCCCGTTCATCGCTGATACCGAACTTGAAAAGATCCAAAAAGCGGCCCAGAAGCTGGCCGCTGAGATCGAGGACTTCGTTTCTATCGGCATCGGCGGCTCATACCTCGGCATCCAAGCGACCATTGACGCTGTCAAAGGGAGCTTGGACCTGACCAACCTACTCGATCGGATCGGCCGAGGCGGCACCCCAAGGATATTCTTCCTCGGACACAATATGGACCCGGCCTATACTGCCCGGGTGCTTGAAATAATGAAGGGCCGACGGGCTGGCGGAGTCGTTATCTCCAAATCAGGCGGCACAGTTGAGCCGGCCATTGCCTTTGCCATCTTTAAGAACGGCATGGATGCCAGTTTCTCTGAAAAAGAGGTCCAGGAGCGCATCATCGCTGTGACCGATAAGGCTAAAGGTGCCTTAAAAGAACTGGCCATAGCTCAAGGTTATTCGACCTATGTCGTACCGGACAATGTGGGCGGCCGCTACTCGGTCACCTGCCCGGTCGGCCTGTTCGCCCTGGCAATCTCGGGCGTTAACATCAAGGAGTTTATCGCTGGAGCCCGCGCGGCTGAGAACATGGTCCGCAGCCAGCCTTTTGATAAGAACATTGCCATGCTGCGCGCGGCTATGAGGTTTATGGCTCACCGCTACATGGGCAAGGTCACGGAGCTGGCTTCTACCGGCGTTTATGACCTGAGAAGCGTTTCCATGTGGATGCAACAGCTCGGCCCGGAAAGCGAAGGCAAACAGGGCGAAGGCTTGCTGATCGTGCCGCAGTATTACACCCGTGAAGCCCATGCTGACGGCCAGCTGGTCCAGCAAGGGCCCAGGAACCTGATCGAGACTTTCCTGATGGTCGAACAGCCTGAGACCGACGTGATCATTCCGGGACAAGGCACTCCGGTCGAATATCTGGATGGCAAAGGCCTGCATTTTGCCAATACCGCCTTTGTTGAAGGCCTGCGTGACGCGCATTATGAAGGCGGCGTGCCGACCATGAGCTTTCTGCTCTCTGAGCTGAACGCGTTCACCATCGGCATGCTCTACCAGTTCGAAATGAACGCCATAGCGCTCTCCGGCCTGCTGCTTGACCAGAACCCGTTCATCCAGCCGGGAGTTCAGCAGTATAAGAACGTAGCCAACGCCAGAAGCGGTAAACCAGGCACTGAAGCGGCTTTAGCACAGATGCAGGCTGCGGAAGGCAAGCTTAACCCGGACTTTATCGTTTAATTAAACTTAAGAACTGGGCTTCGGTGAGACACTGAACGCCCAGTTTTTTTGCTTTTTCGTACTTTGAGCCAGGGTCGGTCCCGGCCACTACGTAATCGGTCTTCTTGGATACTGTCGAAGATGGATGCCCGCCCAGATTTCTGACCAGTTCTTCAGCCTCAGGTCTGGTCATCTTTTCCATGCCGCCGGTAAAGACAAAGGTCTTGCCTTTTAATGGCTGCGGACCTTTAGCTTTAGCCGTCTTGACCTTGACCCCTGCTTTTTTCAGCCGCTCGATCAGGCGCTGATTGCCCTTTTCCGCGAAGAACCGCTCAACCGAAGCCGCGACCTTGGGACCAATGCCTTCGATCTTCGTCAGATCATCGGCTTTAACATCAAAAAGCTCTTCCAGACTGTCATAATGCTGGGCAATGGTCGCGGCCACTGTTCTGCCGACCATCCTGATGCCCAGAGCGTATAACAGCCTGTCATGAGGCCGGTCTTTGCTGCCGGAGATCGAATCAATGACGTTCTGAGCTGACTTGGCCGCGAACCGCTCAAGCTCCTCCAGGTCCTGAGTTGTCAGATCGTAAAGATCAGCAACATTTTTGATCAGCTTATTCTCGACTAATTGCTCGACAACAGCCGGACCGACATGCTCGATATCCATGGCCTCCCTGGAGCAATAATGGATCAGGCGGCCGATCACTTGGGCCGGACAAGCCGCGTTGATGCACCGGGTAACAGCCTCGCCTTCGGGCCGGAAGAGTTCTTCATGGCAGACAGGGCACTTTTTGGGCATGTGGAAGTCTTTTTCTTTGCCTGAGCGTTTATCTTTGACTACTTTGACCACTTCAGGGATAACTTCCCCTGCCCGCTGGACCACGACATGATCGCCGACCTTGATGCCTTTGCGTTTGATCTCGTCTTCATTGTGCAGGGTCGCCCGCTTGACCGTAACCCCGGCCAAATGGACGGGTTTAAGATGCGCCACAGGAGTGATCGCGCCTGTTCTGCCGACCTGGACTTGTATATCCTCAATGATCGTAGTCGCCTGCATTGGCGGATACTTAAAGGCGATCGCCCAGCGCGGAGCGCGGGCGGTCGTGCCAAGTTTTTCCTGATCGGACAGATCATTGACCTTCACAACAATGCCGTCAATTTCATACGGCAGTTTCTCGCGCACAGTTTCCCAGTGCTTGACATATTTTTTAACATCCTCAAGGCCGTGACAGAGCTTTATCTGCGGGTTGATCTTCAGGCCCAGGCCTTTAAGATGCTCCAAGACCTCCAGATGTGTCTTAAGTTTTTTGCCAGTTTCTCCATAGTAGAGAAAAATGTCAAGCGGTCTGGTCGCGGTCACTTTTGGGTCAAGCTGGCGCAGAGACCCGGCAGCCGCGTTCCTGGGATTAGCAAATCTGGCCTCGCCAGCGTCATCGCGTTGTTGATTGAGCTTAACAAAATCATCGTACGGCAGGTAAACTTCGCCGCGCGCTTCCAGGTCCTCGCTTTTTTTAAGCTCATGCGGGATACTGCGAACAGTTTTGAGGTTCTGAGTGATGTCTTCGCCGGTCCTGCCATCCCCCCTGGTGGAACCTATCTGAAGCCTGCCTTTCTTATAGATCAAAGAGACCGCTAAGCCATCCATTTTCAATTCACAGACATATTCGATCTTGTCCTTGCTCAGTCCTTTCCTGACCCGTTGATCAAACTCTTCCAGTTCTTCCATGTTCATCGCATTATCCAATGACAAGAGTGGCTTTTTATGGATCACGGTTTTAAACTCTTTAAGCGGCTTGCCGCCCACTCGCTGGGTTGGGGAATCTGGAGTGATCAGGTCGGGATATTGCTGCTCAAGCTTCTTAAGTTCTCTAAAAGCATGATCATATGAACTATCCTGAATGAGAGGTTTATCTTGCTCATAATAAAGCTTATCTGATTCCTCGATCAGTTTTTTATATTCTTCTATCTTGTTTTTTGCTGCTTTTTTATCCATTTAATATTACTAATACCACCCCACACTGAAGTGTGGGGAATTAAACAATATAAAGGTCCTTTTTTTGCTTGTTAACGTAATCTGTGACCATCTCCAATCTATCTTCAGGTATATTCTTCCAAGCAAATCTTCTTGCCCAGAGATTCTTCACTCTCAGCTGGCATTTTAGCATATTATATTCTAAAAATATCCTTCTTGCAGTTATCCCTTTAATGTTCTTTACTGCGACAGAAATATCCTGATCATCATTAAGCCCTAATAATATATGGACATGGACTGGCAATGATCCGCTGGCGACCAATAAGTATCCTTTTTCATCAGCTATTAGCTTAAATAACTGATGTACTCGAAGATCTATTTCATCAATAAGGATGAATTTCTTAGCTTTCGTCTGAAACCACACATGGTAATATTTCATATTATTATTCCCCACAATTCATTGTGGGGTTATTAGAAAATATTCGTTAGGCGGCCGGGGTAAGGCCTTTAAGAAACCCTTCCACAGGAATGATTATATCAGATAACCGGCCGAGTCCCGCCAGGGTGATGATCGTGTCCATGTTTATGGACTGGGTCACATGGAACGGATGGGCATAGGTCCGCATCAGTTTTGACAGGTGCCCGCCGCAGCCCAGATCGTCACCTATGTCCATGGCCAGCTGTCTGATATAAGTGCCTTTGGAACAGCTGACTTCTATGGTCAGTTTTACTTCCTCTGTGTTCTCAAAATTCAGGATATCTATCTTATGGATCTTCACTTTGCGTGGTTTGCGCTCGACCGTCTTGCCTTGCCTGGCCAGTTTATAAAGACGTTGACCGTTGACCTTGACTGCCGAGTACATGGGCGGAACCTGCTCGATCTCGCCAAGATACTTCTTCAGCACCTTTTCAATATTATGGATAGATACCTGACTTACATCAAGTAGCCGGACATCCGAAGTCTGAGGTTTGCCGGTCGCGTCACCGGTATCGGTCCTGATGCCCAGCGTGATCTCAGCGATATAGCCCTTATCGCCTGACATGAAATGCTCGATATACCTGGTCGCCTGTCGGCCGATGAATACAGGCAGAACGCCTGTTGCCATAGGATCCAGAGTGCCGGAATGGCCGATCTTCTTGATGCTGGTCAGGCGGCGTAGTTTGGCCACTACATCAAAGGATGTCCAGTCCTTCGGTTTATTGACAATGATCAGGCCTTCCATGTGGCCGAGAAACCTGCGACTAAACGTCGCGGTTTCTCTTTCTCCTCTCCTTCAAGGAACCGCGAAGTTCATTCGCAGGTTCCTTGAGATCATTTACACCAGATATTGGGAAGCTTTGAGGAACTTGAGGACTTCGGCAATGACCTTCTTCTTAGCGGTCTGGATATCATCGCTCAGCACGGCTCCGGCTGCACGGTAATGGCCGCCGCCTTTGAACCTGCGGGCGATATCCGAAACATTGACGCGCGATTTGGAACGCAGATTGACCTTGACCTTGCCCTGGTCCTCGCGGAACAGGACCGCGACCTCTACACCGTCGATACTCCTGATCTGATCGACCAGGCCAACCAAGTCCTCTCCTTTGGCGCCGGCCTTGTCCATCATCGCCTGGGTCACGACGGCCCAGGCAGCCTTGCGGTCAGGCGAGATTTCAAGTGTGGCCAGTGCCTCGGCCATGATCCTGATGCTGGCAATGCTTTTAGTGTCGTAGATCCTGGTGCTGATCGCGTGGGTATCCACGCCGGCCTTGAGCATGTCTTCGGCCATAATGAAAGTGTCCACGGAAGTGTTCTCGTAACGGTAATTGCCTGTATCGGTGATCAGTGCGACATAGAGGTTCTCTGCCACAGGTTCCTCGATCTTAATCTTGAAATGTTTGAGCATGCGGTAGATAAGCTCAGCCGTGGATGAGCTTTGCTGGACATAATTGATATCACCGTATTGCGTGTTATCCGGGTGATGATCGATATTAATGATCATCCTGGCCAGGCCATCGACCTTGAGCTTGTCTCCCAGTCGTTTGATATCGGACGCATCGACGGCTACCAGCAGATCATAGCGCTTGTTCTGTTCCAGGCGTTGTTTGACATTATCAGAACCCGGCAGGAAGCGATATATCTTTGGCACGCCGTCCTGCGAGTAGAGATCGACCTTAATGCCCATGGCGCTCAGGACAAAGGCCATGGCGTTCATCGAACCGATCGAATCGCCATCCGGGTCCACATGCGATACGATCAGCGCGATCTTAGCGCTTTTTAGCGCTTTTTTTATGGCGTTGAATATCTCTTTCATTCTGTTCCTTCTCCAGGCGGGACATGATGCTCAGGACCCGGCTGCCTCTCGCCAGAGAATCATCACGAACGAACCGGATCTCCGGCACCACTCTCATCTGCAGCATATCGCCAAGCTTGCCGCGGATAAAGCTGGTGGCAGATTCCAGCCCTTTCATGCACTCATTTTTCTGCGCCTCATTTGCCAGGATGCTGACCCCGATCCTGGCATTTTCCAGATCAGCTGAAAGATCTACCCCGGTAATGCTGATAAAGCCGATCCTGGGGTCGGAAACATCCTCACGGATGATCCGACTGACCTCGGACTTGATCAGTGCGGCCACGCGTTCGATCCTGGTCATCGTTTCCTGGCCTTTTCTCGCACTTCAAAGGCCTCGATCTCATCCCCTTCTTTGAAATCAGTGAAACCGGGGATGGCCACCCCGCATTCATAGTTCTGCTCAACGACCTTGACATCATCTTTAAAACGCTTGAGCGATTCCAGCCTGCCTTCATGGACCTTTTCCGGTCCGCGATAGAGCCGGAATTTGGCGCCTCGCACCAGTTTGCCGTCCTTGACAAAACAGCCGGCTATCACGCCGACCTTGGAGAATTTGAACAGGTTCCTGACCTCGGCATGGCCGATCACGACCTCTTCGTATTCCGGTTCCAGCATACCTTCCATGGCCAGCTTGACGTCATCGATCAATTTATAGATGATATCGTATTTCCTGACCTCAACGCCTTCCCTGGCAGCCACATTTTCAGCATTGCCCTCGAACCCTACGTTAAAACCGACCGCGATCGCGTCAGAGGCTTTGGCCAACATGATGTCAGATTCGGTCACCGGCCCGACAGCTTCATGGATAATGTTCAACTTGATATTGCCTACTGTTAGGCCCTGCAGGGATTTATTGAGCGCCTCAAGACTGCCGCGTACATCGCCTTTAATGACCAGGTTAAGGGTCCTTTGTTCGCCCTCCTTAACATGCTTGGAAAAATCCTCAAGAGACAGCACTTTAGCCCTTGAGGCCCTTGTCTTCTGTTCTGCCCGGCTTTCAGCCAGCTGCCGCGCTTCTTGCTCCGAGGTCATGACCTGCAACGTGTCGCCTGCTGCCGGCACCTCATTGGCGCCAAGCACTTCAACCGGAGTAGCCGGTCCGGCTTCCTTGAGCCGCTTGCCCGAATCATCGAACAGCGCTTTGACCTTGCCGTAGGTCGAACCGATCACAAATACGTCCCCGATCCGAAGCGTTCCGTTCTTGACCAGCACATCAGCCACCGGCCCTTTTCCCTTGTCCAGACGCGACTCGATGACCACTCCATAGCCAGTGCCGTTGGGATCGGCCTTTAGTTCCTGTACTTCCGCGACCAGCAGGATCATTTCCAGAAGCTCGTCAATGCCCTGCTTCTGTTTGGCTGAAGTTTGGACGGTCACAGTGCTGCCGCCCCACTCTTCAGGCATCAGATCGTGTTCAGAGAGCTGCTTCTTCACTCTGTCCAGATTAGCTTCAGGTTTATCAATCTTGTTAATGGCAACAATGATCGGCACGCCGGCTGCTTTAGCATGGTCAATTGCTTCGATCGTCTGAGGCTTGACTCCATCGTCAGCTGCCACTACCAGGACCGCCACATCAGTGACCTTAGCCCCGCGGGCACGCAGTGCAGTAAAGGCTTCATGGCCGGGCGTGTCAAGGAATGTGACTTTCTTGCCCTTGACCTCGACCTGATAAGCACCGATATGCTGAGTAATGCCGCCAGCCTCGCCTTCAGCCACCCTGGTCGAGCGCACCGCATCAAGCAGCTTGGTCTTGCCATGGTCAACATGGCCCATGATTGTAACGATTGGCGGTCGGTGTTCCAGCTTGCCTATCTTTACTTCGGGTGCGGCACGAACGGCTTTTTCGCGCTTCTTTACCACTACCTGTTTGCCGAGCGCGCCTGCCACTTCTTTGGCCATGTCAATATTGATGCGTTGGTTGATATTGGCCAGAGTGCCGCGCTTCATCAATTCTTTGATCAGGTCGGAGGCTTTAATGTTAAGCTTTTCTGATAGTTCCTTGACAGATATATTGTCGGTCTCGATCACCGGCCCGCTCGGCTCTTTTTTAGGTTCCGGCTTCTGGGCTTGCCTGCCGGCAGGCATGTCGCTGGGTTCTGTCGCCGGCGCTTTGGGCGCTGGCCTTGATTTCACAGGCTCTTGTTGAGCAGGCTTCTGTTCGCCCTTTCTTGTCGCAGTCGTTGTTTCTTTCTTCGTTTCAGGCTCTTTCCTGGCTACTGGTTCCTGGCTACCGGCTACTTCTTTTTTGGGAGCGTTGATCTCTCGAACGACCTGGGCTGAATCAAGGTCTATCGCAGAACCGGCTGTCTTTGCCTCAACGCCAAGATCTTTGAGCATGACTATAAGATCTTTAGAACTTACGCCCAGCTCTTTTGCCAGCGCGCTGACCTTGATGGCCTTGGCCGCTGCTTTTTTCGGCGTCGCTTTTGCCTTCGTCTTTATCGCAGCTTTGGTCTTTGTTTTTGCTGCGGTCTTGGGCTTAGCCTTTTCCTTGGATAGTGTCTTCTTGGTCTTGGTTGGTGTCTTCTTTGTCGCCATCAGAACCTCTTCTTTCTATTCACCTTTTAATTTTGCTACGGCGTCCGCAGGCACGATACTGTTGGCGGCCTTGACATCGTAGCCCAGTTCATTGAGCTTTGCCACGAGTTCCTTGCTCTTGAGGCCCAGTTCTTTGGCCAGTTCGTGGACCTTCATTTTGGGTTCTGTGCCCTGGGTGCTGGGTTCGGGAGCCTCTTTATTCTTCTTTGCCCTGGGCTTTGATTTTTCCGCTTCGGCTTCCTTGGCAGCTTCTTCTTCAGAGATTATATCGATCTTCCAGCCGGTCAGTTTGACCGCCAGCCTGACGTTCTGGCCTTCCTTGCCGATCGCCAGAGAAAGCTCTTTTTCAGGAACTATTACTCTGGCCGACTTTTCTTCATCATTCAGCTCGACCCTGGAAACTTTTGCAGGATTAAGAGCGTGAGTGATGAAACTTACAGGATCATCGCTCCACTCTATTATATCGACCCGTTCAGGCCCGAGTTCGCGCACGATGTTCTGGATCCTGGCCCCCATATGACCGACACACGTACCGACAGCTCCGATTTTCTTGTCCTTGGAGAAGACCGCGACCTTGGTCCGGCGGCCGGGTTCCCTGGCTAAAACCCTGATCTCCAGTATCCCGTCCTTGAGTTCCGGCACTTCCATCTCGAACAGCTTTTTGATCAGACCCGGATGGGACCGTGAAATGACCACGAACGGACCCTTGGGCGTTTTCTTGACCTCAACGACATAAAGCTTGACCCGGTCGCGTTCGCGCAGGTTCTCGCCCGGGATCTGCTCGGCCGCGGACAGCACGGTCTCGATCCGGCCCAGGTTGATGAGGTAGCCGCCATACTCGCGACGCTGAACTATGCCTGTTATGATATCACCTTGTTTCTGGCTGAACTCATCAAAAGCTTCGTTCTTTTCAGCCTCGCGGATACGCTGGATAATGACCTGTTTAGCGGTCTGGGCCGCCAGGCGGCCGAAATCCTTGGGCGTGGCGTCCTTGCCTTCCCTCAGTATGCTCACCTGGCCGTCATCTGAGATCGTAACCTCAATATTTTCTTCTTCGTCGCCCTTGAAGCGTTTCTTGGCAGCTGAAAGCAATGATGCTTTGATCGCATCAACCAGTACATCCTTATGGATGCCTCTTTCGCGCTGGATCGCCTCAAGCATCTCTTGAAAACGCTCGATCTTCATTTTTTCCTCCTGATTGACACCAAATTTATCCGTGCCGAGCCATTAAAAAGCAAAAAGTGGGAGGAATCCCCCACTTGTCTTGCACAAAAATAATAGCACCGGCCTACAATTTTGTCAAGCCTTTCCATAAAAAAACGGCCCCGGTTTTACCCAGGGCCGTTCTTGTGTTCTGATCAGCTGATACTCTGATCTTCTTACATCATACCACCCATGCCGCCCATACCACCCATGCCACCCATACCGCCAGCCGGCATAGCCGAAGCCTTTTCATCTTCAGGCTTCTCAGCTACCAGGGCCTCAGTGGTCAGGAGCAAAGAGGCAATAGAAGCAGCGTTCTGCAGGGCCGATTTGGTCACCTTGAGAGGATCGACGATCCCGGCCTTGAACATGTCGCCGAATTCCAGGGTCTGGGCGTTAAAACCGAAGCCGACCTTCTCGTTCTTGACCTTTTCTACCACAATCGAGCCTTCCATGCCCGCGTTAGTGGCGATCTGCTTGAGCGGTTCCTCCAGGGAACGAAGTACGATGGATACGCCAACGCGCTCATCCCCTTCGGTCCCGGCCTCAAGCTTCTCAATAGCCGAAAGGATATGGATGAATGTGGAACCGCCGCCGGCAATAATGCCCTCTTCGACCGCAGCTCTTGTTGCAGAAAGCGCATCTTCAATGCGATGCTTCTTCTCTTTGAGCTCGGTCTCAGTGGGAGCTCCGGCCTTGATGACCGCGACACCGCCGGACAGCTTGGCCAGCCGTTCCTGTAGTTTCTCCTTATCATAGGAAGAATCGGACATCTCAATCTCTTTCTTGATCTGGCCGATGCGGTCCTTGATCTGCTTGTCGCTGCCCGCGCCTTCGATGATCGTGGTATCTTCCTTGCGGACCACGACTTTCTTGGCCTTGCCCAGCCAGGCATCAGAGACCGTTTCAAGGTTCATGCCTTTATCTTCGGTCACGACCTCGCCGCCGGTGATGATGCCGATATCCTCGAGCATAGCCTTACGCCTGTCGCCAAAGCCCGGGGCTTTCACTGCTACGACATTGAGCGTGCCGCGCAGTTTGTTGACCACCAGGGTGGCCAGGGCTTCGCCCTCGATCTCATCAGCGATGATCAAGAGCGGCCTGCTGGCCTGGACGACTTTCTCCAGGGTCGGCAGCAGGTCCTTGACCGCGCTGATCTTCTTGTCCGTCAGCAGGACAAAACAGTCTTCCAGCACGCATTCCATCCGCTCACGATCAGTAACCATGTATGGTGAAGCGTAGCCTTTATCGAACTGCATGCCCTCAACGACCTCAAGGCTGTTCTCGATCCCTTTTGACTCCTCAACAGTGATGACGCCGTCCTTGCCGACCTTTTCCATGGCGTCAGCTATCAGGTTGCCGATCTCGCTGTCGTTGTTGGCGGAAATGGACGCGACCTGAGCGATCGCTTCCTTGGTCTCGACCGGCCGGCTTTGCTTCTTCAGTTCCTTGATGGCCAGGTCAACGGCCATCTGGATGCCGCGCTTGAGTGACATGGGATTGGCACCGGACACGACGTTCTTCAGGCCTTCCTTAAAAATGATCTGGCCCAGGATGGTCGCGGTAGTGGTCCCGTCACCTGCGATATCATTGGTCTTGGACGCGACTTCCTTGAGCAGCTGAGCGCCCATATTCTCGTACGGGTCCTCCAGATCGATCTCCTTGGCAATGGTCACGCCGTCATTGGTGATGGTGGGCGAGCCCCACTTCTTCTCCAGCACGACGTTCCTGCCTCTGGGACCAAGCGTTACCTTGACGGCGTCCGCGACCTTGGACACGCCGCGGGACAGTTTCCGCCAGGCATCTTCATTGAACATTATCTCTTTAGCAGCCATTTAAATTGTCACCTCCCGTGACATTACTTTTTGATCGCCAGAATATCCCTCTCGGACAAGATGATGAACTCTTCGTTATCGATCTTGACCTCAGTGCCGCCGTACTTGCTGTAGATGATCTTGTCACCGACAGAAACGTCGAGCGGGACCTTTTTACCGTTCTCCAGCACCCTGCCTGTGCCAACAGCCACCACAGTGCCTTCCTGGGGCTTTTCCTTGGCGCTGTCAGGCAGCACAATGCCTGATTTTGTCTTCTGTTCCTCGGGCGCCGGTTTGACAACAACCCTGTCACCGATCGGGGTCAGATTCTTTCCCATACCATTTCACCTCCCTGATAAAATATTAAATGCGGAATTAAGAATGCGGAATGAAGGTCATATTATTAATATCGCGAAGCGATACCATCATCCTGCATTCTTAATTCTAAATTCTGCATTCTGTTAGCACTCGTTCCAGGTGAGTGCTAATATAATAGCATGGCAAAAAAGATTTTGTCAAGAGTTTTTGAGAGCTTAACCGTTGGCTTCGGGTGAATAGACCTCGACCTTGTTAAGAAAGGCCCAGGCTACCAGGGCAAAAATAGCCACGATCAGAAGCAATGAGAAGAATTGCTGCAGATCAGCATTGATCATTGCCAGCGAAATAGCCCCCAGGACGATCTGAACACAATACAAAGCCAGGACCGTGGCTTTTTGCGATAATCCCATTAAATGAATGCGGTGGTGGGAATGGTCCTTGCCCGGCGTGCTGAACTTAATATGGTGCAGGTACCGGTTAGTGAAGACATAGAAAGTATCAAAGATCGGGATGCCCAGAATGATCAAGGGAACCACAAAAGAAATGAACTGCAGCCTGGGAATGTTCAGCACCAGGGCGATGTCCCAGAGCTTATACAGCTCAAGCCTCAGGCTGATCAGGGCCATGGCAAAGCCGATAAAAGTCGAGCCGCCCTCCCCTAAAAAGATCGAGGCTGGATTAAAATTATAACGCAAAAAACCGAGGCAGGCGCCGGCCAGGGCCAGCGCGGCCAGAGCCAGGCCTGGCTGGGAATTGTTCAAGGCCAGTACACAAAGCGATGTCGAACCGAAAAAACCGACCCCGGTCACCAGACCGTCCATGCCGTCAAGCATATTCATCGAATTCGTCATAAAAGTAATGAAACAGGCTGTCAGGACCCAGTTGATCGGATCAAAACGAAAGAATTGAAAAACTATGCCTGAAGCATATATAAATAGAAAAGAAGCCAGCAGGTGCGACCATATCTTGTAGCGGGCCCGGATCTTTATCCCCGCGTCATCAAGCAGGCCAAAAAGGATAAAGAACAGGCCAAAACCAGCGATCGACCAGAGCACCCTGGCTTCAAGGCCTGTCAGCCAGAGGACTCCGACAAATGATAGGTAAATGGCAATCCCGCCGAGCAAGGGGATAGGTTTTGAATGTATCTTGCGGTGGCCGGGTTGGTCAAGGATATGGAACTTATGGGACAGAAACTTCGCCACAGGCGTCAGAATCAGCGACAGCACCAGCGATGACAGAAAAATAAGCACAAATTTCAGCATTTGGCTTTATATTATAGAATAAGACCTATGCGCAGACAAGCCTGAACATTAATATTAGTATTCATTCTTACACAATAAAGCCTTTCCCAGCATCCAGACAATCAGTTTGATGTCCAGGATCAGGGACCAATTCTCAATATAATAAAAGTCATATTTGACCTTTTCTTCGATCGGCAGCGAGTAAGTCCCGG
This sequence comes from Candidatus Saganbacteria bacterium, assembly GCA_016932255.1. GTDB lineage: Bacteria > Margulisbacteria > WOR-1 > O2-12-FULL-45-9 > O2-12-FULL-45-9 > JAFGDE01. The sequence continues at coordinate 47,471 of JAFGDE010000005.1, forward strand.
TGATCTGAGCCAGCCCTGCCAGACCAGGCCTGACATTATTCCTTTCATCATATCCTGTGATCCTTTGCCTGTACTGCTCAGCAAAGAACGGCCTTTCCGGACGAGGCCCGACCAGGCTCATGTCGCCTTTCAAGACATTGAAAAGCTGGGGCATTTCATCAAGATGGATCCGCCGCAGATATTTACCAAGACGGGTCTTTCTCGGATCATTGCTGGAGGCCAGGATCGGGCCAGTATCTTTTTCCGCATTCTCTGCCATGGTCCTGAACTTATAGAGGATAAAGATGCATCCGCCCCTGCCGACACGTTGTTGGCGGTAGAAAACACCGCCAGGAGAGGAGATCTTGATCAATCCGGCAATAACCAACATTATCGGAGCAAAGATGATAAGACAGACCAACGAAATGGAGATATCCATTAAACGCTTAATGATCCTGCCACTGAAAACGATATTGCGCTCCCTTACGCTCATCAGCGGGATATTATCAAGCTCCCCCATTCTGACCGGCTTGGAAATGACCTCGAACAGGTCCGGCACAATGCTCAGACCGACGCCGAACTTCTTGGCCAGGTTCAACAGTTCATCCCTGGGAAGGTCCGGGATCGCCACAAAGACCTCATCGATCGTATTGCTTCTTACTGCCTCATCAAGTTCCTTTACCGAGCCAACATTAGCAACGAGCTGGAAGCCTAGCGAAGGCATTTCCCGTATCTTCTCCGCGATGGACCGGCCGAGCTCCCCTTCGCCCAGGACAACGGCTTTTTTGCTACCGATACCCCTGCTCTTCAATAGCAGCTCCAGCCTTAAAATGGCTATGCGCGACATGCTTAACAGAAGAAAACTGATCGGCCAGGCATAGAAGATCAGTATCCTTGAATATTTGAACTCGCTGAATATGAACGAGACTATGATAATACCGACCAGCCCGGACAAAGTCCCACCCAGCAGGCCGAAGGCCTCATCGATCTCGACAAAAAAACCCTTGCGCGATCTGTATAATCCCAGGACAAAAAATATTGCGACCCAAAAAAGGGCGACATAGAACAGATAGATCAGATATAACTTTATTCCCGGTTGGAAAGCCGGGCCGAACCTTTGCCGCAGAAAGTAGGCCAGGATAAACGAAATAAAGATAAAGAAAACATCGCTCATGACCCTGAGCAGGACAAAACCGGCGTTGGCAAGTAGTTTATCGTACTTCATTCGTTTCTCCGCATGCGCTGTCAATTGCCTGGAACATTTTCTTGCCGACCTGCTCCCAGCTGTATCTTTGGCTGACGAGAGCGCGCGCCCGCTCGCCCAGCCCGCTTCTCAGCGCAGGATCGGCCAGGAGCTTCAGTATATCCTCCGCGATCTGCTCCGCTGAATCGGCCACAACGAAATGATCCCAGCTCTTCCCCTCAATGGAGGCGAGCGCTTTTGAGGTAGCCACCACGGCTTTGCCCAAAGACATGGCAATAAGGACCTTGGTTTGCATACCCGCGCCGATCAACTGAGGAGAAACGAACACCTTTGCCCTCCTCACATAACTCAACGGATCGTCAACAAAGCCGGTCACGACAACATTGCGGCGGGAGGCCAGCCGCCGGACCGTTTTTGTCGGAAAAGCACCGACAATATAGAACTTCAATTCAGGGTGTTTCCCCAGCAGTGAGGGAAAGACCTGTTCAACAAAGAACTCGGCCGCGATCTCATTGGGAAAATAGTCCATCTGCCCCATAAAAACTATGGTATCATCTTCCTGGCCGTTGTTCCCTGTTCCGCCCACAGGATCGACCCCCATGGGAATGACCTCGAGCGGCCGCTTGCTCGAAAAGTTTCGGAGCAGGTAATCCCGGTCTACCGGAGAAGCGACAAAAGCCAGGTCAAAGGACTCAATTATCGAAGCCTCATAATCCCTGACGCGCGGATATTCCAACCAATAGAAATATTTCCAGAAGCCCCGGGCTCCTGACCGGGCGATCTGATAGTTCAGGGATATCGCATCACAATACTCCAGGATCTTCAGGATGTTCCTGGACTTTGCTTCTGGGAGCCGGCGGACATATTCAGCCGTGCGGATCTGGCTGCAAAGCACCGCGTAATAATCGGCAATGTGCCCGTTGACCCAATCCTGGATCCGGGCAAAATAATTGCCAGAGACCTGGACCGGCTTTCGGGATAAAATACCGGGGATGGAGTTCAAAATAAGCCTTTGGGCCGGATAAGGGAACTCTATCAGCTCATCAAAAGCCCCGGACAATCCCTGCCTGTGGCCGCGAGCCCCATTATCATTGATGAACAGCAGGTGGACCTCATATCTCTGGCGCAGGAGTTTGCCCAGATTATACACCCTGATCCGGCCGCCTCCGATCAGCGGGTACGGGGTGCGCGACGATATCATCAATAACTTGCGCTTACCCGGCATGGCCGATGACCTCCCGGTACGCCGCAAGCATTTTCTCCGCGGAATATTTTATATCGAATTTTTCAACGGCCAACTGCCTGGCCTTCCCTGCCCTGGCCCTGGCACAAGCCTCGTTGTCAATTTGTTCCATTATCCCTCGACAGACCGCAGTCACATTGCGCTCGACGACCGCTCCCGCGTCAGATGCTTTGACCTGCCTGCTGATACCGATATTATCGGTGACGATCACAGGCAGTCCCGCGGCCATGGCTTCCAGAACAGAAATGGGCGCCGCGTCACTGAGCGATGTTAAAGCGAAAAGATCGCTTTCAAGCAAAAGCCCGATCTTTTTCTCATCGCCGCGGATCATTCCCGGCAGGATGACCCTATTGGCAAGGCCACTAGCCTTGAGCCCGGCCCGCAGGTCCAACCCCGGCGCCGCCGGGCCTGCCAGGACCAGATAAGTGTCTGGCCGACGGGCATGGACCTCTTTGAAAGCGTCCAGCAGCAGATCCAAGCCCTTTTCCCAGCTGAGCCTGCCCAGATATAAGATGATCTTGGCTGAGCCGCTGATGCCATGCTCCGCCCTGAACCAGGGCCGGGGCTGCGGCACAGAATATTTGTTGGTATCGATCCCCGGCGGGATAAGCCAGCTACGCAGACCGGACGGAACAAATCTCTTGGACAGTTCAACCTCTTCCTCGCTGACAAAATGGACTCCGCCGGCGTTGCCCAGTATTTTCCGGACAAATAAATTATAATAGAATGACTTCTTGAGATATCCCCGGCTGAACACGCTGGTATTCAAATTGCCGTGCAGCGAGACCAGTGCGGGCACGCGATTTTCCGCAGCGATCCGTGAGGCGATATAGCTCGGATAAGACCAGATCGAATGCAGATGAACAAGATCGTACCTTTTAACGACCTGCTTCAGGCGGGAACGCAGCGGCAAAGAGAACAGGTAATTATTCGGACCGAAATATTTAAAATATGTGACCTTGAGCCCGTCCAGGTCCTTCTCCTGGCCTGAGCGGATCTCAGCAGAATTTTCCAGCGAGAGGCCCGTGGTATAGACCGTCACATCAACTCCGGCTTTGGCCAATTCCCTGTTCAAGGCGTGGACATAATGAGGCAGACCGCCTGTCTCAGCGGCCGGTAGATAACTTGGAGTTACGCATAGTACTTTCATTGACTTGATCTGTTAAGGAGTCCGGTCGAGCCAGTAAGTCAGTATATCCTTTAACGAACGTTCAAGGCTGATCTTGGGGGACCAACCCGTGGCCCGCTCCAGCTTACTGTGATCGATCTTCATGCCGATCAGATCGGACCGCCTCATCCGCTCAGGGTCCAGTTTGATCGAGATCCGTTTGCCCGACAATCCGATCAACATATCGACTATCTCAGTGAGCCGCCGGCTTTTGCCGGAACAGATATTATAAGCCTCACCGACCTCGCCTTTTTGGGACAAGAGAACATAGGCAGCAACCATGTCCCTGACATCAGTGAAGTCGCGATGAACATCCAGATTCCCCAGCGCAAGCTCCGGCGAATTCTTTCTCTTGACGATCGCGGCGATCTGGCGGGCGACCGTTGGGACAAAGAACATGTCCGATTGTCTCGGCCCGATATGGCTGCACGGCCTGGCAATGATTATCCTCTGGCCCAAAGCACGGGCATAGACCCGGCCCAGCATATCCTGTGCCGCTTTGCTGACCGCGTAAGGGCTTTTAGGCAGTATCCGGCTGTTCTCGTCGGTAACTTTATCAGGCGAAAGGCTTTCCCCGTATATCTCACTGGATGTGACCAGCAGGACGGCCGACTCAGGAACATGCTTATGCACGGCATTTAACAAGTTTAGACTGCCCAGGACATTGACCTCGAAGGATCTCTCCGGGACATCAAACGATTCTTTAACGCTGCTGGCGCCGGCAAGATGGAAAACCGTCTGCGGCCGGGCTGAAGCAACGACCTTGTCCAGGGCCGTCTTATCCATCAGGTCCGTCTCGAACAAGACAAGCTGCTGCTTTACCTCTTCGATATTGCCCCGTCCGGTCCCGGGCTGGACCATGCCGGAGACCTGCCAGCCCTGCTGTAAAAGATGCTCGGCCAGAAAACTGCCGGCGAATCCGTTAATTCCAGTGATAAGGGCCTTCATCTGATCTGCCGCTGCTGGATCTCAAGGTCAGAGTCGACCATCATTTTGACCAGTTCATCGAACTTCAGCCTCGGTTTCCAGTTCAGGACCTTGCGGGATTTGGTGATATCAGCTACCAGTAGATCGACTTCCGCTGGCCGCAGGAACTCCTTCTTGGTCTCAACGTATTTCTTCCAGTCAAGGCCGACATGATCAAAAGCTATCTGGACGAATTCCTTGACGCTGTGGGTTTCGCCGGTGCCGATCACATAATCGTCCGGTTTGTTCTGCTGCAGCATCAGCCACATCATCTCGACATAATCGCCGGCAAAGCCCCAGTCGCGTTTGGCGTCCAGATTGCCCAGGTAGAGCTTATCCAGCCGGCCCAGCTTTATGCGGGCCACGGCATCGGAGATCTTGCGCGTCACAAATTCCTTGCCGCGCCGAGGGCTTTCATGATTGAAGAGGATGCCGGAACAGGCATAGATGCCGTAAGATTCGCGATAGTTCACTGCGATGAAATGACCGTAAGCTTTGGCCACGCCGTAAGGGCTCCTGGGATAGAACGGGGTCAGCTCGCTCTGCGGCGTCTCCCTCACCTTGCCGAACATCTCGCTTGATGAGGCCTGATAAAGCTTGATCTTGTGGTTGACCAACCGGACCGCCTCGAGCAATCTGGTAACGCCGAGCGCGGTAAATTCTCCGGTCAGGACCGGCTGGTTCCAGGAGGTCGGAACGAACGACTGGGCCGCCAGATTATAGATCTCGTCCGGTTTGGTCTCCTTGATCAGTTCAATCATCGACAATTGGTCCAGAAGATCAGCCTGCTTAAGGGTTATTTTATCTATGATATGGTTGATCCGTTCGTAGCTCTCTGTGCTGGACCGGCGCACCATGCCAAAGACCTCATACCCCTTGCTCAAGAGCAACTCGGCCAGATAAGAACCATCCTGCCCTGTTATCCCGGTTATCAATGCTTTCATTTCTCACTCCTTACTTTACGCTAAAAATTATATCATGGACGGCTATTGACGCCGAAAAGCTTTCATATAAATAAATCTTCTCAAACGGTTGGGCACAAGCCGCAGACCGATGCGCACTACGAGATTGACCATAAATTCCATGGGGTTGATCAAGCCGATCCGCCGGAATTCTCGCAGCATCGCCAGTTCGTTCACGAGGTATTTCAACCCGCCCCGTCGATCGATCATCTCCCGACCCGCCCTCACGTTGACGAGAACTTCCGGGATATTGGCGAATTTGTAGCCTTTGACCAGCATCCTACCCCAAAGAGGATAGTCTTCAAGTCCGCGCATCGTTGAATAGCTGCCCGAGGCCAGAATCGCGCTTTTCCTGAACAGGACGGAAACATGGTTGACGGGCATGCGCGTCTTGGCAAAGCGGCGGAGTTCATCCGGCTCTGTGGGCAGTTTACGGTAAGCATATATATCTGTCTCAGCCCCGTCGAATTCGCTTATCCAGGTCCCGACCACCGCGATCTCAGGATGGGCCAGCAAATAGGCGGCCTGTTTGGCTAACCTTTCCGGAGCAGAGATATCATCGCTGTCCATGCGGGCGACAAGTTCATGGCGGCACTGCAGCAATCCCGCGGCGAGCGCCCGGCCCAGACCAACGTTCTTGGCCAGGACGAGCGGACGGATAGCAATCTCTGCGGAACGCCGCCTGATCACGGCCTCGAGTTCGGGCGTTAGTGGGCCATCCTCGACCAGAACTATTTCCGCCGGCCTAAGCGTTTGCTCGACCAAGCTGCCAAGGGCCCGGTCCAGATGCTCGGCCCGATCGTTCTTATAGACCGACATCAAAACTGATATGCTGCTGTCCGTCATTTCTCACAGACCTCGCTGAAAATTTCCAGGTATTTGCCTTTGACCGCATTAATCGAGTAAATGTTCTCAGCCCGCTCCCGCGCGGCCCTGCCCAGGCGCGTTCTCAGGCTGACATCCTGAATCAGCAAGCTAAGCTTTTCCAGCCATTCCTCATCACTGCGGGCCCAGAACCCCTGCTTGCCGTCTTCCAGGATGTCGGCATTGGCGCCGACCGGCGAAACAACTGAGGGGATGCCCAGGGCCATATACTGGATTATCTTAAAACCGCATTTGCCGCGAGTAAAGGGGGTATCGGGCAATGGATTGATACCGATATCGAACTGCGCCAAACTGGCCTTTTCGCTCTCTAGATCCCAGCGCACGGCGCTCAGCCGATCCACCCGCAGGTCGCCGGTATAGCCCAGGAGAATGACCTGCAAGTCCGGGAACCTTTTCAGCAGCTCCAGCAGTGGCTGGCGCACGACATCAATATAAAGGGTCGTGCCATAACTGCCTGTCCAGCCTATCGTAATTTTCCGGTCTCCGGCCGGGCGCTCCACGATCCGGTATGTATCCTTGCTCAGGTCAACGACCGTTGGAATAATCTTGACATTTTGATTGAATTGCCTGGCAAGATCAGCCAAGGTCCGATTACCGGCGATCACGACATCCGCTAGCCTGATGTTCTGCCTGGTCCTCAGATGGTTCGCCTTGACCCACTTGATATAAGTATTGGCCCGGCTGGTAAATGAAAGATAAATGGCATCATCGAAATCATAAACGATCGGCTTACGCAGCAGGAACTTGACGATAAAGGCAAAAAGTTCCGGCCCTATTGGAACGATATTACGGTGAATGAACACAAGATCGCAATCAACTGCCTTGAACACATCGATAAAGCGCCGCAGGAACGCCAGGAAAAAGAAGAACGCTTTCAGTATCGCCGCTCCCACCCCAGGTTTGAAATAGTAGCGTTTTAAGCCCTCATTAACGAAAGGAATGAATTTGCACTCAATACCCTCGGCCGCAAATGTTTCAAAGAACTGGGTGGCCCGAAAGCGCGAGCTTCCCGAACCATCAGAGCTTTCAGGCGTAAAGAAGGCTATCTTCACCGGGGGCCTCCTTCAACCAATAGGCTGTAACTGGCCGAGAAAGGTTTGATCTCAATGCGCTCGTTCGCCGGCAAGCCTGATAACAGATCATTGGAAAGCAATACAATAGTGTCGGCCTCAAGGTCTTGCAGGATAGCCTGAAGCTGACCGAGGTCCTGCAGCAAGACCAGCCTGATGAACAGGTCCGGCCAAATAGGATTATTGCTGAACCTTTCGAGCTCGATTTCCTGCGGGATCACCTGATATCCTGCGCTAAAGCAATCTGGGACCAGGTCCAACAACAGCACTTTACCAGCCCGGCTCAACCGGGAAGAAAGCACATTACCTTCGCTTTCCAGACCCAACGCGCTGAGCAGTGTCACCAGCTTGTTCTTGAGCCAGCGGGGCAGGAACGATTTAAAGGAATTAATGATCAGCTGGCCTGTATTTGTACTGCCGGAAGTAGTATGAACGCCGCGGCCGTATCTTTGTCTCAGCTGCCAGAGCTGCTTTTCCACGCCCCGCAAAGCCGAGGGCGAATCATGCCACAGGAACAAAGGAAAGACCAGCACATCCGATCCCCGCTGGGCGCACTTCAGTGAAAGGTCTGCTCCGTAGGAATTCCAGCCCAGAGAATGGTCAAACCCGCCCAGGTCGAGAAAAACTTCTTTTGGCATGATCATAATAGATTCATCGACAGTCTGGGCTTTTTGAGGACAACAGAACGGCCTGCCCCAGACAGCTTTTCTATCCTTGATAAAACCAAGCCGCTGCCCCTGCCTGGACATGCCGGAACAACCGGCCATACCGAATTCATGGTTTTCGACCAGCCTGGCCAGGGTCGCCAGCCAGTCCGGAGAATAAAGACTGACATCCTGATGAACGATGATCAAAAAGTCGCCCTTGGCCCCGGCAGCTGTGCTGTTATAAGCTTCGCCAGCCGACTTACAGCGGCCGTTCGAGTTATCGATCAACAGGAACTCAAAATACCGATAGGTCTGTTCGTTCAGCGTCCGCAGGGTGTGCCGCTCAAAGACCTGCTTATCGTAATATGTACAAAGCACGGAAAATCTCATGCTATTTTTTTGCTCCCTCGGCCATAAGCTCAAGCGATGAATATTTCCTGGAGAACAGGACGATCAGATAAGCAAGCACGATCACCAAAAAGCCTGACGAACCCATAATATAGGGATTGGTGCCGGCATAGAACAAATATGAAATATAGCCGCTCATGACGACCGAACAGAGATAACGGTTCTGCCCCAGGACATCATAGTAATAGAAATAAAGAAAGAGAGGCATGCCCAGGAACAGGCCGAAGATCACAAAACCGACCAGGCCGAGTTGAAGGAACAGATGGAGATACTCCAGTTCAAAGTATTGGGTCGTTGAGAACTTACGCACATATCTGATACGCCTGAGATTCTCGCCCACCGCGCCAAAGCCTCCACCCCAAATGGAACCGCGGTCGATATTATCGGAAAGGTACTCGGCCTGTTCCAGCCTGACTAGGTTGGAAAACGTGCTCATATCCAACCCTTCAGCAGCCTCACCTACAGCGCGGAAAACCAGCGGCGATACAACGATCATCAGCAGTAACACAGCCATCACCCTGATCAGAGGGTCCCTGACCAGAGGGAACTTGAACCTGAACCAGCCCTGAAAAAGAACAAAGAACGCGCCAGCCAATACCAGACCGAGAAAGAACGCTTTGTTAAAACCGGTAAAACTGGCCAGGAAGGTTATCAGCAGGCACACCTTCCACTTAAAGCGCGGATCATAACGCATGATGCCCAAAAGCAGGAATAGGTTCACCGGAATGAACACGTTGCTTCGCAAAATGATCCTAACGAGGCCTGTCTGGCTCATATGCACGCCGCTGCCCAGGCCGGAAGGCTGCAAAAAGGCGGAGACCGCCGACCTGGTCAACGGATCAAGGAACATATATACGATAAAAAGAATTATCGTCAGAAAGGCCACAAAAGTCACCGACTGGGCAACAAGATGAATAAAGCCCCTGAAGGAATCATTGTCGTACAACAGATAGACAAAGAACATGATCGATATCAGCGGAAAAACGTTGACGAAATCGATTATATTGGCCAGGGGGTTGCCGTTGATAACGCCGATCACCAGCCAGATCATGGGAAAAACAAAACTAAAGAAGAAAACAAAGATCATCAGATCCATTCTGATCTTTTTGTCGACCAACAGCATGGTCAGGAACCCAAAGCCGGACATTACCAATAAAAGCATGAACTTGATCGGAACAGGCCCGAATTTCCCGTAGGGAAAAACGATCATAAATATTATACATAGCCCCAGAATGGTCTTAAACAATCTCATAAAATCTCTCTAAGTATAGGCGGGCCGCCCTGACCCAGCTCAGTTTTTCCACTACCTGCCTGCCCTGAGCGACCATGCTGGATGCCAGCCCAGGCTCGTTCAAAGCGCGCCCGACAGCTTCAAGTATCTCTTTCTGCTGTTTTGGATCGACCATGAGCGACGCCTGACCGATGACCTCCTTAAAAACGTCCGCGTTGCCGACTATTACAGGTTTATCATGCAGCATCGCCTCAAGCGGCGGCAAACCAAAGCCCTCATAGGTCGACAAATAAATGAACACGGAGCAGCCGGCATATAACGTGTTCAACTCCTCATCGTTGACAAATTCGTGATGGATTACGTACTGACCGCCGTGCCTGCGGTTGATCTCATCGATCATTGCCACCAGATCGGCTCTCGGCCTGGTAGCATTCCTGCCGACCAGGACCAGCCGGACCTTTTTGTCCTGCGCCAGCCGCGCATCCCAGGCCCGGATCAACTCAACAACATGGCGCCGGTTGAACATCGTTCCGACATACAGGGCATAGCGGCCGCTGATTGCCTCAGGTGATCGGCTCTCCCCCAGCATATTGGCCGGCTTATCAATACCGCAAGGTATTACGGCGATCTTTCCGGCCGGGACATGATAATGGTCAACGATCTCTTTTTTTGAGGCCTCTGAATCGGTGATGATCAACGTTGCCAGGGAACAGGACAGCCGTGAAAGCAGATCGGAAATCATCTCTTTTCTGGGATATTCCTGTCTGAGGGTATGATAGGAAATGTCGTGCACGACCACGCACTTTTTGCCCGGATAGAACAAAGGCATTGAATAATACGGCGAATAGAAGATATCCACTCTGTCCCGCAACAGTCTCGCGAGCAAACTGAGCTGCTGCCAGACTATCCCGCTCATGGGCAAACGCCGCAATATCTTTGGCCAGCGAACCTCGCGGCAGATAAATTCAGGCCCCAGTCCGCTGAGGTCGAACAGAGAGCTCTTGAGATCGTCAAAATACAGGATGTACTCGTTAGCCTGACCGCAACGGCTCCATTCCTTTAACAGGCTGTACAGCACCCTGGCGGTACCGCCGCCAAGCCCACGCTGCAAACATCTTGCGTCAATGCCTATACGCATGAACATGCCTCCGCCAAAAGACTGCCGTATCCATCGCACATGCGTGTACTGGAAAAGAATTGCTCTGCCCTGGCCCTGGCCTGTGCCGCCAGTTTTTCCGCCAGGGGCTTTTCGCTCAACGCTTTGATCAAAGCCGCTGCCAGAGCTTTTGTATCACCCGGCGGCACGAGGATCCCGCTGTCCTGATCGATCATTTCCGGAACGCCGCCAACTGCCGTGGCAACAATGGCCTTGCCATATGCCATGGCCTCAAGCACGGAATATGGCAGGCTTTCGTTGAGGGAAGCGGTCACCGAAACTTCAGCGACCTGCAGACAGCCGTCGACTGACCTCTGATGACCGGTAAAAATGATCTGCTCAGCCGGACCAAGCTGTCCGGCCAGAGCTTTGAGCTCTGCCAAGAGGTATCCATCACCAACTATCAGCAAAACAGCGTTCCTGACCTGAGAAGCCACATCCTTGAAGGCCTTGAGCAGGACATCCAGACCTTTGCCTTTGACCAGGCGGGAAATACAGACAACAGGCCTTTTCCCCGCCAGGCCATACTTTTGTTCTATCTCGCGGCCTTTGGCCAGGTCAACTAGCACCGCAGGGATCCCGTTATAGATCATTCTGACCTTGCTCGAACTGACCCCGTATCTGTCGATCAAAAATGCCGCGGCCGCTTTTGATGGACAAACACAGGTCGCCAGCGCTCTCAAAGTATTCCAGGCGATCCAGCGCCTGGCCGGCCCGATCAGAGGATAGCGGGACGCGGGCACGGCTGACATATGTACCGTGCCGATCGCCCGGCACCCGGGCAGGCCAAACCTGAGCATGAGCGCCGCATACTGGCAGGAATACGGCGAGGTCAGATTGAAATGGACAACATCAGCTCCGGCCTGCCTGAACAACTTCAGCAGCCTGAACGCGCCTTTGAGGTCAAAAAGCCCTTTGACGCGGCAGCCGATGATCTCAAGGCCGTTAAGCCCGGCAATGCCGGAAAAGATCCGCGGCTCAGCGCAGATAAGCTTAATGTCCGCTCCCTGCCCGGTCAGACCTGACAACAGGTCCTGCAGGAACCTTTCGGCCCCGCCAAACGCTTCCGTATCTGTATAAAATAGTAGTTTCATTCAGGCAGCGGCCTTTGTCGATCGTCCTGATCTGAGCAGCAGGTATTTTTTTAACGAAGAGAACAGGCGCAAAAAGTATTCCGGGCTTAGAGCGATCGCCCTGGCCAGATAGAACGCGCCTTTGAACCAGCGGCCGTTTTGAAGATGTTTTGTCCCGATCCAATAATAGATGCGGCCCATGATCCGCCTGGGCAGGACGAACTTGTCGATCGCATTCTTGAAAGGATAGCGTTTAAGATGCGTCTTCAGCACATTGACCTCGTCCTGAAGGGCCCGCTCGTAATCGCTGCTCAGGTTCTGCCCGTGAATGCGGTAGGTGCCCAGGACCTTATTGAGAAAGCTGAATTTCTTTCGTTTCTCAGCCAGGCGCAGCCAGGCCTCGTAATCCTCCGCGTGAACGAACTCCGGCCGGCCGTCGAACCCGCCGATCTCCTCCATCACGCTCTTTTTCGCCACTGTCGCACTGCCCAGCAAACGGTTGCAGAACAGCAGCTGCCGGTACATATCATCCTTTAATGGGCCGACCGGCAGAAGAAATGACCCGCCCGATTCATTCTTAGCCAGCAGATCATGAGAAACAACGTCTATCGTCCTGTCCTGTTCCAGGATCGCCATGGTCTGCTTAAGCTTGTCCGGCTCCCAGTAGTCGTCCGAATCAAGGAAAGCCACATACTCGCCCCGGGCCAGCTTAATGCCGGTATTCCTGGGACCGGCCACTGAACCGGTATCCTGCTGATAATGATATCTCAGCTTATCCCAGCTGAGCCCGGCCACGACCTCTCTGGTATTGTCGGTCGAACCGTTGTCGATCACGATGACCTCATAATCCGCATAGGACTGCCGCCTGACCGAGTTCAGGCACTCAGGCAGGAAATGAGCGTGATTATGGGCCGCGATTATGACCGAGACCTTGGGGCTCATGAGCTGCTTTCGATCTCCTTCAACATGATCCGGCTGTATCTCTCGATCGCGACCTCCCAGGCCGGCATCGGCGTGAGGCCAAGAGCTGCCAGGTTCGCGTTGTTCAACATCTCGCAATCAGGCACATTGGCCTTGCGGGGAAAATGGCTTGAATCGACCGGCTCGACCTTGTTCTTCAAACGGCAGCTGGCAACGATCTTTTGCACGTATTCGGCCCGCGAACAGCCGCCAGTGTTCGTAACATGATAGAGGTCAGGCCGTCCGGCCGTTAGGATCTCGTCTATCTTAACGATCAGGTCCTGCGTGTAGGTCGGAGAGCCGAACTTGTCGCCAGCGCTTTGAATGACCGGCTTGGCCTTAGCCTCAAGATAGCGCTGGTAGACAAAATTCTTCTGATGCTTGATGCTGCCGCCGAACAACCAGCCTGGTCGGATCGCATAGGTCTTGCGGCAGGCTTGTCTGGCCTGGACCTCGCCCTCATATTTCGACCGCGCGTAAACGGTCTTAAGCACCACTGGATCGGCCTCGGAGTAGAACTTCTTTTCGTCACCAAAGAAGCCGCAGGAACTGATATAGATCAGCGCGGCGCCGATGGACTGGCAGATCTGCCCCAGTTTCTGGCTCGCCTCGGTATTGAGCTTATGGGCCAGCTGAGGATCGTCCTCACAGGCGTTGACATGCAGGGCCGCCGTGTGAAAGACATAGTCCGGACGCGCGCCGGTCAGCGCGCTCTCCATAGCCGCATGGTCCATCACGTCCAGTTCTTTATGCCGCGGCGCCTGGACCTGATCGCCTTTGCCGGCGTAAAAACGCTCGATCTCAGAGGCAAGCATCCCCCCGCCGCCGGTTATAAAGATCTTTTTCATCTATGCTTCAAGCTCCAATCGTATTTGATATGCGAATTCAGCGGATCATAACGCAGCATTTCCCCTTCCTCATGCGGCAGGGTCGCACAATTCGCGACTATGGCCGGCTTGACCCCGATGGTCTTATAGCCGTTGACCACTCCGACGGGTATCCTGATCAATTTATAATCATCTTCGCCAGTGAAGATCTCCATCAATTCGCCTTTGGTCTTGGAATCCTTGCGTTCATCGAACAGGACCAGCTTGATCATGCCGGAAACGACCGCGTAGAACTGGGTCTGTTTTGTGTGGAGATGCCAGCCTTTGATCACTCCGGGATAGGCCACGGAAAAGTAGACCTCACCGAACTTTTCAAAATGCGGGTCCGTACACCTGAGCATATGCATTATTTTGCCCCGCTCATCAGGTATCTGGCGCAATGGGACGATCTTTACTCCGTCTATCATGTTCGAAACCTCCTTATTTTTTTTCGGTCCAGAAGAAATCATTGTCCAGTTTCCCCGACTTCTTCAACAGGGTCAGATGCCTCAAGCGAACGAACTTATCTCCTTCAAAAGCAGGCATATCGAGCTTATTCCGTTTATAGGCCTCGGCCAGCTCCTCAACACCTTTCAGTACGTTCCATTTCGGTTTGAAATGGTCCTTGAGGACCGTGTTGATCTTGGAGAAATCGACCTTATAGGTCCTGGAGTCGGAACCGTGCTCCCCGGTATACTCAACCGAACAGCCGGGAATGACCTGCTTAACGGCCGCGGCCAGGTACCGGATCTGGTAATTCTCACTGTTCTGCCCGACATTAAAGACCTGATTATGCACCAGCTCTTTCGGGGCCTTAAGAGCGGCAATAAAAGCCCGGCTGAAATCCTGGATATGGATCAACGGCCGCCAGGGCGATCCATCGCTCATGATCTTGATCTTGCCGGTGATATGCCCCCAGGCCGCAAGATTATTGACCACCAGATCAAGCCGCAGCAGCGGCGAAACGCCGTAAACCGTGGCATTGCGCATAAAGACCGGGGAAAAGTCAGCCTCAGCCAGCGGCGAAATGCCGAATTCCGTACCGATCTTTGATTTGGCGTAGGCTGTCACCGGGTTCAGCTCGCCCTGCTCCGAGATCATTTCTCCTTCCTTGGCCACGCCGTAAACACTGCAGGAAGAAGCGAAAACGAACCGCTTGACCCCTGCCTGTTTGGCCAGCTGGGCACAGCGGACCGAGGCATCAAGGTTTATCTTCTCGGTGATCCCCGGGTTCAGTTCTCCGATGGGATCGTTGGACAATCCCGCCAGATGGATGACCGCATCGACCCCCTGAAAATCCTCTGCCGCGACCTGACGGATATCCTTGACGATCTGCCCTATCTTGGCCTGCCGCTGTTCGAACTCGCAGCCTTCAAAGTAGTTCGAGTCCAGGCCGACAACGTCAAAACCTTCGGACAGAAGCATCGGGCACATCACATTGCCGATATAACCGTTATTGCCGGTGACCAGTACTTTCATTGCCACACCTTCCAGAACGCTTTTTTCTTGTTCCAAAGATCGTTAAGATGCTCGGTCTCGCGCAAAGTATCCATGCATTCCCAGGAACCGCCATGCTCATAGACCATCATCTGCCCGTCCTTGGCCAGTTTTTCCAGGGCGCCGTTCTCAAAATCACAGTTCTCGTCATCGGTCAGATGATCGAATATCCTGCGGTCCAGGACAAAGAACCCGCCGTTGATCAGTCCGGCGGAAGCCTGCGGCTTTTCAGTGAAATCCAGAACGCGGCCGTCCTTTACGACCAGGTCGCCGAAGCGCGAGGGCGGACGGACCCCGGTCAGCGTGCCGATCTTGCCGTGCTTTTGATGGAACTGGATCGTCTTCTTGATATCCACGTCCGAAACGCCGTCGCCGTAGGTCAAGAGGAACGTATCGCCGTCAATGTATTTTTCTACCCTCTTGATCCTGGCGCCTTTGAGCGTGTTCAGGCCGGTATCGACCAGCGTGACCTTCCAATCGGTCTCATCGGGCCGGTTATGATATTCGATCTTGTTCTCCCCGTCCATGCTGATGGTAAAGTCATTCATCAAAGCATAGTAATGATAAAAATACTCTTTGATCATGGCACCTTTATATCCCAGGCACAGGACAAAATCGGTAAAACCGTGGCTGGCATAGATCTTCATGATATGCCAGAGTATCGGCTTGCCGCCTATCTCCACCAGCGGTTTCGGCCTGATCTCGGTCTCTCCCTTCATCCTGGTCCCTCGTCCACCGCATAGGATCACAACTTTTGGTTTGCTCATAACGTCCTCCTTTAAATATTCAATAGAGCAGTTCTCATGGCCCTATCTGATGACCTCGCAATTCAGGCAGATGGGATATTTCCTGTAGTCAAGACGCCGGAAGTCCCGCCTCATCCTGTTGAAGGCCTTGCCATTCCAGATATCCCTGATCGAGTCCTTATTGACGTCACCCATGATCTGCTTGCCGTCATAATCGATACAGCAGGTGGTGACCTTACCGTCCTGAAGAATGACCATGGTCTGCCAGGGAAAATGGCAGATGGAAGAGATCTCTCCCAGACGATTATATTCCTTGCCGCCGCCGAAATTATGCAGCTCGCAGATATTCAGGCGGTCGCCCAGTTCCTCGTCGATCAGCGGTTTGAAGATCGCCTCAAAATCACGGACCTTGCTCTGGTCTGAATCGACCGGCAGGTATTGGATGATCACTCTGGGGTTCCTGGCGCCCAGACGCTTCCTTTCCTCAAAAAAAGCCTTGATGCCTTCGATCGTCTTGTTAAAATTAAGGCCGCGCATGGTTTCGCTGTAGGTCTTGGCATCCGTGCCGTAAAAGCTGATCTTGAACTCATCCAGTCCGGCCTTGATAATGCCAATGGCCATTTCCGGCGAGAACAAGGAGGCGTTGGTAACCATGTAGGTATATTTGACCCCATGATCCTTGGCCAGCTTGATGCGGTCCGGCAGTTTTTTATCCATCAGGGGTTCGCCGAAATTATGCATATGGAGGCGTTCTACCGGATAGGCCGAGATCTCCTTGATGAGCTTTTCATAAAGCCCGAGATCCATGAAGCCGCGCTGGCGCGTCATGCTGTCCCTCGGGCACATGATGCAGCGGGCGTTGCAGTAGCTGGTATTCTCGATCCAGATCTCCTTCGGAAAATCAGGATAACGCAGTCTCGTCATACGAGAAACGAACAGGCGGGCCTTTTTCAAGAGTTTTTTCGTCCCGGCCAGGATCGCAGCCGTGAACCGGTTCTTTTTCATCAAAGCAGCGATGGGTTTGAGAAACTTATTGCCCATGATACCTCCCCTTTACAGATCTTAATATCCCTCTGACAATGGCCTCCTCACTGGTTTGCAAACCTTTTAAATACTTAGCGAAAGCGGCCGCGGGCTCATCACCGTAAGCCAGGAAAGAAGCCAGCTGATCGGCCACCAGATGGCCACGCTCAAGGTTGTTGTTGCGCAGCAGGAATGCGACCGCCCTCTCCTCCGGCCAGTCGGCCGCGGGAAAACAGACCTGGCCGTCGTTGCTCTTAAAGAGCAGGAACAGCCCGTCGATCCTGCCTTTATCCAGGATCTCAGCACCGGGGAAAAGCTCGCCGATATTGGCCCGGATGAACCGTTTGCCGCCCAGCAGGTTCCGGACAATGGTCTTCAGGATCCTGACCGGGCCGAACACGAAGTTCAGGACGCTCAGCAGGCGCCAGTAGCGCAATTCCTTGTCCACCTTAGGCTTGAGCGCCGGATTGGCGCGCAGGCGGTGGAATTCCTCGCCCATAAAGCGATGGACGTTCATGCCCCGCGGATAGCAGAGCACGTTCGCGTCCTTGTCTACCAGGACGAATTCCTCTCCGGCAAAGCCGGCGCCCTGGCGCAGTTTCTGAAGAGCCAGGGTGGTCTTGCCAACACCCTGCAGGCCCACATATATATTGACCCGGCCGTTCTCTTTAAGTCCGAGCGCGTGCATCATGGAATAGCCGCTCTCGATCAGTTTCAGGGAGAGGACCTTTTCGATCACCCTCAGCGCTTCAAAGCCGGAAATGCCTTTCTCCGCCCGGACCAGCAGCGATCCGCCGGCGAACTCCTTGATGGGGAAAGCAACTGTGCCTGTTTTGAACAAAAAGTAAAGCACGCCCTGGTCGTAAGCCAGATCGTGCTGCAAGTAGACGAATCTGGCCGGCAGATCGATCTTCGGAACGAACTCTATCTCCAGATCGCCATGCGGCAGGTCGGTCCGTTCAAAATAACCGAGATCGCTGCGGATGAAATCGACCACCGGCCGAGGCGCCTGGCTCAGTTTGATATTGAACAGGCCATGGATGGAAAAGTTAACGTTCATCTCAAAGAGCCCCCTTCAGATCGATATCGTTTATCTGCCGCGGCAGTACCAGAGCGGCACATTCGACCCGCTTGATCGCTGACGCGAGCGTCCGGCGATAGAGATCCGCCAGGACGCCGGCCAGGTCAGGCGCGCCCGGCCGGGCAAAGCGATAAAGACTGTCATAATACAGAAAGCCTCCCATTTCCCTGCAGAACGAAACGGTCATTTTCCCCAGCAATTCTTCACGAGGGACCGCGACCCGGCTCAATTCCTGTTGATCAGAGCGCTGCAGCAAGAAAAGTTTTTTAAGCGGAGCACTGGCCGCGGCCACAGCAAATAAGCGCGATGGTCCATATTCCTTGTACGTTAACAGCAAGCCAAACCGCTGCAAGAGCGCGCGCAAACGTTTCGGCCTGGTCCAGAGACTTAAGCAAAGCCTGGCCCTGTCCCAGAATGACAGCCCGGCCCTGTCCGAATACTCCGCAAGATCGTAATCAAGCAGGCAGATATCCCGGCCAAGCGGGAACAGGGTCGAGTCCTTAATAAAGGTCCATTCATCGCTCAAATAACCGGCACCGTTTGCCGTCAGGTTCATTATGACCCTTGTCTTGCCAACGCCGGCCCAGGCGGGAAAGAGCACGCCCTGCCCGTCCAGCGCGACACTGCAGGAATGGACCGGAATAACCCCAGCATGGAGCAGGCCGAAAAAGACCAGGGATTGCACGATCGCCAATAATTTATGTTCGTCAAACCCGCTCTCCACCAGGACCGCCTCGCCGTTCAGCGCCTGGTCTACAGCGAACTTTAATTTGCGGCCCTGTTTATCAAGCAGGTAAAAATCCGTATCGTTGTAAGCAGCCTCTTTACCGAGATAAAGCAGCCCTGCCGCAGAGAGATCTTCAACACATACTATCTTCAGCACTTTCAGATCACTGCCTGCGGGAACTCGGTTGGCCAGGTGTTTCCGGAAATACCCCGCGCTGGCGGAGAAATCAGAGCCAACCCGCTGTTCAACAGCAACATAAAACTTGTCCAGAAAGTTAAGATATAACATTCTGTATCCTCTCCCACCATTCATAAGGTTTCTCGCCTTTGGCAATGCCAACCTCGTAACTTTTGATCTTGGACAACAGGCTTTTCAGGGTATCAAGACGCCTGGCATAGAGCGATCCGCTGCCGTAATTCAGATAATCAAGCAAGCCCATATAATGGTATGTATGGAATTCCTTGACATGATCATTAGCCAGCAACAAGCGATCGATCGCCACATGAGCCGGCACTTCACGCAAATAAGGCTCGCGCGCCAGAGAAGGCAGGAACAGCACCTGAGGCGGCACTTTGCCGGAGATCAGCCTTCCGTCCAGAGCGTAATGGCTTCTCTTAAAGCGCCTGACGATCGGTTGGCCAAGCCTGTCAGTGTTGGGGATAAAAGATCTCAGATCATCATGCAGCCGGATATGCTCCGGAAAAGGATAGATATTATCCTGATCGAACAGCAGGAAATTATCGCTCAGGAACCGTATCCCGCCCGGGTCCTTAAGCGTTAAGGCAATGGCCAGGGTCGTCTTGCCGATGCCGGCCAGGCCGGCCATGACGATCGCTTTGCCCGCGTGGTTGACCGCGCTGCCGTGCAGCAGGAAGATGCCGCAGTTGGCTTCCAGCAGATAGAAAACAGGAAAAATGACCAGCTTGCGCACCAGCTGGAAATAATCGGTCTTCCTGCGCCGGATCAACCGGCCGATCTTGCTCTTCAGGCCTTTCTTGCGGACCGGCCGGGCAGAGATCTCCAGATCGTTGCCCTGCTTGACGATCCTGACGAACAGGTTGCCTTCAAGATAGATGCATTTATTCTCGCCGATATATACGTTATTGCCGATCTTGCGGCAGGCCGCTATCTCCTGCCCGTGATCAGCCTGGCGGTCGGTCAGATAGCTGACCTTAAGGCTCGTATTGCTTAACAAAGCCGGGTTCTTGTCCCCTGCCTTGCTGAAGAAATACAGGTTGCCGGCAACAGAATCAAGAAAATCCTGCTCATTGCTCTCGATCGTGGTCCTGGCACCGAATATGTTCAGTTCTTTGTTCATCCGCGCTGGCGCTCCTTTTTGACCACGGCATGAATTTCCAGCAAGGGTTTAATGAATTCCTCAAGATCTGCCAGGGCGATCTGGCTGGCCGCGTCGCACTTGGCCACGGACGGCTCAGGATGGGTCTCAACGAACAGCCCGTCTATGCCTGCGGCCACTCCCGCGCGGGCAATGACCGGCAAAAACTCCCTCGAGCCGCCCCTGGCATCGGCGCTGGGAATGCCGTAACGCCTGACACAATGGGTAACATCGAAGATCACTGGATAGCCGATGCGGTTGAGATGATAAAAGCTCCTGGGGTCAAGGACCAGGTCGTTATAACCGAAAGTGTAGCCGCGCTCTGTCAGCATGATCCTGTCGGAGCCGCTTTCCTCGGCCTTTTTCACCGGCGAAGCCATGTTCTCAGGCGCCAGGAACTGGCCGTGCTTGATGTTGATCGCTTTTTTGGACCTGGCCGCGGCCACGACCAGTTCTGTCTGCATGCAGAGATAAGCCGGGATCTGGATCACGTCCAGGACTTCCTTGGCCTCGTCCACCTGCTGGGGATAGTGCACATCGGAGATCAGCGGCAGATCGAATTCCTTTTTGATCCTGGCTAAAATGGCCAGGCCCTTGGAGAGCCCCGGACCATGATAGAACTTGAGCGCGCTCCTGTTATCCTTCTGAAAAGAAGCCTTGAAGATCAGCGGCAGCTTCAGTTTCTGGGCGATCTTCTTGATCCCTTCGGCCGCCTTCAGCATCAGGGACTCATCTTCGACAACGCAGGGACCGGCGATCAGGAACAGGTCGCCGTTGCCGCACTCGATATTTCCAACCTTAACTGTTCTTTTGTTCATTGGCATAATCTCCTTATTTTTTTCAGGTCGGCCAGTGTGTCGACCGCCAGTTGCCGATGCCGGGTCTCAAAGGTCAGGACGCCGATCCCGTTCTGCAGAAAACGTATCTGCTCCAGTTTTTCCGCGGCTTCAAGATAGCTTTTTTTCAGTTTCGGCAGTCTGAGCAGTAGTTTCTTCGTATACCCATAGATCCCGTAATGTCCCCAATAAGGATGCCGTTTGGCCCATTGTCCCAACCCGGCATCGCGGCAGTACGGCACCGGACTGCGCGAAAAGTAAAGAGCCCAGCCGTCCAGGTCGCGCAGCACTTTAGCCACACCGACATCCTTGATGTCCGCTGGGTCCTTGATCCTGTAGACAGGGGTGACAACGCTGGCTTTGGACCGGGTCAACGTCCTGATCATCTGACGGATAAGGCTGACCGGGATGAGCGGTTGGTCGGCCTGAACATTGACGATATGATCGGCCGGCACCTTTGCGACCACCGAGGCAATGGCAAAAGTGCCGTCCGGCGACCTCGGATCGGACATATAAGCGTCAAAGCCCCACTCTTTTACCAGATCGAAGATCTTCCTGTCAGGCGTAACGACCCCCACGGCTTTGCGGCCGGCCGCTCTGGCGCACTGGTCAATGACACGCTTGAGCATCGGCTTGCCGTTGATATCAGCCAAGACCTTGCCGGCCAGCCTTTTTGAGGCCAGGCGCGCCGGGATCAATATTTTGACCCGCTTGCTCATAAAGTCACTCTCTCCCTTTTTATCTTGTTCCGGATATCCCAGTATTTCTGGTAGGTTTGATCAAAAGCAACTCTGGACCTGACGGTATCATCATAAACTTTCAACAGTCCCAGGAAAAGCTCGCTCATTTCCCTGAGCGCATAGCGGTCCGCGCCCTGGCCGGTGATATAATCGCACAATTTGTTCCTGATCATATACTCGTTCAGCAAAGGGCTGGCCTCTCTGGGTATGAAGATACGCAAGCCGGCGCCGCCGCTCATCGCCAGATCGTTGATGTCGTCAAAAACAAAGCCGACCTGTTCTCTTTTCAGCCCGGAAGCGGCCAGAAAATGATCGATCGCCTTTCTTTTGTCCACCACGTTCTGGTACAGAGCGTTGAAATGCTCCCGTTCGCTCAATTCGACCGCGGTCGCGTTATTCCTTCCCGTGATCACGACAAGCTGCAGCAGGGCCTTGGTCTTAAGCCAGAAACCGTACCGGAGCATATTGAGCCCCATGGAATCGATCTCTGAATAAAGGCCGTCATGGCCCTGTGCCTTGAAACCGCCGTGAAAAACGCCGTCCCAATCAAAAACAAAAGCCTTGATCCCGACCAGGGCTTTGAGCATCTTTTCCGGCGGGGTCAGGAACCTGCCGCCGACCTGCTCGAACTTTTTCGCGATCTGTTTAATATCCTTCTTTCCAGCCATAACTCCTCCTTAATATCAATTAAGAAAAACCTTCAGGTTCTCCTGGTCGACCGGACGGAAATAACTGCCGACAAAATCCATTGCCTTGGCCTGGGCAGAGTAATAATCAGCGTCAGCCATCGCCTCAATGCTTTTAACGACCGGCGACAGGGCTTCAGGGCTCGAAACAGTCCACTTGAACTCAGCCAGACCGAACAACGGATCAGGGTCGATAAAATCGTTAAAATCCACACTGATGACCGGCCGGCCTGAGGCCAAAGCGTCCAGACAGGTCGTGGTCCCGCTGTAGACCACTACCATGGCCGCATCGATATTTTCTTTCAGTCCGGCGCGGGAAACAGTATAGGCACCCTGAT
This sequence comes from Candidatus Saganbacteria bacterium, assembly GCA_016932255.1. Taxonomy (GTDB): domain Bacteria; phylum Margulisbacteria; class WOR-1; order O2-12-FULL-45-9; family O2-12-FULL-45-9; genus JAFGDE01. The sequence continues at coordinate 70,299 of JAFGDE010000005.1, forward strand.
CATCAAAGCCCAGGTAAGGTTTAAGCTTTTCATAAGGATGGTTGGGATGCGGGCTGACGACCACATCATAACCAGCCTCGGCCAGGCGGCTGGCCTTAATGAACCGCAACATTTCCAGGGAGCGCTCGAATGTCCAGAGGAAGACCAGGACACGCTTGCTGGCGGGCCTGGCCACGCTGCCGCTGGAACGGCCGTAGCTATGCCTCAGCGCGCAGCCGGCAACGGTTCTGGCTGCGGGATAGTTCATCGCCCTGACCAGATGGCCGCTGGTCACCTCACCCAGAGTGATGATCTTGTCCGGCAGGGGCAAGCGCTCTGACTCCTTTTTGCCGAGAAAGAACTTGGTCGAAGAGGCCGCGATCTGAGCGTGCTGGAAAGCGATCAGCCTGACCCTCTTCCCGCTCTGCTTGACCGCCAGATTAGTGACCTTTTCCCAGCTATAGTTCTCATACAGGTTAAAGAATTCCTTTATCTGGACCTTGTTCACCAGTTTTTTTGCCGCTAGATACGTCGCGTAATTAGCAGCCAGAGCATGATCGAGCCGCGGCAGGCCCATATAATTCCTGAAAACAGGCCCGACATCAACGCCCTGAAGCATTATCTGCCCGGACAGCCTCACCCTGGCCCTGCAAGTAAGCGTGAACCAGACGATACGGATAAGGTCTGCCCAGCCCAGCAGGGTCCTCTCCAGGAGAACGCGGCCAGACGGCAGAGATCCCAGGTCCTGCCTGACCTTGCGGGGATCGGCATTGATGATCTCGCCGTAATAAAGCACATGCCGGCCGCCGGCTTTTAGCCTTCCGGGCAGTTCACCAAAATATGTGTCCTTATCCTGTGAGATCATTGCCGCTGACCGCTGATCGAACCAGGTCCTGATCACGGAATAGCCTGCGGCTCTGTCCAGCTTTTTCCAGGACAAAGGACCAGTCCCGGCCGTCAAGATCTTTTTCGCCAGAGCAAGAGAGCTGAACAGACATGAAGCCAGCCGGCGCAGGAACAGCGGCCGCGGACGTCTTGAAAGGCGCGAACAAACCGTTACGCCACGGCTTTGGCAGAACGCAGCGATATTGCCCAACAATTCGCTGCTGCCGCTGATAACAGCCAGCTCATCAGCGTTGGATCCGCCAAAGGTCCGGTGGAACGCAAGGAAGTCGACCAGCTGATCGAGCAGATTTTCAGGCATCAATTCGTTCTTTTCTGATATGGGATGGCACAGCCAGGCGAGCGAATAGCCGTTCTGATCGCCGATCTCAGAGACCGCCTCGACATAAGCTTCGATGATCGGCAGCTTTTCCTCCGGCAGGCACGGCTTAGGGAAAACAAGCCTGTGCCGCGCCTGATCAATGACCAGGTCGCGATCAAAACTGAGAACGGTCACAGCCTCGCCTCGCTCCTTGAGGTAGCCCTTTAACCTATCAGGATTATCGAACAAAGAGACCTTCAATCCATGCCTCCTCAGCCAAGCAGTTTCATTTTTACAAAGTCCTGGATATCAAGCATGCCGACCGGCTTATTGTTCTCGGTCACGATAATATTGTCATACTCGTGCTTGGAGAAGAGATCGACCGCTTCATGCAGCAAAGCCTCGGCCGACAAAGTGACCGGCTTATTGAACTTGAACTCGGACATCTTCATGTTGACGATATCCTTGCCCTTTTCTTTCAACTGCCGGCGGATATCGCCGTCAGTGAATATGCCGATAAGCTGGCCTTTATCATCGACCACTGAGACCGCGCCAAGCCTGGACTCGGTCATTTCCGCGATCGCGTCCATGATCAGGCTGGTGCGCTTGCAGACCGGGTTCTTCCCCCTGATCGCGTCCTTGACCTTGACGGTCATAAGCTTGGTATGCTCCAGGAACTGCTCGGTGCCGACAGTTGTCAAAGCGTTATCCGGCAGACGCTTCAGCACGCTCCAGGGCACAGTGCAGGCATGGGCTCCAAGCAAAAGGCCCTGCCTGACATGCTCGGGATGACGCACTGACGAGACCATGATCTTGGTCTTGTAACCGTAATGATCGACGACCTTGACCGCCTGCTCTATCAGGGCCATAGCATCGTGCCCCTGATCGTGCAGCCTGCCCACCAGCGGGCAAATGTAGGTCGCGCCGGCCATCATCGCGGTCCACGCCTGATTGAGCGTGTAAACGAGATGGATGTTGACCTGGCAGCCTTCGTCGACCAGCGTGCGGCAGGCCCTGACACCGTAGGTCGAGACCGGGATCTTGAAGACCGGCTGTTTCTTCAGCGGCAGTTTCTTGATCCTGTGGGCCTCGGCGATGATCTCATCATAGCTTTCGCCGAGAGCTTCCACGTGGAGACTGGGCACCATACCGGAAAGCTTGACAATGGCCGCGTCGATATCAGTGATCCCGTGCCGGTACATGAATGTCGGCGTCGTCGTCAAACCCGTCAAAATACCCAGTTTCGCAGCAGCCTCGATCTCTTCGAAATTAACCGAATCCAAAAACAATTCCATGATCCTTACCTCCTGAATAATTTTTAATTCAAACTGCAGTCAGTTTTTCGGCCTTCTTTTCCACACTCTCCTTTCCCCATAAGCGACTGAATTGTTCGTTGGCGTAAGCCATCGCCTCGCCGCGCGTCCTTCCGCGGTCGAACTGCTCCAACAACCACCCCAGATACTGGCCCATCCTGGAAGCCGCCCGACCGTCCTGGAACATATCCTTCTGCTTCAGCACAGGAACAAGCTCTTTGCTGCCAAGCTCGGCGCAGCTGTTCTGGTCGCGGCGAAAAGCATCCACAGACCCGAGCAGGTTATCGACATCGTCAAAAACAAGCTTGTTCCTGCCCCATTCGTATTCAGGATAAGCATACAAGCCTTCCAGGTCCAGATAAAGCACCCGGCAGCCGGAGAGGAAGCATTCCAACGAAGTGCTGCCGCCGATCAGCAAAGAAACGACCATATCGGCGGCCTGGGCCGCCTCGGTGGGATAATTATCCGCGCTGTACTTGCCCTGCATGAAAACACATCGTCCGGTCGCCTCGGCCTTTTTTATCAGCTCGGCGATGCCGGGCAGCCGCCTGGTCAGCGTGCCAGGACGTTTCGGGCTGCAGATCAGGCCAACAGCAGGGTCAGAGATCACCCAGTTCAATAATTTGCCGTAGATGAACGCGCTTCGCTCATGCGGGATAACGCTCATTCTCGCGTCGGACGAGTTCTCGTCAAAATAGCACAGGATGAACTTTGCTCCTTTATCCGTCAAGCTGCGGCGCAAGGCGCGGGCCCGGTCCTTGACCAGCGCAAAGGAATAATCGCTGTGAAAACCCGAGTAGACCAGCGTTTCGTTGCGGGAACCGGACCTGTCCATCCGCTGGCGGTAATAAGGGCCGAACAGGAACATGACATCGGCCGATGAAGCCAGGATCGAATTGGGGATCGGCCAGTTCGAGATCTGCTGACTGACGCTGATGCCGCCGGCGTCGCGCAGGGCAAGATGCCTGGGGATCCTTAATGGATCAAAATCAACGAAATCGACATTGACCCTGATATTGTATTGCTTGAAAAGGTCCAGCATCCTCACGTATTCCATATTGAAACGCATGATCCCGGCCAAGCTGCTCAGGTGGAGCGCCCGCAGGCTCAGGCTTTCCCTGAGCAGCAGCAAAAATGTCAGCATGCCGAGCTTAAGCGATCTCGCGGCCGCTGAGATCGACGGCCGATAGAACTCCATGCCTGTCCTGCCCGCGGCCCTGCAAGACATTGCCAGGGATTGGATCCTTTGCTGCGCCAGCAGGTCTGTCATATCTTTTGTGGCCGGGGCATCCTCACGCTCAAAATAGATCATGATCCGATCGGCCGGGATGTCGGACATCAATATCCAGGGAAAATCGCATCGTTTGGTCTTGTCAAAGGTCAGCCCGCGCAGCGTGTAAAGGCTGGCCAGCCTGGGCCGCCTGTCCTCGCCAAGAGCCGGCCGGCGCCGGCCTGACGAGAGCGAGCGGGACAACATGATCAGCGAGCCGGCCAGGCTGGCCGCCGCCCGAACGATCGCTTTTGTCAAGCGCCGGAAAGAGAAAGCAGGCCGGACCCTGACGCCATACCTCTGCAAAGCGAATTCTTTCAGCACATTATCATAATGGCTTGGTTCGATCGCGAACTCCAGCTCGTCCTGCCGGCTGAGCCGCTCTTTATCAGCGTACCAGGCAATGACCTGGAACAGAATGAGCAGGTCGCTGAATTCCTCACAGGCCAGCTTTCTGAAATACAGCCTGACCTTGTCAGGAGCGGAATAGATCCTGCCCAAAGAAGACATAAGGCGCGACCGGCACAGGACCTTATTCTCTATTTCTTCGCCCAGGTCCAACAGGTCCTTGCCGTATATTTTTGGAAAAAGAGCCTGGCCTGAGCTGTCTTTCAGTTCATGCAGGTTGAACTTGAACTGCTGGAGCCGGCCGTTCAATTTCAAGAAAGAAGCTAAGCCAAGAGCCGGCCCGGACGCGTCAAAATAATACAGCCGCTCGCCCGTTCTTCTGGAGAGAAAAGCGGCCAGGACATCCGGAACCCCAAGATATTGGTAAAACCTCAACTTCATTCTGTCGTCATTTCTCCCATTATAGACCAGACTCATCCTTCACAAAGAGACGGATCGTATTGTTCTTATAGATATGCTCTTCCTTGTACGGCATCGGCAGGCAGGCGCAGTTGCCGGTAAAGACCTTGCTCACGATCATTTTATAGCCCTGCTTCTCGACCAGCTTCTTGAAATCCTTGGGATAGGCGTTGTAGGAGCCTTCGTTCTCCAAGATCAGTATGAATTTCCGGCTGATGCGGGCCATATCCTTGAATATATGATTATGTTTCGGATGGATATTGACCAGGACTGAATGGCAAAAGACCAGTTCAAACTGGTCCTTCGCGAACGTCTTGATGACCTCGGTCACATCTCCGACGATCAGCCGGCTGTGCTCATACATGTCAGGAAAAACGGTCTTTGACAGTTCGACGGCCTTTGGCCCGATCTCAACGCCCGTAAGGTCCGTATAACCGTGCCGGTAAAGGTAATCAAGCGACCGGCCGACATTGCACCCAAGTTCCAGGACCGGGCTTTGCTTGTCCAGATAAGGCAGGACGTCCCTGAACAGTTCGGCCAAAGAATTGTCCTCGCCCACATAAGTTTCCGGAACATCGATCGCCCCGTCATCGCCCTGCTCCTTCCAGCGCCTTTTACTGCCGAGATCCGAACAGGAAAAGAACGGCTTGATGCCGCGGGTGGCAAGAAAGACCGACAGCCTGTAATACCGGTACTTGAACACCCGGTTATTGAGCAGCAGGTTCAGAACAGTCCTGTACAAGCTGCCGATCGCTCCCAGGACCTTGCGCAGAACTTGTTTTACCATGCGCTCCAACCTCCATCCACCGACAGGACCTCGCCGGTCACGTAATCAGACATGTCCGATGAAAGGAAAAGGCAGGCGTTCGCCACGTCCCTGGCCGAGCCCCAGCGCTTCTGGGGAGTTCTATCCAGAGTGAACTGGTACAGTTCTTTCTTCTGCTTAAAATTGTCGGCATAGGATGTCTCGCAAAAGCCGGGCGCCAGGACATTAACGTTGATGTTATACGGCGCCCATTCAAGCGCCAGACATTTGGTCAAAGAGATAATGCCGCCTTTGGAGGCGCCATAAGCGGAAAGATCGGGCAGGCCCAGCGTCCCCACGACCGACGCCATATTGATGATCCTGCCGGACTTTTGCTTGATCATCTGGCGGCCGGCTTCCCGGCACATGAGATAAGTGCTGCCCAGGTTGGTCCAGATGACCTTGTGCCATTCATCGCTGGGAATATCCATGAACGACTTCCTGAAACGGATGCCGGCATTATTGACCAGGACATCGATGCGGCCGAACTTCTCAATGACCTGACGGACAAAAGCCGTGACCGCGGCTTCATCAGAGACATCGCCGGCGGAGATCATGACCCGCGAGCCGGACATTTTCTTTTCCGCGACCAGGCTTTCAAGATCATCTTTACTGCGGGAGATCAGGGCCAGTTTCGCCCCGGAACCATAGAACAGCCCGGCGACCTCTCTTCCGATCCCCTTGCCTGCGCCGGTAACGATACAGACCTTGTCTTTGAGCATTTCGTTATTTGTCATGTCCTACTCCTTTATAATGTGATCAAAGGCTTCCTGGATCAGAGCGAAAGGCACATCAGGATACACACTGCTCTGGCCGATGGCCTGCGACAGGACCAGCCTGATGCGGTTGTCCTTGCGCTTTTTATCCTTGTTCACGTTCTTGAGGCATTCTTCGATCAATTCCGCCCGGTCAAAACCGATCCGCGCCGATTCGACCAGGACCGGCAACTCATAGCTTTTGAGGATATCATTCTGCGCCAGATAAATATCCTCGGCCTGTTTCAGATAAGCCCTGGCGATATAGGCCGCGGCCATTATCCCGATAGCCACGCCTTCGCCATGACGGAAGGTCTCTCCCTGGCCATTCTCAGTGGAGATCTCGATCGCGTGGCCCAGGGTATGGCCGTAATTGAGCTTCAGCCGCTTGCCGCCCTCCTTGACGTCGCCCTTGACATGGTCGACCTTAATCCCGATGGAGCGCGACAGCACGTTCAACAAATGCTCGTCGGACCGGGCCATAACCTGGCCGGTATTGTCCCGCAGGTAATCAAAGAACCCTCTGTCGGAGATAATGGCGCACTTGATCGCCTCCGCCAGGCCGGCCTTATAATCCCGGAAAGGCAAGGTCGTGACAAAATCAAGGTCAATGATGTTCATCACCGGATGATAGTAATTGCCGATCGCGTTGATGGTCTTGCGGAAATTGACCGCGACCTTGCCGCCGATACTGCTGTCCAGCATGGCCATCAGCGTTGTCGGGACCTGGACCAGATTGATGCCGCGCAGGTACGTGCTGGCCACAAAACCTCCCAGATCGCCGACAACCCCGCCGCCAACGGCGATCAGGGTCGAATCGCGGGAAAAATCGTTGCTCTCCAGCACGCCGAAGATCTTCAGGGCCTCGTTGATGTTCTTGTTGATCTTGCCGCCGGGCAAGGCATGCTCAAAGACCTCAAAGCCCGCGGCTTTCAGCCCGGACACCAGTTTTGACTGGATGGTCTTTTCTAGAAAGGCGTCGTAGAGCACCAGCACCTGACGGTTCTTCGTCTTTTGCGCCAGCATTGCGCCGGTCTCGCCGATAATGCCGCGGCCGAGGCTGATCTCGTAGCTTGAGCCATCGAAATCTATCGGTATGCGTTTCAATAAATTACTGTTCATTTCGCCCTTCATTTTAAATGGCTGAAAAAACCGGCGTTGACGATCAGTTCAGCGATCTCGAAATCCTCCGGCGTGTCGATATCGTGCCCTTCGAAATGATCGATGCTGCGGATATACGGTTTGTTGCCGATGCGCCGCTTGGTCTTCAGGAAAAAGTCCCGCTTGAAGACATAGAGCGACGACTGCTCGGTAATGATCGGCTCGATATCCTGCGTCCGCGGCGTCGGCTTGTCCAAAGAATAATTGAGCGGCTTGCCCTTGAACCAGGCGAACTTCTTGAAAGAATACGCGGTAAAGGCCGAGTCATATTCCCCGGACAGGACCTTGGCCAGGCACTCGGAAACGGTTTCCGGCTTCAGGAACGGTGAAGTGACATGCAGCAGCACGATGATATCGGCATCGTTGAGCTTAAGGAACTCGCTGATGATGTCCTGTATCGTGGTCTGCGCCGTGTCCAGGCTGGCCGGCCGCTTCAGGTAGGTATATTCCAGGTCGTCCTCGATATGATCGCAAATGCTCGGCTCGGAGGCAAAGACCACCGCCTCGTCGATCCCCTTGACCTTGTTCAGCACCCTGAGGGAATAATTGATCAACGGGATGCCGCCCAGTTCCTTGATGTTCTTCTGGGGCACACGTTCGCTGTTCAGCCGGGACGGGATAAAACCTGCTACTTTCACTTTAACACCTCCGATTTCAGCCTGAAGGCTGAATCGATATATTCATAAAGAGCGCGGCGGTCGACCTGAGGAAAGGCATAGCGGCTGAAATCCACCCGCCCTTCAGCGATCAGGCCGCGCTGTTTCGCCACAGCGCCCAAAGCCACCGCCAGGATCGAAGGATCGCTGACATAACAGACCGGCAGGAACGATGCCAGGTCCCCGGGATCAAAGGCCGGCAGCTGAAAATGGTTGTATCTGGCCCATTTGTCATAAAGCACCACCGGGATCCGGTTAAGCAAAGCCTCATCGATCGCGGTCGAAGAATAGCTTAACAGGATATCGGTCGCGGCCAGGATGTCCGAGAACGGGCCGCTGCTGCAGATATTGTACTTATCAGATACTGGCAGCAAGGACCTCAGTTCCTCGTCGTTCAGGCTGAAGCCCGGATGCGGCCTGATGACCAATCTCATTTTATCGTTCTGCTCCACAGCCCTGACGATATCGCTAAGACTGGAGATGAACTCGTCCGCTGTCTCGATGAAATAACCGCGGAATCCCTTCCGGTTCTTAACCGTGGTCGCATGGGTGACGACTATCTCGTCCGGGGAAAACCCCAGCTTCGCTTTAGCTTCGCGCTTGTCACGGCCGGACAGATCGGCAAAGTTCAACGGCCCGGTCCTGATCTCGCCATTCTTGACCCAGGGGTATTTTTGCTTGAAATAATGCAGGTGGTCCGCCTGGACCGGCGTGGCAATGGCGATATCCGTATAATCGCCCAACATGAACCCGCGGCAAAGCTCCAGCATTTCCATCTCATGGACCTCATCGACCGGCCTCGGATGGGCGCCGTGGGACACGAACAGCGAACGTATGCCGAGCGTTTTGGACAGCTCGCCCACAACGCTCCAGACATATCTGGATAACGGAGAAATGATCAACTGGATATGAAGATCGCGGACAAGCAGTTTCAGGCGGCGCGCCTGTCCGTAAAGGACCTGCAGATGCAGCTTGAAAGGCTGGCTGATCCTTGCGCGCAACAGCTCAAGAAAGTCCACGCCTTTGTGCCGGAACGACGCACCGGAAGCCTGTTCGAAGATATGGTCGAACGCCTGGTCAAGGCCCGACGGGATACTTGTTCCATCGAACGGTTCGGCGTTAAGATCGACCCAGAAGTGACCGGTAAAGAAACCGCTCACCGCCAGGAACAGCGATCTCAACCGGCCGCCCGGGGCGTCCTCAGGCAAGAGAGATACGAACAGAACGTTCTGTACGTTCTTTGAGATCTCGCGCTTAAGCTGAGCAAAACCCCATTTATCCCCCGGAATGAGGATGACCTTCTTCCTGGAATAAGAGATAAAGGCCTTAAGCAACTTCAGGGTCAGCCTGTCCAGCAGATACGAGGACCGCTTTTTCTGTTGCCGGACGACCGGCCCGGCTTCCTTCCGGGCGCCGCCGATCGGATTAAAAGGCAGGCCTTTCTGCCCGGCGTACAGGGCGACAAGCTGGCCGAGAAAACGGTCGCGGTCGGTGATGTACAGGGACGATTGCTCCGCGCCGCTGACACAGGCGAACAGCTCGACCTTCCCATACTTGGCACAGACCGCATCGATGATCTCGATCTGCCTGATAACATGATAAAGGACGAATAACAGGTGGAATTTCAACTCCAGAAGATAGGCCCGGCTGACATTATCCTCATCAGTGAAGACGAACGCGTCCGCCACATGGTCCATTATCTCCTTGCCGCGAACGATCATCCGGCGATGGGAATCATTATCAAAATAAGGCAGCGTGGTCTCATAGGCCGCGCCCTGCCGCTTCAAATAGTTCTGGAGCTTCAGTTCCAAAGCGATGATCCTGTAATCCTCAGGCCGGCCGCCCTGCCCGCGGACAAAGGCCAGGAACTCCAGATATTCATCAACAAATTCCAACAGGACTATCTTCACTTGTTCTTGGCGATCGCCACCAGGGCATCGCCCCTCCCCTTGGATTCAACATGCTTGCGATACATGGCCTCAGCTTCTTCATAATCCGGATCGATGGAAAAGACCGGCTTTTCTATCTGCGGTTTGCCGTACATCAGCCAGTTGCTCAGGTTTAAAAGACCATAACGCTGGACCGATCTGACGGATTCGATCGCAAAGCCAGCCTGTTTCAAACAAAACGACAGGCCTTTGTCATCAAAGTAATTTAGATGCGCCCTGATCCAGTAAAAATCATGATATTCCTTTGAATTATCCAGCAGCAGGTCGCGCACGTTGGGCACTTCGCAAATGAATATCCCGCCCGGTTTCAGCAGCGCTTTGATATCCTTAAGAAAAGCGATCGGGTCAGCCACATGCTCAAGGACGTGGAACAGGGTCACCACATCATAGCGGCCGATGACCTCAGGCCCTTCTTTGACGTCATGGCCCAGGATCGCTCCAGGCGCCTGTCCCAGCGCCAGCTCTCTTCTTTCGCTGGATATTTCTAGCCCTTTGGCCTTTTTAAAACCGGACTTGATCAGAGCAGAAACAAAAAACCCGTAGCCTGCCCCGATATCCAGGATGGACTTGTCCTTGGCAGCAAGGGACCGGATAAGTTCGACATGGCGGTCGGTATCATAACGCTGGTTTTGCTGCAGTTTCTCAAGATCGATCTGCTTGTTGCGGTTCTTGTCCTGCAGGTTCTTATCGTAAAAGGCCTTGTCGTCCTCTTCGGTCGGTTTGGGCAATAACTGTATATGGCCGCACTGACTGCACTGATAGACCTTGAAACGTTCTTTATCATCCCTGAGGCTGTCTTTGATCAGGCTGAACTCTCCCGAACTGCAGAGATTGCATTTTTCTTGGTCAGGCTGCAACTTTTTCCCCTCCTTGGAACATCATGATCACTCGCGAGATCTTTTCTTTTGTCATGATATTGCTCTTATAACCGACGAACAGAAAAGTGAGGCCGAGCATGACCTTCACCGCGTAGAGCAGATAATTGTTCGGAGCAAAGTCGTGCAGATAAAGCAGCAGGAAAGCGGAAGCAAGCACGCTCAAATACATCGGGGACAGGAATTTCCATTCATAAGCCACTTTATATAATCTTTGCCCAACAAGCACCAGTATCCCGTTCATGCCGATATAGGTGATCAAAGTGGCGAAGGCCGCGCCCATGATCCCCAGCTTCGGGATCAGCAGGATATTGGCCGCCACGTTGATGATCGTGCCGACGATCGTGATCGGAAAGATCAGGTAAGCTTTTTTGGAATAGGCGTACTGCAGCCCGATAAAAGCGCCGAAAATGTTCGAAGCAAAAGCGCAGGCAACGATGATAATGACCGGCACTGCTCCATAATATGACGGCGGCGCCATAATAAAGATGATCTCCCTGGAGAACAGGACCACCAGCATGATCGGGGACAATGTCAGATAGGAGAATAAAGTGAACAGTCTGCCGATGGCCTGTGACGCCGCTGGTCCCCGGTCAAAAGCTTCTTTATAAAAGACCGGCTGAAAGGAATTCCAGGCCGCTGCCACAAGATTGAACAGCATCAAGCCGATATTCTGGCCGATATTATAGACACCGACCGCGGAAAGAGAGAGCATGCTGTTCAACATATACTTATCAAAATACTTATTGATTATGCCGGTGAATGATTTAGGCACCAGCTGCAGGCCGTAAGATATGTTCTCGAACAGCACCTTGCGGTCAAAGCTGAACGCGTACTTAACGTTGAAACGGAAGAACAGGATCGAGCCGACGATCGAAACCGCGGTCAGCGAACCCCAGAGCGGGCCCATATAAGACAGCTTGAAGAACCAGACATAGAACAAACTGAAAGCCGACCCCAGGATCATCTGCATCAAAAGGAAAAAGGCGTACTCTTTGGCCCTTTCCATGCACTGATAAAGGTTGAGGTAAAAAGTGACTATCCTGCCCAGGAACGTGGCCACAAAAGCGACCATCACAGCATTGCCATAGCCACCCTGCTGGAAAATGACCTGAGCGATAAGATCCTTGAACAGAAAAACGACCGTGCAGGAGAAAAGGAACATCATGAAGAGGAAGACCTGGGTCGAGGTGACCAGAGACCGAAGTCTGGCCTCATCCGTCCTGTAGACGAAATAGCTCCTTCTGGTGGCTTCAGCCGAGCCCAGGGCGAACACGCTCACGGCCATGACCGGAAAGATGAGCGACATGGCCACGATACCGTAATCCATCGGCGTCAACAGCCTGGTCATGATCGGCATGGTGATCAGGCCGACAGTATAACCGACCAGGCTCGGCGCCGAATAGACAAAAATATTCTTTATATGCCGGTCCTTTATCGACATTACTGGCGTTTACCGTCCTTTAGCAGGCCGAACCATAAAAAGTCGACGTACCTGTCGCCGAACTTTTCCCTTTCCTTTAAGCGGCCCTCCTCAACAAACCCAGCCTTATTGAACAGGCTGATCGAAGCGGCGTTCTCAGCGTTGATGCCAGCCTCCACCCTGCGGAGCTTGAGCACGGCAAATGCCAGATCGACCGCCGCCTGGAGCGCTTCGCTGCCATAGCCTTTGCCCCAGAACGACTTATCGCCGATCGCGATACCGATCGCCCCGACCCCGCTGCGCCGGTTTATTGACGAGAAGGTGATATTGCCGATATGCTTCCTGCTGGCCTTATCGAATATGCCCAGCAGCAAGCGGTTGTCATCGCCGTCGTAAGAGGCGACATATTTTTCCACCATCTGCCTGTCCTGAGCACCCCCGCGGACGGACAAGAAACGGTTGACCTCAGGATCGTTGAGCCAGTTGATATAGGCGTCCGTTATATCGGTCACCGCTAACTGCTTAAGATATATCCGCTTGTTCTCGATCATCACCGGTCGTCCGCTCACCGTACTATCTCCTTGACGGAAGCTTTTTGCTCCCGGCCTTTTTTGCCGCGCCCTTGCCTTTGCTCCAATCGGACGCCAGGATCGACAGGATATACGAATCGACCCATTTGCCGTCGTAGTAATAGTTCTGCCTCAGCACGCCGTCGACCTTCAGACCGATCCTGTCGTAAAGCTTCTTCTTCTTTGTGTCAAAGACATAGATCTCGGTCCAGATCTTGTTCAGGGACAGGGCATTAAAGGCATAATCGAACAACAGGGCGCAGGCTTCTTCGGCATAGCCTTCTTCATCTATATAGGAATCCTTCCAGCCGATATAGAGCGACAGATCGGCATGGCGATGGACCCAGTTGACATAGACCAGGCCGCAGCAGCCCAGTAATTCATTGTCCGAGCGCCGCCGGATCGAGAACATGATGGTCGTCGGATCATTATTGACCTTCTCATTGAACCAGCGCTCCTGCTGGGCCATGTTCAATTCCCTGTATTCCCGGAAATGTTTGCGGAATTCCTCCTTATTACGCCAGGCCAGCAACTGCTCCAGATCTCCCCGCTCAACAGCCGTCAAGACAACTTTCTTTCCCGTTTGCATTATTTGAGCACCTCCATTACGACCGGATCATCCGCGCTTACGTCCTGCGTTAACTTTTTGCTCACGACCTTGTCCATTTCATAAGGGGCAACGCCGTTCCTGTCCAGCGGCCGAAGGGAAATAAGGTCCGCCTTGGCAATAACTCGGCCGCTCTTCAGGTCTTTGGCGAACCTTAAGCCCCGCCTTTGCAGGTAATAAGAGTCTTGTTCGTTCTGTTCGACCTTCTTGACGCCGTCGCCCAGGGAAAGATAAAGCTCGTTCGCGCGGTCGACCATCTCCCGCCAGGACACCGGGTTCATGGCAAAGCGGTGGTCAGGCCCTTCGCGGGAATTATCGTCACTAAAATGCTTTTCAAACACGACCGCTCCCAGGGCAACGGCACCGAGCACCGTGGCATGGCCGTGGGTATGGTCGGACAGGCCCAGAACAGCATCAGGATAACGCTTGGCGAACGTCCTCAGGACATTTAGATTGATGTACTTGAAGTTCTCCGGCACCGCAGTGTAATTGGTATTGCACTGCATCAGGACCAGTTCTTTGGTGTGGCGGCCCAACAGTTCCATGGCACGGTCAACATCTTCCAGGCTGGAAGCCCCGGCAGCCAGTATCACCGGCTTGCCCTTCCTGGCGATATAATCGAGGATCTCCAGCCAGGTGATATCGCCGGAACCGACCTTGTACACGTCCAGATACGGGTCAACGCGGTCCACGGACTCAAAATCGTACGGACTGGTAAAATAGTCGATCCCCACTTCATCGCATTTCTTTTTCAACTTCTCCGTCCAGTCAAAGGGGATGCTGGCGTCCTGATAGGTCTCAAAGACCGATTTCTTCCATTTTGACTGATGCGAGAGCTTTGAACCCAAAGAATCGAACCCTTTTCTGCTGACGATCTTCGCGGCCTGGAAATTCTGGAACTTCGCGGCATCAGCGCCTGCTTTTTTAGCCAGATCGATCAGCCGGAACGCCCGGTCCAGGTCGCCGTCATGGTTGGCAGCGATATCCGCGATAAAATACAACGGCTCGCCCTGACCGATCATTCGCTTGCCTACTTTAAATTTCATTGTCCTGCTCTCCTTGTTTTTGCCAGCAACCCGATCTCTTCCTCGACTTCGGGCAGCCTGCCGAATATGCCGACCGCTTTTCGGACATCTAATCCCGTGTTCTTGGGCCGGCGCACAACAGCGTCCGCCTGTTCGCTTTTAACGACCAGTGCTTCATTAAGACCGAACGCCCTGGCGAATCGAGAACTGAATTCATACTTGGTGACCGGCTTGAGCGAACCGATATGAAGAACGCCCTTATACTCATTGCCCAGAAGCTCGGCCAGATAATTGGCCATGGAATTGACCGATATCGGACTGAAGACCGCATTGGTAAAGCCTTTGATCGGCTTGCCTCCGGCCAGTTGTTCGTACAGGCCCTGCACCATATACTGCCCCTGCTTCCAGCCGATAATATCGGTACGGACGATCACATGATCCGTTGCATATTTTTTGACCATATCTTCAGCCGCCAGTTTTGTCCTGGCATAGGCATTAAGCGGGCGGGGCTGGTCCACTTCAGAATAATTTCCTTTTTTCCCGTCGAACACGGCTGCTGTTGAGATATGTACCAGCCTGATCTTTGAACCGCAGGCCCTGGCGACATTTGCCGCGGCCCGGGCATTGACAGCCTCCGCCTTGTCAGGCTCTTTTTCACACAGTTCAACATTGGTCAGCGCGGCGCAATTAATGACATAATCCGGCTGAAGCCCATCGATAGCGGCAACGACCTTGCTCCCGTCCGTCAGGTCAAGAGAGAGCATCTGCGACACCCCTTCTCCACCCGGCCGGACATCCAGGCTAAAGAGCTCAAAACGCCCCTTTAATTCAGCGACTATGGCGCTGCCCAGCATTCCCGAACTTCCTGTTATCAGCAGTTTCTTTTTCATTTATCAGGTCAATCTCTTAAAGCCGGAATGACAGACCGGGCCTTTCAAAAGTTTTTCAGGCGCTCCTTCAGCTATTGCCCGGCCGATAAAGGCAAAGGCTTCTTCCGCTGCCTTTAAATAAGCGGCGATATGGTCATCCTTGTGGGCGTAGGAAGCATAAAAAGCCGTTGTGGCCAGAAAGCCCTTTTCCAGCATTACTTGCGTGAACAGGGTCTTCAGGACCATCGGCTCCTTGTGCTTAAAATCGAAATGGACCAATGGATCGATGCCCGCTATCTCGATCTTAAGGCCATGTCTGTCAGCGGCTTCTTTCCAGCCGTCACGGACCTTTTTGCCGATCCTGATCAGATGTTCGGGCACATTGTTCTTGCTCAATTTCTTTATGGTCGCGATGCCGGCCACCGGCCCTATCCTGTCGGTCCAGTAAGTGCTGCTGATAAAACTGTCCTGAGCCACTTCCATGACGTCTTTCTTACCGATGATGGCCGCCATGGGAAAGCCGTTGCTGATCGCTTTGCCGAACACAGCGATATCCGGATCAAAAGCATATTTCAGATGGGCGCCGCCCAGATTCAGGCGCCAGCCGGCAGTTATTTCGTCCAGCACCAGCACGATACGCTGATCAGTGGCCGTTCTCTTCACGGCCTCAATGAATTCCGGACGAGGCTCGTGGTTCCTGATCGTTTCCAGCACGATGGTGCCGATCTTGCCCTGGTTCTGTTTGACTTGCTGCAGGAAACCTTCCGTATCGTTGTATTTGAACGGCAGAGTTGTCCCTTTCAAACCCCTGGGAACGCCAAGCGGGTTCAAGCCAGGCAGGAGATGCCCGTCCAAGGACATGTTGTCCGCCAGGTTGGCGGACAGGTACCAGTCATGCCAGCCGTGATAGCCGCAAAAAAGCACCAGGTCCTTGCCAGACCTGGCGCGGGCGATCCTGACCGCGACCGACATCGCCTCCCCTCCGGTCCTGGCGTAACGCACCATGCCGGCCCAGGGATGCAGTTCACACAACAGCTCGGCCAATTCCACTTCCTCGGGACAGTTGAGCGTGGACATCGAACCCTTGTCCGCGGCTTCCTTGACAGCTCGGTTAACATCATCGTCCGCATAGCCCAGAACGCAGGCGCCGATGCCCATATAGCTCATATCGACATATTTCTTGCCGTCCAGGTCCCAGATCTCGCAGCCCTTGGCCTTGTCATAATAAGCCGGCCACTGGTCCGGCAGGAACATCTCCGGCCGCTTTGAGAGCAGCTGTGTGCCGCCTGGTATGATCTTTTTTGCTCTTTCGTATAATTCCTGCGATCTCACAGATAATCACCCCTCATATCTATTTGGGAACTTTGACGGATCATCAGGCCCGACGCTCGTTCGTCGACTCAGGGAACAGCTTACCCATAGCCCGATAAAAGACATCGGGCGGGACCATGCGCTTATGCTCATCAAGGATCACATACTTCCTGCCCGACCTGACGACGGAATACAGCGGACTTTCCATCAGGTTGGCGCTCTGCTGCTCGCAGCCTTTGATGCCGACCTGCATGTTCATCTTGCCGACCATCGGATTATCATCAAGCCAGGTGTAGACCTCTTTTAACGTGAGCGGCTTGCCGTGATAAAGGGCCTCATATATCTTGCGGATCATCTCGATATCGATGGCCTCATCGATGGTCAAACGGTATTCGGGCCGGCAAAGGTCAACCTCGATCTCCTTGCGCAGGGTCTTGAACTCGGATATATTCTCCTTGATATATGAAGTGATCGCCGCTCCGCGGTAATGATCGTGCACTTTGCACAGCGCCTTGTAGGAGATAAGCTCGGTCAGCGTCCCCTGGATCATGGTCATATTGCCGACAAAGATATAATCCCGGAACTCTTTATGGAAGTCCCTGACGAACTCGGAAGTGCTGTCGATATCAAAGATCGGGGAATCGCAGGTCACCCGGATCACGGCGTCAGCCTTTTCCCGTTCGCAGAGCTTGATATGACGGTCAACGATATCCTGCTCGGCGCCGGCGAACCAGCCGCAGTCCAGCCTTTCCGCTTCTTCGATCAGGGCCTTGTTCAGAGGATCGCTCGATGTGGCCAGAAAGACACCGTCCAGGCCCTCAACGTGCTTCATCCGCTCGACGTGGTGCTCAAAAACTGATTTGCCGGCCATTTTCTGCAGGACCTTGCCGGGCAAACGGGTGGAAGCCATACGGGCCGTGATCACACCTAAGACCTTTTTCTTCATCGGATCAACCTCCTGATATCTTTTCCCATATCTTGCTTTGGGACGAGCGTTCTGCGGCCAGGGCGATCTTCAAGACCTCTTTAGCGCGGGACAGGGAATTGAATGTCTGTTCGCCGGAAGCGATGCAGCCGAAGAAATATTTGATCTCATCGATATACATCTCGTTATAATAGATATCCAGCGGCAGGTCTTTCCAGGCCCAGTCCCGATTGTTAACGCCGATCCAGCCGATCTTACCCAGGACAAAGTCCCAGAAGATCGTTGCCTGTTCGCTGACGACCTTGCATCTGCGCGAATAGCCATGCTGAAGATAGTCCATATGGATGGCACAGCGCACTCCGGACCTGAATTTCACGATCAGATCAACGGCATCGCCGGTATCGAGCTTAAGATCGGAAGAAAGTATCTTTTTCTCGCAGAAGACCTCGTCGGCGTCGCCGAAGAACCAGGCCGCGGAATCGATCTCATGTATCATGTCAAAGAGGATGTTCCCACCCATGCTGCGGTTGGCCATATAATTCGAGCGATAGTTCTTTTTGGCAAACGGCAGATAGTAGCCGAACTCAAAGTCGGCCCAGAGCGGCCGGCGATGGTCAGGATCGTTCTGAACAACATCATGGATATAAGCCAGGGCCGGATGGAAGCGCATGTTGCAGCCGACCAAGGTAATAAGCCGCCGTTTGGCCGCCTCCCCGATCAATTCATCGACGCCGTTCATGTTGAGCGACAAGGGTTTTTCAATGAATAAATGGCAGCCTGCTTGCGCACAGGCCAGCGCCGGAGCGATATGTCCGTTGCTGTAATTACAGATGAAGGCGGCCTCCGGCTTGCTCTTCAGGGCCGCTTCCAGTGACGTGTAAGAGCCTTTCACCAGGTCGGCCACTCCGCGCAGGTTCTCTTCATTGATATCAAAGGCGTGGACTTCATGGCCCAGGCTGGCAAGGTTCCTGACATGCCTGGCGCCGATCGAACCAACACCTATCACAAGGACCTTCACGCTTTGCTCACTCCTTAACGCTGTCCGTTGACCGGAGAGCGCTCTTCTTTTCCCTGGCTTGCTGCTTTTTATAAAAATAATCAAAGAAATGCTTATACAGGACCTTATCAACAGGCAGGCCGTAAAAACCCAGCCTGTTGCGCACCCTGGCGGCCAGCATGAAGAGAGAGTTCTTCAGCCTGTCGAATGGATCGCTGATCTGATAATTGCCGAGCCTGATAGCCGACTCCATGTTCAAATAATAAGCCGCGCTCTCGGAATAATTGCCATTGACCTGCCAGGGCCGGACATATTCCGCAGCAGTGTACATATCTATGATCTGCCGGTCTGTCCAGCCGACAAAATCCGAGGGTTCCTGCAGATAACCTTCCTGCTTCAGCCGTTCGGTCAATTCGCACATCGGGTACGGCCTGAAGGTGTTGACCCCGCAGGTGAAAAAGCGGTACTTCCTCAATTTATTGACGAATTTTATGGTCTGCTTGATGTCGGCCAATGTTTCGCCGGGAATCTCCAGGATGAACGAGGACCGCGCGATTATGCCGTACTCATCGCACTTCTTAACGGCGTTCTCCGCCTGTTCCGGCGTTATCCCTTTTTTCATCAGCTTGAGGGTATGCTGCGAGCCGGACTCGATGCCAAGGGTCAACTGGACCAGGCCGGAGCGCTTGAGCAGCTTCAGGGTCGCGTCATTGATCATCCGGTCGTTAAAATAGTCACAGCGGCATTCACCGTCCCAGGTTATCTTCAGGCCCTTTTCGACCAGCCTTTCACAGATCCGCCTGACCCGTTCAATATCAACAAAGAAATTGTCATCGATGATCTTCAAATGCGTCAGGCGGTATTTCCTGACGATCTGCTCGATCTCGGCCAGGACCTTTTCAGGGCTCTTTTTCCTGTAGCGGTTGTTCTTGGTCACCACATTGATGCAGAAAGTGCATTGTGAGGGACAGCCGCGGCTGCTCTCGTACGGCAGCCACCTCAAAGGCTGTTCAGCGAACTCCGACAGTTTATCGGTCAGGTAGCTTGAGATGAACTGTTCGATGTGGGTATCCAGGGAATAATCAGGCATCGGCAGCTCTTCGAGGTTAAGTATCTCCTTGTAGAATATCTTCTGGGCGGCCGGCTGGCCTGCCTTCAGCGCCTGGGCGATCTGCAGGACATGTTTCTCGCCCTCTCCGGCCACGACATAATCGACGTACTTACAATCGGCCATTTGCTGGGGGAACAGCGTGCAATGGGGCCCGCCCACCATTACCGGCACACTTGAGCTCTCTTTGACATATTTCATGATCTGGTAAGCGTCAGGAGCTTCCGAGGTCATCAAGGATATCCCCACCAGCAGGGCGTCCTTCAATTCGTCGCCGATGGTCTTAAGGTGATCGGCCTCAAAAACACAATCAATGATCTTGATGTCAAACCCGGCTGCCTCAAGCTGCGAACCGATACTGATCAGGCTCAAAGGTGGATAGTTATTATAATTGTAAACATTGTTTGGCCTGATCAATAATATTTTATTCGGCATATGCCCGCCCCGATCCCGATTTATTTTCTGCCCGCTCCACAGAGGGAACAAGGTCAATCCCCGATGATCTTCTGCAACTGCTCAATGGTCAGCCAATCCTCGTTCGAATCGCTGCTGTAACGGAAATCTTCCGCAACGTCCTTGCCTTCCGCATGGTTATCCTGGCGCCACCAGGGGAAAGCCGGCTGAATAACATAACAATCATCAAGCTCTTTTGTGTTGCGAGAATCATCCTCAGAGATCATTACTTCGTGTAGCTTTTCGCCAGGACGAATACCAACCATTTCAGTCTTGCAGTCTGGAGCGATAGCTTTAGCCAGGTCCATGATGTTCATGCTGGGGATCTTCGGCACGAACAGCTCGCCGCCGTGCATCCGCTCGAACCCCTTGATAACGAAGCGCACTCCCTGCTCCAGTGTAATCCAGAATCTGGTCATACGCTTGTCAGTGATAGGAATGATCCCCTCAGCCCGTTTCTTCTTGAAGAACGGGACAACGCTGCCGCGGCTGCCAACGACATTGCCGTAACGGACGACCGCGAACTTTGTGCCGGAAAAACCGGAATATGAGTTGGCGGAAACGAACAGCTTATCAGAGCACAGCTTTGTCGCACCGTAAAGGTTGATCGGGTTGCAGGCCTTGTCCGTGCTCAAGGCGATGACCTTTTTAACGCCCCTCTCGATGGACGCGTCGATGATATTCATCGCTCCCATGACATTGGTCTTGATCGCTTCGGAGGGATTGTATTCCATGGCCGGGACCTGCTTGAGAGCGGCGGCATGGACAACGTAATCGACCCCGTGAAAGGCCCGCGCCAGACGGTCTTTGTCCCGCACGTCGCCGATAAAGTAGCG
Source organism: Candidatus Saganbacteria bacterium (assembly GCA_016932255.1). Taxonomy (GTDB): domain Bacteria; phylum Margulisbacteria; class WOR-1; order O2-12-FULL-45-9; family O2-12-FULL-45-9; genus JAFGDE01. Next base: position 91,196 of record JAFGDE010000005.1, read on the forward strand.
GATCGTGTCCTTGTGCGCGTTGAACTCGGGCAGCTGGGCCATCTCGAACTGCTTGAGCTCGTCACGGCTGAAGATTATGACCTTTTTCGGGGAATATTCGTCCAGAATGATCCTGGCGAACTTCTTGCCGAACGAACCCGTACCGCCGGTGATCAGGATGACCTTGCCCTTAAAAATATGCTCTTTCATCGTTCACTCCCTTTTACTTTTTTGCCGACCGGGACCAGTATTCCTGTAGAAAAGCGGCGAAGACCCCGGAGAACAGACCGAGCATCAGCCCGACCTGGAGGTTGAACTTGACCCTCGGTTTAAAAGGCCTTTCAGCCACGACAGCGCGGTCGATCACGGCAAAAGGCGAGATCTTTTTTGATTCTTCAAGCTTGACGGTCTCATATTCCTTACGCAGCATCGTGTACACGGTGTTCTGGATCTCAAACTCGCGCTCGAGCCGTTTTAATTCGATCGAGCTAGGATTAACGCCTAACATGGTAAAACGCTTGATCTTGCCTTCTATCTCGACCAGCTCCCGTTCGACCCGGGGCAACTGCGCTTCGATGTACTCCTTCTTCTTCTGGGCCTCAGAGTAGTTCAATTTGTTCCAATAGTAAGATAAGGCATCGGCATAAGCGTTGGCGATCTCGGCGGCCAGGACCGGATCGGTGTATTCGACCCGTAATCCCAGCAGGTTGCCCTCTTCTTCAGGCTTCTGCAGCATCCCAAGCACCGCCGGAGCAAACTTATCGTCGCCATAAGCAGGGTCGCCCCAGCCTTTGATCCTTTGCCTCAGCTTCAGGTCCTTGACGACCTTTTCGGCAACGACCTTGCTTTGCAGGAGAGAGGCCAGGTCCCCGCGATCTCCGCCTCCGGAAACGACATCGACCCCAGCCAGACTGGCCAGGCCGGCCATCTGGGACGCACCACCGCTGCCGCCCGACCTGAGCAGGATCGATATTTTAGCGTCATAGGTCTTGGGCTGCCTGAGCGTAGAGATCAAGACCATGAGCATCACAGCCAGGGTAACGACCAGGACCGTCTTCCAACGCTTCTGTACCACCTCGACATAATCACGCAAACTGAGATCATCATTGCTCATGCTAAATTAACCTCCCTATCTAGCAACCGTATTGTAAAGGGTCAAAGCCAGCAGAACCGTGTTGGCAAAACTGGCGAAATCCGAGAAATAGAAGAAATTCCCGGGCACATTGATGACATCTCCCGGCAGGATCTGGATATCCTCTTCTGTATGACCTTCTCGCAGGATCCGGGAGGCGTTAATGTGAAAGACATGGGGTTTACCGTTCTTCTGCCTGGTCACCGTTACGCCGGAAAGGTTCGCCCTGGCCAGAGGGCCGCCGGCGATATTGATATAATCGGACAGGGTCTGTCCCTGGACATAGCCAAAGGTCCCGCTGCGAGCGACGTCGCCATAGACATAAACATATGATTTGATGGTCGGCACGGTCACGATGTCGCCGTTCTTCAGCAGGAGATTGCTCTTGTCATCCGCGCCGAGGAAAATATCCCGTAAACGGAGCTTGAAGTCCTGGAATTCATCAGTGCCTGTCTGCCGCTTAACATAAACATAATCCGTAAGGTCGGAGCCGCTTTTGGCAAAACCGACCATCTTCAGCAGATCGGCAATCCTGTACCCGTCACTGATGTTCTTCAGTCCCGTATCGACCGATTGGCCGGCGACATAGACGTTGATCAGCTTAGAACGGGCCACCATGAGATAAAGAGTGAAGTTCTCCCTGTACTTCTTGGCGATCTCCTTGCGAAGCAATTCGCGCGCCTGTTTTAAGGTAAGCCCTTCAAGCTTGACCTCAGACACATTGGGAAAATATATCGAACCCTCGGGATTGATCAGAAAGGAATAATCAAGGACCAGCGCGTTTCCTTTAACGATCAGATGCGCCTCAAGCAGGTCCCCCGGCCCCAGAACATATGTATCTTTGAGCGAGGGCTGATCAGAGGGGCCTGCCGCAGCGGCCGGCGCTACGGGAGCGGCTTGTGTCGCATTATAGACCGGAGTGGTGATGACCTGTGCTATACCGGGACAGGGAGCGAGCGTTACCAGAAAAGATGCGATCAAAAATATAGAAATGAACCTCATTTATACCCTCCTAAACTAAACGTTCTCCAGGCTCTTCTTAACGCTGTCTTTGACCTTGCGGTACGCCTTGGTCGCTTTTTCTTCAAGCTTGGGACTGACCAGATGGAGTATTTCTTTGCCCAGAATGCGGTATTGTCCTCCAACCTTATAAGCGCGCAAAACCCCCTTCTTGATCAAACGGAGGAAGGTGGATTGGGATATTTTCAGCAAGGATTTGGTCTCGTCGGCAGTATAGATAACGTTCTCTTTTAATTCCATGGCACACGCTCCTTTCTGTCCGGACATATCATGGTCGACCGAATAAAGGTCCTGAAAGCTTATTGCAGCAATCATAACATTATATATCATGAATTGTCAATAGGCCTTTAACTGTGTCAATTTATGTCAATTTGTGTCAATATCAGGAAGCACAAAAACAGTTATTTGACAACAATTTATTAATTAAGCTATACTATTTTTATGAGCAAGATCGGTATCATAGGCGGATCCGGGCTGGATGACCCAAAAATACTTAAAGACCCTAGCGAAAAAGAGGTCAATAATATCCACGGTCAGCCCACTTCGGTCCTCACCTGCGGCAAGATCTCCGGTACGGATGTCGTTATCCTGGCCCGTCACGGCAAGGACCATGGCATCATGCCCACCAAGGTCAATTTCCTGGCCAACATTTACGCACTCAAAGAAGAAGGCTGTACGCATATACTGGCAGCCACAGCGGTCGGGTCATTGCGGGAAGAGATCAAGCCCGGCAATCTTGTTTTCCCGTCCCAGTTCATCGATTTCACCCGTCACCGCAACCTTACTTTTTTCCATGACAAGGTCGTCCATACGCCGATGAGCGAGCCGTACGACAAGAAACTGACCGACCTGCTCTGCAAAACGGCTGACGAACTCGGTTTTAAATATAATCGCGACGTCACGGTCATCACGATCGAAGGCCCGAGATTCTCGACCAAGGCAGAAAGTCATATGTTCCGGTCATGGGGCGCGGATATAATCAATATGTCCACCTGCCCGGAGGTCATCCTGGCCAATGAACTGAAGATCCCCTACCAAACGATCGCCATGTCAACCGATTACGATTGCTGGAAAGAGAACGAAGCTCCGGTAACATTCGAGATGATCCTGAAAACGATGAAAGACAATGCTGAAAAGGTAAAACAGCTCCTAATCAACGCTATACCGAGGATATAAAAATGCCGATAAAATCAAGGATCCGGACCGTTCCGCACTGGCCTAAGAAAGGCATCATGTTCCGAGACATCACGACCCTGCTGAAAGACCCGGTCGGCCTCAAGGTCTGCATCGACGATCTGGTTAAAAGATACCAGGACAAGGATATCGACGTGATCGTCGGGATCGATTCACGCGGCTTTATCCTGGGAGGCGCCCTGGCCTATCTGCTGGGCAAAGGCTTTGTCCCTGTCAGAAAGAAAGGCAAACTGCCGGCCGAGACCGAACGGGAGGAATATGCCCTGGAATACGGCACTGACACGGTCGAGATACACAAAGACGCCATTATCAAAGGACAGAAGGTACTGATCGTTGACGATCTGATCGCCACCGGCGGGACAGCCATGGCCGCGGCCAAGCTGGTCAAAAAGCTGCATGGCCAGGTCGTTGAACTGGCCTTTATCGTCGACCTCCCCGACCTGGGCGGCCGAAAAAAGCTTGAGACCGCCGGCCACCAGGTCTATGCCCAGACCTTTTTTGAGGGCGAATGACCTGCGCTGATGAAGGTCAACGGCAAACATTACCGCACTGTTTGGGCTGATGGCAACGCCGTCTGCCTGATCGATCAGAATCTACTCCCCTTCGAGTTCAAGATATTCAAGGCGCGGACCTACCAGGAGACCTGCCAGGCCATCCGTACGATGGTCGTACGCGGGGCCGGAGCCATCGGCGCCACAGCCGGCTTTGCCATGGCCCAGGCGTTCCTGACCAAGGCAGACCCAGCCAAAGCCAAAAAGGATATCGAAGCGACGCGACCGACCGCGCAGAATCTTTTTTATGCCGTTGAGCGCGTCTTTAATGCAGCTGATCCTGTCGCCGAAGCCCAAAAGATCGCTGACGAGGACGCCCTGAATTGCCAGCGGATCGGTGAGATCGGCAACGGCCTGATTAAGGACGGCATGAAGATCGAGACACACTGCAATGCCGGCTGGTTGGCCTTTGTCGACCATGGCAGCGCCCTGGCCCCTATATACGCGGCCCGGCGCAGCGGCAAGGACATTTTTGTCTTTGTGGATGAGACCAGGCCGAGAAGCCAAGGCAGCCGCCTGACCGCCTGGGAACTGAAGAACGAGGAAGTGCCATTCACCATTATCCCTGACAACGCCGGCGCCTACCTGATGTCCCGGGGCAAGGTCGATATGATGATC
>JAFGDE010000006.1 GCA_016932255.1 Candidatus Saganbacteria bacterium
GGCGTGTTTGCCGGTCACGTCGCCGTCGGTGGAATTGGTCAGGCCGGCCACGATATAGCCGCCGTCGCTGGTCTGCCGCGCGTCATAAGCCTCATCGCCGAAGTTGCCGCCGTAGCACCTGGCCCATTCTTTAACCCCTTCGCGGTCCAGTTTGACCACCCAAAAATCTCTGTCACCGTGGCGGCCGGAGACATCGCCGTCATCGGACATGGTATAGCCAACCAGCAGGTAGCCGTTATCCGCGGTCTGGATCATTCTGTAACCGCAGTCAATGTTGCTGCCGCCAAAGCAGGTCGCCCAGGCCGGCGCGTAGGTGGTGGTCGTGGTGGAAGTGGTCGTTGTTGTGCTGGTGGTGCCGGTGGTGCTGGTCGTACTGCTGGTGGTGCTGACCGTACTGCTGGTGGTGCTGACCGTTGTGGTCGTGGTGCTCAGCTCAGGAAAGAACTTGGAATCATTACAGCCGCTGAGCAGGAAGACTGTTGCAACCAGGCTGAGGGCCAGAACAGACCAGAAGATGTTTTTCATTATTTGATCACTCCTTTTGTGTGACTAGCTGAATTGTACGCCCTACTCTTGCCAGGAGCAAGAGCAACTTTAAACATCCAACTTCCAAATAAGACTAAAATATCAAAACAATTGGATGTTTGAGTTTGGAGGTTATATGAAAGCCGGCAATAACCTTGCTTGCCTGCCGACAGGCAGATTAAGCATTTCAAAAATCCCTGTTGACAGCATTACGGCCCATACTATATAATGAATATGTTCCCAAAAGGCCCCATTCTTTAGTTATTTTTTTCAGGGAAACCTCATGTAATTTTTAACCACATCAGGTTTATAAATCCAAGGAGGACAAAAATGGACATAGTAGAACTCGAAGGTAAAACATTAGCGGACTTATATAAAATAGCCAAACAGCTGGACATCCCCAACGCCAGACAGCTGAAAAAGCATGACCTGATCTTCAGGATACTGGAGGCACAGACCAAACAGAACGGCAATATGTTCGCCAAAGGCATCCTGGAGATCCTGCCCGAAGGCTACGGCTTCCTGCGCACCGGCGGCTATTTGCCCAGCCGCGAAGATATCTATGTGTCGCAGACCCAGATCAGACGCTTTGATATGACCAACGGCGACCTGGTCTCAGGCCAGATCAGACCGCCTAAAGAAGGCGAAAAATATTACAGCCTGCTTAAGATCGAAGCCATCAGCGGCACTGACCCGGAACAGGCCAGAGAACGTGTGCCGTTTGAGAACCTGACCCCGATCTTCCCTGACAAGCGCTTCACCCTGGAATATGCCAAATGCCCGGTCTCAGCCAGAATGATCGACCTGTTCGCGCCCATCGGCATGGGACAAAGAGCCATGATCGTCTCCCCGCCTAAAGCCGGTAAAACTACTATATTAAAGAACATCGCCAACAGCATCACTGAGAATTCGCCTGAAACCGTCATCAAGGTCCTGCTGGTCGATGAGCGGCCTGAAGAGGTAACGGACATGGACCGCAGTGTTAAAGGCGAGGTAGTTGCCTCGACCTTTGACGAACCGCCGGAGAACCATATCAGGATCGCGGAACTCCTGCTGGAGCACTGCAAGCGGCTGGTCGAAGGCGGCAAGGACGTCGTTATCCTGCTGGACTCGATCACCAGACTGGCCCGCGCCTACAACCTGGTCACCCCGCCTTCCGGCAGAACACTGTCCGGCGGCCTTGACCCGACTTGTTTGCACCGGCCGAAACGCTTCTTCGGCGCGGCCCGCAACATCGAAGGCGGCGGCAGCCTGTCGATCATCGCCACCGCCCTGGTCGACACAGGCTCAAGGATGGACGACGTTATCTACGAGGAGTTCAAGGGCACCGGCAACATGGAACTGCACCTGAACCGCAAGCTGGCCAACCGGCGGATCTTTCCGGCTATCGATATCAAGCTCTCAGGCACCAGACGGGAAGAACTGCTCATGGAAGATGCGGAACTGAAGAAGATCTGGCTGCTCAGAAAAGTGCTGGATAACTACGACGCTGCCGAAGCGACCGAACAGCTGATCGAAAGGCTGAAAGACTTCAAGACCAATAAGGCCTTTATGGAATCGGCCGACGTTAAATAAAACGCCGCTTCAGTCAAACAGCAGGTCTTCGTACACGGACAGGTCGGCCCAGGCGCCGGCGCGCTCCTGCTCCAGGATGAACTCATCGATATAACGCCGCACTTCACTGCCTGTCGTGATGCCTGCGATATTGCGGACCATCAGCCGCAGGCTGTCGCTGTCAACACTGCTGATCAGCTGCCGCGCCAGGTCAGCGAACCGGCTGCTGAAAGAGATGCTCCTGACCCCCAGGCCGAGCAGGACCAGCAGTTTCCTGCCTTCATTGCCCATGTTGCCGCAAAGAGACAGCTGGATGTCCGCCCGGGCCGCCGCTTTCACCGTCTGGTCGATCGCCCGGATGACCCTGGGATCAAGCTCGTCAAAGTACTGCGAGGTCACGGAACTGTAGCGGTTGGTACCGGTCAGGTACTGGGTCAGGTCATTGGTGCCCAGGCTGAAAAAGTCCAGGCGCTCGTCAGCCGCCAGCTCGTCAAGATGCCTGAGCACAGCCGGATGCTCGACCATGATGCCGTAACTGATCCGATCGTTGACCTTGATGCCCTGGCTTTCCAGCTCAGCCCGCACGCTGTCGACCACCTCCATGGCGAAGAGGAACTCCTCATTTGACCTGACCAGCGGGAACATCACCTTGATCCGGCCGTTGGTCAGGAGCAGTGCCTTGAGCTGATTACGGAAAGCGTAATAGTACGGGCCGTGGCCTTCCCTGTCCAGACAGAGCGCCAGGCCCTTTTTGCCGCCGGCAACCAGATCGCCGTTAAGCCGGGAAAAATACGGGAAACTCTTGTCCAGGTCAGGATCGATCGTGCGGAAAGTGATCTCCTTATCACCGGCCGCTCTGATCAATTCAGTGTAATACCTGGTCTGCTCAACCACGCTCGGCTCGGCTTTACGGGTCAGGCCTTCGCGGTCATAGATAAAGAAGAATTCCGTCCGGACGAGGCCGACCCCTTCCAGACCGTGCTCGAGCAGCAGCGCGACCTCCTCAGGATTGGCCGCGTTGCCCATCAGCCTTATCCTAGCGCCGTTCCTGGTCACGGCCGGAGATTCACGCAATGCGACTAGGCTGGCCATGACCGCATCGCTTCGCTTTTTCAGTATACGATATTTTCTCAGGGTCGATGTCCCGGGATTGACGATCAGCCTTCCAGTCATGCCGTCAACAATGATCTGGCTGCCCAGCCTGACAGCGGCAACAGCGTCGCGCGCGTTGACCAGTCCGGCCTTTTGCCGGTCGCCCAGGCGCAGCGATAGGTGGTCCTCGCGGCTGCCGTTCTCGCGCACGATTCCGGCTACCCTGGCATCATTGACCAGGCCCACATCCGCCGGTGAGATATGGTCGGCCACGATCACGACGTCATCACGACCCAGGCGCTCGATCTCGCGTCGGATATCAACTACCCTGCGGTGCTTAATGGACAGCATCTTGGTGCACATCTGGTAGATATCGGTATAGATGCTCTGCATCTTCTCATTATCAGAAACGCGCAGCACCTTGTAATCATTGAGCAGTGCCTCGACCGCATCACGGGCACAGAGCGTGTTCTTTTCCATATGCTCAAGCACTTTGGTCTTGATCTCCATCAGCAGTACGCTGAGCGTCTGGGCCACGTCGCTTTCATCCCCGACCAGCTCCTCTTCGATGGCACGGAACGCATCAACGACCAGGCCCAGCCTGTTCCTGAGCAGGTCCTCAACGCTCTTGCCCTGGCGCTCTGCCTCGGCCCTGATGTCGATCCTGGGATAGCTTTCAATATCAAGCACTTCTTTAATCGGCAGAGCGCGGCCGATCACGACAGCGTCGGTCACGGCCATTCCCTTCAGCTTAACCTGCACGTCGGTGCTGACCGACCAGACCGAGGCGACTTTAAGCTCTTCAGCCAGGACCCGGGCCAATGCTGTGACAGCTTGAGCCGCGTCCTCGCCCTTGGCCTCGATACTGAAGCGGCTGCCCCTGGTCAGGCATAAGGACAGGATCATCAGGGAATTCTTGAGATCGACCTTTTCTCCAGCCTGGTTGGCAATGGTGATCTCTGAAGCGAATTGCGCCGCGGTTTGCGACAGTATCGTGCTGGGATGGCCATGGATGCCTTTGGGATCAGTTGCCCGCGCCTTAAGCGAATGGCTTTCTTGTCCCGGCCGAGCGCCGCCATCGGACGGGATGCTCAAGCCCATGCCGATCGGCGCTAAAAGCATTGGGACGATAATGTGCTTATGCTGCTGATAAGCGCGCTGCAGCCGGCGCGAGATCGTTCGCGCGGCCTGGCCAAGCGGCAGGCGAAAGAGTGAAGTTACTTCCGGCATTCTGAGATGAGCCCTCCGGCTATGTTTCGAAAAATCATTGTTAAAATTTCAAAAAATACCTGTTATAATTCGACCATGTTCAAGCGCGAAGAAATAATGGGGATCGTCAAAGGGGCCAGGGTCCGGGGACCGGGGTCCAGCTTCAGGAACATTTGCACCGACACGCGCCGGATCAAGCGCGGCGACCTGTTCATTCCCCTGAAAGGCAAGAAGTTCGACGGCAATAAGTTCAGGCAGGCCGCCCTGAAAAAAGGCGCGGCGGTCCTGGAGGTCAGGGACGGCCTCAAGGCCCTGCAGGACCTGGCCGCCTATCACCGTTTGAAGTTCAACATCCCCATTATCGGCGTGACCGGCAGCTCCGGCAAGACCACGACCAAGGACATGATCGCCGCGGTCCTGTCACAGCAGATGTCAACCCTCAAGAACGAAGAGAACTTTAATAATGAAATAGGCGTGCCGCTGACCCTCTTGAGGCTGCGGCCGCAGCACAAGGCCGCGGTCATTGAGATGGCGATGCAGGGCCTGGGCGAGATTGAGCTGCTGGCCCGGATCGCCAGACCGACCATTTCTGTCGTGACCAATATCGGCGAAGCTCACCTGGAGTTCCTCAAGACAAAAAGGAACGTGGCCAGGGCCAAAGCCGAGATCTTCAAGTATCTGGGGCCAAAGGACCACGCGGTCATCAACGCCGACGACGAATATTATGAAAGGCTGACTTCCAGGCTCAAACTTCCGATCTCCAGCGTGGTCACATTCGGGATCATTGAAAAGGCGGATATCACGCCGAAGATGCTCAAGGGCATTAAACTGCCCCTGCCCGGCGAGCATATGATCTACAACGCGCTGGCGGTCATTGCCGTGGCCAGGATCCTGGGCCTGAAGAAAAAGCGGATCAAACGCGGCCTGGAAGTTTTCCGGCCGTCGAGCAACCGCTGGGACGTGATCAACCGCAGGGACGGCGTAAAAATAATCAACGACACCTACAACGCCAATCCGCAGTCGATGACGGCCGCGCTCAAGGTCCTGGCCTGGCTCCAGGGCCGGAAGATCGCCGTGCTGGGAGATATGTTCGAACTGGGCAGGCGTTCGCGCGCGGCCCATGGACGCATCGGCAGGTTGTGCCGCAGTCTCGGGATCGACCGGCTGATCTCCATCGGCAAAGCGGCCAGGGCCATGCGGGCGGACCATCATTTCGCGACCAAAGCACCGGCCATCAGAAAGCTCAAGAGCCTGATCAGACCGGGCGACCGCATCCTGGTCAAGGCCTCGCGCGGCATGCATCTTGAAGAAGTCGTGGAAGCGATACGTAAAATTTGATAGAATAACCCGAGATGCCGAGGTGGTGGAACTGGCAGACACACCAGCTTGAGGGGCTGGCGCCGTCAAAAGCGTAGGAGTTCGAATCTCCTCCTCGGCATTTTATTTTGAAATCAGTTGCCTGGCGCAAGTTTTTTTGTTAGACTTTCGATTGAATTAAAGGAGGCAGCGTGACAGTCCAGTTTACGCAAATCCCAGCGACCGAGCCTCGCCTGTTGCCGGATACCCGCGTCCAGACCGCTTCCGAGAACTCTTTCCAGAATTATCTTGACACAGAACAAAAACGGCTGGCCCTGATGTTCTGCCCTTTCGGCCAGCTCGATCTCTCCACCTGGTGGAGCAGCCTCATGGCCTCCGCTGAGAACGGGACCCAGAGCAGCGGCATCAGGCTGTTCAGCGACCTTGAACCCGCGGCCCGGCCCAACGACACAGCGGAGCAAAACACCCTGTCCCGCGGCGAAGGCCAGAACGTCCAGCCGGTCAATTCTTTTGAGGAATTCACCGGACTGCTCTTCGGCCGGCAGGACCAGCCTGCTTTGCAGGACCTGCTCCAGCAGACCGGCTGGCTGACCCCGAATCTGGAAGCCCAGCCGCAGATGTTCTTGGCCCAGACCCAGGGCAAGTTCCTGGCCAGGCTCGATCTGCAGGCGCTGGTCGACGAGATCATCAGCCAGGTCAAACTGGTCAAGGGCAAAGGCCAGGTCGAGCTTTCGCTCGGGCTCAAGCCAAGGGAGCTGGGCGATATCCTGCTGACCCTGACTTCGCGCTCCGGCATGATCGCCATCCAGATCGAGGCCCCGGAAGAGACCAGAAAATTACTGCAGGACAGGCTGGCCGAGCTTGAAACAGCGCTCAAGAAAGCCAGGGTCAACCTGTCCGGCATCAGCCTTGTCAGTTCAAAGGAGGTAAAAGACCATGCTTGACATCATGAGCCAGGCCAAGAACGCGATCGAAGCTTACAACACCGCCCTGAAAGCGACTTCATCCAATATTGCCAACATGAACGTCAGCGGCTATAAACGCATCGAAGTTTCTTTCCAGTCGGTCTATGAAAAGGTCCTGCGCCAGGGGAGTGCGGCCCAGGGCAATCTCGGCGGCACAAACCCGCAGCAGGTCGGCCAGGGAGTTTCGCTCTCCGCGGTCGGCATAGATTTCTCTTCAGGCGAATATTCCGATGCCAGCAGCCTTGACCTGGCCATTTCAGGCCAGGGCCTGTTCATTGTTTCCGCCAATGACGGCAACAGCTATCTTTACACCCGCTCCGGCAGCTTTGAGGTCGACAGCAACGGCAATTTGACCAGCAACGGCATGCAGGTCTACGGCCTGAACGCATCCAACAGCCTGGTCCCGATCACCGGGCTGCCTTCGGGCGACAAATCGGATTTCCAATGGCAGAGCGACGGCTCGCTGGAATATTCCGCTGACGGCGGCACAACCTGGGTCTCGACCGGTTACCGCATCGCCCTGACCTATTTCCCCAATCCCAACGGCCTGAACCAGGCCCAGGGAACGGCTTTTGCGGAAACAGTTGCTTCCGGCGAGTCCGCGACCGCGCAGGCGCCGGGCGGCGCTGTCGGCTCTGTTAACCCGGGCAAACTGGAACAGTCAAACGTTGACTATCTCAGTGAGACCATCGACGCGCTGGAATTCCAGCGGGCCATGAGCGGCAACCTGACGATGCTGCGGCTGGCGTCGGACACTATCTCATCGTTCATCAGCAGGCTGTCATAGAGAAAGACGTGAAAAATGGGCTTGGACAGGCAAAGCGGCAAACCTGAAATAGCGGCGCAAAAAAGGGTCATCAAGCTCGCCCCGGCCATCGGCGATTGGACGACCTATAAGCCGCCCAAGGTGCTGGTCAAGAAGATCAAGACCGGGCTGTACGGCTTTGACCGCCTCTCCCGCGAAGAGCTCGACCAGGCCCTGCTCCTCCATTACCGCTTTGTCCAGGACCTGCTGCGGCGCTTCCGCATCGATCTGGGTATGGCAGTCGAACTGTTCAGCGTCCAGGTCGAGCAAACGACCTATTTAAACTTCCTCAGGTCATTGGGCGGCACCCAGGTCCAGTGCAAGCTCAAGGTCTCCGGCCTGCACGAACCGATATTCCTCTTCATGGAGCTGTCGCTGGCCAATTCGGTCATTAACTTCTCGCTCGGCAGTATTGACGTGGCCCAGATCAACCGGGCCCTGACCGAGGCTGAGAAGATCACTCTTGAGACAACGCTTAACGAATACCTGCCTGCTTTCAGTTCGGCCTTCAGCAATACGATCGAACAGGTCAGCTTGAGCGTCATCAGTTCGCCTGACGCGATCATGGACTCGACCATCAATCCCAATTCCACGCTGGCCAGCTTCAGCGCCGAGGCCGCCCTGGCCGACAACCCGCCCGGCCGGATAATCATCGCTTATTCCGGCAACACGCTCAAGGAGCTGCTTCAGCGTTTCCGCCAGGCCGAGCGCAGCAAAGAGCTTGATTTTTCCCGCCTGCCCAACGCCCTGCTCTCGCGCATCTATTGTCCGGCCAGTGCTGAGCTCGGCGAAACATCCCTGACCACTAATGATATCAGCCGTTTCGAGGTCGGCGATGTTGTCTCACTGGACACGACCATCTCCACTCCTGTCCAGCTGACCGTAAGCCAGGATCTGCAGATCATGTGCCAGGCCGGCATCAAGAACAAGAAAGCGTCGATCAAACTGCTCGGCCTCAAGGATACCGGCGAGATCGAACTGACGCCGCCCGAACTTGCTCCGGAAAAGGTAGAGCCAAAAACCACTCTCCTGCCGCCCAAGCCGGCGGCAGTCAAGCCTGCCCCCGCGCCGGCGGCCATACCAAAACCGGCCCAGCATGCGCCAGGCCCAGCACCTAAACCGGTAGCAGCCCCAGAACCGCCGCCGCCAGCCAAGCCTGCGGTAAAACCTGCGCCACCGCCGCCGGCCAAGCCTAAATCCCCGGAAGAGGCTTTTCCGGACATTGATTTCGGCGACGACTTGATCGACGAAGATTTTGAAGAAGAGGACGATATCCTGCTCGATGAAATGCCCGAGGACAAATTCCCGGAAGATGATCTATAATATCTTAAGGAGGCAATCATGGACGTCAAGAATGTGAAATTCCCTGAATTCGGCGCTGAAGCCAAAGGAGACAACCTTGACCAGAGGGCGCTGGGCAATATCCCGGTCAAGGCCACGGTCGAGCTGGGACAGACAGAGCTCTCGCTCAAGGAGATACTTGAGCTGTCCGAAGGCAGCATCGTTGAGCTCAACCGCCTGGCCGGCGAACCGCTCGACCTCAAGGTCGGCGGCCAGCTCATCGCCCAGGGCGAGGTTGTGGCCATCGACGATTACTACGGCCTGCGGATAACCAACGTGGTGATGAAATGACCCCTTCGACCCTGTTCGCGGCCAGTCCCGAAGCCCTGGTCTTGCAGCGGACCCCGATCGTCACCTTTGGTTACGTGATGCAGGTCTTCTTTTCCCTGCTCGTCGTCCTGGCCCTGCTCTATTTCATCGCCAGGTTCGTCCTGCCGCGGATGAAATTGAGCAGTTCCGGCAAACTGATCAAAGTGCTTGACCGCGTCTATCTGGAACCGCAGGTCTCAGCTTACCTGCTGCAGGTCGGCCGTGATGCCTGGCTGATCGCCGCCAGCAATAAAAATATCACGCGCATTGATAAGGTCGACTTGGAAAGTCCGCCTACGCCATGAAAAAGAAACTGCTGCCCTGGCTGCTGGTGCTGATCCTGCAGGGCCTGGCGTTGGCCCAGGCGCGCGCCCCTTTTACCGGCAACCTGGACATCCGCAGCCTGCTTGAGGCGCCCCAGTTCAGCAACAGCATCCAGCTGGCCGTGTCCCTGGCGCTGATCTCGCTGGTGCCTTTTTTCCTTATCTCGGTCACTTCTTTCCTGCGCATCATCATCGTCTTCGCTCTGGTCCGGACAGCCATCGGCACCCAGCAGGTCCCACCCAATATGATCATCGTCGGGCTGGCCATGTTCATGACCGTGTTCATCATGTCGCCGGTCTGGACCGAGGTCAATGAAAAGGCCATCACCCCCTACAACCAGGGCAAGATCAGCCAGGCGGAAGCCTTTGAACGGGGCATGAAGCCGCTGCACATGTTCATGATCAAACAGACCCGGGAAAAGGATCTGGCGCTGTTCGTTCAATTCTCCAAGATCGATAAGCCGAAGAAACCGGATGATATTCCGATCTATGTGCTGATACCGTCATTCATGATCTCCGAGCTCAAGACCGCTTTCCAGATCGGTTTCCTGCTCTTTATCCCGTTCATTATGATCGACTTGACCGTGGCCAATATTCTGCTGTCCCTTGGCATGTTCATGCTCTCTCCGGTCATGGTCTCGCTGCCTTTCAAGGTCCTGTTGTTCGTGCTGGCTGACGGCTGGAACCTGATCACGCGCGGCCTGCTCTTAAGTTTCAGATAATATAATGGCACAAGATTTTGCCGTACAGATATTATATCAGGGCGTAACGACGATACTGATGGTCTCGCTGCCAATCGTCGGGGTCGGCCTGCTGGTCGGTTTCATGATCAGTCTGTTCCAGGCGGTCACCCAGATCCAGGAACAGACCCTGACCTTTGTGCCAAAGGTCATCTCGGTCCTGCTGATGGTCGCCTTCACTTCTCCCTGGATCATCTCGATCATGGTCGATTTCACCACGACCCTCTGGAGCGCGATCCCGGGGATGGCCCGATGAGCCGGCCTGAGGTGCCGCGATGGTGATCTATCCGCAGGAGCTGACAGTCTTTCTCCTTCTGGTCGGCCGGATCGCCGGCATTTTCCTTCAGGCGCCCATTTTGAATTCGCGCAGTTTTCCCGCCCTGGGTAAAACAGCCATCGCTGTCTGGACGGCGATCGTGCTCTGTTTCGTCACGCCGGTTAACCCCAACCTGCCGACGACCCTGCCGGCGTTCGTCCTGCACCTGATCTTTGAGGTGGCCATCGGCTTCACGATCGGCTTCATTCTCAATATCATCTTCCTGGCTGTCCAGTCCGCCGGCGAGATAATGGACATGCAAATGGGCCTGTCCGTGGCCACCGCGCTTGACCCGGTCTTTGGCTCGGTCATCTCGGTCATCGGCCGGCTGGCCTTTTTCACGGCGATGGTCCTGTTCCTCAGCCTTGACGGGCACCACATCATCTTTTCAGGACTGCACCAGAGCTTCAGTGTTCTGCCCGTTGGCAAACTGGCCGACTTTACCACGCCGCAGCTGGCCACGCAGATGATCGAGCTCGGCTCCAACCTGTTCTATACGGCGATCAAACTGGCCGCGCCGATCGTCCTGCTGATCTTCATGTCTGATTTTACTTTCGGCATAGTTTCACGCGTCGCGCCCCAGGTCAACGTCTTCATGCTCGGTTTCCAGGTCAAACCGTCGTTAGGGCTTTTTAGCTTTTTGCTCGCCCTGCCTTTCATCGCCAAATACATGGACAAGATCCTGGAATTCATGGCCAGACATTTGATTTTGCTGGCGAATAATATAAAATAATAGATTATGGGCGAACAGGGCGGAGATAAATCGGAGGAACCAACACCCCACCGTTTGCGTGAGGCCAGGCAGAAAGGCCAGATCGCTAAAAGCCGCGAGATCACGGTGGCCTTTGTCCTGTTGTTATCTTATTTCATGTTCCGTTACTTCGGCCCCTTCATGTGGAATAATCTGGTCGAAGTGCCCCGGCTGATCTTCGAGCAGATACCGGAAGCCGCCCACAACTTCAGCCTTTCTATCGTCGGTTATATCCTGATCCTGGCCCTGCGCGGCCTGGCATTGACCATCCTGCCCATTTTCATCATCGCTTTCGGCTCGACCTTCATTGCCGAGGCCCTGCAGACAGGTTTTGTCTTCTCGCTCGATCCCTTAAGCCCCAAGATCGAGAAGCTCAACCCGCTGGAAGGCTTCAAGAAGATGTTCAGCATGCAGGGCTTCGTCGAACTGATCAAATCACTGTTCAAGATATTCATTATCTTCTATATTTCCTATTCAGCCGTTAAAGAAGAACTGCCCTTCTTCCCGGCCCTGATCGAGGCCCAGCCCTGGGACGTGATGGTGACCGGCGCTAACCTGGTCTATAAGATCGCTATGCGCGTCGGTCTGTTCTACATCGCCATAGCCATTCTGGACTACCTTTACCGCCGCTGGGAATACATGAGGAACCTCAGGATGACACGTCAGGAGGTCAAAGAAGAATATAAGCGGCTGGAGGGTGACCCGCAGGTCAAACAGCGCATGCGTGACCTGCAGCGCCAGGTCGCTCACCAGCGGATGATGGGCGCAGTGCCCCAGGCTGACGTGGTCGTGACCAACCCGACCCATATCGCCGTGGCGCTCAAGTACGAACAGGCAAAAATGAAAGCCCCCTTGCTGCTGGCCAAAGGTGAACGCAAGATCGCTGAACAGATCAGGCGCATTGCCGAAGAGCATGAGATCAGCATTGTTGAGAACGAACCGCTGGCCCGCTCAATTTATCGCACCACCAGACTCAATCAGGAAGTGTCAGCTGAGCTCTACCAGGCAGTGGCCGAGGTCCTGGCCTATGTTTATAAGATTAAGCGCGACCGCATTGCCAGGCGCAAAGCTTCGATTGCCCTGTCCCCTAGATAGATATATAATAGTATAAGATTAGTTTTGGTTTTGATCCCTGCCTGCCGGCAGGCAGGGATCAATTTTGAGTTAAAATTATGGCAATGCCCAGCTTCGATTTAAAGAGCTTCGGCAAACTCTTTTCAGTCAGCGACTTCGCTGTGGCTGCCCTGTTGGTCATTATCATCGGCTTGATGATCGTGCCTCTGCCTCCCTTCTTGCTCGACATCCTGCTAACACTCAGCATCGCGTTCGCCCTGATCATTCTGCTGGTGGCCATGTACCTGAAAGAGCCGCTGGAATTCGCTTCTTTCCCGTCGATCCTGCTGGTCGTCACGGTCTTCCGTCTGGCGCTCAACGTGGCTTCTTCCCGCCTGATCCTGACCGTGGCCTATGCGGGCGATGTGATCCAGGCCTTCGGTTCGTTCGTGGTCGGCGGCAATTACATCGTTGGCGCGATCATCTTTGTCATCATCACGATCGTCAACTTTATCGTTATCACTAAGGGTTCCGAACGTGTGGCCGAGGTCTCGGCCCGCTTCACCCTGGACGCCATGCCCGGCAAGCAGATGAGCATCGACGCCGACTTGAACGCCGGCCTGATCGACGCGACCGAAGCGCGCGCCCGGCGCCGCAAGATCGAGCGCGAGGCGACCTTCTTCGGCTCCATGGACGGCGCCAACAAGTTCGTGCGCGGCGACTCGATCGCCGGCATCATCATCGTGCTGGTCAACCTGATCGGCGGCATCCTGGTCGGCTGGCTCCAGGCCGGCATGGGCATCATGGAAGCGCTCAACGTTTACGCCCTGCTGACCATCGGCGCCGGCATCGTGGCCCAGCTGACCGCCCTGCTGATCTCGATCGCCACCGGCCTGGTCATCACCAAGTCCGCCTCGGAGATGAGCCTGGGCACGGACGTAGCCTCACAGCTGTTCGCCCAGCCCCGTGCCTTTGCCTTTGTCTGCATCATCCTGGGCATCTTCGCCCTGATCCCGGGAATACCGACCCTGCCGTTCCTCATTCTTGCCTCGCTCTGCGGCGTGGTCGCGCTGGTCCTGATGCAGGCCCAAACTGTACAGGAAGAGGCAAAAGTCGTGCAAAAAGAGGTCTCGGCCAAGGACGTGCTCAAGAAACCGGAAAGCATCCTTGGCACGCTGGGGCTTGACCCGCTTTCGCTCAAGGCCGGCCGTAATCTTATCCCGATGATCGATCCGGGCCAGAAAGGCGCCCTGCTTGAGCGTATCACCCTGATCCGCTACAATATCGGCCAGGAGCTGGGTTTTGTCATCCCCGGTGTGCGCGTCATGGATGACCTGAGCCTGCCGCCCGACCAGTACACGGTCGAGATCCGCGGCACCAAGGTCTCCACCGGCGAGGTCAAGATCGGCCATCATATGGTCGACATTCCCCTGGCCCAGGCCAAGGCCAAGAAGATCAAAGGCGTCGAAGGCAAGAACCCGACCAATAACGATCCGATCACCTGGGTCCCGGACGAGCTCCTGCCCCAGCTGCAAAAAATGGGCCTCGCGGCCAAGCCGCCTGTTGACGTGGTCTCCGAGCATTTCACCGAGGTGATCAAGCGCCACGCCGACGAGATCATGACCAGGCAGAACGTGCAGTCGCTGATCGAGCTAGTCAAGAACACCAACGCAGCCATCGTGCGCGAACTAATCCCGGACCTGCTCTCGCTCGGCCAGGTCCATAAAGTATTGCAGCTGCTGGTCAGGGAACGCGTCTCAATCCGCGACCTGTCGACCATACTGGAAAGGCTGGCCGACTATGCCCATCTGTCCCGTGACATCAATATCCTGGCGGAGTATGTCAGGCAGTCACTGGCCCGCCAGATCTGCGAGAAGTACGCGAATAAGGACGGCGTCATCACGGTCGTGACGATCGATCCGTCGCTGGAAGAGACCCTGATCGGCTCGATCCACCAGTCGGAATACGGCTCCTTCCTTGCTGTTGACCCCAATGTCGGTGAAAAGATCCTGGTCCAGATCTCCGGCCACCTGCGCAACTTTAAACGCATGAAGCTTGGCGCAGTGATCCTCTGCTCTCCCAGGCTACGGCCCCACTTCAAGCGCTTTATTGAACGCAGCTTCCCGGATGTGGCGGTCCTGTCCTATAATGAGATCGTGCCGCAGATCAAGGTCCAGAGCATCGGCATGATCTCGCAGCAATAAAAATATTAAAGGTAGGCACATTATGAGAAAGTGTTTCAGCCTGTTCATAATTGCAGCACTGCTTTTAAGCAGCCTCTCCCCGGCACTTGCCCAGACCAGGCAATGGACCGACAATGGCAAGGTGATCAACGATACCAGAGGGGCGATTGACCGGGGCAACCCTTTCTCATGCAAGATCACTGCATCCGGAATTGATTATACGGTCGTGGCTTTTTATGATGCCAGAGGCGGAGAACAAAACCTCTACCTGCAGAAAATAGACAACAGCGGCAACATTTACTGGGGCACCGACGAGGACAGCGACGGAGAGCCTGACGGTTTGAAAGTATCCAACGGCTCGCTCTATACCTCCGACCAAATAGCTATTACCTCGACCGGCAGCGACATCGTGGTCTGCTGGACCGACACCAGGAATAACAATCGTGATGTTTACGCCCAAAAGGTGGATGCCGACGGCAATATCAAGTGGACCAGCGGCGGCGTGGCCGTCTGCAGCGAGAACAACGATCAGTCTTATCCCCGCCTCTGCAGCGACGCTGCCGGCGGCGCGATCATCTGCTGGTATGACTATCGCAATGGCACAGCCGACCTATTCGCCCAGCGGGTCGCTTCAGCCGACGGCTCCAAGGTCTGGAGCGGCTCACCTAACGGCGTGACCATTTCCGCTGCCACAGGCAGCCAGACCGGCCAATGGCTGGTGATTGATAACGCCGGCGGCGCTTTTATCAGCTGGGTCGATACCAGGAATTATGCCACGCTAAAACATGATATCTACGCTCAGCACGTTCTGAGCAGCGGCACGATCGCCAACGGCTGGGCGGCCGACGGCAACGCGGTCTGCAACCTCAGCCAGACGCAATCCAATCAGGACATGATCGCCGACGGCTCAGGCAACTGCATCATTACCTGGAAGGACGGCCGCCAGGGCACTGCCAATAATGATGTTTACGCGCAGAAGATGAGCTCGGCCGGGTCGGTAAGCTGGCCTATTGCCAATCCCTCGACCAGCGGCCTGCCGATCTGCACTAATGCTGCCCACCAGTACGAACCGACCATTGCTTCCGACAGCAATGGCGGTGCCATCATCACCTGGGGGGACGCGCGCAACGCAGCCACCACCTACCAGGATATATTTGCTTTAAGGGTCGATGGCAACGGGACCATAATAAACGGCTGGAATAGCAACGGCATCCTGATCTGCGACGCTGCCAGTAACCAGTACAATCCCCAAATCGTCGGCGACGGCTCAGGCGGGGCGATCATCGCCTGGAAAGACTGGCGCGACGGTAATGCCTACGACCTCTATGCCCAAAAGGTCGCTTACAACGGCACGGTTGGCGGCGACTCCTGGCCAGTCAACGGTTTTCAGCTCAATTCGGCTGACAAGACGACCTACGATCCAACCCTGACATCGGACGGGGCCGGCGGAGCTATCATCTGCTGGCTGAACGAGAACGCTCAGGGCAATCATTCAGAGATTTACGGCCGCAGGCTGACCAGCATGGGCAGTGATGCCTGGAACAGTATGGTCGCTGTCTGCGATTCGAAAGGCGCGATCGACCAGATCATCGGGTCGATGATCAAGAACGGCTCCGGCGGCGGTGTGGTAGTTTGGATGGACCAGCGCAGCGGCAATAACGGCATTTACGCGCAGAAGTTCGACAGCAGCGGCGCCAAGCTCTGGGGTGCTGACGGCGTTACCATTTTTGTGGACGCCTACCCGATGGAAACGCCGACCAATCCGGACATCTGCCAGACCTCCGACGGCAATTACGTGATCGTCTGGGAATATTTCAACCAGAACGGCTACACCTGGGACCTGGCCGCCCAAAAGATAGCGGACAACAACGGCGCGGCCATCTGGGCCAACCCGGCCGATATCATCAATGATCTTTACGGACAGAGCGACACCCAGGCAACGATCACGGCCAGCGGGACCGAATCGGTCATAGCCTGGACCCGCGGCAATCCCGGATCCGGCGGCACTATCTATGCCAAAAAGATCGACGGCAACGGCAACATCATATGGGGCGGTGACAGCAATTCAGCCACGCTCCAAGTGTCAACGAACGGCAACGAAGCCAACCCTTCGATCGGCCGTTTTGTCCTGTCCAGCTCATCCCTGGTCGCCTGGGACAGCTATAACAACAATGATTTCGATGTCAAGGGCCGGGTGGTCCAGAATAGCGATGGTTCTTTAGGCAGTGAAGTCTCACTGGCCTCAGGCAGCGGTCAGCAGCTCTGGCCCGACGTGGTGAACTTCAATGACAACTACACGCCGGTCGTCGTCTGGGCGGACAACAGCGCCAGCACCAACGGCAACTATGAGATCTATGCTCAAAAGTATGATGCCGGCCTGACCCCGTTATGGGCCCAGCATCTTTGCGTCAGCAATGCCAACGATACCAGCGAGAACGTCTTTGCCCGGGCGGCCAAACTGAACAATAATATCCTGGCCTTTACCTGGCAGAGAGGTTCGGCCAGCTGGTCAACATCATACGGCCGGCCGCACCCGACGATGACCGCCGGCCAGATTTTTATCCAGACCAGCGATCAGAACGGCAACATCGGCCTGGTTTCCAGCTTCCAGGTCGCCACTTCTTCCACGAACAAGGAGTATCCTGATGCAGCTGACGGTGGTACGGATACAGTGCTCGTCTGCTGGGACCATGACATCATGGGGCAAAAAGTGACCCTAGACGCGACCACAACGACAACAACAACTTCGACCACAACCACAACATCTTTGACCACAACAACGAGAGCTCCAGGCTCTACCACAACGACTTTATCCAGCACGACCAGCTCGACAACAACGTCCACTACATCAAGCACAACTACCACGCTTAAACCTCCGCCGGAGATCAATGATATTTCCGACAGGGAAACTATCTCCGACCCATTTGAAAGCCCTAAAGCCGGCAGCGCGCCCAGCGGCACAGAGCACAGCTCAACGATCACCGGTTCCAACTTTATCATTGGGGCGCTGGTTGCTCTTGGGGCGGGAGCCAGCGGAGGCGGCGGCAGCTCCAGCCTTGCCGACAGGGCAAGTATGCTGGCGTCATACAGCAAGACCATCCAGGCGACCAATGTCCAGGTCTCTGCTGACGGCACGACGATCTCTTTCAACGTGACCTTCCCGCCTGATCCGGCATCGATCGGCTACTGGGACGTGATCGTGACCAATCCTGACGGCCAGAGCGCGGTCTATGCCAACGGCATCAGGGTCGAACCGCCGCAGGGCCTCTATTTTTACCCTAATACCATATCCAGCAAAGGCTTGAAAGCCTCAGCTCCGCTCAGCCAGGCCCGGGTAGCCTATACTCTTTTAGAAGACCAGCCGGTCGACATCTATATTTATGATATCAAGGGCATGCGCGTTATCTGGCACCGCCGCTTTGCCAGCGGCAGTATCGGCGGTTCATACGGTTACAACGAGATCCCCTGGGACGGCCAACTTGACACAGGCGGCATCATACCCAACGGCACTTACATTATGCAAGGTTTTTCGAACGGCAGAAAGCTCGGCCAGACCTATTTTGTGGTTGTAGATTAACAAAAAAATGATAAAATAGGCTCAACAGCGTTATGAGGAGGACTAATATGAAAAGTAAACCTGTTATTGCCCTGATATTGTCAGCTGCTCTCCTGCTCTCTTCTCTTTCTCCAGCTCTGGCCGCTCCGAGCCGATTGTGGACCGATAACGGCAGGGTATTATGCAATGCTGAAGGCGACGCAACACAGTCAGCGATCCGGATCATCGATGACGGCAATGGCGGCGCCTTTGCCGCCTGGATGGATCTGCGCGACAACACTGAAGCTCTTTACGGCCAGTTCTACAGCAGCAGCAGCGGCGCCCCCAGCCTGAGCCCGAGCACCGGCATACTCCTGGCCAATAATGCCCAGAGCCTGACAGCGCTGACCAAGGACAAGAACGGCAATTATTTCGTCCTCTACATGGACAATGAATTTCCTTACAGCTATTACGTCCAGAAAATATCCGGCAGTAGCACCAAATGGGGCAGCAGCGGGTTGTGCGTCAAGACGCAGGATGATGGCTCGCAGTCCAACGGAGGCATAATTGCCGACGGCAGCGGCGGCTGCATCGTGGTCTGGGAGGACCGTCTGGTCGATGGTTACGGCGATATCCTTGTCCAGAGGTTCGATTCCAGCGGCACGCGCAAATGGAGCGACGCCGGCACGGTGATATCCGGCAGTCTCAATGTCTATGAGGTCACGCCCAGTATCTGTTCCGACGGCAACGGAGGCGCTCTCATCGCCTGGACAGATTACCGCAACGCCGGCACTTCAGGATATGATGTATTCATCCAGAGGATCCTCTCCACCGGCTTTCAGGGCAGCAGCATCAATCTCCCCGGCAGCCAATGGGTCAACGGCGGTCTGGCAGTCTCGGCCGCGAACCTGGAGCAGAACGAGCCAAAGATGATCAGCGACGGCAGCGGCGGGGCCATCATCACCTTCAAGCATCTGGATTCGCAAAGCAATACTTATCAGCTCTACGCGCAGAAAACGACCGACCTTGGCTTGATCGGCAGCAATATAGGCAATCAATCCTGGTCAGATACCGGCAATTCCCTGGCTACGACCATTAATAGTGTCAATAATTATGATCTATGTTCTGACGGGTCCGGCGGTGCCATTGTCACCTGGGATCTTTATAATCCAAACACTTCCAGCAACGATATTTTTGCTCAACTTATCGCCAGCGATGGAACAGTTGGCGGCGACAACTGGCAGGCCAACGGCAGCATCATCTCTTCGGCGACCTATTCCCAGGAGAAACCCTGCATCATCACTGACGCCGCCAACGGCGCTTTGATCGCCTGGAGCGATTCCCGCGACGGCAATGGCGATGTCTACGCTCAACGCGTTTCCAAGTCCGGCAGTATGCTCTGGACCAGTAACGGCGTTAAGGTCTGTGATAACACCAGCGAACAGGCCGGCGTGCGCATCTGTTATGGCGGCAGCAGCGGCGCGATCATCGGCTGGGAAGATTACCGCACCAAGAGCGATATTTACGCCCAGAAACTGGACAGCGGCGGCAGCATCAAATGGACAGCTAATGGGGTCAACCTCTGCACGGTCACCAGCCCGGCCGTACAGACCACTCCGGTAATCCACGGCAATGTCGTGGCCTGGATCGACGCCCGCAACGGCAGCCAGGACATCTACGCGCAAAAATATGACAGTAACGGCCAGCCGGTCTGGCCTGGAGATGGCATTATGCTGTCCGACCCTGACAGTAAATCCCAGCGCATCCTGGGAGATATCTCCAAGTCAGGGGATTATTATTGCGTTGTTTGGGCGGAAGCTGTCAGCACGTTTCGTTCTTCGAACAACTTGTTCATGGCCGCCCTTACAGAAACAACATACGATATTAAAGCGCGGGCTTTTGATGAAAACGGCAATTTAATTACGGCTAAGGTCACAAATATTTGTTATGACGTCGGCAACCAGAACTATCCGACCATCTGCCCGGACGGCAGCAACGGCTTTATCATCGCTTATACCCATGTTGACGGCGGCGATAAAGTCGCCGACCAGATGATGCCCTGCCTCCCTCTGACCGCTTCGCTGATATCTGACTTCGGCACGCTTTTAGCTGCGGAATTCGTCATTGAGACCACAAGCTATCCTGAGATCAGGGCCAAGCGGCTCGGCACCGGCGGTTTTATGTGGTCCGGCGATGCCTCGGACGGGGCCGGCAAAGGGCTGCTGGTCTGCTCGAAGTTATCCGAGACCCAGAGCATGGACCGGCCGTCCATTACTAGGGTCAATGATGATTCCGTGGTCGTGGTCTGGCAGGACAGCCGGAGCGTTAAAGCTGCTGCTGCCGCTGTTACGCAAACTGTTTATTATGATATTTACGGCCAGAAACTCTCCATAGCCGATGGTTCGCGCCAATGGGACAGCACCGGAGCGATCATCTGCAATGCCGCCGACAACCAGACCCTGCCCCAGATCGACTCCCTGGCCGATAATACCGCAACAGTGGTCTGGGCCGACAACCGAGCCGGACGCACTTATACTCCACTGCTTAAGGACGCGTCAGCTTTTACCGAAATGACCATCGTAACAGAAACACCACTGAGCGATATTTACGCCCAACGGTTTGACTGCTCCGGTAGCCAACCCATTGAACTCTGGACAGCCAACGGGGTTGACGTTGTCATCAATTCCGATACCCGCTCAAGCAGGCTGCCATATGTTGCGGTCGATCCTGACAGCCAGAGCCTGGTAGCTTTTGAGACCAGGGATCTGCTTGCGCTCTATAGTTCAACTGACCCTGGCAGCAGCGGCTCTGATATTAAGGTTCAAACGCTCAAGGCCAGCGATGGTTCCAATATCCTGGCCGAGCCTTTCACAGTTTCAACTCTGAACAAGATCAAATCCTACCCCGGCATCACAGCCCTGGGCGTTGGCGAGGCGGTCATCTGCTGGGACCCGCCCCAGGCATTTGATATCCTCAACCTCAGCGGCGAAGACACAGATATCAATATCCAGCATCTTTCCGGCCTGGGCGAAACGGTCGTGCCAGCCACCACAACGACCACCCTGACCACGACGACCACCATCAAAACGATCGTTATCAATCCGGAGATCAAAAAGATACAATTCGAGCAAAAGTTCGCCAAGCGCTCGGAGGCCCAGGTCCTGCGTGAAAGCAACAAGCTTTATGTGCGCAATGTCAAGCCCGGCGCGGTGATCAAGTTCATCAACCGCAAGACCGGCAGGATCATTGAGGCGCGCAATGTTCAGGTCAATACCACCGGCGATGAGATCGTCTTCGAGATCGAGATGCCGGCCAAGACCGCGATCGACGCGCTCGGCCCCTATGACATTAATATCATAAACACCGATGGTTCTTCCGTCACCGGCGCCAATATGTTCCGGATCGAATATCCCGAGGGCGAGATCTTTTTCTATCCGACGAAAATCGACAAGATCGTTCTCTCGGCCGCGGCGCCGGCAGACCAGCCGCGTATCGCTTATTCGCTTTCAGCCGACAAGCCGATCGATATCTATGTCTACGACGTGCGCGGCATGAAAGTCGTCTATCACCGCAAGTTCTCCGCCGGCTCTGCGGGCGGCCAGTACGGCTACAACGAGATCTTCTGGGACGGCACCTCGGACCTGGGAGGCAAGATACCGAACGGTTCTTATGTTGTCCAGGCGTTCAGCAACGGAAAAATGATTGGACAAACATATTTTGTGGTGGTAGACTGAATATTAACTAAATGAAAAAATACTTCCAAGTATTTTTTGGGCTTATTATACTAAGCTGTTTTCTGTTAACAGCCACGGTTTCGTCTGCTGATGATGTTAAATTCGCTTCTGATATCACCCGTTTGGGCGTGGGCGCCCGGCCCCTGGGCATGGGCAAGATGTTCGTCGGTCTTTCAGATGACATTTCATCCATCTTCCTTAACCCGGCCGGACTGGCCGATATTGACGGCCATCAGGCATTGACCATGTCCGGCCAGTTCGTCAACACGGTCAATTACCTGACCGTGGCCGCGGCCACTCCGAACAAATGGGGCTCGGTCGGTATCGGCTACGCCGGCGCCAACCTGGGCTTTGATATCCCGGTGCTTAACCTGATCGAGATCGCCACCGGCGAATACCGCGTGGTGCCCTCGACCACCGAATCGGTCAGTTATGATTATGTCGATTACGCCATTACTTTCTCCTATGCCAACACTTTCTGGCGGCCGGAAGTTTCCCTGGGCGCTTCGCTCAAGCTGTTCACCGAACGGATCAGCGGCGCCAATTCCGGCGACGGCCAGGGCATGGACATCGACGTCGGCGCGCTTTACAAGCCCAACGAAGAGTTCACCCTGGGCTTGACCGGCAAGAACATCCTGCCCTTCTCCATGGGCGGCAAGATGCACTGGAATACCGGCCTGGAAGAGCCTGTGCCTGCCAGCCTGATCGCCGGCGTTTCCTATACCCGGCCGCTGGGCGGCGGCAGGGTCAACCTGGGACTGGATTACGAGATGCAGCCGACCATGAGCAATATCCCGCCTTTTATGCACCTGGGCGCGGAATGGTGGCCGCTGGAGATCTTTGCCGTTCGGGCGGGCATTGACCAGGATGTGGTCGGCACCGGCACGGGGACCGACCTGACCGTCAGTTCCAATCCGACCGCAGGACTGAGCTTGTTCGTCAATAACGTCCGCTTTGACTATGCGTTCCACAAATACAATGACCTGTCGAACAATGATACTCACTATTTCTCCCTGGCCTTCCTGATGCCCAAGCGCATCCCGCTGACCGTGTTCACGCCGGAAGATGAACTGCTCACCCATGACAATTCAGTCCTGGTCAAAGGTGAGGTCGACGATCCGGAGATCAAGACCCTCATGGTCAATGGCTATGAGGTCAAACCGGACCGGGAAGGCAAGTTCCAGCAGGAGATCAGCCTGATGCTGGGCAAGAACACCATCTGGGTGGTCGGGCTTAACAACAACAACGAAATGGTCGAAAGCAAGCGCCTGCGGGTCTTAAGGCTGATCGCTTTCAGCGACGTGCCCGAAGACTACTGGGCTGTGGCTGAGATCGAACAGCTCGGCACCCTTAACATCATGCCCGGCTATTCTGACGGCACGTTCAAGCCGGAACAGACCACCAAGCGTGTTGATTATTTGATCAGACTGCTCAACATCGGCAAGCTGCCGCCAGCCACGGAGCTGCGCCCTTTCCCGTTCAAGGATATCGATTACCGGGAGAAGATTGCGCCCTATATCAAGTCGGGCTGGGACAACAATCTGGTCAAGGGTTATCCGGACAAGACCTTCAAGCCCTGGCAGTTCCTCAACCGGGTCGAAGGCGCGGTCATGACCGTGCGTTTCTCCAATTTCCGGCTGGTCGACGTGCTGGAGCGGCCCTATCTTGATATCCCGGCCAGGCACTGGGCCATTAAAGAGGTCGCCACGGCCAAGGAGCACAGCATGCTTAAGTTCGCCCTGGAATACCTTTACCCGAAGAAAGAGCTGCCCAGGGCTGAACTGGCGGCCATGCTTGTCTACGCGCCCACGGTCAAGGTCCAGGTCGATGAACTGATGGACTTTGAAACAGGCTATGAAACGAGTTATTATCAGGAGCAGGAACAATCGGTCGAAACAACTGAGTATACATATTGAATAAATGGAACCTGAGGCTGAACGCCTCGGTTCCATTTATATCCCCTAACCGCGACGTTCAGTCGCAGCTTAGGACGGGACAAGAAAATATGTTGACATTTAATGCTCATATACTATAATTTAATATAAGAATGAAAACCAAAGCATTATTCATTCTTCTGTTACTTATCTTAGGCGCAACACTCGCCCTGGCTCAAGCCGCCCCTGACCCCATCCGTATCGCTGTTGGCGCCAGGCCTTTAGGCATGGGCAAAGCCTTTGTCGGTCTGGCCGATGATCTCGGTTCTGTTTATCTTAACCCCGCCGGCATTGCCAATCCCGAACGCTGGCAGGTAACCTCCATGTCAGGCAAGCTGTTGGAAGAGTTCAATTATCTTTCGCTTTCCGGGCTGTATCCGACCCAGTACGGCAACCTGGGCATCGCTTATATCGGCTCTTCCATCACCGGAGCTTTACCCACGACCATAGAGTCGGGTTCTGATCCGTCCGATCCGATCTACACGGTCGATCTGTCCCAGGACCCGATGAGCTACTACAATAACCTGCTGCTGCTGTCCTACGGCACGAAACTGGACAGGATACTTGATCTGTCCTTCCTTAAACCGATCGGCGACAGGCTGCCTGGCTTGAGGGAGGTCAATTTCGGCGCGAACCTGAAACTTTTCTCCGTCAACCTGACCGGCGACCACATCACTCAGGGCAATGCCAGCGGCACGGAACTGGATATCGGTCTCCAGGGCAAGCCGATGAAATGGCTCTCCCTTGGCGGCGCTATCCAGAACGCCCTGCCCTTTGCCATGGGCGGCAAACTGCACTACGATACCGGCTGGGACGAATCCTATCCTGCAGTGCTCAAGCTCGGCACGGCCCTTGACCTGATTGATCCGGAGAACGGCCTGCGGGCCATCGGCGACCACAAGCTGAAAGTCCTGGCAGACATGGACTACGAGATAATGCGCGGGGATAAAGTCCCGCCCCTGTTCCATCTGGGCCTGGAATGGCGGCCGCTTTCTTTGATCGCCATTCGCGCCGGCATTGACCAGGAAATGGTCGGCCCCAAAGAGACCACGAACAACTTTACTTCAGGCGTGGGCGTTTATTACGGCGATTTCCGGTTCGATTATGCTTACCACCAGTTCACCGGCGCTCCGGGCGTTGATAATCATTTCTTTTCATTATCTTACGGCATAACACCGCCCAAGGTCATCAAGGACAAGCTGGTTTCCGAGCCTGACCGGGTCATCACCACTGACACGACGATCAAGGTCAAAGGTATCGCGGTCGACCGTAACATTGTTTCCGTCAAGATCAACGGCATCGGGGTCAAACTGAGCCCGCGGGGTGATTTTACCGCCGATGTTTCCCTGAGGATCGGCAAGAACGCCATTCTGGTCGAGGGTCTTGATAACGACGGCAAACTGGTGGACTCCGATAAACTGCGCATTCTGCGGCTGATCACCTACCCCGACGTGAACAAAGGTTACTGGGCCAATGAGCAGATCGGCTATATCGGCACCCTGGGCATCATCAAGGGTTACCCTGACGGGGCTTTCAAGCCCGACGGCGATATCACCCGGGCTGAGCTGGCCACCCTGCTGATCAGGACCAAGATGGGCGGCGATGAGAACGTTCCCGACGCTCAATCCACTGTCTTCAGGGACGTGCCGCTGACCCACTGGGCCGCCAAGTACGTTAACCTGGCCGCAGTTGACAGCATTGTCAAGGGTTATCCTGACGGCAGTTTCAAACCGAGCAACAACATCACCCGGGCCGAGGGCCTGACCATGATCGCCCGGTTCGGCGGGGTCAAAGAATATCAGTACGCCAACCAGTTCGTGGATGTAACCGCGACTCACTGGGCCGCCACCACGATCTCCGGCGCCTATGTTGAGGGCATGCTGGTCTATTTCAAGGACAAGCCGTTCGAGCCTAACCGCAAGCTGACCAGGGCGGAAGCCGTGGAAATGCTTTACCGCAGCAGGCCGATCAAGGCAATGATCGCCGACCTGCTCAACTTTGAAAAAGGCTATTAAGGGGGAGAACTAGCGTGCGTCGTGCAATCACTACTATCTTAATATTGACGCTAGCGCTGATGAGCGCCTGTTTTGCTACCGGGGTCGATACCTGGGAAGCCCAGACCAGCGGCTCGACCAAGCAAATGGACGGGATCTTCACCATGTCCCCTGCAATGGCCGTGGCGGTCGGTTTTGACAGGACAATACTTAAGACCACCGACTATGGCGCCAACTGGGCCGCTAAAAAGGCCGAACTGACCAACAGAAATCTTTACGCTGTCCATTTCCCTTCCGCTTCTATTGGTTTTGCCGCCGGACATAACGCGGCCAATAACTGGTCATACATTCTGAAATCAACTGATGGCGGGGAAAGTTGGGATGATAATCTGGACAGCAGCACCGACATACAGGCGATCTATGATATATTTTTCATCAATGATACTACTGGCTGGGCTTGCGGCTCAATCAGCGGCACCAATCCTTCGATCATTTACACCACCAATGGCGGCACATCCTGGAACAATCTGGGCGGCGGTGCAGGCAAGCCCGGAGTTTATACCTACGAAGGCATTTTCTTTGTCAATGCCAGCACCGGTTGGGTCGTCGGCCATGACAACGGCACCTCAGGCGGGAAGATATACAAGACCACGGACAGCGGCAGCAACTGGGCTGCTGAGAATTATCCTGACCTAAAGAACGCAGATCGTCTTTTTGACGTCTATTTTATTAACGCCACTACCGGCTGGATCGCGGGTTATATTCACGACTTTGGCGTAGGCGGGACCAATGCCATGGTGCTCAAGACCACTGACGGCGGAGCGAACTGGACG
Organism: Candidatus Saganbacteria bacterium; assembly: GCA_016932255.1. GTDB lineage: Bacteria > Margulisbacteria > WOR-1 > O2-12-FULL-45-9 > O2-12-FULL-45-9 > JAFGDE01. Next base: position 26,514 of record JAFGDE010000006.1, read on the forward strand.
ACCAATAATTCCGGCCTGACCCCAAGTTTCAATGCCGTTGATTTTATCGACGCTAACAACGGCTGGGCAGCCGGTTTCGGCAATTTCGCTGAAGTAGAACAAACGACCGACGGCGGCACTACGAACTGGAGCAATGTCTACCGGGGCGCCACTAACAACATGTATGATATTGATGTGGCAGACCTTTATAATGGCTGGGCCGTAGGCGGCAACGGCCTGATCGTAAGGCACAAAGTTGATCCGACCATTACTTCGATCGCGCCTTCTACCGCCAACCAGGGCGATACTCTTGGTGTCGTGATCCAGGGTACTAATTTCCTTGAAGGCCTGACCAGCTCCAGCCTGACCTTCTCAGCTTCAGGCGTGACCGTTAATTCCCTGACCCGCGACAGTGATTCACAGATCAGTGTCAATATCTCTATCGGCGGCGCGGCAACTACCGGCCTGAGCGATATCACACTGACTAATGCCGATGCCGGTTTCGTGACTGAGACCAACGCTTTCAGCATCAATCCTGTCGGTGTTACGCCGCCGACTATAACATCGATCACGCCCGAGGCCGGCGGCCAGAACGCCGTTGGTATGACAGTTACCATAATCGGTTCAAATTTCCACACGGCCTCAACACCCGAAGTGGTCTTCCGCAATGGCGGCATCACGGTCAATTCATTGACCAACGATGCAACCAGCATTACGGCCAATATCTCTATTTCCGCGACCGCCGCCACGACCTGGCGCACTGTTTCTGTCCAGAATACCGATGACAGCGGCATCACTTCCAAGAACAACCTGTTCAAGGTCAACCCAGCGCCCAGTATCAGCACCCTGATACCGCGGCCTTCCCCTGTCAGGATCAGCGGCCTGGCCGGCGCCAGCGGCTCATATTACATTAAGGGAGATAACTTCGCTGACGGTGCCGCTGTTTCCTTCTCGCCCAGCGGTATTACAGCGACTTCGGTCCAATACCAGGATGCCCAGACCTTGATCGCTGAACTTGATATCGCCAGTTCAGCCGCCGCGGGCAATTATTCGATGACAGTGACCAATCGTGATAACGGCCGGGGAATCCGCAATAATATCTTTTCTGTTACACTGCCAACAACCAATGCTGAGGCATCCGAGCTCTATGCCTACCCCAACCCCTGGAATCCCACGCTCGTTCCACAGGTGAGCATGCAGGTCAAATTGAGTAAGGTCCCGACCGACATCAAATTAGTCCTGGCCACGATCAACGGCGTTACTATCAAGGAATTTGAATTCACGGCGACAAAAGAATACACCCACGTGTTATGGGACGGCATCACATCTATCCAGGAAGAAGTACCGAACGGGATCTACCTCGTTACCGTGATTGATAAAGGCAAAAACACAAAACTCGGCTGCATCAAGGTCATGGTCGTCAGATAACCGGTGAAAGCCGGAGCTTGATCCCGCCCATCCTCTGCCCTGGTTTTCGGATAATATGACAGCCTTTCTCGATCGCCCCTTGAGTAGTAATACTATAAATAATGAATGCATTTAAATTGCAATTTCACCTGATTTCTGCGATAAATAATTGCCATGGTCAACCGGGTATTTTATAAAAATCTCAGCAGGATCGCGCCGCAAACCAGCGGGAAAAAGACCCATTTTTCTGGTCTGGCTTCTTTCTTAAGACTAAATTGCGAAGCAGCCATCAAGCCCTGGCGGCGCAAGGAAGCGATCCTGCCCGATAAAGATTTCTCCCCGGTCATGGTAGAGGTTAACCAGGGTCTTTCAGCCGCTGAACTGGAGCGCGGTTTCCTGGAATGGCGGCAAAGAGGCGACAGCATTCTGGCCAATCCCCTGGACCGGGCGCAATTCAGGGACCTGGAAGAGTTCTCTCCGGAAGAAACTTTAAGGCGGCTGGAAAGTTACGCCGGCAGGACCTATATCGTACAAAGCTATCCTGAGGGCACTTTTGAAGCTCACGCCATATGTAACGGGACGGCCCATGTCTTTTTAATGGAGAACGCGCCCTGGAACAATAGCGACCTGACCGGGGGGCAGAAAAAACTTTACGGTACAGCTTCCCTGATCTGGGAAGTCCTGTTCGAGAACGCTCTGCTGGATGATGCCCGGCTCTGGAAGCGTGACAAAGTAGCCTTTTTTCGCGAAGCCGTGGTCGCGACTGAAACCTGGCACCGGCTGCAACTGGCCTGCCTGAGACCAAGCCGGGAACAGCGTCAACCCAGCGGCAGGGAAGTTCTGACCGGGCTGCTGCATTATCAGATATACCGCAACATGATCTATCCTGACGCCCCGGCCAGCCTGTCGGCCCTGTCAGAGCGCGTTTGCATTCCTGAGGATATTCTCAGCCCGTTTTTGGGGCGATTGAGGGGTTACTACGCTTTGCTGGCAAAAGCCCGATATTTTTAAGGCAGTGCCGTGAACTTGCCTTTACCCAGCATCTTGCCATTTTCCTTATTGACCAGGGTAAAGACATAGATGCCCGAGCTGACCAGTGAGCCCTGGTCAGTAATCAGGTTCCAGGAAACCTTATTTACGCCGGCTGAACCGCCCTCTTCTCTGGCGTTCATTGAGCGCTTCAGCACCACCCGGCCGGAAACATCAAAGACGAACAGGTCGACCGGGATATCATGCGTCATGGTGTATTGGAAGAAGACCTCTTTTTCGGTCTTGAGGTGCAAGGGGCTCGGGAAAGTGATCGGTATGCCGATGAGCCTGGGCTCCCCTCCCGCCACTGTCACGGTGCAGACCTCTTCAGTGCTGCCAAAAACATTGGCCGCGCGGAAAGTGATCTGCTGGTCGCCCTCAGGTAAAGTGTCTTTCTCCACTGACAGATCGATCACAAAATCCACTTCTGTGGGATTGTCGCTTGGCCCGGCCGAGCGGACTATCTGTGATGATGAAATGGTATATGTTTTGGCCTGGGCCGTGCCGGCATTGACCACCATGGCCAGCCTGGAACGATCGACCCCGAAGTCAGAAGCCGCGGTCGCTGAGATCCTGGGTTGAGCAGAAACAATGAACGGCTGCCCTTTCGCCACCAGGACCGGCTGGTAGAGCCGGTTGCCAAAGCGGATGTTCTGGATATTGGGCAGGCCAAAGGTCGGCCGTTCAGCCGGCGGATTAATGCCCGCCCCGCGCATCAGGACCAGGTTCTGGCCGACAATGTCATAGCCCTGGCCCGTGACCGTTACTTCAACAGGATCAGCGCCGTATCCGTCAGAGCCCTGAACGATCGCCACATAATACTTGCCCGGGGCAATGTCCAGGCGCCAATCTTCCAAGGCATTGATCATATACTGGTTGGTCCTACCGGACAAGCCGACAGTGCCAACCAGGTCATCGCTGTAGCCGCCCACGATACTGTTATTCTCCAGCCGTTCATAAAAACAGACCTGCCGGCCTTCTGTGCCCACGCTGTCCGGGTCCGAAACCGAGCCGGTGATCCAGTAGAGGCCCATGTACACAGGCTGGGCTGAGGCTTTTGTAGTCAGTAGCCAGTAGCCGGTAGCCAGTGTCAGGACCAACAACAATATTAAACTGATTCTTTTCATAATATTCTCAATCCTATCCAGGACCTGTTCGGAACCTGCGACTAAACGTCGCGGTTCCTAAAAATCCTAGAACCCAGAATCTATTTACCTTGTCCCCGTCAATTCCGCCACCGCATCCGCCAGTACCGAGATCTGATAGGTCTGGTCCTTGCCCATTGTTACGTCGGCCGGATCAGCCGGCGCTCCGCCTGCGGTAATGAAGCTGAACGAGTTCAGATCGCCTGATGTATAGGTCACGATATAGCCGACCGGCTGCTGCGCGGCAACATCCCACCAGCCCGCAGATGTCACAACATTACTGCCGGCCTGGGTGTTGATGCTTTCGATCAGCTGCCGCAGGGTGGTCACCCCGGATACATTAGCGAACGGGAACGAGATCGGATTTAAACCCAGATCGCCTGACGGGCGGCGGAAGTTGTAGGTAACGGTCTCAGGGCCGCCAATCCCGCCTGATAACGTGGTCCAATCGTACACCGGATCGCTCCAGGGACCTGGGCCAAAAACGTTCTTGGCCCGGACCCGGAAATGATAGGTGCCGGCATTGAAGGGCGCTCTGGTCACGGGATCGACGTCAGGCAGGCTCCAGGAAGTGCCGGCAACCGAGACTACCCGATTGGGATCGGCATCAGCCGGCTCGGCCGCCGTGCCGATCCAGTATTTCAGGTCGTAACCGGTCGCTACGATCAGGTTCGGCTCCGAACCCTGACTGTAGGTCCCGGTCCAGTTCAAAGCCAGGTCCAGGACCACATCGGTCGTGTCCCCGACCCGTTGATTGGACTCGGTAACTGAGTTTATCCTAGGCGCATTGACCGGCACACCAGCCAGATAAATGGTCCGAAAAGCATCGACAGTGTGCTGGATAGCTGTGGCAGACGTTCCGGTAGCTGCTGTATAACCCCTTGAGATGCCGTAATGCGAACCGAGGGTACGCGGCGCGCCATCCCAGCTGCGTATAGTTACTGTTCCGCCAACATTTGTGGTTGTATCGTACTGATGGATCCCAGGATGGCTATAATTCATAATGCTTATCCGGCCGACGGTCGAATTGGCGTTGACAGGCACGCTGCCGCTGAAAAACTCAATGTTTGCAGTGTCGACTGAACCTGGCCCAGAGTAAGTGGGATCCATCGCTGCGTTAGCAGTGTTGCGCAATCCGTTGTCGGCGATCTTGAGCACGATACCGGCAGCCAAAACTTGCGTAGATAAACCAGCGATCAGCAACCCTCCTGTCAGCAATAAAATTATTTTTTTCTTCATCTTTTTCCTCCTTAGTATCTTGGGAGCGTCAATGTCCAGTCATAGCTCGCCGAGTCAGTTGGGATATAATAAAATTTACCTTCTCCAACTGTCAGGTTAACCGCGTCAGGATAATTCCAGTCGCTGCCTACCAGAGTGGAGATCCAAAATGCCTGCGCTGAACGTGCTGGAGGTGGCGGCGGGATACGTGAAGCGTCTGGATACCAAATATGCACCTGATCCTGCTCCCTAGGCACGAAACCAGCCGCATTAACTGTCCGGACTACCGGACAGGGATAACCGATCAGGTTGTATTCCCTGACTAGTGGGATCTGGAGACCAGTCGCAAAGTTATCAACCAAGCCTACAAAAGTAAGCTGGACAGAACCACGAGACGGAAGTGCCGGCACCAGATCTGGACCAGGTACGATGTAAATAAAGAAACCTTCGCCAAACTGGAAGTTGTGGGGCGCGCTCCAATGATCAGAAGTAGTGCCCGCTGTCAACCGAGTAGTGAGCATATAACCCTGTGTACCGATCCCGGCGCCTAAATTCCACCAGTGGATCTGGTCGCCGATCAGGAGCTGATTACCGATCAGGGTCGGAATATCAATAGTTGCTGAATTGAACGGATAGCAAAGCAGGTTATAGCCTTCGACCAGGCTAAGATCTGTTTTACCCAAGGTGCGGCGATTGTAGGCCATCCCGCCGCCATCGGTGCCGAATATATCCGCCCTGGCCACGCCGTCAGGCACGATCCTGTAATAGAACGTGCGGCCATCCCCTGTATGCGTGTCAGGATCGGTCCAGGTAGTTTCTCCGGCCGCCAGAGTGAACGGGCCGGCCACCGGTCCGGAGCCGTATAGGTCGGTATTGTTCGAGAACTCATCGGTAGCCGGATCAGCTTCCATGCGCCAGATGACCGCATTGATCGCTCCGTTATAAGACCAGTCAAGCCGAATAGCACCGCTGTCAAGCCGGCTAATTGTCGAACCATTGATCAGGCCGTCATCCGGGCCTTCGGTCACACCACCCGGCCCGCCGCCATCGGTCAGGGTCAGGTTAACCCGGTTCCAGCCTTCAGTGGTCAGGGTGAACGGCACCGGATCAGCGCCCCAGGTATCAAGGGTCGGGTCTTGTTCTATCGCCACGTAATAGGTCGTGCCTGAAACAGGACGAAAATCCTCATTATCAAAGATATTAAGCTCATAATAGCCTGATGCTGAAAACGGCGGGCCGACCCTGATCCTTGCTCCGGTCGGATACGAAGAATAAACGACCACTGTCCTGCCATCGACCGGATTGGGAGCGCCGTTGCGGCTTACTTCGCCGCGCACAAAATACATGGCGTCAAAGATCGGCTGGGCCACAGCCGCCTGGCCGAGCAAGATAAAAACTATTACTGACCCTATCAAGAACCGTTTATTGATCTTTTATCACCTTGTGATCGCCAGAGTAAAACTGATCGGCGCTGAAACCGACATTTGATAGACACGGTCAGGGCCGGTCGACCTGAATGTATAATCCGAAGGCAGGCCTATTATTCCGGTAGGAATAGGCGTGCCGCTGACATCTGTCCAGCCGACCATGATCTGAGCTGTTTCCTGCCACCAGCCCGCAGTACCAACTGTGATACCCTCATCAGCCAAAGCATTGATCAAGTCCTGCATGGTAGTGATCGTACGTCCTGTTACCGTCGGGCCGTTGAAAACAATGGCTGTGGCAGCCGGTACCGTGAACTGGTTGATGCCCAGTGTCCCCGAAGTATTGAAGTCGCAATGGATCTCCATTGGGCCACCCATCATCCCCGCTCCCAACAGCGTCCAGGGTACTGTCCTTTTGTTCGACAGGTCCGCAACGTTGTCATCGCCGGGCACTGAGAACCAGTTCCTGTTCCAGGCGATTATCTGATAGGTCTCCCCTGGTTCCAGGTAATCACCATTGATAGTAAAAGTGCCTCCTGCCTGATTGATCAGAGTCGGGCCGGCGATCGTCACAGTGCCGCCCCCGGCAACAGTGGTGACCGGGGCGCCATCACCGCTCCTGACTATCTGCAAAGCGTAATTGCTGGGAGTGCCGCCGCCAATATCGCGTATATTTGGCGAAGAACCCGTATCAGAAACTACAGTGATAGTTAAGGTTGTCCTGGTATCGGTGGTGTCGCCTACCCTGACCTGCGATTCCTGCACTGTGATACTGCTGGGGGCGTAAGGCGTGGCCGCTTGCCTGGTCGTCTGGCCGCGCAGGAAATAATCCTTGACCTCACTGCCCGACAGGGCCAGGGGTGAGGAGGTCCATGTGCCGCCGGCATTATAGTAACCACTGCTCAGGATAGTGTAATGGCTCCCGTCAGATGAACGCACCAGGACATAAACCGTGCCTGTCCCGGCAAAATCATAGCGAGAAACGTCGAACCCGCCGGCAGCCGTGTATGTTGAAAACCCGGAAGGGACAAAAGCCGTGGCTCCGGCGTTCGGCGCTGGCGCTGAATTAAAATATAACAGGTTGGTCGGTGAGATCGTGTTCGGGCTAGGTATTATGAGAGCTCCGGTGTGATCGGTCAAAGTATAAGTGCCGCCTGAACCGCTGATGGAAACTGAACCGTTGGTCGCAGCCATTGCACTTGACCCAAAATAAAAGCTTAAAGTCAATAATAGCCAGACTATCACCAACCGTTTTTGGACCAGATTTTTCATATCACACGCCTCCTAATATCCATTATGGCAAGGTCGGCGACCAGGTCAGGTCGCCAGCCGTTGGATCACGATAATAATAATAACTATCAAGACCATTAAGTGAATAGCTTGTTGTATCAAAGTCATCTTGATTTATAGAAGTAAAACCAGGTACAGGGCTGGCTGCATTATTATATATTAAAAGGCGGTCACCAGGCACTGTGCCTGAGCCGAGAACTGAAAAAGAATATGTCGATGGGAACTGCATACTGAACAAAGTGCTGCCTGCTCCCATAGTTACAGCAACTTCGTCAGTCAGCAGTCTGCCGCAAAGTACGATAGAAAAGCCACTGGTTCCAGTATTATAAAAATAGTAACCTTCTTCAGGTAAGATATCGATAGTATCGCTCCAAACGGAACCGTTAAAATCAGATGCATTAAAAGCGTTGCGAGCATCGTTCTGAGAATAAATGCGACATCCTGCTGGATAACCGTGTATCTGCGGCTGCATTAATTCATCAACAGTACCGCTCCACTGGAAAGGAATACCAATAAAAGTATTCCCCGGGAAAAGATGATATCTGATCTTGCCGACAGCGTAAGCTGCCCGCCGCCTGTCTGATCTACCCGGTTTTACTGCTTTATAATAAACTTCAGGAAGGTCCCCGGGCGCCCCGGCCTCACCTATATGCCTGAGTTGGCCCGGCGAAAGCACTATACCTTCTTCTGTCCCAGTTAACGGCCCAAGCCAGGGGGCTGGCCCTACACCATTGGCAAATAAACCGCTGCCATTACCGATTTGCATATAAATATCAGCGGATCCGCTCCATTCCACAACTATATCAGCCCCATCACGACGGATATTCAAGAGCACCGTGCCTTCCGGCACTACAATATCGCCGCCCGCCTCTGCCAAGGCCCCATAAATACCGCCGAACTCCACTCGATTGCCACCACCGGTGCTTACGCCAATAACAACCTGCCCTTTAATATCATGGACATGACTACCGACCAAGTGGGGATGGCCGCCGGCTGCCCAAACATTATAGGTAAAGACAGCGACATCATTGGACATGATGCCGTTCGGGATCACTCCGCCTGACAGCGCTGCAGCTGCCAAAGTAGTGGTCGTTGTCCTGGTAGTGGTGGTAACTCCGATCAAGCCGCCTCTGGTCGTAGTGGTTATGGGAAAAAGGCCCCGGGTCGTGGTAGTCGCTTTACCGCTGGTCGTTGTGGTCGTCGTTTTGGACGAAACTGTGGTCGTGGTCGCTTTAGATGAAACCGTGGTGGTGGTCGCTTTGGATAAAACGGTCGTTGTGGTCGCCGACAGGACAGGTGTGGTCCCAAATGTGCTTCCCGTCGCAGCCCAGACTGGATTAACAAAAGCTAAACACAATAATGTTAATAATAATCTAAAAAATCTCATAAAACAGTTCTCATTAATTTACCCAAAAATGAACCTTAACAGCGGTGTTCGGAACATTCAAAGTAAAATAACCATCGCTCTGCGAAACTGTCATCTCAGAAAAAGCAATAGGCGTAACAAACAACTGAGAAGTATCAGAAATATATGAATTATTCACGCGCACGGTTGCTCCCGATAAGGTATAAGGTTCAAATAATCCAGATGTATCAGCAGGGACTATGGTAATGGTTCCAACTTTTTTATTCACCGTTACAGTAGCGGTTGCGGTATAAAGCCGCGTTCCTGCATAACCCCATCCGGTCTGTTCAGCAACTAATGTAGCTGTTTCCGAACCGGCAGTCATCTGAAGCGAATCAACTCTTAATTTCTTCTTGACGTAAAGATCATCATCGATAAAAACATCCCAATCACTGTAACCTAACCCTAAGGTAACAGCATTGCTTGCAAATGGTTCATCGGGGAGGAATCCCCCTCCGCTACCAGTTATCTTTCGATCAGCCCCCACCTTAATACCGCCACCCTCAAGGTTCCTGGCCGTTATCGCATATGGCACAGCGACCAGCTTTTGCCGGGGGGTCAGTGCTGTTCCATTCAACACGATCTCCAGAAAATACTCATCGGTCAAGAATTCCGGAAAGCCGCGTCCGGAATCATCATCGCCGCCTATTAACACGTTGAAAACCCCTCTATCGCTGGCCGGGATATCGACATCCTGTCGCTGCGACCAGACCAACGTAGTGATGTAATATATTTTAAAGACCATGGTCTGCGCCCCAGACAAAGCATCCCCAGCATCATTAAGCGCCCGCCCCTGGATGTTCATCATCAATGGGACGCCGCGTACTCCAAGGAGCGATGACGCTGTTCCGCCTCCAGTTGGATCCGGCACAGTGGGTCCAGCGGCAAAAGCATTATTTATCGTGAATAGTAACGAAAATATAATAATAAAAATTATTAAGATGTTCATTTTCATGATAATAATTCCCCCGAACAACTAAATTTATCATTAAATAATAAAAATAAACCCTCCAAGTATCGTTGTAAAGATTTATTCATGATTTATTCATGATTAATTCACTATAAAATAAGTGATCTTAAAAGCCTCCCCGACCAAAACTCTATTAGCAAATCTGACGTAAATATATCGTCCGTTAATAAGTAGATCGCTAGATGAGCCGGTCACATTACAAACATTATAATACCATTGTTTACCGACCGGCGTATGTACAGCCACCATTACTACCGAATTATCGGTCAGATGCGGATTCCTGATGTGAACGATCCCTAAATCATTAACCCGACTGCGGTTCGTGTCTTCAACCACGCCAAAAGGTTTGCTTCCTTCATAACGCTGCTGGTTAGTATCAGAGGAAGACCACATCGTCTGGTAAGTATCTCTACCGATATCTGTGACACTGATCCTGCCTTTTCCGATCTCGATCGCGCTGCTGTTGGGAGCAGCGCATTCAACCTTTAAAGCAGTTCCCGCCCCAAGATTCGTGCTGTGAGCGTAAACGCCCACACCGACCGTAGTAACACCTTCGATCGCCGTTGACCCGCTATAGCCCTTGACCCCAGGATGCCCAGAGCCATAAACTCCTATTGACCCATCGCGCAAAATATCGCCGATACCGACCACTCCATAGCCTCCAGCCAATCCATGTGGAGCTTCTCCAACTACCCCGGCATAGCGGTTGGACCCTGTCGTCATTCCGAAAACCCCGATCCTTCCTTCTCCATACACTCCTTTGGAAAAATCCCCCGTCGATAATCCTGCCACTCCAGTATTCCCGGATGACAGGGTCGTCGACGCTGAATGTGTTCGGCCAACTATCGCTGATGCGCCGGTAGCATCAGCCCCCTTGACGGTCAAGGTAACATTGGCGACCGGGTCTTGTGTCCCGGCACAAACAGCACCATTGGTATGGAAGGTCATGATCTCCCATTTATCAGTTATCCCATCAGTAAACCCAATCTCTAATCTCCCGGGATTCGGCTGAGCTGGATTTCCGGTATGGAATCTCCAGGTATAAGGCCTGGTCCCGTCATTTTTGACCATTTCAATGAAATTCCCATGATTGCGGACGATCTCTATTCCATCAAGACCAACATGAAGTTTTTTGTTAACAAATAGATCATCATTAATAAAAGCATCATAACCTGATGCTCCGGAACCGATCTCAACAGCGGAAGGGGATTGACCAAAAGCACCAACCGCATAAGTTAAGGGCACACCACTGCCATAGAGTTGTTTATCATAGCCAATCTTGGCGCTGCCGCCAACAAGATTTCTTGAAGTAATCGCATAGGGTACTGAGACCAATCTTTGTCTGGGAACTAGTGCCCTCCCGTTTAAAACGATCTCAAGATAGTGTGTCTCGGTCCTGAATTCAGGAAAATCACGCCCTGTATCATCGTCTCCGCCTATAATAACGTTAAATACGCCAAGATTATCAGCTTCAATATTGACACTATAATTCTTCGACCAAACGGCTGACCCGCCTGTTTCAATTTTATAGATCCTGAAGGTCATCGATTGGCTGCCTGAAAGAGGGCTGCCTGCGTCATCCATAGCACGACCCTGTATGTTCATGGCTGATGGAACAGCGTATGTGCCGGTATCAGTTAATAGGATAGTTCCTGTTGCGGGGTCGGTTACAATCGGTACCATATCCCCGGGATCGATTGGTGCTGCAAAAGATAATGCAGTATTCAATACTAAAATTAACAAACAAGCAGCTATTTTTTTAATCATTTATATTCAATCCCTTTTTATTATTTATTATATAAAAAAGCCGAACGCCAGCGTTCAGCTTTTACTAACACCTATGTGCCACAGAAAATTTTGTGGACATATCCAAACATGAACATATAATACGCCCCACCCAGATACTTGTCAACAAGTTTTTTAGGTTTGTAGCCGCAATGTGATAATGTCCGGGTTTATCGCGCCCAAATTTATTTTTCACCAGCAAAAAAAGAGCGGATAATGCCCCTGACACTGTGCGGAAAAGGTCTCGCCAGCCGCTTCAGCTTTCCCCTGTCCAGCAGCTTAAGGTCTAATTCATCCAGCGCGGGAACACCTTGACCGTTCTTCAGCTTGATGTATAAATGGTCCAGCAAAGCCTTTTCGGGGGTCGCCCAAAGGATACCCCGGTCGTTCTCGTAACCATTGAACAAGCCCGGCGCTAGATGGTGAAAAACAATTTCGCCCAGAGGGGTCCTGGCATTCCTGGCTTTGCGGGCGATAGCGCAGGTCAGGACCAGCGGCGCCTGGGAAAGCAGGCCGTGACGCTCCAGCGCGCTCTCAAAAGAGATGTAGCAGGGCTTGCCATAGAACATCGCCACCTCCTCCAGGGAAGGCAAAGAGAGCTTGCTGGCATAGGCATTCTTGCAAAGCTTGACCAGCTGTCCGCGGCGGGTCAGCCGCTGTACCGCTTTTTGCGTCGCCCGGCGGCTTAACCCGCTGGCTTGCTGGAGCGCCCTGGGAGAAAATATCTTATTCTTTTCCCTGGCCAGTTTTTGCAGGAGCAGCAACCAGTCGGCAGAGGTAAAATATTCGCTCATAACGCACCCAGTCCTTCTTCGATCAGCGCGCCAGCCTCCCGCAGCAGGACGGCGTATCCGTCCGCCTCTAGCTGCCGCCGGTACTGGATCGGCAGGAAACGCTCCATCTCGTTCTTGATGTTCTCGGCCGAAGCCAGCTTCAGCCCGCGGGCCAGATCAGCCGGTGAAGCGGCGTAGTCGCTCAGTTTGCGCTTCAAGAGATCAGCGTCCAACTTGATCCCCTGCTGTTTCAACAGCCAGAGGTCAAAATAGTCGCGCCCCTTACAGAACGGCCAGCCGGCAACGGCGCACAATTTATCGGCCAGGAGCTCTTCCTGCTTTTCCGCCCGGACCAGGGTCAGCGGCAGCCCAGGCAGCTCTTTCTGCTGGCGGAGCGGCACCACATTCACGGTATAAGCGGGGTAGCGGGCAAATTCCAGGCTGACAAAGAATGAATCGTGATAATTCTCTTGTTCGCTATGGACCCGGTAGCGGATAAAGGTCGTCGACGCTTTTTGCTCCTTGACAATGAACTTGCCTCCTAACAGCGGTTCCAGCCGGACCAGCCCCTTTTTTAGTCCGGCGATCATTTTTTCGATCGCCTCATCAGCTGCGGTCGTCACAAAATCAAGGTCTTCAGAATAACGGACTCCATTATAGATCAACCGGAGGCAGGTCCCGCCCTGGAAAGTGACCTCGGTCGACCCCGGCATAGAAAACAACTCGCTTAAGACATAGATCTGCAAGGCCTCTTTTTCCAGCATTTTAATGGAAATCCCTTCATCCAGCGCCCTTTCCTTTAATTCATCCTTAAGCATTTAATCCTCCATAATAGACAATATTGTCCTTCTTGCTGGATGATAATAGCATGAGGTCTCGAGCATGTCGACCAGGTCGCGACCAGGTCACCATCCCCCTGAAGGTCTTTGACCGCAAATACATTCACTTTTTAAGATGAAGCCCAAAATATTTCGTATAAGGTCCTGTCAGCATTAGGCCGGTCAGCTGCCACAAAGCACTGGTCTCCATGCACAAATACACCAGGACCGTGTTTGAGCGCTGGCGGATCAACTGATAGAGCGTATTGAACAGCTCCAGCCTGACCGGCAAGGCATAACGCAGTTTCCCATCCTCAGCCTGTTCGAACTCGTGGTCCATCAACCTTGAACCGGGGAACTTATCGGAAATGATCCTTTTCAGCTCCGGCGGAAAGCGCAACGCGCCCAAACTGATCCAGGCGATCTTGTCTGCCGGAACCGTTTCAAAGATCATATCAACGACCTCAGCATAGTCCTTTTCCCAACCGTCATAATGAATGATCGGATCAAAATGGAAACCGACCGGATAGCCGGCCGCAATACATTTTTTGGCCGCGGCGATCCTAGAACCCAGTGACCCAGCACCCAATTCCTCCCTCTCAGCTATCTTCTGAGGATTGACCGACCAGGCAACAACAGTCTTGCCCTTGTGGTCAAGAGTAAGCAAATCATCAACCGCGGCACTTTTGGTCTTGATCTCAAAAATATGCTTGTCCTGCCGAGCAAAAAGCTTGACCAATGTCTTAGCCATCGCCTGAGCCTCAGGTAAAGCCAAACTGTCGGAATACTGACCGGTGCCGTAGCGCAAAGGCTGGTCCGTTTCAGCCATATGCTCCTTTAATTGGCGCAGGATCTCTGGTTCATTGTCCAGGACCACGATCTCGTCCTTACCATAATATGTATGCAGGAAACAGTAGCTGCAGTTATAAAGACAGCCCAGGATATGGCTTATTATAATGTAGCCGCAGGAGCGATGGCCGACCGCGCAGGGACACGGCCGGACCACAGGGAGTTTGACCTTGTTGATATATTTGATCTTGCGCGAGGTCTCAGACATCAGCAGCAGTGGCCGCCAGCAGGCGGACGATATAAGCCAGGCAATCCTTGATCCGCTGTTCTTCTCTTTTGGTCTTCTTCTTGTAGAAAGGCTTCTTGAATGGCAGGTCGGTCACAACATAAGCAGCGAGCGCCTTAAGCCCGGTTTTTTTTGCCGCGGAAAAGAAAGCCTTGGTCTCAAAGTCAATGCCCAGGACCCCTTTGCCGCGCAGGGACTTTAAACGCTTTGGCGTTTCATCATGCATGGAACTAAAAGAAAAAACATCGCGCGCCCGGTCAGTAACCAGGATATCACCTATTTTCACTCCCGGCTCCAGGCCGCCGACCGCGCCGATAAAATAGACTTCGCGGCATTTGGTCTTTTTAAGCAGAACGACCAGATCAGCTATGGCGGCCTGCGTCATCGGCGTCTTTATATATGTAAAGGCCTTGAAGTCAGCGATCAGGTAGCCAAGAATCGACTTATACTGCCTGCCTTTAAGCCCGGACATCTTTTCGAACTGCTTGGGATAAACGATCGGGGACAGGATGACGACTTTCCTGACTTGGGACGGTTTGACCGCGAAAAATGCCTTGAAGTACTCCATATTTCCTATTCCCACTGCCTACTGACTACCGTCTATTATTTCACACCCGTTTCTGCTTCCACTTTCCTGCCTGAAACCAGGCAATAGCCATTGTTCCCTGGACAAAATAAGCGATCAATATTGCCAGCCAGATGCCGCGCAAACCCAGCTCAGGCATGCGCGACAGGAACATGGCCAGCGGTATCTGGACGACCCAGAGCGTAACAAAAGTGATGATCAGCGGCGCCACCGTATCGCCCGCGCCCTGCATTGAACGGCCCAGGATCAGCGACGGCGCCACAAAGATCGTGCCCAGCCCGGCAATGCGCAGGAATTCAGACCCGATCCTGACCACTTCCTTGTTCGTGTTGAACAGCATCACCAAGTAAGGCGCGCAGCAGATGAAGACCAGCCCGATGACCAACATGAAGACGACATAATATCCCACTGTGGTCCAGGCGCTGGCCGCGGCCCGCTGCTCCTGCCTGGCACCCAGGTTCTGGCCAACCAGCGTGCCGGCTGCCTGGCCCAGGGCAAAGCCCGGCATCATCGCGATCATCCAGAGCTCAAGGCCAACGCCGTAAGCCGCGACCGCGTAAGTGCCGAAGCTGGCGACGACAGCTATCAGCACGATGCCAACCGCGCCGCGCAGGGTCATCTGGACCGAGGCCGGGAAACCGATCATCAGGATCGAAGCCATGCAGCCCCAGTCGATCCTGAAATATTCAAGTTTGACATGGACGCGAGAACGGCCCCGGAACAGGACCTCAAGCGCGACCAGCGAACCGATCGCCCGGCTGATCACCGTGGCCCAGGCAGCGCCGTTGACGCCCCAGCCAAGCCAGAAGATCATGATCGGGTCAAGTACTATATTAATGATCGTCGCTCCGGCCAGAATGACCATCGGGGTCGCCGCATCGCCGGCTCCCTGCAAAACAGCTGAGATCAAAAAACCGTAGAACATAACTATGACGCCCAGGAAAGTGACCTGCAGGTAGCCGCTGCCCAGGGCCACGACATCAGGCTCAGCGCCGAGGATCTCAAGCAGCCAGGGCGAAAGAAAATAGCCGATCAGACCAAAGACCAGGGAACCGAAAAAACCCAGGATGAGCGCCTGCATGGCAACGTTATCGGCCTTTTCCCTGTTCTTTTCCCCGACGGCCCGCGCCACCTTGGCGGTCGTGCCCATGCCGATGCCGATCATCACGAACATAACGACCATCAGCACCTGGCCGCTCATGGCCACCGCGGCCAGGGCCGGCGCTCCGAGCCTGCCGACCCAGATCATGTCAACCACGTTAAAAGCGGTCTGTAGCACGTTGGACAGGATCATCGGCACAGCCAGCAGAAAGATGCCCTTGCTGATGTTTATCGTCGTCAAGTCGCGTTCCTTCTGGAATTTATGAAAAAGTTTTTTAATCATTTTTGGAGAACCTGCGACTGAACGTCGCAGTTCCCTGCTTCCTCTCGCGAGATTCTGGAAACCGCGAAGTTTATTCGCAGGTTTCCAGAATTCATTTTTTTGGTTTTGACAGTTATGTTATAATAACACACAACATGCGGATAATCATAGTCGTTCTGAGCGCTTTTTTCCTTCTGACGCAGAACCTGTCCGCATTTGCCGCTAAAGACCTTAAAGCCATCTGGGACCTGCAGCTGCTGCCGGTCGGCTATGAGGTCAACTGCTCCTATATCAAGGGCGACATCGCGGTCGAGGAAATATACTACGAAAGCCGGGAATACAAAGGCACGCCGTCCAGGATCTTCGGTTATTTCTGCTATCCTGCCGGACAGAAGAGCCTGCCGGCGATACTGATCTCGCACGGCGGCGGCGGCACGGCCGACCTGAATAATACCCTGACCTGGGCCAGGCGCGGCTACGCCGTTCTGTCGATCGACCTGCCGGGCAAAGGCCAGCAGCGCATGGATTCCCGCTCCACCGGCCCGAACATGGACGTGCCGATCCTTTTACGCACCAAACCGGACCCTGAGCTCAACTATCTTGTTCATGCCGTGGCCGCGGTGCGCAACGGCATCACCTTCCTGACCCAGCGGGAAGAGGTCGACCCGGACCGGATCGGCATGATCGGCCTGTCCTGGGGCGGGGTTATCACGCTGTTGACCAACGGCCAGGATAATCGGCTCAAGACCGCGATCAACGTCTTTGGCTCCGGCTACATTTCTGAGGGCTGCACCTGGCAGGACCGCTTTGATATCAAGACTAAGCAGGAGCTCAATGAATGGTATGCCTATATCGATCCGAGCATCTTTCTCAAGACTCAGAACTCCCCTATCCTGTTCATGACCGGCACTAACGACCACTGTTATTACCTGCCGACCTTCCAAAAGAGCTACATGGAGGTCTCGGTGCCGAAAAAACTGGCCCTGATGCCGAACCTCAGGCACAGATTCACGCCGGAAATGCAGCAGATCGCCTTTAACTGGTTCGACAACAAACTAAAGAACGGCCAGGGCAGTTTTCCCCAGGTCAATATCCAGCCGATCTTTAAAAAAGGCGAGAATAAGATCATTGTGCCGGTGCTGGCCGCGGCCAGCGGCCGCGTGATCGAGGCGACCATGTACTACACTTCCGGCGAACCCAGCCGCTGGACCAAACGGTACTGGAGCTCGCTGCCGGCATATTTTGAGGACGGCGTTTACTACTTCGGCGTGCCGACTTACCTGGTCGACCCTGATTTCATGTTCTACGTCAGCGTCAAAGACGACAAAGGCTCGATCACTTCCAGCCCGATCCGTTCTATTTTCCAGGTACGTCTGCACCAGGGAGAATCGACCTACGCCATGTCCTCGCCCATTGAGCGGATCAACATCCACCAGCCGCCGCTGCAGGTCATGGGCCTGCCCAAACTGCCGGATATAGTCAAACTGTTCTTTTCCAAGGATACCAAGACCTACCTGTTAAAGTTCGGCAAAGAAAGTTCTTAAGCGGAAATAATTTTATGGATCGATTTGGCCGCCAGCTTGCCGTCGCCCATGGCCGAGATGACCGTGGCTGCACCGCGGACGATATCGCCGCCAGCGTAAACGCCCTTGATCGATGTTTCGCCTTCGGGAGTGATAATGACCCCGCCCCACTTCTCGGTCTTAAGCTCTGGTGTGCGGTGCGGGATCAATGGATTGGGCGAATTGCCGATCGCCACGACCACCGTGTCGACAGCGATATTGAACATCTTACCTTCTACCGGCACGGGCCGGCGGCGACCGGATGAGTCAGGCTCGCCCAGCTTCATCTGCTGGCAAAGGGCGGTTTTCACCCAGCCTTTATCATCTGCTTCATATTTAAGAGGCAAGGTCAGTATCTTAAAAATAATACCCTCTTCGATCGCCCGGCCGATCTCTTCTTTTCTGGCCGGCATCTCATCCTGCGTCCTGCGGTAAAGAATAACGACCTCTTCCGCGCCCAGCCTGAGAGAGACCCTGGCCGCGTCCATGGCTACGTTGCCGCCGCCCACGACCGCCACACGTTTACCGACCTTGACCGGGGTCAACTGATCGGGGAATTGCCAGGCTTTCATCATGTTGATGCGGAACAGATACTCGTTGGCAGAATAAACACCGTCCAGGTTCTCGCCCGGAATTTTCATGAATTTGGGCAGGCCGGCCCCGGAACCGATGAAAACAGCCTGGTGATCTTTCAGCAGGTCCTGGACCGTGTGAACATTGCCGATCAGCATATCGGTCTTGACCTCAACGCCCAGGCTTTTAACGTACTCAACTTCGAGGTTAACGACCGCTTTGGGCAGACGGAATTCCGGGATGCCGTAGGTCAAGACCCCGCCAGTGACATGGAGCGATTCGAACAGAGTGACCTGGTAGCCCAAACGGGCCAGGTCCCCAGCGCAGGTCAAGCCTGCCGGCCCTGAGCCGACCACGGCGACCCTTTTCCCTCCTATTTTCGATTCTCTATTTTCGATTTTCGATTCTCGATTCTCCCTCTCCCAATCAGCGACAAACCTTTCAAGCGTGCCAATAGCAATCGGCTCCCCCTTAATGCCAAGGATGCATTCGAGCTCGCACTGCTCTTCCTGGGGGCAGACCCGGCCGCAGATGGCCGGCAGGCCATTAGTTTCCTTGATCTTCTGGGCTGCGTCAGCGAACTTACCTTCAGCAACCAGTTTAATAAAAGCAGGTATGTCTATCTCAACAGGACAGCCCTTGACGCAGAGCGGTTTTTTGCACTGGATGCAGCGCTTGGCCTCTGCTAGAGCCTGTTCAGGAGTAAAACCGAGCGGCACTTCCTGGAAATCGCGGACACGCTCGCTGGCCGGCCGTTCTTGCATATGCTGTCTTTGTTGTTTTTCTACCATTATTAGACGGAGCCTGAGACCTGCCTGCCGGCAGGCAAGGCTGAACGTCTCGGCTCCTTACTCTCCTTCAAGGAACCGCGACGTTTAGTCGCTGGTTCCTTGCAACATCTTACACACATGGTCGTGTGCAACTTTTTCCATATCCTTATAAGGCTTCAACCTGTCGGACAGGCCATAGAAATCGACCTCATGGCCGTCAAATTCCGGGCCTTCAACGCAGGCGAACCTGGTTTTGCCTCCCACAGTGACGCGGCAGACCCCGCACATGCCCGTGGCATCAAGCATGATCGGGTTAAGCGAGACCATGGTCTTGATCTTGTGCTCTCTGGTCACATCACAGACAACTTTCATCATGGGCACCGGCCCGACCGCCATGACATAATCGACTTTCTCGCCTGAGGCAATGATATCTTTTAGTTCATCGGAAACGAAACCTTTACGGCCGCAGCTGCCGTCATCCGTGGTTATCCGCAGCTCGGAACTCTGCGCGCCGAGTTCTTCAGCGTAGATCAACAGGTCCTTGCAGCGCGCGCCGATGATCGTAATGACCTTATTACCGGCGGCTTTCAGCGCCTTGACGACCGGATATATCTCAGCGATGCCTACTCCGCCGCCAATGATCACGCAGGTACCGTAGTTCTTGATATGTGAAGGCACCCCCAGGGGACCAAGCAAATGAGCTAATTCATCGCCTTCTTTCAGGGAATCAAGCACCTTGGTCGTAGCTCCAACGATCTGAAAGATGATCGAGATCGTGCCTTTGGCCGTGTCCGCGTCAGCAATGGTCAAAGGGATGCGCTCGGCATTCTCTTTGGGGATAACAACGATAAAGTTGCCCGGCCTGGCCGCGGCCGCGATATGCGGCGCGCCCACGACGATCCGGGAAACATTATCATTCAGCTTTTCTTTCTTGAGTATTTTCGGCATAAAGATCTACTTTACTTCAACTGTTGCCGTTTCGTCGAACGGATTTGTCCGCAGGGCAAGCGAGAATAGATAAGGGTAATGCTCCTTCAGGTGCTTCATGTAGGCCAGCCACTGCAGCACCAGCCGGTCATAGACCCGCTTGATATCGCCTGACATATGGTCCAGGTCGGTCTGTGGCACATGGCCGATGTTCTTCCTGGCCACCAGCTCCTCGGTCAGGTGGAAGACCGCCCAAAGCAGGTCGGTAAAGGTCTCATGCTCCAAAAGGTTCGGGTTCTCCAGCAGACGCAACAGGAAGGCCCGCTTGTCCCTGAGAAAGTCACGGAACTGGTGCAGGTCGATCTTATTGATATTGACCGCGTAATCGTATTCCTTGAAACGCCGCTCAATCTGGCTGAAGCGCCGCTCATCCCAGTTATTGCTTATTTTAAGGTCTTTCTTGATCTCTTCCAGCGTCGGGTCAGCGTCAGAGATCACGGTCAACAGATGGGTGCCTACCTCGCTGAAAAAAGCGCCTATCACCATGTTAAGCTTTTCCAGGCGGCTCTTTTTTTCGCGCTGGCTCAGCACCTCATGAATGATCAGAGTAACGATCAGGACCTCAACAGGGACAAAAGCCACATCACCCAGCAGGTAGATGAAGATATGGTGCGCGTCATGGAAGATCAGATAATGGATATAGTAAAGGCCGGCCGACATGGCGATCAGCAACCCGCCGAGCCAGATCTGCCAGCGCTGCAGCTTCATGCCAGGGCCTCCTTCAAACCATTGCGCCAGGCAGACGCTAACCTAGCCAGCGGCAGGTCGACCCAATTCTCGATGCTCAGTTTATCCCCGCCTACCCGGCCGATCGTATCGCAGGGTACTTTGTGCTTCTCGGCCAGGGCGATCAGCTTGTCCGCTTTCTTGATATCACAGGTAACGATAATACGGGACTGAGATTCAGAGAACAGGTGAACATCTGGCCGCAGAGCGGAGACTTCTTTTAATTCTATCTCCGCGCCGATCACTTTGTCCTTGCTAGAGATACACGCTTCTGCCAAAGCCACAGCCAGGCCGCCTTCAGCGCAGTCATGGGCCGAGTTGGCCAACCCCCGGCTGATCGCTTCGCGCACCAGCGCCTGGACCGCTTTTTCCCCTGCAAGATCAAGAGCAGGAGCTTCGCCGGCTATTTTACCGTGGATAACTCTGAGGTATTCACTGCCGCCCAGTTCTGCCTTGGTCTCGCCCAGCAGGAGGATCACATCACCTTCGTTCTTGAACTCGGAAGTGCAGCGTTGCTCAATATTATTTAGTACACCGACCATGCCGATGGTCGGGGTCGGATTGATCGCGCCCTTAGGGCTCTCATTATAGAAGGACACGTTGCCGGAAATGACCGGGACTTCAAAGATCTTGCAGGCGTCAGCTATGCCCTTGACGCAATTGACAAAATACCAGTAGCGGTCCGGTTTCTCAGGATTGCCGAAGTTCAAACAGTCGGTCACAGCCGCGGGTTCAGCACCGGAGCAGGAAATGTTACGGGCCGCTTCAGCCACAGCGATCTGCGCCCCGCGGTAAGGATCGAGCAAACAGTAGCGGCTATTGCAGTCAGAGGTCGCGGCCAGACCTTTTTTTGTTCCTTTCAGGCGGAGCACTGCCGCGTCTGAGCCCGGCAGCACGCAGGTATTGGTCTGGACCATATGGTCATACTGTTCATAGACCCATTCCTTGCTGGCGATCGTTGGCGCGGACAGCAGCTTGAGCAGGACGTCATTGTATATCCCAACAGTGAACCTGTCGGTTCCTTTTCTAGCAGAGGAGCCGACGCGTTCAGCGTCGTGACCTAATAAAGGTTCGGGCAAGCTGTTTAGGTCCAGTTTTTTCATCTCTTTGAGCTTGACCGGTTCTTCCATTTTCATTTCGTACAGCGGCGCTTTGGCCAGGGCCTCGGTCGGGATCGTGGCCACGACCTTGCCCTGATGTTTGACGGTCACTTTCTTATCATCGGTCACGTAGCCGATGACCACGCCGTGCAGGTCCCATTTGGTAAAGATATCCTCAATCTCTTTCTCCCTGCCCTTTGTCACGCAGACCAGCATGCGCTCCTGGGATTCCGACATCATGATCTCGTAAGGCTCCATGCCCTCCTCGCGCAGCGGCACCTTGTCCAGATCGATCTCCATGCCGACCTCGCCAGCGTGGGCCATCTCGGCCGAGGAACAGGTGAGTCCCGCCGCGCCCATGTCCTTGATACCCACGACCGCGCCGGTGGCCAGGGTCTCAAGAGTTGCTTCGATCAGACATTTTTCCGTGAACGGGTCGCCGATCTGGACTGTCGGCCGTTTTTCCTCGCCTTCGCCAAACTCGGCTGAGGCCAGGACCGAACAGCCGCCGATGCCGTCACGTCCGGTGCTTGAGCCGACATACATGATGGGATTGCCAGTACCTGAAGCCCGGGCCCGGGCCAGGTCCTTCTTCTTGCACACGCCGATGCTCATGGCGTTGACCAGGCAGTTGCCGGAATAGGATTCATCAAAATAGATCTCACCGCCCACTGTCGGCACGCCCAGGCAGTTGCCGTAGAACTGGATACCGTCAACCACTCCCTTGAGCAAATACTTATTGTAAGGCTCGGACAAGGGACCGAAACGCAGGGAATCAAGCGAAGCGATCGGCCGGGCCCCTGCGGTGAAGATATCGCGGATAATGCCGCCGACACCCGTGGCCGCGCCCTGTTTGGGCTCGACCTGGCTGGGGTGATTATGGCTTTCCATCTTAAAGACGATCGCCAGATCGTCGAGGATAAAACCTCCGGAATCCTCTCCTACCAGAGCCTGGTACTTGCCTGTCTGCGGGAACAGGCTCAGGTATTTCCTGGACCTGGGATAGCCGCAGTGCTCTGACCATTCGACCGAGAACATAGCCAGCTCGGTCGAGCTGGGCTCCCGGCCCATGATCTGCTCTATTTTCTGATATTCCGCGTCGGTCAGACCGAGCGCGCAGTAGACTTCTCGTTCAACCATTTTTCTTCAATCTCTCCACAATAGCCTGGAATATCGGCAAGCCGTCTTGTGAGGTCAGCTCGGCTTCCGAACTGCGCTCAGGGTGCGGCATCATGCCTAAAACATTGCGTTCCTTGTTGACTATGCCGGCAATATCCGCGACCGCGCCGTTGGGATTGTCAGTATAACGAAAGACGATCTGGTCATTTTTCTTCAGCTCGGCCAGGCCTTTGTCATCGATATAATAATTGCCTTCATTATGGGCGACCGGGATGCGGATCTTCTGGCCTTTTTTGTAGCCGGAAGAGAACGGAGTGCCGGTGCTGGCCACTTCCAGCTCAACGAACTTGCAGATAAAATGCAGGTCCTTGTTGCGCAGCATGGCCCCGGGCAGGAGCCCGGCCTCGAGCAGGACCTGAAAACCATTACAAATGCCGATGACCAGGCCGCCGGAATTGGCGAACTTGATGACCGCATCCATTATCGGCGAGAACCTGGCGATCGCGCCGCAGCGCAGATAATCGCCATAGCTGAAACCGCCCGGGATGACAACGCAATCAACGCCGTCAAGCTTCTTGCTCTTATGCCAGATATATTCGACCGGCTGCCTGATCACATTTTCAATGACGTGATGGCAGTCCTGGTCACAGTTGGAGCCGGGAAAAACAACGACGCCGAATTTCATTAGCTCTTAATTACCTCGACCGCGTAATCTTCGATAATGGGGTTGGCCAGCAGTTTGGCGCACATATCCTTAGCCTCTGCTTCGGCTTTAGCCTGATCTTTGGCCTTTAACTGCAAAGTAATGAATTTACCCATACGCACGCCGGCAATATCATTGAAACCTAATGATTCGAGCGCGTGCTTGACCGTGAGACCTTGAGGATCAGCAACTGTTCTCTTGAGGGTGACCCTGACCTGAGCTTCGTACATGTTCTTTTGTCCTTTGCTGATATTTTAAGCGGGCCGGAAAGAAAAATCATAGCAAAAATCCGACCCTAAATCAACCGGCCGCGTGATATAATTAGCCTGCTTATGAGGAAATACCAGGCCTGGTTAATGGGGCTTATTTTTATGGCCACGGCCGGGCTAACGCCGCCTGGACCGGTCGATGGAATACCCAGGTTCGTCAAAGCCCGGATCGGCAGCAAGGTCTATTCCCTGGAACTGGCCGACACGCTGGCAAAGCGGGCTAAAGGCCTGGCGCAGCGGGACAGGCTGCCCCAGAACAGCGGTATGCTGTTCCTTTTCCCATTTGATGTCAATTATGATTTCACCATGGAGAGCATGGGATTCCCGCTTGATTTTATCTGGCTGAAGAACGACAAAGTCGTTGATCTTTACGAGAACGCGGCCGCCGGCACGACAGATGTCATCAGCACTACGGTGATATTCAACAAAGTGATCGAACTTTCTGCCGGAGAGATAGCGGCCAGCGAGATCCGGCTCAATGACAGGATCAGTTTTGAGACCTCAGCCCCGGAAATGACCGATCAAGAAGGAATGGATGAAGAAATCTGACAGCTCTGTGCTGGTGCGGCAAGCCTGATCAAAGCCGCTCTCATCCCTGATCCTATTCTAACTCAGAACAGGAAATTGAACAGATAGCCTATGGCCATGATCCCCAGCGCAACAATAGTAAAAAAGACCGCCAGCAGCCGCAGCTTCATGACCGATTTAAGGATGACCGCTTCTGGGAAGGACAATCCCGCGATCGCCATCATGAAAGCCAGCGCTGTCCCTGTCGCGATCCCCTTCTGGGTAAAGGCAAAGAC